>JBCBFT010000017.1:0-88644 GCA_038527485.1 Bacteroidota bacterium
CCCAAAACAGCACATAGACTGATAATCAGAAGTTCACTGAGTTTATAGCTGGTCCTGCCAAGAACACGGAAATCGGGTACGTCTTCAAAAATTTCGGTAAGTTCCATCACCGAAATTAGTTACTTTTATGATTTATTAGTTTGATGCGTTTAACCTAGTTAAAAACCACTTAAGACATATTTATAAGAAAATAGTTAAGGGTGTTTTTACAGTTGAGAATTATGTTTGAATTAGCTAGATTGATGTATAAATAAAGTTAATGCACAATCTAAAGTATAAGTCTCAGAATAACCTTGAAGCCGCAAATAAGCTTATCAGAACTCATCAATTGTACGGCCCCTCTATACATTGTAGCTATTATGCATGCTTTCAATTGATGAAATACCTCTTACTGTATAAATTCAGCCTCTCCGAAGACGTCCTCAAGCAGGAATGCCAAAACCAATCTCAATCGATACATGTATATGTGAAACGAAAATTTAGAGAATATCTCAAACAAGAGGATTATAGAGATGCAGGTAAATTCAATAGCTTAGTCAATGACTTATATCACCTACGGGTACAAAGCGATTATTTGGATGTTCAAATTAATCAGCTTCAAGCTTTCAACGCAACGGATAAGGCCGAACAAATCAACTCTATTATTAAAAAGCATTTTAAAGTATGAGTACACTGGACAGAATTAAGGAAATTTCAAAGGAGATTTTAGCTAAGTTCCTCGTACTCGATATTAGCTACAAATATTACTTCAGTTCAGATATTCATTTTATAAGAGTCCCTTATGGATTACTTGATAATGAAGAATTTTTGGTGTGGAGTCTTGACGTTATCGATCAGTTTGAGGATACAATAGGAGCTAGTCTTGCTTTCGTTGATGAGAAATCTCTCACACGGTTTGATCAACCTGATTGGTCACTTGTATCGCCATTGGAAGGAGCTCAAGTAGTAACTCAACATGCGATTGCACTTGATGTAACTATTCTCGAAGATGTAAAAATTGATGGCATTACAATCACTTCTTCTCAGCATGATTGGAATAACTATCAAAAAAGTGCTTTTGAAAGTTCTCACTCTCCCAATGATTCCATAGAATACCATGTTGAATCCCAACCTATAACAAATAAAAATTACGACGCTTCGAATCAATATGCCCTTGCAGCTTAAATATGGATACACCTGAACAAACCTCTGGACTTACTCTGCATAAAATTCATCTAGCCCATTCACGTTTCCAATACCTTGCTAACCAAGACTACTGGGAAAAGCAGTTCAATAGTATTAAAATTGGGATAGAGCTAGACAAACAGCCAGAAAATGCAAAACTCTCCTGTAAATTACTTATTTCAGTAATAGCCATAGATGAGAATGAGAACGAGGTGGCAGCTATTGATGTAGCAATGAGGGGCGTTTTTACATTTGAAGAGTATGCTCCTGTAGATTTAGAAACATTCGGCAATATCAATGCACCTGCTATTTTATATCCTTTTATTCGAGAACATATTACAAATATATCGAGAAAAGGGGATATCAAAGAAATTTTACTTCCTCCCATAAATTTTGTGAGAATGTTTCAAAGAAAATCTGGAGAACAGAATTGATTTTCATTTCGTCGCATCCTTTTTCTCTATTTCCGTATTCCCACCACCGCATACAGGGGATCATGTCCCCAGGGATAGGTCCTATCCATCATTTTGATGTCTTGCCAGCCTCCTGCTTTAAGGAGAAATTGCTGGACGAGTGCTACGCGCTCCTGCTCACTGAGGTGGTGCCAGATCGCGATGGCCTTGGTGGGGAAGCAGCGATTGGAAAATGTGATGACCAGCGGAGCTTCAGGTTGAAGGACACGTGCCAGTTCCTGCAAAACTTCTACAGGTTGTGTCAAATAATCAATGGAGACACAGATCCCCGCTCCATCAAAGTAAGCGTCCTCATAAGGAAGCTGCGGCTCCTGGTTCAGATCCTGCACACGCCACGCATTCAGCCGAGGATTGGCTTCCAACTCTTTGGCATTCATCCCCAAGCCAATTACCTCCTCATATTCCACATCTATTGGCAGATGGCTGATCCAACTACTCATCAGATCTAGGATCTTCCCGTCTTTGGGAAAGTATTCTCTATACAGACTGGTCACAGCTTGTATAGCAGGATCGTCTATGTGGGTGACAAATCGAGGGACACGATAAAAATCTGCATCTGGAGATTCGTCTGCTCTGCGAAATGCCTCTGGTGGAAAAGTATCCATCATGCTACGTCATTTTCTCTATCAACCTCTAGACATAGGGCAATTGTTTCTCCAATTTCTGTGGAGCGAGGAAGAAAAATGCTCCTCTTTTCGTAGCAATCCAAAAATCGTCGCATAAATGACGCTTTAGGGAGAGAGAAGGAGAGAAATTACGGATGTCTTTTATACAGATGTATTCATCCATTCTTGCTGATGGGGCTATCAATGCAAGAAAATGTTTGAAACATCAGACCTTTTTAGGTTGGGGCTTTTCATAGTTGTGTGTGTTTTTCATGACAGGATTTGCCGATCTACTTTCAGAGAGTAGATCGGCCCTGTTTTTTTAGAGGGGCTGTTTAAATATTTTCAGGAGGAAGTAAATACAGAGACTTTCTACCTCAAATGAAGCTTCTACCCTCTATCATCTTACAAAAGAGTTTTGCGGATGAGAAATTTGTTTAATTTTGGCAAAAACACTTCTCATGGCAATATCTTTTTTCAGTGGGCTCACTGAGCAAGAACAAAATCAACTGCTCCTCGCTCCTTCTATGGTTACGGTCCTTGTCGCAGGGGCTGACCAAAACATTGATAAAAAAGAAACGGACTGGGCGACTAAGCTGGTACAGTTCCGTACATTCACCTCAGACACGACACTCCATGACTACTACGAAGCAGTAGATGCTCGATTTGCACAAGATTTGGAGACGCTGACTGCTAACTGGAGCGCGACTTCTACGGAAGGACAGCTAACGGAGGAATTGGGTAAGGTAGGAGAGATTTTGCCTAAACTCGGTGCAGAGGTTGCAAATGAACTGAGAGAAAGCCTTCGTAGCTTGGCCCAACATGTGGCGAAAGCATCTGGAGGATTTTTAGGAATGGGAGGAATAGATAGCAGCGAGTCGAGTGTGATGAAACTAGAAATGCTCGGTTAAAGCACTTAAAACAACATCTCATGTACAATGGCCATCCAAGAGGGTGGTCGTTTTTGTATATTCACTCAAACAAAATCCCCCCATTTGTATTACCTCTATAGTAAATGACTGATAAGTAGGTGATTTTTTCCGAAAACTCATCGTTTTGGTATAGGCTTTGGATAGTCATTTGCGTATAAGATCCACTAATGAAAAATGGTGGTGTGAGGCAGTCCCCAATCTATTCAAGCTTGTAATCAATCTCTTTCGGCAGATTCGGATAGAGATTAAGCTACTTACTAGGCTTTTTTTCTAGCAAATTATTCAACATATTTCCCTCTGCTTCACTTTTTTCTAAACCCTGGCAATGCGACTGGACTGTATGAGAACCTATACACTAGGCCTACTGATGCTCTTGATGGGATGGCTACCTGCACAAACTATCCAAAACAAACCTCCGAAATATCAGCTCGAATATATTATCAATAGTCTGATCGTCGATTATCCCTTCTCATTCGAGAATATCTTTCGACTCGCCGCCTATACCGAACTCAAAGGTATGTACGACTCCAAAACCAATGGGATCACCATGGACTTTGGGGTACTCGGTAGATTGACGATCTATCAAAACAACTGTCTCCTACGTACGGCTGACAATCGCGTTTTTCACCTAGATAAAAATAACAATACCTCCGCACAGGTGGCTGCGATCAATGAGCGAATCTCTGAGTTGCTAGATCATATTTTCTTGTTGGGAAACCACAATGCAGATCCTTTCCTCATTGACTTTGTAGACACACATTTGGCCCGAAAAAATATCGAGCCTTTTGATAAGATCTACCTCCGTCACATTTTGATACAGTATGGCAAGTTTGACAAAGAACACCAGCGTGTGGAATTTCATACCGATTGGCTCCCAGAGCAGACCTTTGCCTATCGTAGCTCCAAGGACCGCTCCGTCGTCAAAAAGCCGATCAATCCTATGAAGATCAAACTGGATAAGAACATCCTGCGGGGCTATTTTATCTGGTCGGGTGGTACCGTCTATGTGGAAGATGTCAAACGCAACATTGTATATGCCACGGGTGAGCAATACAATTATAATGTGGCTGCTTTTAAGCTTTTCTTACAAGAAATGTTTGCCCAGTCTACCCAATATATCGTGCGGGAGGAAAGACGTCGCATACAGGCGCGCTATCCCGAACCTGAAACAGCCGAAACGCAGCCTTCTACCAAACCGGCTGTTTATGCTGTGGCAGAGCCTATCCCTACAGCTATGGAAAGTGCTAAACCCGCCAAAAGTACAACTGTACGTACGCGCACAGTCAAGCCCGTATCTCAGGAAGACAGCCGAAATATGTTCAATGAGTTCGATTGGATTCCGATGATGCTCGGCATGCTCCGTGCGCAGGACATCAATATCGGAGATCCTGACATCATTCGCTATTTCATCGATGAACCCTACTTCCCACAACTATACGAACAGCTCAACAAATCCGAAAAGCGTCTGGTAGACTCGTTTCAGGCTAGACCTTAAGATAGGGTATATTCAGATTGTCCTATCCATTTGAGCAATTTTCCGTATATTTGATGTATGCGCAAAGCGATCATTATTTTCTTAATCCTGATTTATCAGATGGTCTCCACAGGAGTCACCATCCATGCGCACTATTGTCTGGGCTATCTAGTAGATGTCAGCCTCTTCTTGGAAGCAGAAAAGTGTACAGATCAACTCTCTATGCCATGCTGTCAGGATCGGACGGTGTCTATTAAAATCGAAGACGCTCAACAAGTTCAGGAAACCCCTGAGCTGTCTCTTCCTATTTTCTTTGCGGTTGTCAGGACCTATTTTCCTACAAAAGAGCTAGAGAGATATGGATCTCCCACACACTTAAGTGATCGATGGGAAATTCCCCCTCCTGATCAACCTCCCTTCATTACTTATCAGTCCCTGCTTTTTTACGGATGATCATAGGTTAGCTTCTTTTTAACCTCAGTCATATGATTTCATATGAACTGAACTAACCTTTATATTTTATTCATCCTATGTTCATTAAGCATGAGAAAGTATCTTCTTTTTTTTCTTCTATATATCCCTCTTATCCTTTTTACGCAAGCACAGAGCCTGCACCTTCACGGAATCGTCACTGGAAAAGACATTGATGGAAACACGATGCCTTTGTCCCATGCAAAAATTCTGGTTCAACCTATTTTGGCTGGAACGTTTACAGATGACGAGGGAAAATTTCATTTGATGGCTCCCAAAGGAAGTGAGCGAATTGTCATCCGATACAAAGGTTTTCAATCGCAGACGATCGAGTTGGACGGTCAGGAGATGATTTCGGTACAGCTAGAAGCGATCAGGCAAGCGGACTCGGTGACCATCACGGCGAGAGAAAAAAGCTCGGGCATCGATCCGATGGCTACACCTCTAATAGAGACGCTGGACAAAAAGGAATTGCTAAGGGCTGCCTGCTGCAATTTGGGCGAGAGCTTCGAAACTAATGCTTCTGTAGATGTGAGTTTCGCCAATGCGATCACAGGGGCCAAGCAGATCCAGTTACTCGGTTTGACAGGTGCGTACACCCAGCTCACCTTTGAATCCATGCCAGGCATCCGCGGCCTCAATACCAATATTGGCCTTGAACTCATCCCAGGTCCCTGGATTGAAAGCATCCAGATCTCCAAAGGGGCAGGCTCCGTCGTCAATGGCTACGAGTCTATCGCAGGGCAGATCAATATCGAACTCATCAAGCCACAAGATGGCCCCAAACTGTATATCAATGGCTTTCTTAATCAGGGCGGACGTACAGAATTGAATGTTCATACGAGTCAGAAGCTATCTGACGGTGTCAGCACAAGCCTGCTCCTTCATGGCAGTAGACGGAGGGTTGAAGTAGACCGCAATGAAGATACCTTTCTGGATATTCCCAATAAATCTCAAGTGAATGTCTTGAATCGATGGTATTTCTCGGTAGGCGAGAGTGTCAATGCCCAAGTAGGCGTACATGCGGTGTATGACTATCGACAGGGAGGACAAGTTCCCAATAGCAATCCTTTGGGTGATCTAGAGTTTGAGCAGGTCAGTCAGATGGTTCGGGCCTGGACCAAAGTCGCCTGGATCAATCCCAAAGATCCTGTAGAAAGCTTGGGCCTCCAAATCATGGGGTCGCGATTTCAGCAAAGCTTTTCCTTTCTCAACTTTGGGTTTAATGACTATTTTACCCTTTACAATGGCGATCAGACGACTTTTTATGTAAATCTCATTTATCAACGCAATCTTTTCAATCCCAATCATCAGTTGCGGACAGGATTAAGTGGTATCTATGATCGTGTAGAAGAAGATTTGGACAATGACCTGGATGATCAAATCGTAGATCAAGCATTTAGTAGAGAGGAACGTGTGCCTGGAGGATTTGTGGAGTATACATATAAGGTGAGGGAAAACTTCCGACTCATTGCCGCTACGAGGGTAGATTATCAAGCACTTTTTGAGCAGTGGAGTATTCTTCCGCGCTTACATCTGCTATATCGTCCCAATGATTGGACCTCTTTTCGTGCTTCGCTAGGAAAAGGCCAGCGTACCGCCAATATCCTCGGTGAAAACATCGGCTACTTCGCTTCCAATCGTACCATCAATATTCCCGCAGATGAAACCAATCGTGTATATGGCCTCCCACAAGAAATGGGATGGAATACAGGTTTTAATTTCATACGTGATTTTCGCATCGCTAAGCGTCCCCTGCAGTTTGTCGCAACGTATTTCTATACCTGGTTTGAGCAGATGGCCGTCGTAGACCTAGACCAAAGTCAACTAGACCTTATATTCTATGCCTTGGATGGACCTGCCTTTTCGCATAACCTTCAGCTCAATTTAGATTATGAACCTGTGGAGGATCTCTCCATTCGATTGGCTTACAAATATCAGGATAGCAAGGTCACCTATAGGGATGGCTTGAGACAGCGTCCCTTTGTGCCTCTTCATCGTGGCTTCGCCAACATCGCTTATCGCACAGCCAATGATTGGAACTTTGATCTGACGGCTCAGTATGTCGGGGTACAACGCTTACCAGATGTAGATGACAATTCGCCTATATCTGCGCTCACCGAAAGTCCTGCTTACTGGAATCTTCTGGGTCAAGTCAGCAAGTCCTTTGGCAAGCAATGGGAAGTTTATGTCGGGGGAGAAAATCTCCTTAATTTCCAGCAACCCAATCCCATTGTTTCCGCAGCTGATACAGATAGTCCCTACTTCGATGCAAGCCGTGTATGGGGACCGATCTTTGGGCGAAATATATATGCAGGATTTAGATTTACAGTCAAATAAGCTTCTTACACGCGCAATTTTGATGGAGCTATTTTGGAGATGATAAAGGAAGTCGCTTGGTGGAATCAGCATCAAGCGACTGCTTTTGTTGCCTTACACTGTCCAGGAAGTAAAGCTCTAGGATAGTTTCTTCAGCAACCCATGTATGGTGGTCCTCAGGTAAAGGGCCTTTATCTTGTGGAATGGGTCGAATTCCAGCAATGATTAAAGCAGAGAGAGACAAGATAGTTCCCGCTTGTACAATTCTGGCAAGGACTTTTTCTTGTTGGTTCGCTTCCAGGGATTGTATGGCTTTTCTCATGTAGAGATTGATTGGTGTACTTTATACAATCTCTAAAATATATAAGAGGAATAAATTCTTTGAAGGAAGTACCTTTGAGATCTTACATAAAGTGAAATTGTCTATTTACTTGTATCCATCGGACATGATGTATACAAGCAACCTGCTAACGAATAGCTTCGGATAATAGATAATATAATTCTGTCCCAATTTGCTTGGCTCTTTCGCTATAGGCTGCTGCCTGTTGGGGGGTACCATCAAATGCTTTGGGGTCCTCATATGTCAGGGCGACACGAAGCTCAGCTCCTGGCACAAAGGGGCAGTTTTCATCAGCATCGCTGCAAGTCATGACCGCTGCAAAATTTTGTGTCGGATTGAAGGGATCGTTGAATTTTTTGGACCATGCCTGAAGTTCGGGAAGCTCTTCTCCCATCCGAATACGATACCGAGGATTTGATGCTTCGTCTTCAGTCGTAATTTCAAAGCCTGTTTCACGCATAGCCGTGATCGCATTGGGATGAAAGGCCGTCGCTTCTGTACCTCCTGAGTAGGTCTCTAGGGTAATGCCCAAATGTGTTGCAATTGCTTTGGCCCAAATCTGAGAGATATGGCTGCGGCGAGAATTGTGGGTGCAGATGAAGTTGAGCTGGACGGCTTGCTGGTTTGAGCGCTTCTGCTGAATATAAGAAATCAAGGGAGCCATGAGGGCTTTACGTTCAGCAGAGATGTCAGGAGCCTCTAAAGAGAGGGCATGGATGTAGGATTGAATGCTAGGAAACATAATAGGGAGTTGGTGAAGTCAAATGATGCTGCGAATGTAGGATTTTGTGGGGGGCAATGGGAGAAAAAAATAAGAATTAGAGAGGAGAGAATGAGATATAATCAGCGTGGCGATTATTTATTAATGATTATCACGAATAAGTTGATACTGTATTTCCTATGTAGAGACGTTGATTTATCACGTCTTTACACAGGGTTTATCACGTCTTTACATAGAAAATCAATCCTATCTGAATTCATTCGTGATAATCTCTACTTTATAAAAACAAACCGAATGTCAAACCTTTAGCAATTTCTTGAATTTTTGAGTACATTTGCATCCGCTCGGTAAACCCGTGCAGAAAGGAGACAAAATGCATGACAGAAGAAACTGACAAAAATCTCGAACCAAAAGAAGAACTGCAGAACAAAGCAGCTGAACAAGAACCAACTGTAATTATCACCTCGGAGGAGGAAGACCTACCTACAGTTGAAGAAGACGATCCCAACGCAACGCAAAAGCCCGAAGGCGATGAGTCCCTCAAAGCGGAACTGATCGAAGGTCTCGGCGACGATGATGATGACGATGACGAATGGTGGAAAACAGGAGACGATTACACAAAGTCTCAGCGCGAGGAAATGGCCAAAATGTATGCTGGCACCCTGCGTGAGTTTAACGCCAACGAAATTGTCCAAGGAACGGTAGTAAGTATCGGTGACAAGGAAGTCGTAATGAACATCGGCTTCAAGTCTGAAGGAGTGATTCCTTCCAACGAATTCAGAGAGGACGACATCAAGCCTGGAGTAGAGGTAGAGGTATTCATTGAGAATGTAGAGGACCAGGATGGGCAGTTGATCCTTTCACGCCGCCGCGCTAAGCACATGCGTGCATGGGAGCGCATCGAAGAGTCTATGGAGAAAGATACTGTTCTTCAGGGACACGTGATGCGTCGTACCAAAGGAGGTTTTGTAGTAAATATTGATGGAATTGAATCCTTCTTGCCAGGATCTCAGATTGATGTGAAGCCTGTACGTGATTTCGATGCGTATGTAGGTCGCAATATGGAGTTCAAGGTCGTGAAGATCAACCACGCATACGAAAACGTGGTCGTCTCTCACAAAGTACTCATCGAGGCCAAACTCGAAGAGCAGCGTAAGGAGATTCTCCAGAACTTGGAAAAAGGACAGGTACTCGAGGGTACTGTCAAGAATATGACCAACTTCGGTGTGTTTATCGACTTGGGAGGTGTAGATGGGCTTTTGCACATCACCGACATCTCTTGGGGACGTATCAACCACCCAGAGGAGGTACTCGAACTCGACCAGAAGGTCAATGTAGTAGTATTGGATTTCGACGATGCCAAGAAGCGTATCAGCTTGGGCATGAAGCAGCTGACCGACCACCCATGGGAGTCGCTGCCTGAAGAACTCGGAGAAGGTTCTGTCGTGAAAGGTCGCGTAGTAACTGTGGCTGATTACGGTATCTTCCTTGAGATCATGCCAGGTGTCGAAGGGCTGATCCACACAAGTGAGATGTCTTGGTCTCAGCATGTCAAGAACCCTGGAGAGTCCTTCAAGGTAGGAGACGAGCTAGAGGCAGTGGTACTGAACATCGACCGCGAGGACAACAAGATGTCCCTCGGATTGAAGCAGCTTCAGGAAGATCCATGGTCACTCGTAGAGGGCAAGTTCCCTGTAGGCTCTAGCCACAAGGGTATCGTCCGCAACATGACCAACTACGGTCTATTCGTAGAACTGGATGAAGGTGTAGACGGTCTGGTACACATTTCGGATCTTTCTTGGACGAAGAAGTTCAACCACCCATCTGAGTATGTGAAGGTAGATGAAGAGTTGGAAGTAGTCGTGCTAGACATCGACGTCGAAAACCGCCGCTTGAGCCTCGGCCACAAGCAGCTGACAGAAGATGTATGGGAGACATTCGCCAATATCTTTACCCTCGGTTCTTCTCATCAAGGGACTATCAAGCGTATCTCTGATAAAGGGGCAATTGTAGAACTTCAGTACGGTGTCGAAGGAAACATCCCAAGTAAGCACCTCAAGACTGAGGACGACAAGCCAGAACTCAAGGTGGATGACACAGCGGAATTCATCGTGATCGAGTTCAACAAAGATGCCAAGCGTCTGACACTTTCTCACACCAAGACTTGGAAAGAGGAAGAGAAGAAGAAGCCCGTCAAGCGCCAGAAAACTGGTGGAGGTGGAGGATCTGCGCCTAAGCAACCATCCAAGTCAGGTACTACCGTACTCGGTGATATCGATGCACTTGCGAAGCTGAAGCAGCAGATGGAAGCCAACGAGAAAGACGGCGAGTAAACATTAAGATCGTGAGATAAAAGAGCCGAGAATCGTGACTTTTTGCTTGTATCTCATAAGAATAGAAGAGCCTCCCACTTGGGGGGCTTTTTTTATGCATACAACTTTATGCATCGTTTCATTCACTTTGGGCTATATCAAACTATTTAACCCCTTATACCATGAAACGTATTCTTACCTTTGGTTTAGTCCTCCTATCTTTTGCTCTTCAGTTACAAGCACAAAGCGAAGCCTTTCCACGCAGTGTATCTATTGATGTATTGGGGATCACCATTCCTAACCATCCTGTAGAACTTATCTATCGGAAGGACAATCCACGATTTACACGACGTACGTCTCTCTCCGTCCGAGCAGAGACGGTAGATTATGCTTCTCCCGTCAGTAGAACCTTTCCTTTCAACAGCATAGGGATACAGGAGCAGCAGGGTTTCAACATGCAAGTAGGATTCAGCCAAGGCATACAGAAGGAAAAGAAAATAGGAAAGGCTGTAGTAGCCTACTGGGGCGTTGATGCAGCGCTTGGCTATGAATATTTTACCTATGACTATGGAGTAATAGGAAATAGTCCTGCGGATAACCTAAGAAGGGAACAAATCCACCAACGCACAGGCCATATATTGTCTATTGGAGTGAGGCCGCTAATGGGTTTTCAGTATCGCTTGCTGCCCAATCTAGGTTTGGGAATGGAATGTAGCTTCTTAGTAGCCGCTCATACTATGTGGACAGATGATTTCCGTTTGAATACGACCCGTACGTTCGATACCCAAACGATACTGGATCAGGAGCAAGTGGACTTCCAGAATATGACCCAAAGATGGGTCTTTCAAACCTTTACAAATAGTCCAGCTGACGTCGCGCTTTGGCTTTCCTTTTACTTCGATTGATGAGAAATAGTTAGCCGCGGCCTCGATTGAGAATCCAGGATGCTGGATTTAGCCTTTTAAGTAAGAGGGCAGATGTTGAGGCGTAATCCCGAAAGGGATCACCTCTTACATCTGTCTGTTTACTTAAGAGATCCTTTTTTGTACATACCAATTTTGGATAAGTAATCGCATTTTGTAGGAAATATTCGTAACCTAAATCCCTTACCATGAGAGTCTTTCTTACAGGCCTATGCTTCATATGGCTCAGTATACTCTATGTATGTGCGCAGTCAAATGTTTCACCACCTGAAGATGAGTCCGAGCAATTGCGCCGACGCCTGTCTATCAACATCATTCCGCTTGTGAGGGAGAGGTTTAGATATGATTTCCTTTACAGGAAGCAACTTGGAAAAGGAGCTTATCGGGTGGGTACTCAGTTTTTACTCAACAACTCAGAAAGGGAAAGCCTTCCCAATGAGGAAACGTTTTTCTCTCGGGAAAGCGAGTCATACAATGCAGAGCTTAATTTGGGATATCAGTGGGAAATGCCTTTACGCAATAAGTTTTC
The DNA here is from genome assembly GCA_038527485.1 of Bacteroidota bacterium. Classification (GTDB taxonomy): domain Bacteria; phylum Bacteroidota; class Bacteroidia; order J057; family J057; genus JALEFZ01. The sequence goes on from JBCBFT010000017.1 coordinate 12,264, forward strand.
TCTGTATGTAGGAGTAGACTTAGGCATAGGCTATAGGTCTAGCAGCCAATTTATCAACAGAGTAAATAATATGGCGGGGATCAATCGTAGGAGTACTGAAATCAATCAGACAAGTTCAGAATCCTACTCCCTCAACATCTATCCGCTATGGGGCTTCCAGTATCATATATTCTCTAATTTTAGTGTGGGGATAGAGCAGCGCTTGTTAGGTCAGTTTGAGCAGAGACAGACCTATCAGTTGATTGAGGATACTACAGTCGCGCTGGATACAGGTGATATGATAGACACAAATCGCACAGAACTTGAGACCGTCAATTCTTCTTGGTTTGTGAATGGGAATTTGAATTCAACTGGTTTGGTTCGTCTGTGGGCGACGGTTTATTTTTGAGGTGGATAAGCAGACATATTAGCTATGATAGCCTTTTTGGTACACTAGGGATCTCCTAATTTTCGCAAAGATGTAGCGAAAGTCAGTAGATAGAAAGTAGTGTTTTTATTGACCTATACGATTTTCTGGTAAAATGTGGAAAAAATTTAGTGTCTCAATTTTTTCATTTTATCTAGGATAAACTCTTTTATTATATCGAAATAAATTTTTTTTATCAATTTCATTTCTTGAAAAGATAGAGCTGTATTTCCTCAGATGAGGTCTTTTTTGATAAAAGAAATATATCATTTGGTATAACGAATCTGTTAGGTATTTATATTCTTTAAAAAACATTTATGATCAGCATTTTATGTGGGAATTTCTTTACATAAAGCTTTTGCCTTGAAGAGATTTTATAATCTTATTTGAAATTATCCAAGTTTGAATAATTATTAATAATGTATAATTTATACTATGTATGATAGTAAGGATAGGTTTTGGGTAAAAGCTTAATTGACAACGTATTTACTACAAGTTTTTCCCAATAAATTTACTGAATACTCATTAGAGGAACCTTGATTTTTTTAAGAATAATGCGTTATCTTTATATGATCATAAATAAATGTGATGTCAGACATCAAATGTGTTTGTGATCAAAAGCCTTATCCCTTACAGATTATGCTAAATCACTAAATCCAAAGATTTAAATTTAAACGTTTTTACCATGAAGCATTTTATAGTATTCCTATGGTCGATGCTGTGCCTAGGATTGTGGGCTACCTCGCCAATTCTTGTGGGAAGGATAGGTTCTTTCCTAATGCGATTTTAGAGAAGTTTGATTTTGGAGAAGGCACACAACCCTCAGATTTCTTTTTCCCGGTTGGCTGAATTGTCACGGTGGGCGGATAGAGAAGTACATTCGGCATAGCAAGGAAATTCAAATATGTGATTTGCTCGATGTCCTACCTAATTTCTTATGAATTCAATTCAGCCGTCGTTTTTTTAAGTCTAAAGATCTATCTACTATGTTAAGATTCTTCATTCTACTTATAGGTGTACTTTTATTCAGTGTGATATGTGTTTGGGCGGACAATGACCCTAAGCTAAAAGATTCGCGACAAATAGAGGCTTCATTTTTGGATGCTCCTGTAAACTTCGATGAAGCTTTTTACTTCCCACCGTTTGTATCTCCTGATACCGATTTGGCACATCATGAATGTTCATGCACTACCCTATTTAGTGGTGCAAGTGCCATGTGTCCAGATAGAGCAGAATGTATATGTTCTACTGGTCTTTTCCAATGTGAATGTACATGTGATTGGGGGCCAGATCCTGAGCATTAATGCCGCTCAAGGAATGGGAGTTTTTTGCCACCTTTAAGACAATACGAAAACCTTTCCTGTAAGTATAGTTGATTCCTCTAGCATTTACCTAAGAGTTTGCTTAATAGTCGATAGGGAGACCTAAGGGAAAATTTCAAGCGATAGGCAAAATGCTAGAGTCTATTTGAAAGTTACATACGATTCAAGATTTTAGTACAAAATGAAACATACAATAGTCAAGATTTGTGTACTGCTTACTATAGTGGGCATCGGGATTTCTTGTCAAGGTCCTACACCTGCAAAGGATCGTACAGATCCTGCTGAAGAAACTACAGCATACATCCAGGTGGATTCAGTAGCCTCAGACTCCGTGAATTTAGGTACAGACTCGTCTTCCTTTCTTCCCAAATACGTCATTGATTATGAGACCTACTTGAGGTGGAGAGATCTAGCGAGAATCCTATATGATGCGAACGACACAAACTCATATAGACTGTACAAGAAGCTTGTCTTTTATATGGATCAGTATAATCACAAGAGTCCTGATTTTGACCCTCAAAACATGGAAACAGATCTAGAGCACACCTTCGCTCGTATCACCAATCCCACTACGCAAGTAAAGATCGATAGCCTACTTGTTGATCACGGTTTTGCTGCGATGTATCAGACTAGTCCAAAAAACTAAGGAGATTATAAGAAGAGAGAGGTGATCCTGCAAAGCATGTCGCTACGCTCAAGACACGAATCTGAAAATGATTAGATTCCAATGGAGATATTCCTCACGGGCGTAGGCTTTAAGGTTTAAGCTACATAAAGCCAAGTTGTGTCAACAAAACGTTGAGGCTAGAAGGAATTAGATATGGGAATCCTACAAAAAAACAAGCCAGCCATCCTTATAAGGAAAGCTGGCTCATGTATCTAACTGTAGCGATAATGGATCTGGTATCCTAGCCCGCAGGCTCCTCCTCGACCATCATCTTCTCCAAGATCTCCTTCGCCGCTTTTGTAATGACTGTCCCTGGACCAAATACTCCCGCAACGCCTGCCTCAAATAGGTACTCATAGTCTTGCTGTGGAATGACCCCACCTGCCACGACCAGTATATCCTCTCGACCTAGCTGCGTTAGCTCATGAATCAACTGAGGAACGAGCGTCTTGTGACCCGCTGCAAGGGAAGAGACACCTACAATATGTACATCATTTTCGGCGGCTTGTCGTGCGACTTCAGAAGGCATCTGGAAAAGCGGGCCAATGTCTACATCGAATCCCATGTCGGCAAAGCTCGTTGCGATCACCTTGGCGCCTCTGTCATGTCCGTCTTGACCCATCTTGGCTACCATGATGCGAGGTCTACGCCCCTCTAACTGGGCAAATGTCTCTGCCAGCGCCCTCACTTCTGAGAACCCATCTTCGTTTTGCGTCTCCTGCGCATATACACCACTCACCGATCGGATGACAGGCTTGAATCTGCCAAAGCTCTTCTCCATCGCGTCAGATATCTCGCCTAGCGTCGCCCGATGGCGCGCAGCTTCGATGGCTAAGGCCATGAGATTGCCCTCTCCGCTCTCTGCAGCGGCTTCTATCGCCTGAAGAGATGCGGCTACTGCTGCCTGATCACGTGAGGCTTTGACCTCTTGTAGACGTCTGACCTGGGATTCGCGGACAGCTGCATTGTCTACTTCCCGTATATCAAAGGACTGCTTAGCCCCGTCTACTGTGAATCGGTTCACACCCACGATGACATCTTGCCCTGTATCGATTCGTGCTTGCTTACGTGTTGCCGCTTCCTCGATGCGCATCTTGGGGATGCCCTGCTCGATGGCTTGCGCCATGCCTCCATGTGCTTCCACTTCTTGGATGAGCTCCCAAGCTCTGTCTGCCAAGTCCTTCGTCAGACGCTCTATATAGTATGAGCCTGCCCAGGGATCGACGCTACGTGTGATGTGCGTCTCCTGCTGGAGATAGAGCTGTGTATTTCGTGCAATACGTGCGGAGAAATCCGTCGGCAAGGCAATGGCCTCATCAAAAGAGTTGGTATGCAACGACTGGGTGTGACCAAAAGCCGCTGCCAAGGCTTCAATGCAGGTGCGCGCGACGTTATTTAAGGGGTCTTGCTCTGTAAGCGACCAGCCCGATGTCTGGCAGTGTGTCCGTAGAGACATCGACTTGGGATTTTGTGGGTTGAATTGCTTGACCAGTTTGGCCCACAGCATTCTCCCTGCACGCATCTTGGCAATCTCCATGAAGAAGTTCATTCCGATGGCCCAAAAGAAAGAGAGGCGTGGCGCGAACTTATCGATGTCTAGTCCAGCAGCTAGCCCTGTCTTGAGGTATTCGAGTCCATCTGCTAGCGTATAGGCAAGCTCAAGATCCGCAGTGGCCCCTGCTTCCTGCATGTGATAGCCTGAGATAGAAATCGAGTTGAACCTCGGCATGTGCTCAGAAGTGTAGGCAAAGATATCACCGATCAGCCGCATGCTGGGTACGGGAGGATATATATAGGTGTTGCGTACCATGAACTCTTTGAGGATATCGTTTTGGATAGTACCTGAGAGCTGAGCTTGCGATACGCCTTGTTCTTCAGCAGCGACTACGTAAAAAGCCATGATCGGAATGACCGCCCCATTCATGGTCATCGATACGGACATCTGATCTAAGGGGATCTTATCGAACAGGATCTTCATGTCCTCTACAGTGTCGATGGCTACGCCTGCCTTGCCCACATCTCCTTCTACCCGTGGATGATCGGAGTCGTATCCTCGGTGTGTAGCCAGGTCAAAGGCAACGGAAAGTCCTTTTTGACCTGCTGCGAGATTCTTTCTATAAAAGGCGTTGGATTCTTCTGCTGTGGAGAAACCTGCATATTGACGGATAGTCCAAGGGCGAGAGACATACATGGTAGAGTAGGGCCCTCTCAAAAATGGAGGAAGACCTGCTGCAAAATCTAGGTGAGGCAGGTCGCTTATGTCTGAGGCTGTATATAAGGACTTGATCTCGATTTTTTCAGGTGTTTCCCATTTGGGCTTGGGTAGGGGACCTGCTTGGAGTGTCAAGCGAGTACCTGTATTGTAGGGTATTTGGCTAAAATCGGGCCGCATAGACTAATGTATTTGCCCAAATATAAGACTTCATCAAGACTAAGACCATGTTTGCAACAATGAATATCTAACTAAGTACCAGAGATATTAGGTTCTGAAAAAAAGGGCTAGTGGTGCTAAATCGATCAAAATAGATAAATTATATATACAATTTGACGAATGCACAAAATGCAAAGAGATTCGAGTTTTGAGCTATGGACTTAGTAGTTGTAAGAATAATTTACGGCGAATATAGATCTTATACATGCATATATATCTCTATCTTAGATGTTTATACTTGAAACAAATATTGCATATATAATAAAAGAGACATTTTACTTGACTGAAATATTTTTTATCTTGATGTATAAATAGCTCTTTGAATCTATACGAAATTGAATATAATCAACGCTTTTGTGTTTGGACTAGTAGGTAGGACACACACAATAATGGATAAGACGTAAGGTATAGCCATGTTAAGCACAAAGATTGACTACCTAGTTTTTCATTTTTTTTTGCATCCACACCTTAGCGATTGATTATGGAACAGTTCAAAGTCAAAACTCGTCAGGAATTAGCAGATGAGTATGGTATTAGCCGTAAAACCTTTTACAATTGGATTAAAAAGGAAGGCATTACTTTGACGAGTCGATTAGTGACTCCCAAAGAGCAGCAGGAGATATACGACAAGTTCGGATATCCACGCCAAGCTTACTGGACGGGCTGATCGAATGCTGAGTGGGAATGGCCTGATGGAGGGTTTTGCTCTCTAAAGCCTTGAAAAAATCAGGAAAAAATCAGGTTATTCCCACTATTACCCACAGGTACACAGAGTTTCACACTAGTACCCAACTTAATTTCGTTACTTTGATTCAATCAAACGGGGAAAGCCGAAAACCCAATAAAAACAGAGTAGGCAAAATTCCTAAATTTTATCCCAGTGAAAGTTCAAAGATTATCTAAGCGCGAAGGTTTTGGTCAAATGCTTGTTGCTGCCGGTTGTAACTGCTGCTGCTGCTGCTGCTGCTGTAACTGTAACGGTGGTGGATCTACTGTGACCATCAAAGCTGACACAATCACAATCAATCCTTAATTGGATCCGCAAAGACCTGGCCTGCAAAGTGGGCGGGTCTTTGTTTTTTACTTTTCAAATCTAGACTCTTCTTATTCTTTTTCTTTCTATACATGTGATTAAGTGAAATGATCAGGTTAATTATTGACCTGTTAATGAGAGAGTTATATTCTAGATTTTCTGTATTGTATTAAATAATTCGTACATATTTTCATCTCCTTAATACCTGTGTTATGATTACAGATTATGCCGTATTCTACGATGAGGAGCAATCGGTCTATCAGATTCGAACCAGATCCGATATCTTTTTGCTCGAGTTCGAAGACCCTGAAAAGAAGACAATTTTCGAAGCACTCGTCGCGAAATTGAAAGACAACAAAGACATCTCTTACGAGCAATGGGTAAAGGGAGTCAATAAAAAACATGATAATGTCAAAGTGATGGACGTTGTGGCCTCGCTTAAAGACAATGATCTGTTACCATATGAACTATCTTATGACATTCCGTCTCCAGAAGGTAGTAGTACAACTAATGAGTACGGTGTCACAATCGAACAGAAAGGATTTGACTACGAAAATCGCAAGCTAGGGATTATCGGTACAAGTCCAGTCGCCCAATCGCTCAAAGAAAAAGCACTCTTACACGAGTATAAAAACACCGTCCTGTTCGATTCTGAAAAGTTTGACGAAGCGGAACTCGAAAAATTCATAGAAGAACAAGACTTCTTGATTGTAGATAATACAAACTGGCACCCCTACTTGATGGAGAAGATCAATCTGACCTGCATCAAGCTCAATAAGCCCTGGCTATACATCCACGGAATCAATGGAATAGATGCACAAGTGGGACCTATCTACTGGGGAAGAGAATGGGGTTGCTATAACTGCCTCTCAGTCAGAATGAGAAGCCTGGATCCTAACTTGGAGTATAACGATCGCTACGAGAACTTCTTGTACAAAAATAAGCAGAAAGGCGTAGGAGATCAGCTTCCTGGAAAACAAGTGATTTATGACATCATCGCTTCTACAGCTATCTATGAAGCTGGAAAGTTTATGGAGCAGTGGAATGTACCCGAACTGATCAATGGATATATCAGCTTCAATATGCTGACCTTGGAAACAACCAAGCATACCCTACTTCGTGCGCCACTTTGCACGCACTGTAAGCCTAAATTATCCTACAACCTGGCTCCTTGGCTAGAAGAAGTTACTCTGTCATGAAAATCAAAAACTCACAGTTACATCTCTTAAATGCCACCAAGCTGATTTCGCCCGATGTAGGTATTCTCTCCTATGTCTCGAAACTGCCGATCATGAACAATGATCCCGACTTGATGGCCTATGGTATATGGCCTTGCAATACGGAAGTATTGGGGGCAGAAGAATATGGAGGACGTTCGTCTGGTTGCGGATACGAATGGGAAGGAGCCTTTATGTCAACAATTGGTGAAACCGTGGAGCGTTATTGCCCTGCTTTTTACCAGCTAGATGAAGCCATCGAAGGTACCTACCACTCTATTGGAAAGCCAGCCGTCCATCCCAGTGAATATGCGCTTTTCCACGAGAAGCAATATGCAGACGAACGTTACACCCTCCTTCCTTTTACTGAAGAGCGTATGCTCCACTGGTTCCCAATGACGGACTTGACCGATGGGAAAGAGAAGTGGGTTCCTGGTGGAATGATCTACATTCCCTGGACGCACGATGCGGAGTGGATCAACGTCGGTACGTCTACTGGACTTGCGGCTCACACTTCTCTCTCACAAGCCACTTTGACTGCTTTGTATGAGATCATCGAGCGCGACAGTTTCGTACTCACTTGGACACAGAAGATTGTGCCACCCAAGATCATCATTGATGACGAGGTACAGGGCTATCTAGACGAGCACTTCCCCAAGCACTATGAGTGGCATTTCTTCGATACGACTTATGATCTGAAAGAGCCTTCCATCTTTGGGTTCTGTTTCGGAGAGGCGGAGTACGGCAAATTTGTAGCCGTAGGTACCTCTACAAGAAATACCTTAGGTGGTGCATTGAAGAAAGTGATTCAGGAAATCGGACAAGCCGTATCCTACTTCCGCTACATGCTGAGTTCGACGATGGACTATATCCCTAGTGATAACTTCCACGAACTATTGGACTTCGAGAAGCACTCTGTCTTCTACACCAAGCGTCCAGATTATCAGTTTGTCTTTGACAGATGGCGTAATGCCGTACCTACGAAGGTGGTCGATCTCCACGAGGAGAACAAAGAGACACCGACAGAGACGGTTCAACGAATCTTGGGTGTCATGAAAGACAAAGGATACAATGTCATGTTCCGCGATATGACGACAGTAGACGTGAACCAATTAGGATTCTACAGTGTACGCCTCGTCATTCCACAATTGATACAGATGGGAGGAGCTTATCCTTTCTACTATCACGGAGCCAAGCGCCTGTACGAGGTACCCAAACTCATGGGTTACACCAGTTACGATTACGACAACTTGAATCATTACCCACACCCATTCCCCTAAAGCGCCAGAAAGATGAAAATCAAACAAGCTGCTCGAAAAAAAGTACAGTCCCTAGACGCAGGGGGCTATGGAACTAAGAACTTTAACCACTCTGTGGCGATGCTCTTTCAGGAGAATATCAAGTTCAATACGTTCTCTCAGCGAAAATTGGGTGTCAACATAGGCAAGTTTTTTACGCCATACTACACCAAGCGTACTTCTCAGCCGTACAAGTCTTACCCAGGATCTAAGAAGATCTCGATGGAAGACTACGCTGATCTGCTACCGCTCGAACATAATTTCTTTGACTTAGTCAGTACGCGCCGAAGCGGACGTGAGTATGATACATCGTACAAGATCTCGCTCAATGAGGTTTATAGTCTGATGCATTATTCCTACGGTATCTCGATGCGCTCACGGATCGATGGAATCGAAGAAGAAGGTCATGTGGGATGGCGTGTCGTCCCATCTGCAGGTGGACTCTATCCTTTGGAGGTATACTTTGTGATGCTCAATTCTCACCTAGACGAAGGGCTCTATCACTACCTCCCCAATGAAAACGCCATTGAGTGTATCGATGCAGGTCCATATATGGACAAGCTCAAGGAATATCTGGTAACAGATCCATACATCGACCTCAAGTCAGCAGGTATGGTGGCGATCATCACCAGTGTGAATGAGCGTACAATGCTGAAGTACGGAGACCGTGGTTACCGATTCATTCTCAATGAGGTAGGAGCTGTCGTGAACCAACTCAGCCTCGTCTCAGAAGCTTTGGACTTTGGTTCCTGTGTCGTCGGCGCATTCCAAGACTACAAAGTCGAGGAAATGCTCAACATAGACGGTGTATTCGAGTCCGTACAAGCGGTCCTGACTATCGGTAAAAAAGGTGAAGTAGCCTGTAAAATTTAACGAACAATGAAAGTCTTAGACGTATCCAATGTCTCTTACAAGGTGGGAGACAAGCAACTCCTTCAAGACATCAACTTTTCATTGGAACCAGGAGAGAAATTCGTCATCCTGGGTTCCAATGGGAGTGGAAAGTCTACCCTGATAGATGTCATGACCGAAAATTTGTTTCCCACAGAAGGAGAAGTGACATTCTGGGGGGAAAGTATGAAGAAGCACCGTCGAAAGATTGGGGTTTTATACGATAACATTTCCCTCTTTCCTCGACTCAAGGTGAAGGAGATCTTTCACTACCTAGGCAATTACTTAGGCATTCCCAATTGGGAAGACAAAGAGCTCGTTCGCTTGCTGGGACTAGACAAAATCTACGATAAGGTATTTATCGTCCTCTCAGCTGGAGAGCGTAAGAAGGTAGGGATCTATGTCGCTCTGATGGGCAATCCCGAGGTCCTAGTCCTAGACGAACCTACAGCCAACCTAGACCCTGAGACGCGTGAGAAATTCTGGCGATACATCTACCAACGGAAAGATATGTCAGTATTTTTTGCTACGCATCAATGGGAGGAAATCAAGGAGTTTACCAATAAGGTTGTATTCCTACGCGATGGACAAATGATAGATAAAGCAAAATCTGTCTCTGATCTGATGGCGGACTACGCAGATTTCCAATCCAAAATTGCCTTTACCAAGTTCCAGGGTTACCAGAATATTGTAGAGGAAGAGAAGCATTACTTGCAGGAAGACATGATTTTTGTTTTCCCTTCAGACAAGCGATCCTTTCTCCAACGCTTAAATAAGGTTACGCCCAATTTCTCAATTACGCCACTTAGCATCAAGGATGTGTACAAGCTTACTGTAAGCGCATAAGTGGAAGTTTACCCTTCATCTCTTAAATACTAGCATCATGGTACGAACAATGGGACTATCCCTATACTACCAAACGGTACAATACGTCCGGATCAAAGAAGCCTTTTTCTTTGTCCTAGTATTTCCAGTGTTCCTGTTCATTGTGTTTAGCAATCTCTGGGGCGCACTGAGCGGTGATTATATCGCACGATTGCTCACAGGTGTAGTTGCGATGAGTGTGGCAAGTGATGGCCTCTTTTCGATTGGATACATTGCCAAAAGCTCCATTGGAACAGGATTGATTAAGATCCTCAATAAACGGCCCGAGAAGGTACTGATTCACTATGGAGGCATCGCCTTGAGTCATATACTTATGCTGACCTTTGTTTCAGCGGTATTGCATGTAGTGGCCCTTATTTTCTTCAACCTGGAAGTCACGATCATGAACTTCCTGTATACAGAGCTAGGTATCCTGGCGGGCATTACACTTTTTTCTATGATGGGATTGGTCATTACTTTCATTGATCCTCGCCCAGAAGCAAGTAGAGGCTGGCCCAACTTTGTACAGTTTACATTGCTGTTTTCAAGTGAGGCATTCTACTCTGTAGAGGCATTGAACGAGACCCTCTTCCAGTTTGCTAATTTGCTTCCATTCAACCACATCCTCTATTTGATGCGTGGAGAAGATCCCAACTGGTGGATACTCCTAGGATGGATGAGTGCATCTACTATAGCATTTTTCGTCTTGTTTAACCGCTTTCAAGTCAAACGGGTATGATTTGGAGTTATCTCATAGATGGGCTCATAATAGGTTTGATTATGGCCCTTCTTACCGCCCTGCATGAGGGAAGCCACATACTGGCTGCTAAACTTTGCAACCTCAGGATACACGAAGTAGGTTTTAGGATGCGTCCACTTCCCCATCCCTATGTGATGGTCAGATGGTCCAACAACAGATGGCACAGACGCATTTTTCTCTACGCTGGATTTGCAAGTACCCTTCTGCTCTTTTTGATTTCGTGGTCCTTCGGATTTATGGGATGGTCGATTCTGATGCTGGCATTTGGCTTCCAAATGCTCATCGAAACCAACCCCTTCTACTCAGACTTTACCTTCTTCATGGTACAAGAACGTGTAGAAAACCGCTACGACCCCCGTGCATATAGTCGCGCACACAAGAAGTTTTTGTTCTCTCGAGATTGGTACATCCAATTCTTACTCTGGACAGGAATGATCATTTTTGTGTGGAAGGTGTACAGTGTCTCTTTCTAAGAAGACCCACAATCCCACCAGGGATATCAAGTATGTATGAGACGTCCACGCCAGCGTATGATGGCAACAATCTATCAAATGTTTAGCGTGTATTCGTCGAATGGAAATGTAGGCATAATAGATAATCAGTCTTGAAGTATCTATATTCTGATATTTTGAATGATTGAGATCCCTTATCCGTTTGTCTACAAAAAAAACAAAGTAAAAGATCCCTCCTAGGGAACTTAATAGCTGAGTGAGATTCAAAATGCACGAAGCAATGTGGGCTTATGATCCCTTAAAGGCCCTACGCTGCAACTAAGTTTTGAAGATAGACTACCAATTTCCTCTCATCAGCGTGATGGAAATCTATCTATATCAGTCTATTAATTAACATGTCATGAAAAATTATCATTATCTGCTATTGGATTTGCTGTTGGTAAGTGTATTTCTTGTATTCTTGAGTGCAGCTCCTGTTGCTTCTCCTGTTTCGATCTACGATGATGTATATACAGCACAGGAACCTGTGTCCGATTCTATGCATCAGGTCATCTATGAGGCAGCAGTCGACTGCTTCATGAAAGGCAAGGTAGACCCGCTTTCAGAGTTGGAGCCCAATGTAGATGTCCTGTACTGGCAGGCTTACCTGAAGTACTGGAAAGCAATTTTCTTTGTGAAAATGGGGAATAACGACGAGAGTCAAGCAGCTATACAGAGTGGTATCGACATGTTGGAAAGTATGCCCACCAACTCAGCTGAGTACCTCGCCCTTCAAGGTATGCTCCTCAATTTCAGTATTAATTTTGAGACGGGAATGCGTGCGGGTGTACTCGCAGCAAAAGTGAAGAAGGTGTGTAAGAAAGCGATAAAATTGGATCCGCAGAGTACGCGAGCCTACTATGTGTTAGGTGTCAGTGATTTCTACACTCCCGAAAAATGGGGTGGAGGAGAAGAATGTGAAGATTACTTTAAGAGAGCCATTGAGACACCTGAAAATGTAAATCTAGGGTGGGGAAAAATCAATGCTTATCAAATGCTGCTTCAGCACTACATCAACTTGAGTAGAACAGAGGATGCGTTGGCTCTGTATGAAGAAGCCAAAACGATTTATCCTGAAGATTACCGACTACAAGAGTTGGCGAGCAACCTCAACACTGATGATTAAGACATATTTATCTATCGCTATCGTGTTAATTGCAACTGTGATACAGGCAGCGGGGCAACCCCTGCTTGTGTCCGGTTATGTTTTCAACGATAAAAGAGAAGCGCTGCCTGGTGCTACGGTATTTCTTTTACCTAACAACAAGCTCGGTGCACTCGCAGACGCCCAAGGCTTCTTTCAATTAGATCGACAGGTACGTGAAAACAACCGATTGGTGGTTCGATTTGAAGGTTATCTGCCTGATACACTTAACCTCTCTTTGGTCAATACGACCCAAACCCTCAAGGTCTATCTAAGAAAGAAAGCGCGAACCCTCAATGAAGTGCAAATTGTCGATGCACGCTACCTCACACAAGAATTTCCCGCTCGGAGTATGAGCCGCATGGATATCTTGATGGATCCCTTCTCCAATGGTGATCCACTCAAAGCCGTCAGCAACACCCCAGCATCAACCAACACCAACGAAACTGCCGATGTCGAGCTCCGTGGCTCTAGCCAGTACCGCTCGCTCGTGTATCTCAACCAAGTACCTATCTACAAACCTGTGAGGTCTACCTCTTTGAATGATCTGGGCTTTTTCAGTCTCTTTAATCCCAGGATCATACGTGACCTTCTGATTTATCCCATGTCGCCACCACTGAATATGGGCCATACCAGTGCAGGCTTGATAGATATCCAGACAAACCGGGAAGTAGAAGAAAGTTCTGTAGAGTTGTCACTTTCCATGGCCAATGTGGGCATGTTTGTGAGTCAGAAGGGAAAATCAGATGATCAATTCATCCAAGCTTATGCCAATTATCAGCGGCCTGAGCTATTCCTAGCACTAAATGCGGGTAGCTTTCCTTCCCTGAGGGATTTCAAACTGGCAGATGCTGGAGCCAACTGGCGCTTACCAGTAGGAGACAAGTGGCATGTCAACGGATTCAGTTACATGATCAACGAGTCCAATGCAGTACGCATCGACCTATATGCCCAGCAGAATGTCGCCAACGCTAATACGTTTAGACATTTTCATATTGTCAATGCAGAGCGACTCTCAGGTAATAACTATCTACAGATCAATGCAGCAGTGGATCAATCGTCAGAAGGCTATTCCCAAGCGCTCGTCAATGCCACGCAGAGAAAAGTATTTGCCTATGGCTCGATCAACTATACGCGGTATCTGTCCAAGCATTGGCAGTTTCAGGCAGGAGCAGATTACTCCTATCACAATCATTCATTTCAGGATACATTCCCAGAGTACTACTATGCATTCAGACCCAATGATCCTACGCTGACAAGTGATACCGTATTGGCTTACAATTACGCAGAGGTCTTTGGGATCTTGAAGATGAAATACTCCCCTTTTACCCTTCAGTTAGGGGTCAGGCAGAATTTCAACGATCTGGATCTGAACAACTATTTCTCGTATCAGGCCAATGCCAATCTGCAAGTCTCTCCCAATGCGAGTATTTTGCTCGGGCTCGGACAATACTACAACCTGTCTCTGCCAAGGCCTCGAGCGCAGGTAGTGAATCTCCTAGAGTCTAAGCAAGCCAACTTAGAGTTTCGCTATGGGAGCAAAAAGCTGCGTGGAAACTTGAGTGTCTTCTACAAAAATGAGACGGGCGAAGTAATCGATTTTATTGCGACAACCGAGTCTACACGTGAGATTTTTGGTGTGGAGGCAGAGATTATCTACAGACCTTCACGTAAATGGATGTTCCAGTTTGGGAACCAGTACCTCGACAATACGGTCTTCTACCAGAATGTAGCCTATCGTGTCAACCCTGATTTGCCCTACTTCATCAAGGCTGGCGTGAGTTGGTTCACCTTATATGGCAATATCTCGGTCAAGTACGTGACGCGTCCAGGTACTTTCTTTACGCCGATCGAAGGTGGGCAATGGAATCCTGAGCTCGGAATCAATGAGCCTGTATTTGGTAATACGATCAACACAGAGCGGCTCAATCACTACCACAATGTGGGACTTACTTACTCTTATTTGACATTGCTAGGAGGAAAGTCAACGGTGATTTATGCCAATCTCAACAATATTTTCAACGTTAAGAATCAGCAAAACCCCATCTATAATCCAGACTATACGATTCAAGGGTTTAATTACTTTCAACAAATTACTTTCTACACTGGACTGATCATTTCTCTGTAGGTGAATGTATATCATGGAGTTGTGACCATAGTCCGCGTAGAAATTCTAAAACGTTTATCCCAGTGAAGATTGCATGCGAGAACCCGAGACTGTCCCAGTTGTCGGGTTTTCCTGCAACAATAAAAAGCGCTTGCGGATGGGCTACTTTCAATGTAGTTATAAGTGTCTCCGCGTACTGAAGGTATTCCTCGTCTGAGCTACAAAGCACAAATATATCCCCCGTGTAAGCTTGTGCATCCATCGAGTCGAGGGAAACAAATTCCTCCTGTATGGCCAGTCCTCCCGAGCCTAGCAGATCTCTAGAGAATTGGGCACGTGCATTACGCATCTTCACATCACCAAATAGGAGCAGCTGGGCCTGAAGCCTTCTTCCCAGTTTTTGGCCTAGCAGATCACCATGCGACCGCATCTCCTCAAAGGCAGATGCCAATCGACCGTCCATGACAATGGGTTCTGCTAGTATTTCCTCCGTATTGGGGGATTGATTGATCCCGATAAGCTTCTCTTGGAGTTTCTCGACGCGTTGGGCTTTTTCACCCGCAGAGCTGCAGATGCGTTCTCCGATTTTTCCTTCTTCCACCCAATGCAAGAATCCCCCTTCTGCTTCCATCTGTTGAAAGAGCTTCCAGGCATTTTGTCCCAAGGCATCTGTGGCTTGCTCAATATAGTAGCTTCCTCCCGCTGGATCGATGACCTTATCTAGGTACGATTCGTGTCGCAGAAGATGTTGGATATTTCTGGCTAATCTTGCGCTTCGTGCTTCGGCTGGCTGGTTGACATCATCAAACGCTTGAACGATTACTGCATTGGCTCCTCCCAATATACCCGAGATGGCTTCTGTCGTCGTGCGGAGGAGGTTGTTGTATAAGTCGTATTTGGCTTGGTGAAAGGTGTCGGTTTTGACGAGGATGAAGGGTGTCTGCAAATTTTCGTCTTCGATGCCATAGGCTTGTACGAGCTTGGCATAGAGCAAACGGAAGGCGCGAAGCTTGGCGATTTCCAGCAAGAAGTGAGTGCCGACAGCAAATGTCACCGCCACTCGACCCAAGAGTTCAGGTATCGTGAGCTTGGACTCGCTTTGCTCGATCCAGTCGAGATATTCTACCAGCGTCCCTAAAGCAAAGGCGATCTGCTGCGTCATATTACCTCCTTGCTCGTGTATATAAATGAAGTCCAAACCTATTCCTCGGAAGTAGGGAGAGTCTTTGAAATTGAGGGCACCAGCTTCCACATGGGCGAATGTGTACAACTCGGCGACTTTTCCTTGTGCCGCTGCGCGAGAGATAGGATCATTGGTCAGCGTGCCCGTCAATAGGGCGGGAGAGAGCTTGCGTGATCGAAGCAAGGTGTAGAGATCCAGGCTCAGAAAGGCAGGGTCCACAGGAAGGTTGATGTGAAGGGCTTGTTGATGTAGCTCAAATGCTTCAAGCAAAGCACCCAGTCGTTCTTCTTCAGGATAGGATTCCCAGCGGGTCAGATAAAAAGCATGTACTTCGTGTTGATGTGCTTCCTCTAGTCGATCCAGCGCCGCTTCCTCATCATCTAGCTGGATACTCTGTATGACTTGCCAACCTTCTCCCGTAGCATTGAGCGGATTACCTCGGCGAAAAGGGAAAGTACCTGGGAGACTGTCAATCCCAAATTGGCTGTAGTTCAAATCCTCCTTGCGGTAAAAAGGTTGGAGTTCGATGCCTGGCTCAGGATTCCAGACAAGCTTATCCCAGGATTTTCCTTTGAGGTCCTTTTGGATCTTTTCGCGCCATTCGTCAAGAGAGATGGCATCAAATTCTTCGAAAAGGTTAACAGCCATAGGAACTAACTTATTGCTTAAATTTGCGTTAATTAAAGAGGGAAAGTGGACAGATTTTTGTGCGAATATCAGATGTTTTCTATCAGAATCAGCAAAATAGTCCAGATTTTCAGCTTTCTCTGTTGTACATTTGTACATAGCAAAAGTAGCGTATTTTATTAGAGAACACGATTCAATCAGAAAAAATATGGCGGAAGTACAAACTCCCCTGGTTACTTTTACTCCTTCAGCCATCACTGAGCTAAAGGATATCCAGCAAAAGGAGCAATTAACCAAAGATAAAGTCGTACGCGTAGGTGTCAAAGGTGGCGGATGCTCGGGCCTTTCCTACATCCTAGAGTATGATGTCAAAGGCGAGCAGGACGACGTATTTCAAATAGAAGGAATAACCGTCGTGATGGATAAGCGTCATGCCCTTTATGTAATGGGAATGGAAGTGGATTACAAACGAGGTCTCAACGATCGCGGTTTCATATTCAACAATCCCAACGCAAAAGAAAGCTGCGGATGTGGCGTTTCTTTCTCTACTTGATCATCGCGTGTTGTACATACAAGAGATACGAGCCATCCTTTGGGGATGGCTTTTTTTGTTAACAAACTACTTAAGGTTAGGTAGGGTTGGAGATGGGGGGGAGAAATAGCTTTTCAACTGCTACCCAAGCTTAGGTAATTGACATATCGTAATTTAGGTATATTGAAAATATTGCTTGTGTCTTATACGTTGGAGGTCTTTATTTGGAATAAATCTAAATAAGATCTTCAAGCACATGAAAAAATATTTACCCTTCCTTCTTATCACGCTGTTAGGAGTCCTTCAATTAAGGGCTCAAGAAGCTACAATCGTCAAAGACTCTGTCTCACTGATGCCTGGCTATGCTGATCAAGTATGGTATAGCATGGAGTCTGGAGAGCAGTCGCGGTCGGCATTGGATAGCTGGGATGTGGCCTTCTCTGCCAAGCCCTTTTCAAGCACCATTTTTGTCAATGATGCGAAGGGTATCGAATTGTATACATATCCCAATGGAGATACCGCCGCTTGGCCTACCGTAGACACAGCGGGTATGTCTGCCTGGAAAATCTCTTACAATGCAGATACAAGTTGGACAATGGGCGCCTTTAATCGCGAGGCCAATGCAGCCGATCCTTTTGATCTAGGGTGGGGGACTTACAGTATGATCACGCATTTTGTTACAGGTGATAGTCTGTATATTCTCAAATATCCCAATGGCAACATACAGAAGCTTTGGATTCAGCAACTGGCTAGTGGTGTATATTCTTTCCGTCATGGGACACTGGATGGGATGATGGACATGAGCCACGTGATTCGCAAAGCGGATTTTGAGAACAAGAATTTTGGCTACTTTAGTTTGACCTCCCACAATGCCGTAGATCCAGAGCCTGTAAATACAGATTGGGATCTGCTATTTACCAGATACATTGCCTTCCTTCCTCCTTCTGGAACCCCCTATGGTGTCTCAGGTGTGTTGAGTAATGCGGGTGTAGAGGTAGCGCAAGTATATCCTGTCAACGATGTGGATACATATACAGATTATCAATCTGCCACCTTCAGCGCAGAAAAAAATATGATTGGATATGACTGGAAGGACTTCAGCTTTATGAATGGCTGGACCTTGCAGGATAGCTTGGTCTATTTTGTAAAGGATAAAGCAGGAGAATACTGGAAAATAGTATTCACAGAGTTTGGTGGAAGTACTACAGGAAAATTCTACTTTGACAAGCAAAGCTTTAGAGTCACAAATACAGATCCTAGTCAGGGAAGCAGCTTTGTACGTCTGTATCCGAACCCTACAGCATCTGGATCTAATCTCTCTCTGGTGACAGATCTTCCTCAAGGGCAGGCAGACGCGCGCTACCAAATCATCTCAGCAAATGGTCAGCGAATGGCAGGAGGAAATGTATCCCTATCTGCAGGATTTCAGCAGACCACGCTCAGACTCCCTGAACTTGCCCAAGGCATGTATTTCCTACAGTTACAGGCAGGTGCCCAGCAGTGGACCGAAAGAATCATCATTAAGTAAACCTATGTGAATGAGTCCCCCGCCGTGCGAATATCTACCATCTTAATGGGGGGCTCTCTTTTCCATTTTAAATACATCATCTATGCGGAATCCTATACAATTATGGTTATTGCTTGCCCTCATATTGGGTTCGGTACTTGTGGGCTGCCAAGTAAAAGGGAAGACATCAGAAGAACAAAATAGACCTGCTAGGCAAAGAATTGTATCGCTCAATGGGACCTTTACGGAGATCATATTTGAGATTGGGATTGGAAACCAGGTCGTAGGAGTCGATGTCACAAGTACTTATCCTGCGGCTGAACTGGCAGACGTACCAAGAATCGGACATAATCGCAACATTTCTGCAGAAGGAGTTTTAGCCCTTGCCCCTGATCTGATCATTGGACGTGCGGGTGAACTCAAGCCTGAAGTAGAAGCACAACTGAAGGCTTCAGGAGTGTCCATCATGTTGCTTCCTCAGGAGTATACCGTCGAAGGAAGTAAGCGTCTCATCCAAGAGGTATGTGAGGCACTAGGATATGCTGACAAGGCAGAATCTATGATTAGGCAGATTGATAAAGATTTGGCACAGGTAAAGCCATTGGATCCTGAAAAGTCTGCCTTGTTCATCTATGCCCGTGGGACAGGGACACTCATGGTGGCAGGGGAGAATACCCAAATGCAGCAAATCATTGCGCTAGCAGGTGCCAAAAATGCGATTAGCGGATTTGAAAAATTTAAGCCTTTGAGTGCCGAAGCACTAGTAGAAGCCAATCCAGATGTGATCCTTCTTTTTAGTAGCGGGCTCAATAGCCTCGAAGGTCCTTCTGGTTTATTGAATGTTCCAGGCATAGCGGAGACAAAAGCAGGTAAAGACAAGGCATTTATTTCGATGGATGGCCAACTTCTTTCAGGTTTTGGGCCGCGCGTCGGACAAGCCATCCGTGAGTTGAATGAAGCCTTTCAAGGCACATCACCCTAAATACAGCATCTGGTTATTTGGAGATAATAGATGATCGTTCTTATTCGAATGTAACTCAGACCCCTTAGCGACACATGTCTCAGCATCAGAAAATCATTCTTCTTCTGCTCATACTCACGTTACCCATTGCTGCTTTGGTTGCGTGTGGTACAGGTGCCGCATCGATTGCACCAAAGGAGTTGATCTCTATGTTGGGACATCGCTTGGGATGGGTGTCTGAGCCTACTTTTTCTGCCTCTCAAGCAGCCATTGTTAGTATTATACGATTGCCTCGCGTCCTCATGAGTCTTCTTGTGGGGGCGACTTTGGCAATTTGTGGGACGGCCATGCAGGGCTTGTTTCGAAATCCTTTGGCTGATCCTTCCCTGATAGGCGTCTCGACAGGGGCTACCCTGTCAGCTGCGCTTGCCATTGTGATCCTCGGACCTATGTTGACACATGCAGAGGCTGAATGGGGCGTGCCACTCTTGCCAGTAGTAACATTTGGAGGCGCAGTACTGAGTACCTTCTTGATCTTTGGCCTAGCTAGCGATAGAAGAGGGACCAATGTCGCCACGATGCTCCTAGCAGGCATCGCTATCAACGCGCTGGCAGGTGCAGGCGTAGGACTATTGACCTACCTCGCCGATGATGAGCAGTTGAGAACCTTAACCTTTTGGACCTTGGGAAGTCTGGGAGGAATCAATTGGCAATCAGTCGTATGGATGGGAGGTTCACTTTTTATCGTATTGGCCCTCCTCCTCCCCATGAGTAAATATTTTAATGCACTTACACTGGGAGAACAAGAAGCACATTATCTAGGGGTACCTGTAGAGCAACTCAAACAACGCGTGATATTGGCTACAGGATTAGGTATAGGTTGTACAGTCGCATTTTGTGGTGTCATAGGTTTCGTTGGTCTAGTCATTCCACATCTACTGCGTTTGGTAGGAGGGGGCCAGCATCGATATTTACTACCTGCATCAGCCTTGGGAGGGAGCTTGATTTTATGTCTATCAGATACGGTCAGTAGGACTTTGGTGGCGCCCGCCGAACTACCCATTGGTATTGTAACGGCGATTATTGGAGCACCTGTATTTCTGCTGTTGCTTTTTCAACAAAATAAAAGGGGGCAAAATGCTTGATATTCAGGGTGTAGGGTATCGGATAGGAAAGAAAGAAATTCTTCATTCTATCACCTTTACAGGTGTTCCTGGAAGTGTGATGGGCATCATTGGTCCTAATGGAGCAGGAAAATCCACGCTGCTGCGTCTGATCGCAGGTGACAGTGCCCCAAGTAGTGGCCACATATCATGGAAACAACAAAATATTCAGGCTTGGAAGCCCCAGATTTTTGCCAAAGAGCGAGCGGTCTTGACGCAGCAGACGCAGCTTAGCCAAGATTTTCTCGTCAAAGATGTCGTGATGATGGGACGATACCCACATTTTGGCCGCTTTCCTAAGCCTGAAGATTTGCAGATTGTGGAGAAGACGATGCAACAGACAGACATTAGCGGCTTTGCAGAGGCATCATATGGGCGGCTTTCAGGAGGAGAAAAGCAGCGCGTCCAATTAGCAAGAGCGCTGGCCCAAATCTCAGGAGGAGAAGCACCCTGTCTACTACTACTAGACGAACCGCTGAATAATCTAGATATACGCTACCAGCACAGCATCATGAAAGAAGCGCGAAACATTGCCGCTGAAGGGCATATGGTAGTGATCGTGCTGCACGATATCAATCTAGCTAGTCGGTACGTCGATGAGCTCCTACTCCTGGGCCAAGGCAAACTCAAAGCAAAGGGAACACCTCAAGAGGTCCTAACACCTAAAACCTTAACTGAAATTTTTCAGATTCATACAGAAGTAATTACTACTCCAGAGGCAGGCCATCCTGTCGTCGTCTTTGGAGATCCTATTGTTCAATCAAATCATATTCCGAAACGAGATGGAAATGACACAACCCTCACTCAAGGATCGCTGGGAGGCACTCAAATCCGAACAGCCTAAACTCCGTATCCGAAATGCCGCCGACCAACTAGGCGTAAGCGAAGTCGAACTACTCGCCACGCAGTGTGGAGGCGATGTAACCCGACTAAGACCCGCGTTTACAGAAATCCTTACGCGCGTACAAGAACTAGACAAGGTCATGGCATTGACCCGTAACGAAGAAGTTGTTCATGAACGCAAGGGCGTCTATTTGAATCCTTCCCTTAGCAATCCCCATGTGGGCTTGTTTGTTGGGGAAGACATTGATCTTCGCATTTTCTTCAAGCCTTGGGCATCTGCTTATGCGGTAAAGTCAAAGATGGGGGACAAACATCGATATAGTCTACAGTTCTTTGCCAAGGATGGTCAGGCTATACATAAAATTTTCCTTACGCCGCATTCTGATCCTTTTGCTTACCAAAAGCTTGTCGAGGATTTTGAGTCAAATGATCAGTCTCCTATTCAGGAAGTTACGCCTTGGCCATCAGATGATCCCGAACAGCCCGATGAGGCAATTGAAGTCGAAAGCTTCCGCGAAGGATGGATTAATCTCAAGGATACACACGACTTTTTTGGACTCGTCCGCAAGCATAAGCTCAGCCGTATCCAGGCACTAAGACTAGCGCCCAAAGGCAACTATGCCGTCAAAGTGGACAATGATGCGCTCAGACGGATCATTACACTGGCTTCAGAGCGCCAAGTACCTATCATGGTATTTGTTGGAAATAAAGGGATGATTCAGATTCATACAGGCCCTGTCAAGAAACTAATGGACTACGAGAATTGGTTCAATGTGCTAGATCCTAACTTCAATCTCCATGTGAATGAGACGAAGATTGCTCAAAGCTGGGTCGTAAGGAAGCCTACGACCGATGGTGTTGTCACGGCACTCGAGTGTTTCAATGAAGAGGGCAAGCAGATTGTGCAACTATTTGGGAAGCGGAAACCTGGAATACCAGAATTAACAGAGTGGCAGGACATTGTCGCCTCAGTAGAAGGTTAGTCATTGATCCTGACACGCATATTTATATAAAACAATGATCCACTATGCAAAACCTGAGAGTACTACATAAAAGCTCGCTAGGCTATATCATGCATTGTCCTTGCTGCAATGGATTCTACCTTGGTTATGGAGTTATCGGACTCAAGATGACCAAGGAGGAAATATTGAGCTTTACACATGAGTTGGAACGCAGACTGAATCAATGGAAAGCGCGAATTGACCCATTAGAGAAGTCCTTTTTCTTCTCTACGCCGACGGAAGAGGTGAAAATAATCCTTTGCTACAAGGAAATGGATCAATGGTATCAAATGCTTGCCAATGGATTGTTGCTTTTAGAGGTAGAACAAGTGATGGAAGATGATGAGCACATATAAGCATATCATAATCAGGGGCGTCATCAGCTGTATGATGTGTATTTGCTTCTACTTTGAGACAGTAGGGCAGGAACGTGCGCAAACCTATGGGCTAGACTCCGTGATCATCACGGGACAGTATACTCCCCAAACAGCCGAGAAAGCGATTCATGCCATCCGAACCATTTCTTCAGAGAAAATCAACCGAATGGCAGCGGTCAACTTGGGAGATGTGTTGTCCAATGAGCTGAATATCCGTCTTTCTCAGGACAATATTTTGGGTCAAAGTTTGAGTATTCAGGGACTTTCGGGAGAAAATGTCAAGATCCTAATCGATGGTGTGCCTGTGATCGGTCGCCAAAATGGAAACATCGACCTGGGGCAGCTCAATCTGCTAGGAATCGAACGGATTGAGATTGTCGAAGGACCCTTGAGTGTGAATTATGGGACCCAAGCACTGGCTGGAACGATCAACTTGATCACGAAGAAACCACGCAAGGCAGGCGTATCGGTGCAAGCAGATGTCTATGGAGAACAAAGAGGCACGATCAATACACAGGCATTGATTCAGATGAAGCAGAAACGGCATAGTGGGAGTTTTTCTCTTGCGAGAAACTTCTTCGATGGTTGGCATCATACGGAGGGGGCTTGGCCTTCACTAGATCAGAGAGTGGCGGATGCTATGCGTTTTCAGTCATGGAAGCCTCGAACACAGCTATTTGGGCGCCTACAGTATCACTATGCGCTGCCAGCGCTTAAATTGAGTTATCGCCTTTCTCTTTTTGATGAGATGATCCTGAATCGGGGACTGCCTCGCTTACCTTACCAAGAAATTGCCTTTGATGATACCTACCACACCCAGAGGATGGATCACTCGGTCTCAGCTGTAGGGAAGCTAGGAGATCATATTCGCATCAATGGGGTAGCAGGGTACAACTTATTCAGGAGACAGTCCAATACTTATCGCAAAGATCTGACGACACTTGAACAATCGTTGCTAGATGTAGCGGGTGAGCAGGATACGACGGGCTTTGAACTTTGGATGAGTAGAAGCAGTTTCATTATCCCGAAAGTAAAAGAAAATCTTGCGGTAGAGGTTGGCTATGATGTGAGTCAAGAGATTGCCCAAGGTCAACGAATCGAAAATAGGATACAATCCTTAGGAGACTATGCGCTTTTTGCGACAGCGGAGTGGAAGCCCGTCTCTTGGCTACAGCTAAGACCTGGTGTTCGCATGGCGTACAACACTGCATACGAAGCTCCCATCGTACCCTCTCTCAATGCCAAAGCGGCATGGGGAGATTGGGCACTCCGTGCATCCTACGCGCGTGGTTTTCGTGCTCCTTCACTCAAAGAGCTCTATTTCTATTTTGTAGACATCAACCACAACATCGTCGGCAATCCAGATTTGAAAGCGGAGTATTCACATAGCTACGCCCTCAATCTGAGATACAAAAAGCTGACAGCAGGGCAGAAGCTTTGGCGATTCGAGTGGAGTAGCTTTTACAATGACCTCCAGAATCGGATCACATTGGCCGAAATCAACAGCCCACAGTTTACCTATGTAAACATCGGGAAGTTTCGAAGCGTCGGCTCCTCTTTGAAAGCCAGTCTGCGTACCGCGCGGATCACCTCTCAGGTAGGATTGAACTATATTGGCCGCTACAACCAGCTTTCAATTGAAGACGATATTCCCACCTTTAGTTTTACCCCTGAGGTGACAGGAAACGTTTCTTACCATTGGTCCAACGCTACCAGTATTTCTCTCTTTTATAAATATCAGGGAAAACTTCCAGGCTTCAGGCTAGATCCAGATGGTGAACTTCAGGCATCCTTTATCCAAGCGTATCAACTATTGGATTTGACTTTGCAACGAAATTTTTTGGATGATCGTTTGGGGGTGAGCTTGGGAGCCAAAAATCTCTTCAACATTACCAATATCGCCGCCCAACTAGCCACAGGTGTCCATAGTGGCAATACGGGACAAGTTGCCGTCGGTACAGGACGCAACCTTTTCTTCAAACTAACATATCAGCTTTCTCCCAGTACCTCTAATTCCTCACTACGATGAATAGAATATATCTGCTCATGTTGACCCTTCTCTTCGTAGGCTGTCTACGAGAAGAACTACCTGTCGAACCTACACCCAGAGGAGATGCTGTACTCGCCTCTGTCAATATGCAAGTGAACTATGACGATCAGATCTGGTATGACCTGGGTACACAGCGCGTAGTAGCCCTACACCCTAGGATATCATGGGATATCGGATTGGGAAGTAGCGATACCGCAGACATCATCACCCTTAATACAAGCTGTGTGATGCAGGCTGCCATTACAACTGAGACGGATTTTGATGCGGTTACAAGTGTAGGCGACTTTTCATTTTATCCCGACCATCCTACAGGTAATATCGACAGTCTGGCCATCAGGGGAGATTGGGTAGGAAAAGTCATTCTCCTGGATCTAGGCTATACAGCAAGTGGAAGACCAAGAGGAAAAAGGAAAATCCAGTTTTTAGAGGTGAATAAGCAGTTTTATCGTTTTCAATATGCCAATTTGGATGGAAGTGACCGAAAGGAAGAAACAGTTGAAAGGGACCCAACCTATAATTTTCAGACGTATTCTTTCATTTCTCAAGGAATATATCAAGTCGAACCTCCCAAGGAAGATTATGATTTGTGTTTCACAACCTACACACATTTATTCTACGACCCTTACCTCCCTTATCTCGTAAATGGTGTCTTGATGAACTGGCATAATACCGCTGCTTGGTCAGATACCACCTACAGCTTTGAGGAGATCGACCGTAGCCTCGCACAGAGTTTGCTCCTCGATGACCAGCAAGACATCATAGGATACGATTGGAAGACCTTTAGTTTTGCCAATAATGGTTTTACCATGGATCCTCGCAAAGTCTATGTCATCCAAGATGCAGAGGGATTCTTATTCAAACTTAGATTTACTGACTTTTATAATGAAGATAAGGAGAAAGGGAATCCGACTTTTTCCTTTCAGAAACTGTAGTCACATGGTAGAAAGTGAATGTAAGAGTTCATTTCTGCGTAATGGGGTAAGCATATTCTTGCAGGTAAAAACTCAAATGGGTCTATATATATGAGATTATTTTCATATTATATATCTGAATTATGGCATCTCATACCATATGTTAGGTATGCCAAATACCCTACTTTAGGGAGTGTCATAAAGAGTAGACAAATCTATCCTTTTGTTGATGCCTAAACTTAGGTATTCAGCCTGCTTGCCTTTGGGTAATTTGAAAATAGTATTTGCTATTGCATCCCATGTAAGACTTATTTGTATCCAGTCTAAATAACCCTTTACCTATCGTATTTAGGCTTCTCTTTATTAAAGACACTAAACTAACCAAACACGTTAATGAAGTTTTTCTCATTGAAACTGATATGTGCAGCACTTGCTGTTGCATTGGTTGCTACTGGCTGTAACCGCGAGCCAGAAGATCCAGAAGAAACAAATGTAGAGCTCAAGCAAAGCATCATTGAAACATATGCAGAGATTGTCTACGCTAACTATCAGGATTCTTACGACAAAGCCGTAGAGATGAAAGATGCGATTGATGCTTTCGTTGCAGATCCTGAAAATGTAGAAAAGTTCGAATTAGCTAAGCAAGCATGGCTAGACGCTCGTGAGCCTTATGGGCAGACAGAAGCTTTCCGTTTTGCGAGTGGCCCTATCGATGATGAAGATGGACCCGAAGGCCTGATGAATGCGTGGCCTATGGACGAGTCTTATGTAGACTACGTAGAAGGGAATGCCAATGCAGGTATCATCAATGATCCTACAAACCATCCTACGCTAGACAAGGCGTATCTTGAATCATTGAATGAAGTAGGTGGGGAAGAAAACGTCGCCATTGGTTATCATGCGATCGAATTTTTGCTATGGGGCCAGGATAATACCTCTCCTTCTGACTTGAAGCCAGGACAGCGTCCCAATACGGACTTTGTCGACAATGGGACAGCACCTAACGCCGATCGTCGTCGTCAGTACTTAGCTGTATGTGCTGACTTGCTACTGGATCACCTTCAGAGCCTACTTGATGAGTGGAAGCCCAACGGTTCCTACCGTACAACCTTCCTTGCACTAGAAACAGATGTCGCTCTCAGCAATATCCTTACAGGTATTGGTGTACTTTCAAAGTCAGAGTTGGCAGGTGAGCGTATCTTCACCGCTTATGACAACCAGGATCAGGAAGACGAGCACTCTTGCTTTGCTGACAATACACACAGAGACACTCGTTTGAATGCAATCGGTATCCGCAACGTTTACACAGGATGCTATATTCGCACAGATGGAATCTCTAAGATCACAGGTGCTTCTTTCTCAGACTTGATGGAAGTGATGGATCCTACATTCAGTAAGCAAGTGATTGATAATATGAATACTGCCATGGCTGCTGTTGAAGCTACAGCGATTCCATTTGACTTTGCCATCTCTGATGCAGGTACAAGACCCGCTGTACTATCTTCTGTCAACGCGCTGCAAACTTTTGGAGATGATATTGCCGAAGTAGGGAAAAAACTAGACTTGACGATCAACACAGACCTACCTGAGTAAAGTCATTGTCTTAAAGGATAAATTACAGTTGATTTATTGATGCAAATCTGACCCGAGCCTATGTAATGTAGGCCTCGGGCCATTTTAATCTCGTACCTATGCATTCGACATATCGATTTCTATATATAATTGGGTTATTGGCATGGCTAGGCTGTAGTAGGGAATCCATGATTCCTGAGGCAGAGGTGGGGGAAGAACTTTCTGGTGGACAAGCGACCATTTTCGATGTATCTCCCAATGCATTTGGTTTTCAGGCTCCAGGTGTGACGAATGAGCAAGGGCTCCTGTTCTTTGTTGGAAATTCATTTTTCAACCAAAACTGGGTGAGTTCGCCTGCTTCTACTACCGCACGTGATGGCTTAGGCCCTTACTACAACGCGCGCTCTTGCGCTGCTTGCCACTTCAAAGATGGTCGAGGAAGACCACCAAGATTTCAAGGATCTCTAGGCGAAGGATTACTGTTGAGATTGAGTGTGCCTGGAAGAGGAGTCAATGGAGAACCTTTACCCGAACCTAATTATGGCACACAGCTACAAGATCAGGCACTATTAGGACTGACTCGTGAGGGAGGATACTTGATTGATCATGAGGAAATCACAGGAACCTACTCAGATGGTACTTCCTATACCCTACAAAAGCCTATTTATAGATTTACAGAGCTTACCTATGGTCCAATGGTAGGAGAGGTACAAATTTCTCCAAGGGTGGGACCTCCCATCACTGGATTGGGCCTACTTGAGGCAGTTCCCGAGGCAACGTTACTCGCTTTGGCAGACGAAAACGACGTAGACAATGATGGCATCTCTGGTCGTCCTAATTATGTCTGGGACAGGATCGAAGGGAAGAGGACTATGGGAAGGTTTGGATGGAAAGCGAATCAATCCAACCTGAGGCACCAAACAGCTGAGGCATTTGCAGGCGATGTAGGAATAAAGACGACCTATTTTCCCGAAGACAATTGTCGAGGAGATGCCTGTGATCCTATTTTTGATGGTGGTTCGCCTGAGATTGATGATGACGATTTAGAAAAAGTCGTTTTATATGTTTCGACGCTGGCAGTTCCTGCTAGGCGAGACTGGGAGGATATTGATGTATTATCTGGTAAGCAGCTTTTTGAGCAAGTAGGATGTACAGGCTGTCATATTCCCCAACTACAGACAGGAAAGCATCCGACCTTTGATGCTTTGTCAAACCAAACCATTCGTCCTTATACGGACTTATTGCTTCATGATATGGGAGAGGCACTAGCTGATAACAGGGAAGATTATGAAGCCACAGGACGTGAATGGCGTACGCCTCCTCTTTGGGGAATCGGACTTGTGGAAACCGTCAATGGTCATACATTCTTTTTGCATGATGGTCGTGCAAGAAATCTAGAAGAAGCTATTTTGTGGCACGGAGGAGAAGGAGAGGCTTCCAAAGAGGCATTTAAGGCCCTCAGTACGACACAAAGAGCACAAATTATTACATTTCTGGAATCGTTATGAGAAGGAAAATCTATTTTTTATCTACGAGTATACTCGTCGTATCCATCATGCTGATGGGATTGTGGAGTTGCAATCGTAATACAGATCCCCCAACTGTCGAAAGCTTCGAGCGGGAAGCGATGCTGCAAAATATCGCAGATAATGTGATCCTCCCTACTCACCGTGACTTCGCGCAGGAAGCAGCAAGTTTGAATACCCGAGTCAGTACTTTCGCCCAAGATCCTACACAAGCCAACCTAGAAGCTGCCCAGCAGCAGTGGATGGCCACAAAGCGTGCCTGGAAGCGATGTGAATTATTCAATGTAGGTGAAGCTAAACAGGGATTCTTACACAATCCGATCGATAAATGGCCAACCAATACAGGCTTCTTAGAGGAAAATCTAGCAGACAACGATGCACTAGATCAAGACTTTGTCGAAGGCACTGGCTCCACTTCCAAAGGGCTGCCCGCATTGGAGTACTTCCTTTTTGCTGAAAATGGATTGACAGATTTTACAACAGATAGCCTTGCTGCCAAAAGGCAAGCCTATATACAGGGTTTAGCTGCAAACTTGAACACCCGCGCGCAAGTACTTGTCACTACTTGGGAAGATGGAAAAGACGCTTTTGTAGCCAATATTGAAAATTTCTCTAGAGGGTCTATCAATGAACTTGTCAATACACAGGTGGGCGTCTTAGAGAAAGTAATCGGAGACAAACTCGGCAAACCCTTAGGGAAAAGTAACGGAGGAACGCCCGAACCCGATCGTGTGGAGGCCCCTTACAGCCAGGTTTCACTCTCGCTTATTCAGGAGAATTTACAAGGACTTAAGGCTGCCTTCACTGGAACTCAAACAGCCCCTGGCTTCGATGATCTGCTTGATCATGTAGAGGCTCAGTCAGGAGAAGAATTGCTTTCGGAAGTGATTTTGGCTCAGTTGGATCTGTGCATAGATGAAGCAAATGCGCTCAATGATCCGCTTGCTACGCGGGTGACAGACCAAGCCTCAGATGTGGACGCACTTTCAGAGTCGATTCGTACCCTTTTGGGCTTCATTAAAGTAGATATGGCCAATAATCTGGGGATTCTGATTACGTTCAATGATACAGATGGGGATTGATCGGCTGCCAACATATTTAGGCATGCCTCGAAGTCCTTATCCACTCGCTATATTCAGGATCGCATTTGGACTGCTCATGTTCGGCTCCCAAATCCGCTTCCTCGCCAAAGGCTGGGTAGCGGATTTGTACATAGATCCTCCTTTTCATTTTCCATATAGCGGGTTTGAGTGGGTACAGGTATTGCCAGTGTCATGGATGTACGCCTTGGTCATATGCTGCGCGCTGTGTGCTTTACTCATCGCTTTGGGACTCATTTATCGACTGGCTACGATCAGCTTTTTCCTTAGTTTTACGTATCTCGAGCTCATCGACAAAACGTGGTATCTCAATCACTACTATTTCATTTCTCTCGTTGGGTTTCTCATGATTTTCATTCCTGCCCATCGTGCATGGTCCTTGGATAACCTAATCAGGGGGAGGAAAATACCGCTTGCTATTCCTCAATGGAGCTTATGGATTCTTCAATTTCAATTGGGGATTGTATATATCTTTGCGGGAATTGCCAAGCTCAAATACGATTGGCTGATCAAGGGCGAACCCATGAAAACATGGCTCTCAGCACGTACAGATTTTCCTTTGATAGGGACTTATTTTGATTCGGATTGGATGGCCTATCTTTTTAGTTGGGGCGGAACCCTCTACGATCTTTTCATCGTCTTCTTTCTCCTCAATCGCCGTACAAGACCCTGGGCCTACGTGGCTGTTTGGGGATTCCATGTGATGACTTGGTTGCTATTTCCCATTGGGATGTTTCCCTGGATTATGATTGCTGCTACTTTGATCTTTTTTGATGAAAATGACTGGCAGAAGATTTTTCCACGTATCGGGGACCACTTTGAAACGAAGCCTCAACCCGCATCGATTTTACGTCTAGCCATCATAAGCCTAGCAATATATATGCTAATCCAGGTGAGTCTTCCGCTTCGCCATTTTATACTTCCAGGAGATGTTTTGTGGAATGAAAAGGGACTGCGATTTGCTTGGCACGTGATGGTGATGGAGAAAAATGGCATGGTCACGTATTATCTGCATGATCCAGAAAGTGGGAAAAAATGGACCGAAACACCCAATCGCTACCTCATTCCCGCTCAAACAAGGCAGATGGCTTTTCAACCAGATATGATTCAGCAGTTTGGGGAGTTTTTGGAAAAGGAATGGGAGAAGAAAGGCTATCCCGACATTCAGATAGAGATTGAAAATAGAGTCTGTGTAAATAAGGAATGTAAGACTATAAGGTGGAATTTAGCGGATTCATTTCCTTGAGTCCCATGAGATAAGTGATACGCTCACAGGTATAGGGCTTCACGATTTTTCGTTATATTTAACTTCACATCACTTAATATGGCAGAAAAGTCCTTATCTCAATCTACCTACGAAGCCTATCTTGTATTAGAAGCAGAGTCTAATACCAAGTATGAGTATCATAATGGCTTTATTGTTGCCATGGCAGGAGGGACACCTGCTCATAGTCAGATCGGTGCCAATGTGAACTGGGCTGTGACGAATGCATTGATGGAGAATGCACAGCCATGTAGGGTGTATAACAGTGACCTCAAAGTCAGGATTGAATCCATTAATCGGACGTATTATCCAGATGCATCTGTAGGATGTGACGAACCTACATTTAGTGAGAAAGATCCCCAAGCCTTAACCAATCCTACCATTATTTTTGAAGTACTGTCCAAGAGTAACGAAGGCTTTGATAGAGGGACCAAATTTCATCATTACAGACAGCTAACCTCTTTAAAGGAGTATGTATTACTGAGCCAGACCGAGCCTACGGTAGATGTATACTTTCGTAAAGATCTCAATTTGTGGGAGACGACTACCTACCAAGGAATGCAAGACCATGTACACTTGAAGTCCCTAGATTGTACGATTCCCGTGCAAGCGCTGTATCGTATGGTTTCATTGTAGGCACTTGCTGCGGCAAGTCGCTACGAATCCTACCATTCTTCCAAATTTACAATTCTGTTAATGATAACTGACTGAAATGGAGCAAGAAAAATGAGATGAGACGTGCTTCATATGATATTTTTTATTATTTTAAAAAAACACCTTAAAGATACGTCTACATACCCTGTCTCATCTACTCGCAAGACGACAGGCTGAGATCCTCTGTGCAACGACAGAATGGAAATGGGAGTTTATGGCTATAAGTGGAGGATAGTAGAGGGTTCTTTAGGATGTAGATCAAAGGACTACAATTCTTTTCTACATACTTACATAACGGACAATAGGAATCATATGAGGTGAATGGCAAAACATGTTTTGAGAGAGGCAGCAGATACATCTTATAAAGGATCGAAGATCTCGATGAGGTTGAGGTCTTTTCGTCTCGCGTCTCTATTCTCCCAATCTGTTGAACATCTTCCCTCTAGCTTCTCCTTGTCTACCTAAAGTTCATAAGCTTATGAAGTATTATCCCACCAACCACATCAAAAACGTTGCCCTGATCGGCGGGTCTAAGTCTGGAAAGACTAGCCTCGCCGAGTGCATGATGTTCGAGGGAGGGGTCCTCTCCCGTATGGGTAGCGTCGAGCAAGGCA
Organism: Bacteroidota bacterium; assembly: GCA_038527485.1. Lineage (GTDB taxonomy): Bacteria > Bacteroidota > Bacteroidia > J057 > J057 > JALEFZ01. The sequence goes on from JBCBFT010000017.1 coordinate 44,780, forward strand.
ATACAGTCTCTGACTATCACGAGATTGAGCTGGATCGCGGCACCTCCGTCTTTTCCTCCATTCTGCATACCGAATGGCGCGGCAATAAGATCAACCTGATCGATACGCCTGGATTAGACGATTTTATCGGTGAAGTAGTGAGCACCCTCCGTATTTGTGATACCGCACTGGTCGTCCTAAACGCAGCCCGAGGCGTAGAAGTAGGCACCGAAATCCACTGGCGCTATCTCCGCCGCTATAACAAGCCCTCTATTTTTGTCGTCAATCAGGTAGATCATCCGAAATCCAACTTCGAGTCGACGGTCGAGCAAGCCAAAAGTACCTTTGGCGATGGCGTCGTCGTGATGCAGTATCCTTACAACGAAGGCGAAAACTTCAACTGTATCATCGATCTGCTTAAGATGACGATGTATAAATTCCCCGAAGCAGGTGGGAAACCCGAAAAACTTCCGATCCCTGATGAAGAGAGAGAAAGAGCAAATGAACTACATAACATCCTCGTAGAAGCTGCAGCTGAGCACGACGATGATTTGATGGAATTGTATTTTGAGAAAGGCGAATTGGATGAAGACGAATTGCGTAAAGGTCTACGTCTGGGTATGTTGGCGCGTACGCTCTTCCCGGTATTCTGCCTCTCCGCCGCACAAAACATGGGCAGTGGTCGCTTGATGGGCTTCCTCGGAAATGTGGCCCCCTCAGCAGGTGACACAGGACCCGAACGCACACAAGATGGGGACGAACTCCTCGTGACAGACAATAATACGACCCTTTTGGTCTTCAAAGCCTCCCATGAGAAGCACACAGGAGCTATGAGCTATTTCAAAGTATGCTCAGGAGAGGTCCACGCAGGAATGGAACTTTACAATCCGAACGCACATTCAAAATTTAAACTCTCCCAATTGTATACTGTTGATGGCAAGCGCCGACATCAGGTAGACAAGCTGGCCGCGGGTGACATCGGTGCGACGATGAAACTCAAGGACACCCATGTGAATCATACGCTCCGCAATGTGGATGACAATGTGATGTTGGAACCCATCGTGTTTCCAGAGCCCAAAATTCGTACAGCGATAGAGGTTGCTCGTCAGGGAGACGATGAAAAGCTCGCGCAAGCACTCCACAAAATGGCTGCCTCAGATCCGACATTGGTACATGAGTACGCCAAGGAGATCAAGCAGAGCTTGCTGCAAGGGCAAGGGGAACTCCACCTACAGACCACTAAGTGGAACTTGAAGAATGTCTACGGTGTCGAAATTGACTTCATCGAACCCAAGATCTCCTATCGTGAGACGATCACTAAGCAAGCAAATGGCTATTATAAGCACAAGAAGCAATCAGGTGGGGCAGGGCAGTATGCCGAAGTGAAACTGATCGCCAGATCCTATACAGGAGATGACAATCCCCATCCGCAAGACATCAAAGTTCGTGGAACTGATGTGCATGAACTGCCGTGGGGAGGGAAATTGTTCTTCCACAATTGTATTGTTGGGGGTGTCATCGACTCGCGCTTCATGCCAGCTATTCTCAAAGGTATCATGGAACTGATGGAGGAAGGACCGATCACGCAGTCTCCTGCACGCGACATCGAGGTGTACATCATTGATGGAAGGATGCATGCGGTGGACTCTAATGAAATCTCTTTCAAGATTGCTGGAGGACATGCTTTCAAGGAAGCCTTCATGAATGCAGGACCCAAAGTGATGGAGCCTATCTATCGCGTAGAGATTTTGGTTCCTGACGACTTCATGGGAGATGTCATGACAGATCTTCAAGGACGAAGAGGCATTGTAGAAGGATTCACGAGCGAAGGAGCCTATCAGAAGATCACGGCACGTATACCGCTCGCAGAGATGAATCGATACAATACCAGTTTGAGTTCTCTCAGCCAAGGGCGCGCGACCTTCACGCGTCGCTTCTTGGAATATGCACCGACACCTGGCGAGGTACAAGCTAAGCTGATTGCCAGTGCCAGCGGAGAAATGGTCTCATGAGATTATGAGAACTCAGAACCGAGAATAGAGACAATCATTCTTTCTTGAAGTGATCTCTTCAGTCTCAAAAAGAACCCAGCCCCTCAATCAAAGGGCTGGGTTCCTCCTTTGGAGTGAAAATTAATTAACTATCTCGTCTCTCAGCGAAGCGGTCTCGCCTCTCATAGCGTAGCGGTCTCAATGTCTCACAATGCTATTAAGCATTCTCATAATAAAAACGCTCCTCCACAATTTGATCTCCTTCCCAGCGCTGCACAGCTACTTGCTCCATTTTTACACGGTTTCCATCCTGAAATGTGATATCCATCATAGACTCTACAAAGCTTGTCTTCGCCTCTTCGTTTGAACCGATGGCTTTCACGTCCATTCCGTGAAACTCCTTGACACTCTGTAGGAACTTCTGCTCGTACTCGCGGCAAGCGACTTTTCCTTCACGAGAACCCATAGGCTCTACCATGACTACATTTTCAGAGTAGTACTTGTCGAAAGCCTCCATGAGTTGTCCCTGGCCAATCATGCTGTAAATGTCTGTTACTTTTTCCTGATAAGTCATAGCTCTATTTTAATTGATGTTTAAACATTGAAACGACTTCAATAAGATATTGTTACAAAAGGAGAGAGATTTTTTCACAGAAATTGGAGTCCAAAAGATTTAGAAGAAGTGTGGGAGAATCAATGCGTAGTGACCGCTCGAAGTGTACAGGTACGCCTAGCATGCTTGCACCAAGATTGAAGAGGGGAGGAACTGAAAAAGTGAACTTTCATATAAATAAAACACCTGTTAGGCTATCCTCCCTTTTGTACCATTTTTTTGACTAAAAATGCAAAGAATCGACCTGTTGAAGCCTAAGAGCCAAACTCTACACGAAGTTTATTCGAATATTACAGTGTAAGAATAATCCATGTAGCAACCCGTTTCGTCCACCAGGTCATGAAAATATTTTATGCAGTTATCGTCTTCTTGCTCTCTACCGCTATCTCGCTAGCGCAAGACTCATATACCGAAGATTTTGAGATTGGGGATAGAGGAGAACTCATCCGTGAATGTTGGTCTTTTTCTTCCACTGCAATCAAAAGTAATGATGCAATCGAAGGATATTCGGTACGTTCTGGTCAATTGACAAACTCGACCAATCCACATAAAATAGGTACGCCTTGCACTTTCTTTGATGGGAACGGGAGTGTAGCATTTGATCACAAAATATCTACACTAGCTGGTAACAACTACAAGCGTCTAGATCTTGTCATCATTGGCAAGGAGGAATCGGCTACGATCGATACTTTGATGACCTATTTTTATGAGTCGACGCTACATTCGAGAGATACGGTACCCATCAACAAGATCGGGAGTTATTCCGTTGAGTGGCGTTGGATCGGCAAAGGAGGACAGGGAAGAGCCATCCTTGACAATGTGGTGGTGACAGGAAGCAACATCGCGGACTCAGACAATGGATGTGCTTGCAAAGAGACAACTTTTCCTGTAGAGTGGGCGGATGTAGCTTTAACGCAAGAAAAACCAGGCCTACTCCTTTCATGGAGCACAAGCCAAGAGGTCAATAACTGGATGTTTGAAGTGGAACGATCGCTTGGAGGCAAAGCTTTTGAGAGGGTAGAAATGGTCCAAGGAGCCGTCAACAGCCAGAGTCTACAGCGCTATTCTTTCACAGACCAAAATGTGTTGTCCCAAGTAGGCCAAACAGTCGTCTACCGCATCAAGCAAATAGATCTTGATGGACAGTTTTCTTATAGTCCAGTTGTAGAGACGCAGGTAAGAGAAATTGACTTCGATTTAGAGATTTTTCCTAATCCCACAAGTGACTGGTTGAACCTCCGATGGGGCAACAAGCAAACGGTCCATAGCGTGGCCATAGTAGATGCTACAGGCAAGCGTATATACACAAAGGAAGAGAACTTACAGTCTTTCTTGAAAGTGAATGTATCTCATTGGCAAAGCGGGGTGTATGTGGCTCTCCTTTACACATCTGCAGGAATAGAAAGTGAGAAGCTAGTGATCCAGTAAGGCATAGCTTTTCGCTCATGATATGAAGCCAGCTCTTTCAAAAGGGCTGGTTTTTCCTTTTCCCTTCCCCCACATCCCTCTCACTTAGCTTAAGCATACACCAGTCGCTGATGAAGCAAATCAGCCGCAGCATGGTTCGTCAGAATGTACTGATAGCGAAAGGAAATCGTTTCATATTGTCCCGTAGGCCAGCCAATGGAGACTTTGTTGCCATCTGGAAGATAAAAAATAATGCCCTCCAATTCGTTTTCAGGTGAATAGGTCCATTTGTGCACACAGTCAGTCACAGCAAAGCGAGAGGGGAAAGCATGACCAGGAAGTGTAAACTGAAATTGATTGCCTTCAAGTCCCATCTGTGCCTGATGTGCCTGAGGTATGCCTGCCAGCGACCAGAAGGTACTAAATGCCAGTCCTACACCAAATGTCAGCCAAGCCAATTCGAGGTCTTCAAATCCCGCGAAATGGTATAAGCAAAGTGCAGCCAGATAGGTAGGAACCAACAAACCCAAGAATAGGCGAATGCCTAATTGATACACATATTTTCCAGGGTTGGGAAGGAGCGAGAGTTGCAAGGTGGATGAAGCTGAATGATCCAAGGTTTTTATGTTTAGGTTAAAGTTATCCATTTATATTCAAGACAGGTGTGACGTATATTTTCCCACCTTTACACATAAAAGCGAGAGATTTCTGTCTAATGGATGCGAAATTGTAACCTATGTTACAAGGATTCACGTATGGGGAGATAATTTTGTCGGGCATCTTTTGATCCAGGGGCTTACACTTTGGATTGGGTGTTTGAGTGTTCCTTAATACAAATAATGTTAGTCAGAAAGATTGGTTATGGAAGCGACTTTCTTTGAATGGATCACCCAGCCTTGGCCGTGGTGGTTGGGGGGGATCATGATCACGGTGATCATGGGCTCTATGCTTTTTATGAATAAAACCTTTGGGGTATCGTCTACCTTCCGGGCGGTATGTGCAGCGACAGGAGGAGGGAAGTATTCGAATTTTTTTCAGTTTGATTGGAAAAATCAAATGTGGAATATGGTGTTCATCCTTGGAGCATTAATAGGAGGAATCATCAGCGAGACCTTACTGGCGAGCCCGGATGAAATGGCACTTTCTTCTGCTACAGTAGAGGATCTTAGGCAGTTAGGGGTTCAGGTAGATACACAGTACATGGCCCCTACCAGTCTGTTCAGTTGGCAGAGCTTACTCAGCTTTGAGGGCTTTTTCTTGATCATTGTAGGCGGCTTTTTGGTAGGCTTTGGTGCGCGCTATGCAGGAGGATGTACCTCAGGACATGCCATCAGCGGATTATCCAATCTCCAAGTGCCTTCTTTGGTAGCTGTGATAGGCTTTTTTATTGGGGGATTGATCATGACCCATCTCATTTATCCCCTTGTACTGGGATAATGTACCCTCAAGTATTCCGCTTATTCCCCATCACTCCAAAACAAATCAATGAAAAAATATATCGGTTTTTTGTTTGTCGGCATTGTGTTCGGCATTACGATGACGAAGTCTGAAGCGATTTCCTGGTATCGGATACAGGAGATGTTTCGCTTCCAATCCTTCCATATGTATGGCATCATCATGACGGCTGTCGTACTAGGTGCAGGGCTCATCGCTGCGATCAAGCGATTCAATCTACAGTCCTGGTTTGGTCAACCCATTCATATTCCCGCCAAAGCGCATACCTACATGCGGTACATCATCGGTGGGACGATCTTTGGATTAGGCTGGGCAGCTACAGGTGCCTGCCCTGGTCCCATGTACGTATTGGTTGGAAATGGACTTTCAGTATTTCTCGTAGTGATCCTAAGTGCCGTTTTCGGAACCTTCGTCTATGGCATGGTGCGCCACAGACTCCCGCACTGATGGTACGAATAGACCAAAAAGGAGAGATCGGACAATATTTCTGAGCGCGCACTCTAGACTTGATTTGTGCCATATCCAACATGGACTTGACATCTTCTCCAAGTTTTTTAATCAATACCAGATTGAATAAAGTGAATGGTACAGGGATATACCTTTGAGGAAAAAAATGTATACAAAGAAGGGTGACAAAGAGAGAGAGACTACTTCTCAAGGTGGTGGGAAATCAAATTAATAAATGTGTATATTAAGATATAAAATAAAGAGAGGGCACAGAATGGCTACAGATGTCTTGAACATCGTGGCATGCTTCAAAAGATGACTTCCCTTTCATCAATCACCTAAACCAACATCATTATGGGTCTTATTATTTCATTACTCATCGGTGCAGCAGCAGGCGCCATTGCCAAAATGCTGACACCCCAACAAGAAAAAGGAGGATGGGTTTCCTCTCTGGTTATTGGTATCCTGGGTTCATGGGTCGGGAACTTCCTCGCAGGTGTCATAGGACTTCAGGGCCTTTTGGGTACGACTTGGCTGGGTGAATTAATACTTGCAGTAGGCGGTGCTTTCTTGCTGCTATTTATCTACCACAAATACCTAGCAGATAAGTTGAATCTGCCTATTTGATAAGGATGATGATCATTTGATTTCCCTTCAAGGGATTATCTACGTAATAATTGATGAATAAGGGCTGTCTTTCCAGGCAGCCTTTTATCTTTGACCTATGAATTTACCACCTGTCCTGCAATCCACTATCCATTCTTTTCTCCAAACCCCTGTCCTCTCTGCCCAGTCTATTTCGGGAGGCTGTATCCATCAGTCCTTCAAATTACAAACACTGCGAGGTCCCTATTTCCTGAAATTCAATGAATGGAAGCTGGCAGATAACCTACAAGCAGAGAAGAAAGGCCTGGAAAGGCTAGGAGCTACAGAAAGCCTGAGAGTTCCTCGGATTCTTCAGCAGGGAGAAGCAGAGACACATACCTATCTTTTGCTAGAATGGATCGAGAGTAGGGGAGAGGCAGAGGATTACTGGGAGCAGTTGGGAAAAGGACTGGCGAATCTGCATCAGCATACACAAGTTCACTTTGGGCTGGATGATGATAATTTCATCGGAGCTTTGCCGCAAAGCAATACCGCAACCAACAACTGGGCCGATTTCTTTATCGAGCAACGCATACAGCCACTGCTAAAATCAGGACGTGAAAAAGGATACATTACGCCTTCTTTAGAAGCGAAGTTTCAACAATTCCTCAAAAAAGTTCCTGACATTTTCCCCGAAGAAGCTCCAGCCTTAATCCACGGAGATCTATGGGGAGGGAATCTTTTGGTAGGCCCGCAAGGAGAACCTGTCATGATTGATCCTGCCGTTTACTATGGACATCGAGAGATGGAGCTGTCGTTTATGACCTTATTTGACAAACAGCCAGATACTTTCTACCGAACCTATGAATCGATCCGTCCACTGGCACCCGACTTCCCTTCCAGAGTCAAGTATTATAATTTGTATCCACTCCTCGTCCATTTGAATCTATTCGGTACCTCTTATCTCTCAGGAATTGAACAAAGTCTGAAGGGGTTTTAGGGAGAAGAGACATGAGGAGGTAGGAAAGTATCCTTCGGGAACATCAATTTTCCCACATTTCTTGTAATTTACCTCAAAAGGAAACGACTGATCTCATGAAAAATATATCCCTCCTGTGCCTTGCGGCTGCTATGATTTGGGCTTTTGGATGCAAAAGCCAGGTGCAAACAAAAGATGCTTCAGCGAGTAATACGCAAACGACGACGACTACTCCCAATACAGCCCTCGGTTCTTCCCAGAAAGTACCCTACGAGTGCTCTCTCAATGATTTTGACTATCAGGATGCGGCACTGACACAAGGAGAGTTATTCCCCTATGTCTACCAAGGGACAGGACGAAGCCATGTGCTAGAGGCTTACAAGCTTCGATTTCAGTTGACTTATCAAACGCCACTCGTGGGCATGACCAATGACCAAGTCCCCTGGATCAACGTGGACAACTACTCTGAACTCAATGGAAACTTCATTACCTACGTGCGAAATGGGCGTACACTGAGCTTGGAAAATCCCTACATACAAGTCCAGTATATTGGGAAAAAAGTGCCCTCTTTCAGCAGCATTGACTCTGCTTATATATGGGTAGATGATCTGTTTATGAACCGATTGGAAGGAGAGGCCCTCACCGAGCGGTATGAGTTAGAGACACAGTCAGGTGCCAAGGCCATCTGCAAGGATTACAAGTATCCCGACAGAAATGGCCGTAAAGGGAAGCACTTGGCCTATGCCTATATCGACATGGGAGACGAGTACCTCTTGGGGATTGTCCTCACGACCGTGATCGGTTCCGACTTCCTCCCCAACAAGCCCCTGTTTCAGGATCTCGTCAAGAGTTATTGTGAGTAAAACTTAGGAGAAGGACTCGTAAAAGATACTTTTGTCTGAAGTCTTGAGCGTAGCGAAATCGCTCAAGGGATGATGTCTGATCAGATCCATTCTTTCTCCTTATATACCTCGACCCCTTTTTCAATCATCTCTTGGATTTCTTGAAAGAGGGTTTCGTCGATTTTTTTGAGGTGAAAACAGCTTTTTCCCTTGAGCTTCTTTTGGAGTTCGGGGGAAGGAGAAAAGTATTCCTTATCGGTATAGATGGGGAAAAAATACAAGCGTACATCCTTGGGCTTGGGAACTATACTGGCAAAAAATGCACCTTCGACTTTTTTCCTTCCTTGCACGACCTCTTTCGTCCCCGTCACTTCAAATTGCTCGGGGGTATCCACTTTTACCTGAAGGTATGGCTGTTGAGATCTAAGGAGATCTTTGAGGGCTTGTTCGAGTTGGGGGAGTTCCATAGCAGTGGAGGTATAAATAGGCGTAAATGAAAGTAATATTGATCGTCACACATGAGTGGGTATCGTATGTTCTAAATAAAGGCGTCGATGGACCGTATCTCTACATAGAATATAAATCCCATCTGAATTCATTCGTGATCCTCACTGATGGGCTAAGATCCTAGAAATCTGTCTTCGTAGGGTCGTGTTTTATGAGAGTAAATATAGCGAAAAGGGCGCTTCCTGCTTAGCCAGCGAAAGTAAATGAAAAGGATGATTACCCAAGGGATGGCAATTCCAACAGACATATTATGTTCAGGTTGATAAATGGAAATCGCATGCGAAATATATAAAATTTTGAGCATCCCTAAATTCCTCCCCCATTCCTAATATGAGGAAAGTAAAACGGAGAAAGTACAGGTTTCAGCTAGGAGCGAAATTCGCCAATCGTGAATCTTCTATAAAAAATGTATATTCAGGCCACCTTTCGAAGATCTACATTTCCTTTCCCAAAAATCTTCGTGAAGGCTGTAACTTTCCTTACCCTACGCATTAAGAGTGCAAATTGATTGTTTAACAGCTTGACCCGCAGGAACTATACCCGGACCAAGGCCGAAATGGAAGAAGAGTATCGGCTGATACAAGATGCCCAGCGCAATCCTAAGCGTTTTGGGGTGCTTTATCAGCGGTACTATGAGGCGATTTTTGTATTTGTCTTCAAACGTGTGAACGACGAAGACCAGACAGCAGATCTGACCTCCCAAGTCTTCCTCAAGGCCATGACACACCTGAAAAACTACAAGTTTCAAGGGGTGCCCTTCAGTGCATGGTTGTATCGCATCGCCATGAATGAAGTCAACCAGTTTTTTCGCCAGTCCAAAAACCAACGGACCATCAGCATGGAAAAAAGCCAGTTGGCGGATATCATCCAAGAGGTAGAAGAAGGGAAGAGCGAAGAAAATATATGGCGTATGGTAGAAGCGCTACAAGAATTGTCACCAGAGGAAGTGCAGCTGATCGAATTTCGATACTTCGAGCGCATCCCCTTCAAAGAAATTGCCCTGATCTACGGGATCACAGAAAATAATGCCAAAGTACGCGTACATCGCCTACTCGCGAAACTCAAAAAAATCATGACTAGGAGGGAGATATGTCAAGATACAAAATAAATATCGACCAGCCTTTGCCTGATCCCCAGGTCATGCGTAAGCATAAGGACTTCGACTCCCTGTACGATGCCTATCGTGTCAACAGTAAGTTTGAGTTCTGGCGCAATATTTACAAGAATCCTCGATTCTTCGGGATATTTGTAATATTAGCTGCGGTGGGATTTCTCGTGTTCGATTCCGTGCAAGAAGAGGAAGCAAAAACAGAAGTAGCCTGGTTTCAACCTCCTTTTGATCCTATACAACCTGCCTATCAAGTGATACCGCTAGATACAGAAGCGATAACAACGGTCTTTACCAAAGCCGAGTTCCAACTAAAGATTCCTGATGATGCCTTTGTTGAGGCACCCAATGAGGAGATTGAGCTACGCTATCGCTATCTACCTGACGCCCGCTCGTGGTTCCTAGTGGATTTGCCTATGCAAAATGATACAGGATTTTATCGCTCACCAGGAATTGTCGAGATACAAGCATGGGCAGGAGATCGTCCAGCTACGCTGAAACCTGAAGTCAAAGTAGAGGTAAGCTACACGCTACCCGAACGACCCGAAGGATACAATGCTTCTAGATTGGATACTTCTGAGATGGACTGGAAACCGCTGGGAGTCGTACGTGTCAATCCTGTGGCGGATACCCAAGGATTGCTGGCACTCGGTCCAAAACCTGGATATGAAGTGGTGCAAGCAGAGATGGTTGCCAAAAGTGCCGCAAGCCCCAGCTTGAAAAGACCTGGACGCCCCTTTGGTGTGAAGCTGAAAAATATACAAGATTTTCCTGACTTTCGCCGCTATCAACAGATCTTTTGGGAGTATATCCCAGGCGCAGGTTCTTCCAATCCTTGGGAAGAAAGACTCATCGGTCCCGATCAAGGCTGGAACGATGTAAGAGCCAGGAAGATGGATGGTGATCGCTATCAACTGACGTTCACTAAGACACTAGAAGATGGAGGATTGATGCGCCGACGGGTCATGGCCAAACCCATCAAAGGAGTTCAAACAGAAAGTCAGGCTCAAAACTGGTACACCCAACAGCAGGCAGCTTATGCGCAAGCCGTAGCAGACTGGGAAGCCGCTCGCAATGCCGCCGTCGCTGCTGAAAGCACCGATCAGGAGGCCACAGTAAGAGCAAGGATTGCTCAGTGGGTAGCAGATTCTATCAGCCTGTCCCAGCCTACAGCTTATCAAGTAGTCATTGCGACGGATAAGCTGGGCTTCATAGGGTTGATCAAAGAAGAAAATATGGCGACTAAGTCATCAGAAGTCTTTTTACCTGATAGCTTGGCCAAGGGTGAAGCAGACTTTATCTGGCTGAGCAATGACAAGATGGATCAATTACTGGTTCAAAATGTCAGAGGGGCTTCTATTGCTATCGCCAATGGAATCAATGCGCAAAATCTTAGAGTGTGGAGGAAAGAAGAGAAGGGGAAATTTGTGTGGGAGTTCCAATGGGAAGAAGAAAGTGTCCAAGTAGAACAACAAAGCATAGAGTGGTTTCACTTGATGGACGACGAATAACAGCAATGTTTACAGGCGCATGCCTCAAATAGTTGATAACCTAAGACCAGACAAAAGAAAACATCTCTGCGGAGCAGTAAACGAGTTCCTTTAGAACGATTTGTTTCTATCATTTTAGCTATACCATACATCGTTATTTCTTAATCGCCTTTTTAATTTAATACATATACCATGACGAAGTCATTTACCCAGTGGCTGGGCCTAGCTGTGCTATGCGCCATATTCAGCTGTACCCCTGGGACAGATTCTACTGCTACTGCAGATAATGGAGTCGTATCTCCACAGCTCCATGAGCAAACAGAAGAAGAAACACTCCAAGTAAGTGAAGTCGCGGGTCGGCTGGTAGCGCCTCCTCTAGATGATGTTCGCGTACCGACTGAGACGGTTACTTTTCAAACGGGCGTACAAGAAATACAAGAAAAGGCCCTAAGCAGTGGGACCATACTACGTATCCAAGATGCGCGCTTTGTGGATGCCCAGCAGCAACCGATTGAAGGAGCAGTCGATATTCAGGTGAAAGAATTCATGGATGTCGCAGATATTTTGATGAGTGGCATCACCATGCGCTACGATTCGGGGGACACTGACCATATCTTGCAGTCTGCAGGGATGATTGAGGTTCATGCCAACCACAATGGGCAGCCAGTTTTCATGGCTGATGGAGCAGAGATTGAGATCGACCTAGCAACGGGTAATGGAGCTGACGGCTATAACTTATACTATCTAGACGAGCAAAATGCACAGAACTGGTCATTCATCCGTACCAGTACCGCCGAGGTAAATCCTGCCTTCGCCGCACGAGAAGCCCAGAAGAAAAAGACTCAGCCACTTCCTCTCAAGCCACGCAAACTAAGAGATGATGCAATTTCATTTGAGTTCGCTACCGACTATAATCGCTATCCGAGCTTGGCTCCCTACAAGGGGATCGTCTGGCAGTGGGCAGGAAAGACCACAAACAATACCCTCAACCCTGAGAAGGAGCAGTGGATATTTGGTGAGAAATGGGAGCGTGCGAGCGTAGAAGAGCAAGATGGTCAGAAGGGAATCTTTATTTTAACCTTACGTCGATCGGGGAAATCTGCGCGCTTACTGGTGACCCCCGCGCTAGAAGGAAAGGATTTTGACGAGGCTATGGCGACCTATCGCAGGATCAAAAAAGAACAAAAAGCGATGAAAAAGCGTCAGCAGGAGAGCTATGCACGCCAATCTGAGTTTATTCGCTCATTTTCCATCAACCAAATGGGGATCTACAATTATGACCGTATCCTCAAAATGCAGAATCGTGCAGAGATCATGGCCAGCTTCAATTTTAATGATTTACCTGGTTATGAGCCAGGAACCGTATCCACGGTCTATCTCATCATGGAAGGAGACAACTCGGTCGTTCAATATCCTCGCCAGAAGTGGAACCAATTCATGCTTTCTTCCGATGCCCAAAATCAGCTGATTGCCATCCTTCCAGGAAACCGCATCGCCGTTTTTGATCAAGAAGACTTCCAACGTGCACAGCCCTGGAATTTTGATTCCTTCGAATTCAAATTCAAGGATTCAGGTAGAAAAATCAGTAGCCCCGAAGATCTACGTACCTTTTTACAGGTATAAGTAAGAAGGGACCTAGAGCGCGAACTCCGTAGGGGATCGTTTCAATAAGACCATGGTTGGAAAAATGAGAATTTTGCGAAAAAGTAGATTTGAAGTTTCAGCTATGGTCTTAGTCTCACATCTTTTTCTTTTCATTCTCCCAAACTCAACCCTCGTCCTCCATGCGTAAGATTGGATGCCTTTTGTTTATCCTCTCTCTGACAGCCTTTTCTATCCAGCCCCTACACGCTCAACAGTCTTTCTTCCAGATCAAAATCAACGATCAATGGGGCTTTATGACTGCAGATGGAGACGTCCTGGTTCCACCTGTCTATGAAATGGTCCTGAGCAAAGCACCACATGCACAACCGGCTTTGGGATACTTTGGGATCTTCCAAAATGGGAAAATGGGCATGTATCATCAGGAAAAAGGGGAGTTGGTGCCTCCCCGCTATGATGAGGTGACGCTAGTCGGAGATAGGCAACAGGTAGATTATATTCAGATTCTTCATGAAGACCGTCTAGGCATGGTCGATCTCGAAGGTACGGTGGTACAACCTATCGAATTGGATGCGATCAAACATCTTAAGGGGAGGACGTACGCCATTCAGAAAGAAGGAAGATGGCAAGTATGGTCGGCTTCCCGTAGCTGGAACCTGGAAGGTAATTTTGAGGAAATACACATACAGGGAGACAGCCTACTTGTAACACATTCTCCTAAAGGATATAGTGCATGGACCTTAAACGGAGTGTCCCTTTTGAAAGATTTTCCACATCGTCCGAGATTTTTTTCTTCGGAGTTCTATGCCTACGAAAAGTTGGAAATTGAGGAAAATGGAGAAATGGTGGAGGACTCGACAGGTGAAATACACTGGGAAGGAACCTATGATACTACCCGTACATGGGGACTCAATCAAGTGAATGCGGGAGGAGGTATCCAGCCTGAATATGATAGTTTGGTTTGGCAATCGGATACTCGTTTAATCCATGTATTCAGAGAGGGGAAGATGGGGATTTTGGATGCTTTGGGAAAAGTCAAGGTCGCACCTACAGTTAAGGAAGCCTTCATCGATTCGGTCGGCTACATTTGGCTAAGACCAGAAGATACCTGGGGGGTCTTGAATCCACAAGGAGACACTTTATTTGCACCTCAATTTGAAGAAAAATCAACCTTTTGGCGCAATGTCGCCATTGTGAAAATCGATTCGAGCTATGGCCTCATCAATTCCTATAAAGAATGGCTGGCTGAACCCAAATATCGAGACATTCACCTACATCCAGCAGGAGTCGCCCGATTGTACGATACACAGTGGACACAGGTAGCCTTCAAACCCGATGGAAGGCGGAGTCTACGTATGAAGCTGATCGTAGAGGGATCAGGTGAATTCAATTCGGGCTGGGTAGGGACCAGTTTTGGTCGTTCTCGTGCTTCGGGACCCCAGCAGACCCAAAGTGGGCTGGAATGGTACTGGGGATTAAACCGCAAAAGGAAGAATTACGGATATGGACTACGCGACCTAGAGAAAGATACGATATACTTTGACCCCCTCTTTTCTTCCTACAAGACCCTCAACAACTATAACTTGACCATTGTCTCCTATAAGAAAGAGAAGCGCGTCACCGTAGGGCTGGTCGATCACGAGGAAGGGAAACTACTGGCGAGACCCTCCTGGTTCCAGATTTTTGGAGAAGACTTTTCATCTGGAAGTATTGCAAGAGTAAGGGACTCCTATGGTTTGTATCACTTGATGAATAAGCAAGGGCGAGCGAAAAAATTGCCAAGGGTGACCTATCTGAGTCCTTTTGACAAGGGGCTAGCACTGGCAGTTTATGGAGGCAATATCATGAGGGCCCAGCTCAATAGCTCTTGGTTTCCGAAAAGAGAAAATCAACTATCAGGTGCATGGGGCATCATCACTCGCAATGGCAAGTGGATACTAAAACCCGAATATAACTTTATCCAGCGCTTCGAAGGAAACCTGGCCAAAGCGACCAAAAAAGGGAAATGGGGTGTGATCAATAGAAAGGGGAATGAAGTCGTGACCCCTCAGTATACAGAGGTGAAAATCATACAAGGAAAAGATAGTCTCACAACTCCCTTGATCATTTGCAAGCGTGTAGCCCCTACCTATCATTTTTTGGATGCAAAAGGGAACCTCAAGTTCACTTATTCTTTGAAGGGTGTGGGGAAGTATCGGGAAGGAATGATTCCCATTCGTAGTGAAAAAGGTTGGGGATTCATGAATAAAGCGGGGAAAGTCATGGTAGAACCTGCGTATACTCGCGTAGGGGGATTTCACGAAGGACTGGCCAGCGTCCGTACAGCCAAAGGCTGGGGATATATCCGTCCCGATGGGAGTTGGGGCATCAAGCCGCAATTTCTTCGTACCTACGATTTTGAGGATGGCATCGCCCTTGTCAAGTATCGCTATCGCTACGGATACATCAAGTCAGATGGTAGCTACCTAATCCCACCAGTCTACAAGCGTGCCGAGCCCATGAAGGACGGACAAGCCATCGTGAGGAAGAACAAATTATATGGAATCGTTGGAGAGGATGGAAAATGGATCGTGAGGCCAAAATACACCCGCCTTAAACCTGCAGGAAATGAATACCTTATTCGTAGAAATGGGAAAATGGGCTTTCTCAACCGAGCAGGAGAAGAAATACTCCCGCCGAAATATGCCCGCATCAGTCGCCGTGATACGATCCTAGGCTGTGCCCGTGTGAAGGGCAATAAAGGCTGGGGAATGATCGACAGCAGCCGTAATTTGATCGTGCCTGCGCAGTATGATCACGTCTCCAATATGGATAAAGGCGTCTGTCTGGTTAGGAAATCACTTTTGTATGGGGCCTACTCCTGGCAAGGAGAGGAGTTATTACCTGCCCAATATAGCTCAATCAGGAAAGGTAAAGTCCCAGGGATGCTCATTGCCAGTAAGCACGCGCTGTATGGTACCCCCGAAAAGGATACGGTTTATTACGACCTTCCTCCCATGACACAAGAAGTCCTATCCGAAGCTGATCCGATCTTGAAAGCCAATATGAACCTCTTTGACTACAGTCAAGTATATCCTGAATCGGAAGGAATGATCGTCGCAAGTGCACGCTATGTGTACGATGTGTATGATGCGGATGGGCAAATACTTCACAAAGGTCTAGATAAGGTGGAAGTACTGGATCAAGGGATTTTCTCTGTGTACAATAAAGGGGCACTTTATTATCTGGATAAAAAAGGCAATCGAATAAGGGTGGCTACAGAACCTTCTTCCGCACAAAAATGATGATCGTAGAGACGCCATCAGTGGAGACGTCATTAATGGCGTCTTTATGAATCATACCATGGCCATCCTATTTCCCTCAAATCTTTTCTTCCGC
The DNA here is from genome assembly GCA_038527485.1 of Bacteroidota bacterium. Classification (GTDB taxonomy): domain Bacteria; phylum Bacteroidota; class Bacteroidia; order J057; family J057; genus JALEFZ01. Next base: position 61,163 of record JBCBFT010000017.1, read on the forward strand.
AAGTTCCATTTCATATTCCTTTCGATTGCGGGGCAAGCAATGCTTCCACCAGAGTTGAGGGAGATACTGCCTTACTGCTTCATCTTTTCTGATGCGCCAATAGACATCTTTGGCTTTTTGTGTTTCTGTATCATAATTGACTATGGGTACAGGATAGTCTTTACCGATTTCACACCCAAAAAATATTTGCTCCATCGGTGTCATCGTCCAGGGACGGATAATTTGAGGAGCAGGTACATCGGCCAGCTCGGGAATCCATTGTTTGACAAAGACACCTTGAGGATCGAGTCTTTCGGCTTGTGTCATCGGATTGTATACCCTCAAGGGATGGTAGCCTGAGGTTCCTGCTTGCATCTGGATTTGGGCAAAATGAATTCCAGGCTCAAAATCCAAGAAGATCTTAGCCAATACCTTTGCCACATCCTGCCAAGGCAACCACAAAGAGAAGGTCGCGAAGGTAGAGAGCATGGCCCGCATACGGAAATTGAGAAAACCTGTTGTATGTAAGCAGCGCATGCAGGCATCTACCATCGGGAAGCCTGTCAATCCCTTTGCCCAGCGTTCCAACTTCTCGGCGTCAGCTTGTCGCGCCAACAGTTGAAATCCAGGATTGATGTCTTTCCATTCGATCTCGTAATCTGTTTCGAGTTTTTGCATATAGTGGCTCCGCCACCACAGACGTTCCTGATAGCGCGCCAAATTGGTAGCAAATAATCCCGCCTTACGCTGTGTTTGTGTAGCTTGATAGATCTGACGGACACTGAGGTTGCCGTACGCAATGTAGGGAGAAAGACGGCTACAAGACCGACGGCTTTCGATGGGGTAGGAGAGACGACTCGCGTAGTCACGTACACGCTTTTGCAGAAAAGATTGCAAGTATCGTGAGCCGAGTGAGCTTCCTCCAGGTTGTGAAGCCGCATCCTTCTGATACCAAGAAGGAATATAATCCATAGGCCAGAATGTCTCACTAAGTGCCTGAGGAATCTGAGCAAAGGAAATTTCTTCTACCCTGATATTAGCAGGAGGAGCAGACATGTATCTTTTCCAGTCCTCTTCCCAGCCTTCTCTGTTCATTCTCCCTCTCTCCACACCATCCTGCGGGAAGGTATGCAAAGGAATACGCTGCGCTTTTAAATATGTCTCTACTAATATGTCCCTTTGATAAGTCAGGAAGATCCCTGTCTCTTGGTGTGCGTAGATCCCATGGATATCAAAGTAAGTCTGGAGCTTTTGGAATAGCTCTAACACCTCCCCTTCGGCAACCTGTATCTGCCCCTGAAAAGGAGCCAATTGCTTGTGTAAATCCTCCAAGGACTCCCAAACAAAGCATGCATGACGAGTATCGTAGGTTTCCGCTTTTCTTAAGGAAGGCTCGAAAACATAAAGCAGCAAGATGGGCAAACCTTCAGCTATTGCAGCTTGTAGCGCTGCATGATCATGCAGTCGTAAATCGCGTTTGAGCCATACAACGGAAATGGGCGCCTTCATATAGAGATAAAAGTATTTTTATCCCACAAATGTTGGGTGATCTGAGGGCGAAGTTCCCTAAAATAAAGCAGCACCAACCAAAAGCTCTCCAATCGCAAAAGCACCGAAAATCACGGATGCAATCCCATTTGTCGTAAAAAAGGCCAAATTCACTTTCGATAAGTCATTGGGTTTCACGAGGACATGCTGATAAGCCAACAAAACGATGAAGATGCTTGCACCAATCCAGTATATCCAGCCTACTTGCATCATGATCCCAAATAGAATGATCATCCCTGTAGAGAAAAAGTGTAAAAGGGTTGATACCAGAAGGGCACGATCTTTTCCCAATAAGACAGGAATACTATATAAATCGAGGCTACGGTCAAATTCGTCATCCTGCAACGCATAGATGATATCAAATCCACTGACCCATGTCAAGACGACAAATCCTAAGATGATGGGTTCCCATTGAAACTGTGCTGTCACAGCTATAAAAGCACCTACAGGTGCCAGCGCAAGGCCCAGCCCCAAAACCAAATGGCAGAGTGCCGTAAATCGCTTGGTATACGAATACCCAAGGATGACGAGCAAGGCTACGGGCGCAAGAAAAAAACAAAGTGGATTGATGAACCAAGTTGTTGCCCAAAACAAGACAGAGTTCATGATCACAAAGAAGGCTGCTTGTCGAGGAGTGACCGCCCCAGAAGGAATTTCTCGCTGCTGGGTACGTGCATTTTTGGCGTCGATGTCTCGATCAATCCAGCGATTGAAAGCCATAGCCGCACTGCGGGCAAACACCATACATAGGACAACCAAAATGAAAGAAAGCCAGTAAGGTTTATCTGGCTCGATTTGGTTGACATCCATGTATTTAAATCCTAAGAATAGCCCTAGAAGAGCGAAGGGGAGCGCAAAGATGGTATGCGCAAATTTTATAAGTGAAAGATATTTTTTCATTGTCACAAAGTTCTCAAAAAAAACATTGAAGCCTATGATTTGTTCGTACAATCATATCTCTATGTGTGATTTACGGCAAATCTCAACATGTGTGAGATATATTTGAAAAATTATATATAATTCAAATCATTCTGTAAATTATATTGTTAACTCTATATATGAAAAAACAATATAAGGTCCACATTTGCATTAGCCACAAGCCTAGAGTATTTGGGGGGGGATGCTGTAGCGACAAGGGAGCTAGCGAGTTAAAATCTAGCCTAGATACGATGTTGGAGGACTATGAGCTAGATCAGGAGGTGGAAGTTGTCGAAGTAAATTGCTTAAAGCAATGCCTCACAGGGATTTCTTTGCTCGTGCTCCCAGACAGAACCTACTACGGACAGATAAAGTCTACAGATCTACCGCGTATCATCGAGGAGCACTTCATCAATGGTACACCTGTGGCAGAGCTAGAGGTAGAGCCCAAAAAAGTAAGTTTCTTGGATTAAGTCCTCATTTAAAGGGGGGCTGGGATCGTAGAATTTGCTCAAGCATAGACTGCGCGAGTTGGTCTCTGTCAAATATGGCGGCTGCCACCTTTCGGCCCTCTGCTCCCATTCTGCGCCTCAAAGCGGGATTGCGTGAAAGGAAGAGAATATTTCTTGCTAGCGCGCTTGTATCCCCTTGTTTGCTAGAGAGCCCACATCGATATTCACCTAGATATTTTGCCTGCCAGCCTTCGTAGTTGATAATAATCGGAAGTCCTGCAGCGAGATAATCAAAGAACTTGGTGGCTGCATTGCTCTCAAGGATTGGGAAAGCAGCAAATGTAATCATACCTATATCTGCTTGTCGCCAGAACGACGCAAGTGCTTTTCGTGGAATCTGCTGATGAAATCGTACTTGTTGAACGTTCAGTTGTTGTGCAAGCTGTTTCACGCGTTGGGCATCATTTCCATCTCCGACAATGTCTAACTGGATCTCTCGATGGCCTTCTTGCTCTATCAAGTGCATGGCTTGAACCAATTGTCCCACATCATTTGCTACCCCTAATGTCCCCGTATACAGCAAGCGAACAGGAGGTAAATCTTGTCTGGAAAATGAGATGTTGACAGAGGTTGGGGAAATTTTTGTACCATTGAAGATCGTGGTTATTTGGTTTCCTTCTACTCCTCCAGCTTGGATCAGCGTCTTCATGTCAGGAGAAAAGGTGAAAATATGCTGGCTGGCTTGATATATTTTACGCGTGCGGGTTCTGAGCCATTGGATGAGGATGGGCTGACGGATAATTCCCATACCTATAGGAACTTCTGGCCATACATCTGCTACCTCAAGGAAAAAAGGGCAGTCCCATTTTTTGGCAAGTTGTCTGCCCAGTTCGGCAACGCTTAGAGGCGCGGTATAGGCTAACACAGCATCGGGTTGTGGCAGCTTGCCAACGAGTCTTCTCACCTTCCACATGAAACTTACAAAAGAAAGGATGCGTCTCTTGAACGGCATCTGATGGTCATAGCTTACGTCTACCACCCATATGTCTATTCCTTGATAGTGCCAGAGAAAGGGATATGAGAGATCTGAAGGGAAGTCTGGATGAGCAGAAAGGGTGGCAGAAGAAGTCACGAGTGTCACCTTGGTTTCTTGTTGATGCCAATGTTGCGTGAATTCCCAAGAGCGCGCATTGCCAGCCATATCAGGAAGAATAAGCAACTGTTGGATATACAAAAGATGCATAGGCAAGCCAAGTCTGTACATTCATTTACAAAAAAGCTCGACTTCATATGTGAAGTCGAGCAAATTTATAGGGAAAAAGGAAAGTCTCACTCATACGAGAGAATATATTTCCTTTTTTCTTAAGCTTAGTTAGAGGCGCTACCGATCATCTCTGCTCCAACGATGGAGGTTTTTGCAGGCTCTTGTGATTGTGCTTTCTTTTGTTTGGCGATCTCTTCCTTGACCTTCATGATGCGCATGCCTCGGATATATAGAATTCCAAATAATGCGAATACAGTAAAAGGATATAGCCCAAAGAGCAGAGAGTAGAATCGCTGCCATTCTCCTGTGAGCTTAAAGGCAAAAAAAGCGAGAAGCCCTGAAATAAGAGAAACAATTCCTAGTGTCACTGGAACTAGTGCTTCTGGTATGCCTACACGTGCCAAATTGTGAGTAAGGTGATCACGTCCTCCTTGGAAAGGCGAAATTCCTCTTCTGATCCGAGAAATGGTAACAAAGGTCGTATCCATAATAGGTACGATGAATACCATGATGGGGATCAATGCCATGCGGACGTATGAAGTATTATCTGGTGCGGCATTGAGATTCCAGAAGTATTGAATACCAAAAAAAGCAAGCACCAAGCCGATAAACATGCTACCTGTATCTCCCATGTATACTTTGGCAGGGCGCCAATTCCAGAAAAGGAAGCCAACAAAGCCACCGATGATGGTAATCAAGACCATAAATACAGGCGAAAGCCCTGTAGTAGAAATCACCATAACCATGGTACCCATCACAATGGTAGTCGCAATGGTAGCCGTAACGCCATCCATATTGTCCAGCATATTCAAGCTATTCATCAATCCCACGACCCAAAAAAGCGTAAGTCCGTAGTCCAGCCATACGAGTTGTGGATTCATTTTGGCGAAGAATTCTATCTGAATCCCAAAGCCAAGAAGAATCACACCACAAATGATCTGGCCGAGTAGTTTCATATTGGGGTGCGTACCATAGGCATCGTCTGCAAATCCAATGAGGAAGGCCAAGGTTGCAGAGAGAAAGAGTGGGAGAAAAAAGTCACTACTTTCTTCTAACATATTAGGCTCAACAAGTAGGAGGACAAAACTTCCTACTAAGAACGTAAGATAGAATGAGATGCCTCCAGTAGTGGGCTTAGAAGTACTAGCCCAACGTACCAAGTTTTGACTTTGACGACTTTCCACGCCAAAGTTTTTTGAGAAACGAAGTAGGAGTTTGTTTAGCATGTAGGAAAACCCTACGGTACCAAGGAGTAATAAAACGCCTTTCATGTTTGGTGATTGTTTGGGGCAATATTACGATTTCCTTTTGAGCAAAAGAAGTCGTTGTGAATTAATAAATTGTAAGATTTTGGTCTGAACTGTGGGAATATTTTAAAGAACATACAAAATGCATCCACAATCGTCGCTTCTTTTTTTAGTCAGGAGAAAAATAGCCATCGAGTCATTTAGGCTTATACATGAAAGCATCTATTGCAGTCATTGCCTACAAGAATGCCATTAAGCCAATGGATTAAAAGATAAGTTTCAGATCAGTCTGACAAGCTGTAAATGAACATTTTATTAAAAAAATGCCCTTGCTTGTATTTTCCCCGAATGTAAGACGGGTATTTGTTGAGAAACCCTACCGTCGTAGATAAAATTTAATTCCACATTTTTCAGGATAAACCATGTTAGAAAAACCTGCCAAATGCCGTTTCTTCCTGCCTGTAATCCCTGCCTCAGCTCATAACCTACCGTGGGATTGGGGGAGCCTGTCTCGACTACTTGGATGAGTTCTAATCTGCTAGTTAACGTATTGCGACCCGTGATATTCCACTTATTCTCAAAGCTTACCTTGTGTTCGCGCACCCGTTGAAGCTCCATTAATCCTCCTTGCTGGTTGACCCTTTGACTATAGGCGTAAGCTCCACTCAATCTGAATTTTCGATTGAACTGCCAACTGTAGGTGGGTGTAAGTTCATCGAATAAAATATCAAAATTTCTTTCCTCATTTACGGGTACCTGTGTAAACCTATTGCCTCTTCTATATTCGATTTCTAAGGACTGATTAGACTTAGCACGTCGGCTAATATTGAGCCTTGTCCTCATGCCATAAAAATTTCGTCCTCTAAACTCATCTCCTGTCAATAGGAAAAGCTTGCTTTGATTCTCGCTATAAAAAAATCTCACATCTCCGCCTGGTGCGTTCTGAAAGAAGCTCAACTCATGCCGCTGGTTGTAGCTTGCATTGATCAGGGAGGTATCAGCAAATGGGTCTCCTACATCGATGAGATAGCTAGCAAAATCATTTCCCTGACTCCTATACTGCGTAATGCGTAAGTTGCTGGTGAGCCGTGTCTGCCTTGCGAGTGCTCGCAAGCCCTTGCTCTTGGAACTGATGATCTTGCGTAGATCCCATCGTACCAATCCGCTCAAGCTAAGTTTGGTCGCAGGGACCAGTTCACGGGTAGGGACTAGCGCCTGTATATAATCCGCAATGAGCGGGTTGGTCGCAATCTGGAATTCTTGCAAGTCGGGTATCCCATCGTTGTTGAACAGAGAGTCGAGCCAAACATGGGTTCCCTGCCCAGGATTAACTTGTATGAATCGGATTTCCCGCCTGGCTACTTGTTCCGCATTGACTTCGTATAGAAGGTTGGCAAAGACCAGCCTATTTTTAGGCGCATAATTGGTTTGGAGATTGACATTGACCAGTCGCGAGTTTTCGAGGCCCCTCGCAGCAAAGACGCTGTCCAGTACATCCAACTGGCGAAGTGAGAGGATCGTGCGAATATTCCAGGAGGGGAGTGGCTTCACACGTGCTTTGACATAGCCTGTGTAAGCCTTGGACTTATCCAGTAGTACACCATTTACTTGCTCTCTATCAAATCTATAATTGAAAGAAATGTCCAGCTCGGCACTTTTTCCTGCTTTGTATCGGAGATAGGGTTTGACATCCCAAAATTGGAAATTGCTGGGAATGAGTGTAGAGTCACCGCGAATGTCGATCTTGCGTTCAAGCCATACCTCGCTACCGAGAGACCAGCCTTTCCAAGGGACATACATATTGCCTTCAAGCCGTCGCCAACTGGCCTGCTGGAGGCCTTCGGATTGTCTATTGATATCTGTGTAAGTCAAACTACCCCTTAGTCCCTTTGGCATGAAGCTACGTAACGTATGCTCCTGACGCAGGATCTGCAGACCTGCTGGATCGCCTCGCCATCCTATCTGAGACTCCCAACTCAATTTCTTTTTATAATCGAATCCAATAGAAGAACCTACTACTTGCTCATCTACCCTGGGTAAGTCGGGATTTAAGTCCCATTTTCTATAGTACTCCGCTTGATAAACGCGATCTAGGTTTTGGTAGTTCTTGCCAATATATTGATGGTGAAGGTCGAATGAGAGCAAAATGGAATCGCCCAGTCTTACATCCTTGCCTCTGATTCCTGTAAGCTGTCCATAGTCTTGATTGTCTTCGTCTCCAATATCTGAGAGCCTATTTTGATCGCGGTCACTAATGGCTGTTTCTGAGTAGAAGGTGAGCTGATCCGTCAGTTGATACCTCATCTGCAAGTTACTCACGATGAGTTCACGAGGAGCCACCCGCCTACGCAAAGGCTCATAGTTGCCTTGTAGTTGTCCCAAAGAGTCTGGGCCGATCCATGTGTAGACATCTCCACCTGAGATATTGGCTTCTCGCCTGTACTGCCCATTTCCTACGCCCACATTGAGAAAGGAAACCTGATATTCTGCTAGCGTCTCAGAAGTGGTGAATCGGTAATAGGGAAAGAACTGTCCATTGACCAAGGTATCTCTCAGCTCATATCGAGAGAGGGGGTTATCGGGACCTAATCTGCGTGCGCCAGGTAGGAGGATAAAATTGGTATCTCCTGCTGCCTGTATCGCCTTCTGGTCATTGAGAAAACCTGTGGTGTCGAAAGGGGCACTTGGATTATCTGCGTCTCTAGCTACTGAGAAATGCAAGCTCAGCTTGTCATCCCATAGTTTTTGACTGACTTGAGCGGTAAGTAGGGATCTGCTAAAGGTCTGTTCTGTATATTCGAAGTCTACCACAATGCGCGTAATATTGGTGATGACGTGCTTTGCTGTGAAGGTGATCTGAGCTGTATTGTAATTGATCACATAATCTTCATTCTCCCCACGCTTCATCAACCTGCCATTGAGGTAGACGCGCTCGCTACCTGCTAGGATAATGAAAAACTGCTCATTGTTTCTCCCGCGAAGTTGGTAAGGACCCGCCAATCCATCGACTCCCATGAAAGAGTTGGTGAAAAATCTTCCTTTGGCAATGGCGCCACTTACCGATACTTTGGTTTTATCTTTTCGATACTGTGCCTGTATCCCCTGCACATTTCGGTAATAATTGGCAAATCGACTACCTTTTTGTGTGACCTCGTAATCTCCCAATGTCACAGCAAAAGCGTCTTTGGAAAGTTTGATAAATATTTTGTCGAAATCTGAAATTTGCTGTGTATTTCCTTCGGGTTGGATGGGAATATTTTCGTCTGTGATGGCTCCGACGATTTTGAGTCCATCTCCCAGATCTCCTTCGAGTTGGAGGCGTAGCCCACTGCTAATTCCCAAGTTGTTGCCATTGCCAAGGGTGAGCCCACGTGAAAGGCTACCGCTTTTGCGGATGTTGTCGCTCTCAGGCCAGAAGACGGATTTGTCGGGATCTTTCGGGAGAATGAAAACATCTGGCCCGATATCCTCTCGGGTGACTGTGTCCAGTACTACCTGAAACTGTCTGAGAGCTACTGTATCTTGGGACGGAGAAAGAAAATATCGATAACGCAACTGGAGGGAGTCTATCCCTTGGCATGGGAGAATAATCCATCCGCGGGCGTAGTTGATTTGATAATCTTCTAGAGGAGAAAGGACTTGATCACCCTTTTTTATTTCTTCGCTAAAAGGAACCATCCCAGGCAAGGGCAGGCGTAAGGTATCGGAGCAAGGAACAAGACCTGTGTACAGTCCAGTTCCTTGTGCCCAAATATTCGCACCGCATGTGAGACATCCTAGATGGATCAATAACCAGAATAGGAGCCTTAGATTAGGCCATTTCATTCGCCGCTGAAGATTCTACATAATCATCTTGCTCCAGTTGGGCAGAGGGGATTTCAATGATAAAAGTAGTTCCCACTGACATTTCACTCCTGAAGCTGATGCGACCGCCTGTATTTTCGATGATCTTTTTGACAATGGCAAGACCTAGCCCCATTCCCGAGGTTTTGGTGGAGAAGCTTGGCTCAAACACGCGCTTTTGCACTTCTTCCGTCATGCCTTTCCCATTATCCTTGATCTCGATTCGGGCTCTATCCTTTAGGATACGCATCGATACATGCATGATGCCATTTTCTTCGATTGCTTGCAAGCCATTTTTAATGATATTATTGAAGCATCGAGAGAGCTGGTCACGGTCTGCGTGAGTCCAGAAAGGCTCATTAGGGATGTCAATAAGCCAGATGGCCTCCTCGGATTGAGAATAAAGATCTACTACTTCTAACAAGACCTCATTCACTCTGATATGCGTCTTGACAGGGTCGGGCATCTTGGCAAACTCTGAGAATGAGTTCGCGATGCGTACCAGTGAGTCAATCTGCACGATGAGGGTATTCATGACGCGCGGAAACATCTTTTCCAGTTTGGGAGATTCTGACTTCCACGCGCGCGTCAGGTGCTGTATGCTGAGACGCATAGGCGTCAACGGATTCTTAATCTCATGAGCTACTTGTCGCGCCATCTGGCGCCAAGCAACTTCACGCTGGGTCTGAGCCAGTTTCTCCTCACTACTTTCGAGCTGACCGACCATCTGATTATATGCAGATACAATATCTCCGATCTCATCCTTGGAGAAGTACTGAATAGGCTCATTTTTACCCCCTAGACTCGTGGCTGCCAAACGCTGTTGGACCATGGAGAGTGGCTTGGTGATGGTGTTAGAGACAATGACCGCTACCACATTGAGCATCAAGAATACGATCAGATAGATATTGGCGAGGTAAGCTAGGAAGTTCAATACTTGATCTTCCAATTGATCCTGACGGGCGAGATAAGGAATATTTACATACCCCCTAGGTTTCCCATTGCTCCCAATGATGGGTTTGTAGGCAGACAAGAAAGTCAGTGTCCCTACCCGTTCTTCTTCTATATAGTCTGACCGATCCCCTTGTTGCAGCACCGCGAGGGCCTCTTCATTCATGAGGTCGGTGTAGATCCCCGATTCTGCAATCAAGGGCTGGGTGGAGGCAATACGCTTTCCTACCTCGTCATAAATATTGATATCGTTTTGGATCAGGTTTTCCAGATTCAGGACACGTGCACGAAACTTACGCATCTGCGTCACACGACCGAAGGGGTCTTCAATCAAACTCTGGAAGTCTCTATCTAGTACTTGTGTGATACGGCTTGCCTCTTCTATCAGCCCTCGTTTAGCATCTGCAAAGTAGCGCTGAGATACGAAGGGATAGAGCATCACGATGATGACAATCATAGGGAGAATACTGATTGTCAACAACCCAAATCGGATCTTAGATCTGAGTGGGATCGAATAGATCATGGGACGGTCACGCAGTAAGCGTAAAATCCACACTGGCAAGGCAATCACCAGTAAGCTGGCGAGTATGTAGAAATAGAAAATAAAGGAGAAAGTCGTCAACACATCAAATGTGCGTTGCATAGGATAGCGAACGACGACTAGCTTATTTTTACCGATAGGTTCCAAAAATTCCTGATAGTCTCCCCTGACCCTGTTGGTTTTTGTCTTGTAATCCTCAAAATCCTCCATTTGAATAGGAAATGAGCTTTCTCCTCGCTTATTATACAGGATTCCATCTCGGTAGATGGCATAGTCAAAAGAGTTGATCAACTTAATGTCTTCTGATACTTCTTGATCTAGGAGGAGTAGGGGAGAGAGACCACCTGTTTTACGTGTAGAAGGCTTCAGCTCCATGACAAAGACAGTCTCTGGAACTGAGTCATTCGAAAGTTTGAGTGCAAATCGCCCCACGTAGAGGTCCAGATATTTATTTTCAGAATTGGGAATCTGGTAAAGAGATACACCGTCTGAGACTACTTCCCCACGCTGTTCCAGTGGGATGGGAGAGTTTAGTCCAAAGGAAGCTTGCTGCTCATCATAGCCTACGAGAAGGGTGCTATCCTGACTATAGGCGTAAAGGGATACATCAAATTCCTTGAAGTTAGGAGCGAGATATTTTTGTACCACCCAGTCCCTGAAGTCATCCATTTTGGGGAGAGCTTTCTGTTGGAACTGAATCTCTTGGATCTCGACATCCATCTTGGAGATCGCCTTTGTGAATCCAAATACTGTATTGGCTGCTTGTGATCCCAATACGCGCTCGGCAATCTGGGTCACACGGAGCTGCGTGTTGAGATTGACACCTTCGATGGCGCTGTAGCTGACAAGAATCGTCACAGACAAGGTCAACATCAAATAGTTGATGAGATCTTGACGAAGCAGCGAGCGGAAAGGAATCCTATACAGGGTGACAAGGATGACCACCATTACTACCGAAGCGATGATACTCAGCCAGGGTTTACCTTGATGCAGATAGACATTACAGGAAACAATACTGAGGATCTGAAAGAGGATGAAAAGTGGAGAGAGATAATATCTTCTGGCATATAGGGCATTTAGTCTAAGAATCCCGCTGATAATCAGTATGATAGAAAGAAGGAGCATGCCCACATCTAACAGGATCAGATAGGAAAAAGCATTTGTCTTGAAGATATTAGAGAACTCAATGTCTACCTGAGAGTTAATGGTAATAGCTTCGAAAACAGCGATGTACCAATAAATCAAAAAGGCGCTGATAGCAGTCGTGAGCAGCATCGCAGGATATGCGACGTAGTGATCATGAATGATCCTACGAAAAAAGACATTGCTTATGCGCAGGAAGGTGAGATATCCTACAAAAACCAGTGCGCCTAGTGTGAAAATATTCAAGGTCAATTCTCCTAGTGAGGGGGCCAATGAGTGGAAAGCCAGCACAGTAGGAGAGAACAGGTCTGATTCGAGATAATCGCCAGGAAATCCAACTAAGTATAAAAGACCTCTAATTCCTAAAATAAACGCGAAAAGCCCCGCATCTACCCAATATCTTTGTTCTTGGTGTCGCAGCGTGTAAATACGCATAGCAACTGCCAGGAAGATCAATGCAAAGAGCAACGAAATGATCGTGGCATAGCGCAGCTGCATCCTGAATGGATACAAAGGAATGTTGCTGATGCTCAGTACAGGGTATCCTTGTTGATCTTTTAGCTCTATTTCTGCAAATCGATCTTCTTCTCCGATTTTGACTACGATCTGTCGCAGATAATCTGCGGCTGAGGCTGTTTCGTAAGCTTCGTGGTAGCGCCCCATGAATACATAGGGTGGGAGGAAGTCGTTGTTTACTTCATACCGAATGTATAGAGGAACAAGAAATACCAAGGTGGAATCTAGGCTCGCCTTTCTGATCTGAAAGTAAGAGCGATTATCTTGAAGGGTAACTACTGTATTATCTGGGAGATCATCTAGGCGATCGATGGACCGAGAAGAAGGAAGAAATTCACTATTGGTCCAGCTTGTCAGTCGGCCAAACGTATTGTAGGATAGTTTGCACACCTGACAGGCGTCTGAAGGGGGAGGTCCTATTGGATCTGTGGATGTATAGTAGCTTAGACAGGATTGAATATCTTCCTGTAGGGTTTCTTGAAGAGAGGACAAGATCTCCTCATCCGTACGGTCTTTATCGTACAGGTAGAAGAAGAAGCTTAGGAAGAGCAAGAGGATCGCAGCTACAAGCCAGCCTTTAGCATGGGTGTTAACCGATGGTGGCATTCCCCGCATAAGTTATAAGATTGGGAAATGAGCAAAATTTTGACAAAACACGAAGAAAGTATTCCCTTTCCTTTCCTCTAAGATTCAAAGATAATTAATTTCCTGAAAAATTATGGCTGCTAATGTCGGCTCGGGCTTTCATCGCACTAGCAGTATACATTTTGGTTTCAAGTAGATCTTCAAAATCATCGCGTATATATACAGGAACGCGAATAGAGATTCTTTCGTATTTGAGCGGCTGTGTTTGTATAATCAATGTAAAAATGGCATTGGGATAGTCGGAAAAATGATAGTAATCAGAGATCTCATGCCATTCGAGTACATTTCTGAAATCGGGAACGCGGAATACGCGGTCATTCATAACAATCCCCTTCTCTGTAACAATCCTTACAAGTAGCATGCGGATAGCTAAGTAAGTAAAGACAAGCCCTACCAACAAGAGGCCACAGATGATTCCCAGTTTCATGAATTTCTCTTTATTCATGATTTTGAGTTGGGAAGAATCCAGTACGTCTATGTAGGTAAAAAGACAAGAGGTGCCAACGATGAAAAAAATAAGGGCGATGACAGAAAAAGTAATGGTTACGATGACCATTTCTGGATTTTTCCACACCATGAGCGGCTGCATCATCTGCTTGCGATACCAATACGCCATGAGCATAAAGCAGGGGGCGATTAGCATTGCGAAGAGAAGGCTAAAGTTTAAAATGAATTGCAGCAGCGTCATATACCCAATTGATGAATAGCTTTAATCTACCATTTGAAACGCAATTATCAAAAGAAAAGTTTACATGGACCTAATATATTTACTTCAAGTGTTAAACCTTTAAGTTGGAGGTAAAATTTCCCTGTTTCTATGTGCGTAAAATGTTTTTTGAGAGGCACAAAAAAACCGTTAGATAGCACAAAATCTATCTAACGATCTTTATAAAATTAGTCTTCACAAAAGGTCAAAATTTGATCTCTTCTCCTTTGCTGTTATAATACTTCACAATGGTGAAGGGCATGCTCGAATCCTCTAGGATTTTGATCCAAATCCAGTAGGTATGAAACCATTGGAACTGGTAGCTGTTGAACCAGCCTCTTTTCAGATAAGCAGCTACATAGGGATTGACACGAAGCGTAAGCTTCGTTTCTTTATTTTGCCGTATGAGGAAATCAATGTTGTGAGAGATTTCATCCCCTATGAGTATTGAGGCCTGGATTTTTCCAGTGCCTTTACAGCTAGGGCAGACTTCGGTTGTTTGTATATTCAACTGGGGCCGCACGCGCTGACGCGTGATCTGAACGAGTCCAAACTTGGACATCGCCAGGATCGAGTGCTTGGCACGGTCAGATTTCATGACTTTGCGAAAGTGATCGTTTAAGATCCGACGGTTTTCGCTGCGCTTGAGGTCAATGAAATCGACAACAATTATCCCACCCATATCTCTCAATCTCAGCTGGCGCGCAATTTCTGTCGCCGCTTCCATATTGACTTTGAGTGCGGTTTCTTCCAGAGTCTGATTTCTGAGATTCTTACTTCCACTGTTGACATCTATGACATGCATCGCTTCTGTATGCTCGATGATGAGATAGGCACCATTGGACATAGAGGCTACCTTCCCAAAGGAAGCTTTGATCTGCTTTTCCAGTCCCAGGGATTGAAAAAGTGGCGTCTTGCCCTTATGCAATTTGAGGCCTTTGAGCATCTCGGGCTTGTTGGTCCTAAGAAACTCTTGGATCTCATAGTGGGATCGAGAATCATCTGTGTAGATCGAATCGAATCCTTGACTGAGCATATCCCTAAGAATGCTCGTCGTACGGTTATTCTCACTCAGTACTTTGGCTGGAGGACGTACATGACTCAATGAAGCAGCCATTTCTGACCATTTGTCCATGATACCTCCGATATCTTTGGCGAGGGTCGCGGCGTCCTTACCTTCGGCGGCTGTCCGGACGATGACCCCAAAATTTGCTGGGCACAGGCTTTCTGCCAAAACTTTCAGGCGACGTCTTTCTTCTGAGCTTCTGATTCTTTTGGAGACAGAGGCTGCTTTAGAAAAAGGAACGAGGACAACATATTGTCCAGGAAGTGAGATTTCACTTGAAAGTCGAGGGCCTTTGGTAGAAATCGGCTCTTTGACGACTTGTACCAATACTTCTTGTCCTGGTTTGAGTACTTCATCCATCTTCCCATGTTTGTTGATATCTTTCAGGGGTGTGATGGCTTCTATAGGAACCAGTCTTCCTTGTCGTGCTCCTCTGGCAGCTTTGACAAACTTGAGGAGCGATTTTACTTGAGGTCCGAGGTCTAAATAATGTAGAAAGGCATCTCGGGGATGGCCTACATCAATAAAAGCAGCATTGAGTCCGCTCACAATTTTGCGGACTTTTCCCAAAAAGAGATCTCCCACAGAGAATTCTTCTGTGAGCTTCTCATGATGTAGTTCAACGATTTTTTTCTCTTGGAGTATGCCTATTCTGAGACCATCTTCACTTTTGCTAACTACGAGTTCGTTCACACGCTGGTAATTGAGCTTACGCTTCCTCGGGTATCCCCCGCTTGAGAGCTGAAGCATTTGCTGGTGCTAAGGGGATCGTAAGCGGTGAAACAAAATGAAAATGGGGACTTGTAAATTCTTTCGCTTCACTAAGTCCCTTTTCTACGAAAATAGTCCAAAACGCTGCTATGCGCGTTTAGGCATTACTTCTTCTTCTTATGACGATTTTTGCGTAGGCGCTTCTTTCTTTTGTGCGTTGCAATCTTATGTCTTTTGCGTTTTTTTCCACAAGGCATAATAAAATGTTGTTTATGAGTTAAATATCTTGATACAATGTTTTAAAGCGCTCAAAAGGTTAGCAAAATATTTGTTTTTGCCTAAGCCATACCTTTGGCACTCTAGGGGAGCTGACTGAGCAACATTTGTGCTTGCTGAATCAGTTCGGGTTCACCAGTCTTTTCAATCACGTCATTTAACGCGTCTTTTGCTTCATTGTTTCTCCCCAATTGTGTAAGGGTGTAAGCATATTGAAGCCTGGCTATATGATCATCAGGTCTTACCTCTAGTACTTTCTCAAATCTGGAAAGTGCTTTTTCAGTCTGGCCTGTCTGTAGCGAAAATAAACCAAGTCTGAAACTCGCTTCTGCGTTGTTTGGGTTGATCTCCACTACTTTACGTATAGTCAGGATACCACGCATAGCATTTTGCTGGAGTCTCGACTCTACGTAGGTTAGGCCCAAATACAACAAGGCTTCTTCGTTGGTTTCGTCTTCTTGTGTAACCGACTCTAGATTCTGCATCGCCTGATCTGAGAAAGCTCGGAACAGTAAGGAATCATTAGATATTGTCGGCATCTGTGAAGCTTCATAGCTGAGAATACCAGCTTTGAGCTTTCGTGGTACTGTGGGAGCTAGCAGCGCAAGTTCATGTGCTAGCAGTGCAGCTTGATCAAGCCTCCCATTTCCTTCAAGCGTGTGTGTCAAGGAATCCAGTAATGGAGCTTTCTCCTCTTCGGGTGCATTTTGAGCACGAACAATCTCTTGAGCTAAAATAGGGTCCTGAATAGGAGGCAACTGATCTTGAATTCCTGCTGATTCGACAACTGTCCTACCCGCAGTATCAGGTCCTGGTTTTGTATTCAGATTGGTCTTGTTGGCAAAGAACAATAAAAGAAAGGTAACACTACCAACGATCAAAATGATGATTCTCAAAAGAGAGCCTGAAGAGGAACTCGTGTTTGTCTGCATGTAACTTACCTGCTATACTGTACGACCTACTCCTCGTCGGGTACAGTTACGTTGTTATTTTTTACTTTTTCGATGAATACTTTCGCTGGTTTGAAGCTAGGCACGTTGTGCGCAGGAATAACGATAGGTTTATTTTGCGAAATGATGCGACCTACTTTTTCCTTTCTGTGCTTTACTACAAAGCTCCCAAAACCTCGAACGTACACATTTTCTCCTCTCGCAAGAGAGTTTTTTACAACAGAGAAGAATCCTTCTAGAGATGCTGCAATATCAGCTTTGTCAATGCCGGTTTTTGCGGCGATCTCAACAATTACTTCAGCTTTAGTCACAGTGTATATTTTTATCTATAGGTGAAACGATACTAGACTGATTGATAGCTAAATCCGCCCCGCAAATTTAGTAGATTAAGGTGAAGGACAAAACTTTTTCGAAGAAAAATGCGGGATAGATCCTCCTTTAACCTTTTGAATCATAAATGGTTATAGAATTTCTCCCTCTCAAAAACTATTTGTGAAATTCAAGGATTTTGAGGAAAAAATAATCTTTTTTCTCATTAACAAGCTTGTTATCAGTCATTTGTTGTAATTTTGAGGGGTTAAATGGTTCAAGTTATCCTCCAAAATCTCCCTTATCTTGCATAAAAGTATTGGTTCTCAAATTGTTCATTGGTTTGAGCAACAAGGAAGAGATCTTCCCTGGCGTGAAGGACACGACCCCTATCAGATCTGGATCTCCGAAGTCATTCTCCAGCAAACGCGGATCGAACAAGGAATCAAGTATTTCTATCGCTTCATAGATAGATTTCCTGATGTACACACACTGGCCCAGGCTTCTCAAGATGAAGTGCTCAAGTACTGGGAAGGATTAGGCTACTACAGCAGAGCGCGAAACTTACATGCTGCCGCCAAACAAATCGTCTCGGATTACCAAGGGACATTTCCCACCCATTATACGGAACTCCAAAAACTCAAAGGGATAGGACCCTACACCTCTCGTGCAATTGGTTCCTTTGCTTTCGACAATTCGACAGGAGTTATAGATGGAAATGTCCTGCGTGTCGTCGCAAGATTGACAGGAGATCACGCCCCGATCAACCAAGTCAAAACCCGCAACCACTTCCAGAAATTGGTGGACGAATGGGTGGACTCTGTAGATTCTCGCAAATTCAATTATGGCATGATGGACCTAGGCGCGACGGTTTGTACACCGACGAAACCTGGATGTATGATCTGTCCTTTGCAAAGATCCTGCGTAGCCTACCGCGATGGACTCACCCATATATTACCTCATAAAGAGAAAAAGCTCAAACGGAAGAAGCGCTACGTCAATTTTTATCTCAACTGGAATCCTGAGGGTAAGCTTGAGGTACAGCAAAGACCCGAAAAAGGACTTTGGGGTGGGCTATGGGAGATCCCCAATGAAGATATACCATTGGACGTGTGGCAATCCAAGCAGGATGAAAAAGGAGGGCAATACAAAATGGAGTTTAAGCATGTATTTACTCATATCGATATGTTTATCCATGTCTTCGAACGGGAAAATGTCAGAGAGATAAGTCAGCCTGCAGGTCAATTTATTTCACCCGAAGAAATTTCTAACTTTGCATTCGCGCGTGCTATATTGAAGATTTTCGAGGCAGCGCAAGTTCGATGAGCGGTGCGTCTTCCTGGATGTAGACGAGGAAGGATGTACGTTCAACATTAGATTTATTACAAACGATAGATTCATATGTCTTATCCTTTATTATATAAGGTGTAGCATATGGTTTCTACTCGCCTAAAAACCTACACAATGGCAAAATACGGTTTGAATCGTGTTACCCTGATTGGTAACCTAGGACAAGACCCAGAAATAAGATATACAGATCAAGGGGTAGCCTACACCCAGATCAGTCTCGCTTGTACAGAGGCTAGTCGAGACAAAGAAGGCAACTACATAGACAGGACAGAGTGGGTTCGCGTAACTTTATGGAGAGGACAAGCAGACATTGCCGCCAAATATCTACGCAAAGGCTCGACAGTATATATAGATGGACGGCTCAGAACCAGTAGTTGGGAGACGCCTCAGGGAGAAAAGCGGAGCAGGACAGATGTAGAAGGCACACGCCTCATCCTCTTGGATAGCCGTAATCCACAGGCAGGAGCTCCCATAGGTCAGCCCCCGATGCAAACACCCCAACCACAAAGACCTGTTAATTCTGCCCCAAGTTCGCCAGCAGGAACACCCTCCAAACCAACTATCAGTGAAGGAGATGATGATCTACCATTTTAAGAAAAAGGAAAAAGTTCTTCGTTTTCCTGGAAACGTTTGATTTTGAGTCCCTCAATAAATGGTAGCCTCATGAAATATGAGGGCTATGAGAGATAAAAAGATCCAGGTAAAAGCGATAGTTATTTTTTTTCGCATTCCTTAATTTCCTTATGTTTGTTTATATACAAACTACGGATACGTATAAAACCCAAAAAGCGTGGATGTTGAGCCTGGGAATTTATGGAGTTGGCCCCCAATGATGCTAGATGCATCGTTTTCGTTTGCGGATAATGTAGAGTTGATAGGTCAAATAGTATTGTTCCTCCTCCTCTTGACGGGATCATTTATGGCGTCGAGCTCGGAGGTTGCTTTTTTTGCTATGGGCAAAAATGATCTAGAGGATCTCAAAGAAGCAGGGACCCGGTCAGCTCAGCGCATACTCATGCTCCTAGAGACACCCAAATTTCTCCTAGCGACGATATTGATCACCAATAATTTCGTGAACGTTACGGCTATTTTGGTGGCTTCTAGTATTTTACAATTCTTTCATGGAGAATTTGGTTGGGACGATTCGATCCAGTTTTTCCTAGAGGTTATTCTGATTACCGCTTTTTTGCTGTTTTTTGGCGAGATTATTCCCAAGGTTTATGCAGCCAAAAACTATCGTAGCCTTGTACAGACGCTGGCCCTGCCCATCCGTGTATTACAGTGGGTTTGTTATCCCCTGTCGTGGGTTTTAATCAATAGCACCAGCTTCATTGATAAGCGGGTCAATATTCCTACGGAGGCAGCCTCTCTAGAAGATCTACGCCATGCCATTGATATTACCTCCCAAAATGATGAGAACTCTGAGGATCAGGATATTCTGAGAGGGATTGTCAATTTCTCTAATATTACGGTTCGGAGCATCATGCGGGCAAGGGTCGATGTGACGGCCTTAGACATCGAAACCCCTTTTGATGAGGTGGTGGAGTTCGTCAAGGCGCGCAGTTATTCTCGTATTCCAGTATATGAGGAGAGTTTGGATAATGTCAAAGGGATTTTACATATCAAGGATTTGCTGCCCTTTTTGAAGAAAGGAGTAGAGCGGCCTCCCTTAGCTGAGATCCTGCGAAGCGTTCATTATTCTCCTGAGAATAAAAAGATTGATGCCTTAATGGAGGAGTTCAAAACGCAACATTTGCATATGGCGATTGTCGTGGACGAGTTTGGCGGGACCGCGGGTATCGTCACCTTGGAGGACATCATCGAGGAGATTTTTGGGGAGATCAATGACGAATTTGATGGGGAAGAACTGGTATACAATCGAATTTCAGATCTGGTCCATATTTTTGAAGGGCGGACCCCTCTCAATGATGTCCGTAAGATACTGGAACTAGAAGATGAGGTCTTTGAGGATGCGCGAGGGGATAATGACAGTTTGGGGGGATTGATCTTAGAAATACATGGAAAAATCCCTGATGTCGGAGAAAAAGTGCGTTATCGCCAGTTTGAGCTACACGTTGAGTCTGTAAATAAGCATCGAATTACGATGGTCAAGGTGGTGATTCTATCAGAAGATTGGCAGGAATTAGGGTAAATAGCTTCTTGCGAGTCTAATGAAGGAGTGGTGTATCGTGTGACAATAGCTAGAAAATATATGAGAAGTTGGACGTTCTTGATTGGGCTTATATTCAGTGGGATGGTGGGCATGTGGGGATGTGAAGAATACGTTCCCTACGCTAGGAAGTATGGTTTTCCTCGAATTGATACGCCCGAACGGGCCGCACGTAGTTATCAGAAGTTTGAGCAGGATAACTGTCCTGTATCTTTTGAATATCCTGAGATTGGAAAAGTAGCACGGACGATGGCCGACTCTTGCTGGGTAGATGTGCAGATGGAGTCCTATAACCTGACATGGCACATCACCTATCGTCAGATCCCCAGAGATTCAGACTTGGAAAGGCAAAAAGAAGATCACCGAAAGTTGGTATATAAGCATTCTCAAAAAGCGACGCGGATACAAGAGAGTATCATTGAGGAGCCTCTAGCTAGAGGCATTTTATACGAGGTGTACGGAGAAGTAGGGACACCCGTACAGGCATTTCTGTATGACTCCACGGGCACGCAAGTCGCCCTACTCAATGTATATTTTCAGACGGCTGAACGAATGGACTCATTGGCACCTGTCATTCGGTACATGAAAGAAGAGTTGAACCATACGTTGGAGACGTTTCGATGGGAAAGGGGATAGTGTAGCGCGTTAAAGGTGTGCGAGATCTGCCAGGTCTAAACCTGTAATGGTCATGATCTGCTCAGCCGTCATCCCTTGGGCTTGTAGCTTACGTGCGATTTCCATTTTGCCTGCTTTGATGCCCTCCTCGCGTCCTTGTTTCAAGCCTTTTTCTAGCCCTAATTGCTCTCCTACTAGCCTGCCCGTTTCCTCAGCTTCAGATATCAGTGTTTTCTCGCTGCTGATGCTGTCCCAGTACTTGTCGTAGGACTCCAGTTCAGACTTGCTAAAAGCACTTTCTGCTAGTTGCGCTATGGCTTCTTTGATTTCGGGGACTTCCATCAGATCGGCTGGTGGTTGTTCGGTTTGTTCCTCTATCTCTGTTAGGTATCGGAGCCACAATACTTGTAACTTTTTTTCGCTTAGATTCTTTGCTTTGAATTTAGGAAGTTCCACAAAAATCAACTCTAGTCCCTCTATCTTTTTACCTGTCAGCTCATTGTGAATCATCGAATAGTGATGATAATATAAATCTGTATCGTGCTCAAAATTTTCATTGACCAAGCTCAATGCGTACACAGGTCGAAGGCCTTTATATTCCTTTCCTCTATCTAATTGCTTAACGTAGGCTTTGGAAGCATTGAATAGTACGCGATGTTTGAAGGTATCCGTCCATAACATCTGCATTTCGACTATAAATTGCCTCCCTCGATTATCTGTACATCGAACGTCTACAATAGAGTATTTGAGTAGCGGAATGATCGGCACCATGTCTGCGGGGAGATATTCTAGATCCACGACTTCTTGTCCTTCATCTAAAGGAAGTAAAGCATTGAGAAAGCTCCTCAAGAGGTGAGGATGCTGACCAAAAACCTTTTTGAAGGTTAGATCATTCTTGGGATCTAAATATCGCATATACAAATATACACAATTCGCTAGCTTTTGAATTGTACCAGATACAAATGGACAAAAGTGAGCCAATAGAAAATGCGCCCAAACGATTTCTGTCTAGGCGCATCATATATATTTTCTGTGTGAAGGCTGAGTTAACAGCTTCGCTTTTATTCTTCTACCTCTTCTTCGGGCTTCAAGTCAAAGCCTTCCAAGAAGTTCGTTGCGAAAACGCCTCCTTTGAATCGCTCGTCGTTCATGAGCTGTTTGTGGAATGGAATCGTCGTTTTGACACCTTCTACAATGAACTCATCTAGGGCGCGAGACATTTTGGAGATCACCGCTTCTCTACTAGGGCCAGCTACAATCAGCTTACCGATCATCGAGTCATAAAACGGAGGAATGATATAGCCAGAAAAAGCGTGGGTGTCTACGCGTACGCTATGACCACCAGGCTTGTGGAAGTAGATGATCTTACCAGGAGAGGGACGAAAATCGCTGAATGCATCCTCTGCATTGATACGCACTTCCATGGCACAACGGCCTGGAATGGGCTTGTAAGGCTCGATTTTCTCACCTGCGGCCACACGAATCTGCTCTTTGATCAGGTCCACATCGTAGATTTCTTCTGTCACGGGATGCTCTACCTGAATACGGGTATTCATCTCCATGAAGTAGAAGTTGTGGTGCTTATCGTAGATAAACTCTACGGTACCTGCACCTTCGTAGTCTACATATTTGGCTGCTTTGACAGCTGCTTCTCCCATCGCTTTGCGGGTTTCTTCGCTGACGACTGGGCTGGGAGATTCCTCCACGAGCTTTTGGTGGCGACGCTGGATCGTACAATCACGCTCAGAGAGGTGATAGACATTTCCGTGCTGGTCCCCCATGACTTGTATCTCTACGTGGCGAGGTTCCTCTACGAATTTTTCCAGGTAGATGCCATCGTTGCCAAAAGCCGCTCCTGACTCTGCACGGGCACTATTCCAGGCATCTTCCATCTCATCAGGGTGGAATACTTTACGCATTCCTTTTCCACCCCCACCAGCAGTTGCTTTGAGGAGGATAGGGTAGCCTACGCCTTCTGCGACTTTAAGTGCTTCCTCTACAGAGCTGAGTAGACCGTCAGATCCAGGGACGACAGGTACACCTGCTGCGATCATAGATGCTTTGGCTGTAGACTTGTCACCCATGGCATTGATGACAGCGGCTGAAGGACCGATAAACTTTATTCCGTGGTCCTCACATAGTTGGGAGAACTCTGCATTTTCGGAGAGGAATCCATAACCTGGGTGGATGGCGTCTACGCCGCAGATTTCGGCAGCGGAGATGATATTGGCCATACTCAGGTAGCTCTCGGAGCTGGATGGGGGGCCGATACAGACGGCTTCGTCGGCAAATCGCACGTGAAGGCTTTCTTTATCGGCGGTTGAATATACTGCCACGGTCCCGATACCCATTTCGCGACACGTACGGATGATGCGCAGGGCAATCTCTCCGCGATTGGCAATCAAAACTTTTTTGAACATCATATAAGCCTCTTTTTCGGGGCATCTCCCTGGTATAAACCTGTAGGGCTATGCCGATGACAGACAAGAATTAACCTTGAGGATCGATCAAAAATAGTGGCTGATCGTACTCTACAGGCTGTGCATCTTCCACGAGAATCTTGACGATTTTACCTTCGACTTCAGATTCGATTTCGTTGAAGAGCTTCATCGCCTCAATGATACACAGTACTTGACCCTTCTGTACGGTATCACCCACCTTCGCGAAGGGAGGTGTCTCAGGGCTAGAAGAGCGGTAGAACGTACCGATCATTGGAGACTTGAATTCATATAGGTTGGATGTGTCTGCCTTGGGCGCTTCGGCTTGCGGCTTAGGGGCTTTGGCTTCTGCTTTGGGCTCTGCTGCTTCAGGAGCAGCCTGTGCAGGAGGCAATGCAGGAGCTACAGCAGGGATAGCTGGACCTTGCTGAGTGGTATAAATGACGTTGCTCTCAGGAGCTTTACGACGAATTTTGATTTTGAAGTCTTCCTTTTCAATCTCTACTTCTGTCAGATTGGTACGGTTGACCAGCTTCAACAGATCTTGGATCTCTTTAAATTCCATAAATTGGGAGTATTAGGTAGTATGTGATCGTGGAGAAGTTGCAAATGATTATCATCAGGTAAAATATAGGAGAGAAGTGAACCCCTCGATTTACTTACCTGTATGGGAGTCGCAATTATTTCATTCTTTCCATGTAAGACTTGGAAGCAGTATCGATTTTGACCTTATCTCCTGTATTGATGAACAGAGGAACGCGGATTTCTGCTCCATCTTGGTTGATGGCACTTTCGACTTTCGCAGGCTTCAACGTATTTGTTGCCGTATCCCCCTTCAGGCCAGGTTCTGTATAGATGATTTCTCTGATGACGTACTGTGGCATTTCTACAGTTAGGGGAGAATCATTTTCTGTATTGATCAAAACATCTACTTCATCGCCTTCCAGCATGAGCTCCACATTGTCGATCAATTTTTGCCCGATAGGGATCTGCTCGAAAGTTTCCAAGTGCATGAACATCAAACTGTCACCATCCTGGTAAGAGTATTGGTACTTGTGACGCTCTACACGGATGACGTCGATATTGGCGCTCGCCTGAAAGTTATTTTCAATGATCTTCCCAGACGTCAAGCTCTTGATCTTCGCACGCATAGATGCGGCACCTCTGGCCTTTTTTACGTGCTGTGTTTCAAGAACGGTATAAATATCACCGTTGTATCTGATACAGAGACCTTTACGTAGATCTGAAATGCCTGCCATAAGTGTGAAAATTGGGTAAAATCAACTAATAATATTTCCTTATTTAGCTGAAGTTTTTGATTCCTTTGCTTAAACGGCAGGCAAGTTAAGAAAATTCAGGAGAATTAAAGTTGGGGATACTCAATATAAGTATGAAAGCCTAGGATTTTGCTTCCTGAGATGGGATAGGTGTGAATCGTTTTCTCAAACCAATCATATCTAGAAAGGGTATCCTGTGCGAGATAATAGACTTCTGCCTCCAAAAAATCTGCTTCAAAGTCCTGTGCTTGAACCGTATTTGAAACACGCTGATCTAAAAATAGCCGCAGATTTCCTTGGAGTTCCTTACCAAAGTTGGCCCTTGGATAAGGAGATAACCTCCTTTTGGTATAGTTCATCTCCTCTGTTTGCCTCAATATTTGAAGTCCATTCACGTCTAGCATTGTTTCTCGGTACGTACTGTCTGATAGATGTCCTAAGAATAAGTCCGCTCGATCATTGGTATAGATGTCTGAGATGGGTAAAGGAAAAGGGAGCGTACGAATTAATGCATAAGCGGTCTCTTGATAGACGCGTAGGGTACTGTCGTTTTCTACCAGATAAAATTTACCTGCTTTGTAGAAGGGAAGTTGGGGAGAGATGACTGGAGATTTTCTACTTTCTTCTATAAGGTTCTGGCGATCCAGAAACACCAGTTGATCGTTTATACTATCGCAAAGCAAGACGGTCGTTTCACCTACAACTACGGCAGTTGCTTCGAAGTCTTGTTCGCGCCAACTCCGTTCTTCCTGACTATCTGCATCATACACACGTACCTGTCCTTGCACACACACCCAAAGCTCTGTATCTGCTCCATCGATGTCAGTCACATCTGTTCCAGGGAGGAAAGGGATGACTTGGGTATCCACAATTTGATAAAGTATCTGGGACGAAGGATCATTTTCTTCTACCAGGATGTAGACTTCCTGCGTCTCGGGTATAAACTGCGCATCATCTTCCCAACTGCAACTGCTAATCAGGAAAGAAAGCAAAAGCCCAGTTCCCAGAAGTGGAAACAGGGCTTGAGCATATATCTTAAATCTAGAAAGAGACTTTCTCATATAAAGGCCACTTTTCATTTCTATTCATCATGTAGAAAAGATAGAAACAAGATAACAAGAAACTTAGGCTATAAAGCACATAAGAAGTCTCAAGCTTATCATTTTTCTCCGTAGGCCCATTTTACATAAATAGAACCCCAGGCAAATCCTCCTCCAAAAGCAGCCAACAATAGATTGTCACCTTTGGAAAGTTTGTTTTCCCATTCCCACAGACAGAGTGGTATCGTCGCTGAAGTTGTATTTCCATAGCGCATGATATTGACCATGACTTTGTCTGCCGAGAGGTTGGCACGCTTAGCGGTCGCGTCGATGATGCGCTTGTTGGCCTGATGTGGGACAAGGTAAGCGACATCGTCTCCTGTCAATCCGTTTCGCTTCATGACTTCCTCTGTGACGTCTGCCATACCTGAGACCGCATGCTTGAAAACCGTACGACCTTCTTGGTAGATGTAGTGCTTCCCTTCGCGCACATTTTCGACTGTCGTGGGCATGGCGCTTCCCCCTGCTGGTTGCATGAGATATTCTGCACCTCCCCCATCTACATACAGCTGTGCATCCATGATCCCTATCTCTTCTGTGCTAGGCTCAAGCAAGATCACACCTGCTCCATCTCCAAAGAGTATACATGTATTGCGATCTCGATAATCTACACGCATGCTCATGGTGTCGGCTCCGACTACCAATACCTTTTTATGGGTACCTGCCTGGATAAATTGTGAGCCTGTTTGGAGGGCAAACAAAAAGCCTGCACAAGCGGCATTCATATCAAATCCCCAGGAGTTTTTCGCTCCGATTTTGTGGGCAATGATATTGGCTGTCGCTGGGTATATGTGGTCGGGAGATACTGTCGCACAGATGATGAGATCGATTTCTTCTGGCTGAATATTACGCTTACTCATCAAGTCCTTGATGGCTTCCACGCCCATATCAGAAGTTGCTCTGTTGGAGTCTAGTATCCTTCTTTCCTCTATACCAGTCCTTTCGCGTATCCACTGGTCATTGGTATCTACCATCTTTTCCAGATCGGCATTGGTCAACACTTTTTCAGGAACATAGCCACCAACGGCAGTAATGATTGCTCGGGTATTCATGTTAGTCGAGTTAATTCTGTGTGAGTATGGCAAGTTTACTTGCAGAAGTAATATTAGGTAAATATGAGGATAATCCTATGATTTCAATACGATGCCCCCTTTACAAACCAAAGGAGCCTTTGTCTAAATGCCTCCATGCTAAAGGTATATACCATGAGGAGGTGGGACATACCGTTTGACATAAAATTTTACTAAAGAAGGTGCATAGTTGATAAAAAAAAGCATAAAAATGAAGGAAGTTGATGAAATTTCATTTTGCGAATGGGTAGAGACTCGGTTAAAGAAGCAGGATTGTATTTTTTATGCGAATTAACAGTAGGTCTGATTGTGTATTTGGGTCAAAAAAAGGTGCAAAAGTAACTGGAGAGCGCTATAAGTTTGAGTTGTAACATCCTTCAAACTAAGGCTGTTCCAG
>JBCBFT010000018.1:0-85328 GCA_038527485.1 Bacteroidota bacterium
ATTTCCCCCTCTTTCAACTTGGGTTCTTTCTTCTTTCCTTTGTTGCGATTCTTCTTGAATTTACCTACCAGTGCCACGTATATCCTATTTGAAAGTCGACTTCTTCACATTTTGCTCTCTTGAGCGCTTCCTAGCTTCCTAGCTTCCTAGCTTCCTAGCTTCCTAGCGTTTAAACGCAGGGACAAAGTTAGGGGTTTTAAGAAATTCTCTATATGAATTCCTATATCAAATTTAAGCTGCTGTATCTAAGCTTAGCTGTTCAATGTATTTGATCAGTTTTTGAGGAAAATCTAGCTTCCTGATCTTTATTACGAACTCTTCACTCAAATCAGATTCTATCAATGCCCTCAGGTTCCTTTCTCCTCCCAAAAGACGCTCCAAGCTCTTTTTTGGTTTTTCTTTTGCAAACTCAAACTCTAGGTCCGATAGCTTGAAATCTGTTCCTTTGAAATCGGGGTTCAATGCATAGGTTCTTACAATCTCTTCAGCAAGATCTTTATCTTCCAAAAAGATAGATTCTATCTCAGGAACTTGTAGAAACACTTCAAAGCGATCAGCTGCAGCTACTACACTCAAATATGTCTGGATAAATGAAATTTTCTCATTTACCTCTTCATCGGATGAGACATCAGCATCCAACACGAGAATAATTTTGCTCTCAGGCTTATGAATCAACAGAGATCGTGCCTTCGACAAAAGATTAGAATAACCTTCAGCAGATACAATTTTGATCTTTGCATTGATCTCGTCTGGAAGGATTTTTTGGACTAAATCTGCATCAAAATTGCCTTCCGTGAATAAGTATGTATCCTGTATACTCATATAGTCCCTACATTTATATCGTAATCTCCTATTCCATGCTTTACTAGCTCCTTAAACTTCTGATACATTCCATCTGTGAAGTTCCGCCCTTTCAAAGCGTATGTAATATCGTCGAGTTTCCATAGGATGATATTGGATGGAAACGCAACATTTGCCAACATAATTGCAGGTTCGGTAAAACCCTTTGTACTAAAAATACTCCCTAACATAACTTGAGGTCTGCGTTGTAGACGAACTTTTAGTTTAGCGATCGCATCAAAATTTATATTCTTTGATTGATCCTTGCATTCTACTAAATATACTTGATTTTGAGCATAAATAATGCCGTCGCTCTGTTCCAATACTATGTCGTGATATTTAGTTTCAAATGGATAAACCACCTCCGCTCCACTGAGTTCAAAAGCCCTTATAATGAAGTATTCGAAAGCTCTTCCTTCTCCCCAACCATGCGATCCTATCTTACCAGAAATAATAAGTTCCCAGAGTTCATTTAAGTCCTCCCATCCATAGCTTTTTATTTCTCGAACGTATGATTGATCAGTAGCCATGATTCTGCTGTTTGTATACTTGTAAAACGACTCTATCCCCTCTGCCCTACCTTTTCTGGCCTTAATATACAAAAAAGGGACCTTCACATCCGAAGGTCCACTCTATCTCGCACAAAATGTATGGCTCGATTACCACTGGAAAAGCGGAAACTCCCCCATGTATTCGTTGATCTCGCCACGTACGGCGGAGATGACGCTTTCATTCTCAGGATCGGCTAGCACACGGTCGATGAACTCCGCAACCTGGCGTACATCGCCCTCCTTCAATCCTCTTGTCGTGATGGCGGGTGTACCCAAACGAATTCCACTCGTCACCATCGGACTACGTGAGTCAAATGGCACCATATTTTTATTGATCGTAATGTCTGCTGCCACAAGCGCAGCTTCGGCCAACTTACCTGTCAACTCTGGATACTTGGGACGAAGGTCGATCAACATCAAGTGGTTATCTGTACCACCTGAGATGACTTTGTACCCACGGTTGACCATCTCCTCGGCTAGGACATGGGCATTCTTGATCGTCTGCCCGATGTATGTTTTAAACTCGGGACGAAGGGCCTCACCAAATCCGACAGCTTTACCTGCAACTGCATGCATCAAGGGGCCTCCCTGCGTACCGGGGAAGACCGCACTATCTAAGATAGATCCAATGGTTCTGACCTTGCCCTTGCGCGTCGTGATACCCAATGGATTGGGCTTATTTTTGCCCACCATGATCAATCCTCCACGTGTCGCACGCAGTGTCTTGTGTGTCGTCGTCGTCACCAAATCACAGTGTGGCAGGGGATCATTCAGGAAGCCTTTGGCGATCAAGGCAGAAGGATGTGAAATATCCGCCATCAGCATGGCTCCGATCTCGTCGGCGATCTCGCGGAAAGCCGCATAATCCCAGTCACGACTGTAGGCACTTGCACCTGTGATGATCAACTTGGGCTTCTCTCTCAGTGCGATCTCACGAACCACATTCATGTCGATGAGACCCGTATCTTCTTGCACACCATAGAATACAGGACGATACAATTTCCCCGAATAGTTGACAGGTGAACCATGTGTCAGGTGTCCCCCATGCGAGAGATCAAAGCCCATGATGGTATCACCCGCATTGAGCAGGGCCAGCATGACGGCAGAGTTGGCTTGCGCACCTGAGTGTGGCTGCACATTGACCCACTCAGCTCCAAAAAGCTCCTTGGCACGGTCACGCGCGAGGTTCTCGATTTCATCGGCGAATTGACATCCTCCATAGTAGCGTTTACCTGGAAGTCCTTCTGCATATTTGTTCGTCAACACACTTCCTGTAGCCCGCATGACATCTTCCGAAGCGTAGTTTTCAGAAGCGATGAGCTCTACGCCTTCTTTCTGGCGGCGCTCTTCTTTGGCAATCATCTCAAAAGCCAAATCCCTAGAGGTCAATATCGATTCAGACATATGAATTTCTTGATGTGATAGTAAACAAAGATGAAGAGAATGAAGAGGAAAAACAACGGAATCTTAATCAGAATGCTACCCTAATTTGATGCAAGTCTATTACTGATATCGCGTTGTGCGAGGAATTCCGAAAACCTCCCAGTCTACGTATTGATAGCCTATACTGTCATTGTAAAAAGGGAAATACACAGGATCTAGATTTTTGTACTCATAACTCGACCATAGTTGAGCAAAGCGCGCACGCTCATTTTTTAACCACTCAAACTCAGGTGGATTGGTTGCCACCAGGATAGACTTTGCCTCTCCTTGTTCTATGGTCGATAAGCCCCATACTTCATACGGCACGCCCCAGCTCAATTCAAAAGTAAATTCAAGGTCCAAGTTGTGAGGAATGATGAGTTTGTCAATGGATTTTTCCTCTGCATACGCCATCAACTTCCGATTCAGATCCAGTCGCTCCTGATAGTATCCACCCTGCCAGTAAATCCGTCCCAAGCTGAACACTATACATAGCGTAAGACAGATTCCCACTAATTGTTTCTTCTCCCAGAGTTTTTCTCCATGCTGCAAAAAGGCCCAAATCATCGCGGTCCCCATGACGGAATAAATATTGTCCAAGAAAAACTGACGCGTATCGAAGGGGAATGTCCCATGTGACAGCAAAAGAAACGCAATGGGAAAGCCCCAGGTGAGCACTACAAACAAATACCTACGCGCACGAACCAGTAGAAAGGTATTGGCTAGCAGAAATACGACGAGCATGAGATACTTAGTCGGGAGCCATCCCCAAAACTGCTGGGTGAGTTTCAATTCAAAGAATCGAGGTAGAAACTCAGGAATATTTTTGAGCTGGGAAAGGACGCCTTGTTCATAAGAATCAGTGAAAAAGATACGGTAAATGACAAAGGAAATCGCGTAGATAGTTCCCCAAAGAATGGCAATTCTCAGCTGTTTTCTATCCTTCTTCAAAAATAGATCTAGCACTTCCCAGACCATGATAAACAACATAGGAAGCACCAGAAGGGTATGATAGGAGACCAAGGCAAAAGCTGCCAAGGCCCATATTCCCCATCCATATCCTCCATAGAAGTCTCTTTCTTTCAAAAACCCATAGAGCCCCCAAGTGAAGAACAGAAAGGCCAATCCCAAGGGTAGTTCGGTCTGCATCCAATAAAACTGATCATTGACCATAAGGACGGCAGAGAGGACGATGCCCAAGGCTTCTTTGGGTCGCTTGAGCAGGCGATACGTCAGGAGGAAGAAGGCCATATGATACAAGACCATATTCAAAGAATAGGCTTGCGCGACAGTACTCAGAGGAAATTTGAGATAAATGGCCGCGAGAGGAAGAATTTGGGTGAAAATATTGGGCCAGCGATAGTGAAAGATCTGCGGGGCCTTTTCTTCACAGAAAAGAAAGAGATGAAAACCTGCATCCGAAAAAAGGGCACGTTCCTTGAAAAAAATCAGGGAGTACACAGCCAATACCCCGAAAGTGGACAGCCCCAACCACAAAATCCACGATTGCTTTTCCTTCATTGCTCAAAAAAATTGCTCCTGTTCTGATTTTCCTTCTCGCGAATTACGGAAATGCGCGCTGAGTCTCAAATATATCCTTTTAAAAAGGTGTGATTTCTTCTCTTCAGTCTGTCTAACTTCTGATCTCAATTTTCCTATCTTTGCTTTAAGTTACACAGACGAGAACTGCTTCCATATGGAAAATCAGCCACTACAGATCTTGGATCATGCCTCAGTACAGCATCGCCTTAAGCGGATGGCGTTCGAGATTTATGAAGCACATTATGGGGAAGAAGAACTGCTCATCATAGGCATAGATGAACGAGGCGGATATATCGCTCAAGCGCTGGTGGATCTACTTGCAGAGATCAGTCCGCTTTCCCTGGTGTACATCCAAGCGCATCTGGATCGCGAGACAAATGCACCTTCCATCGGTATCGAGCTAGAAGCCTCTGTCGAAGACTTGTACGAGAAGCCCCTACTCGTAGTAGATGATGTGCTCTTCAAGGGTAGCACGTTACTCAACGTCGTTTCGATCCTTTTGCATGCTTTTCCCAAGACGATTCGTACGGCTGTCTTAATCGATCGCGGGCATAGGAGCTTGCCCATAGCATCAGATATTACGGGTCTGACCCTTGCTACCACCATCAAACAATACGTCACGGTAGAGATCAAGGATGATCAAATCTCTGCTTACCTGGCATAAAAAACTGCCCGTACCAAAGGCACGAGCAGTCCATATGTCTGTGATGTGTAAGCGCTTATCTAGCTACGAGAAGGATAGGTTCCTTGAAGCGCAATGATGTAGTTTATACACTGAAAAGGAGGAATATTCTCTACAGGTTGATTGCCACCTGTCAATCCTACTGTCACGTCCACGTTATTGGCCGTCATCAGCGCATTTGCCGCAGAAGTCGTGTAGAGATCAGATTCTGCGTTGGCAAAGTTATGCCCAGATGCTTCATCTTGATTTCCTCCATCTGCAAATACTTTGATCGTACCTGTAGCGCCGTGACTGTGCGCAGGAAGTTGGGTGACGTTTAGGTAGTGACGCTCTACACCGCCCATCTGTCCCAGTCTGCGAGGTGTCAAACCAGGGCCGCTTCCAGGATGCATAGGCAAACGACTACGCAGGTCAGGCAACTTGAATGACGTACGGCCATCTCCGCCGTAGGTAGTCCCGAGAATAGAGAAGAGCGCAGTATTCTGTGAGATAGCAAGTAATTGGCCATCACAGAGGGCCCAACCACGAGGAGCAAAGTTTCCGCCAAATTGGACAATCATTCCGATAAAGGGTTCCATATAATATTAAGTTGTATGGGGTAAAAAAAAGGGAGAATAAAAAAGTGTCTCGTCACATTAGTTGCGAGAAGGGAAAGTACCCTGAAGGGCAATGATGAAGTTGATGCACTGGAAAGGGGGAATGTTTTCGACACTCTGTCCTCCTCCTGTATTGCCGACTGTAACGTCTACATTGTTGGCCGTCATCAGCGCATTTGTTGGAGAAGTTGTGTAGAGATCAGACTCTGCGTTGGCAAAGTTATGTCCAGATGCTTCATCTTGATTTCCTCCATCTGCAAATACTCTGATCGTACCTGTCGCACCGTGGCTATGAGCAGGAAGTTGGTTGACTGTCAGGAAATGCTGTTCTACTCCACCTCTTTGACCTAGACGACGATCCGTTAGTCCAGGGCCATTTCCAGGGTGCATAGGGAAGCGACCGCGTAGTTCGGGTAAGGCAAAAGTCGTACGACCATCTCCTCCATAAGTCGTCCCCAGGATAGAAAAAAGGGCCTGGTTCTGAGCGATAGGAAGTATCTGGCCATCACAAAGAGCCCAACCACGAGGAGCAAAGTTTCCGCCAAACTGAACGATCATTCCGATAAAGGGTTCCATAAGAATAAGTTGTATATAGTTGATAAATGAAATTGCGTGTAGTATCCTATACCTAGGATATGGGCGCTTCAGAAGCCACCATCCATATACACACCTTCTATCGTCCTAAATCTGCCAAGCAGACCCATCTGCTATTCTTCTCTACAGGAAGAAATGGCCGTCCCTATCATGGAGCACAAATAGGCACGGTCATCTCATGGTTTAGGGTTTACAAAGTTGCAGTAGATCCCATGTCTTGTGTGATTGGGCGTGTGTGTCCATCACAAATACCTTTGTATAAAAGGCTAGGTTCTCTGACAGGGAGGACATAAAGAGCTCCATAAGTTGGTTGTAGATGGTGTATATAAAGGCATAGAGGCCCCGTCTCGATCAAGTCGAGATATGAAAGCACATGTAGTTTATTGGCTGTGCAGAAACGCCAGAAAAAGGGCAAGGGATTAGAATAAGCAGGTAAATCAACTTAAGGATTTTTTTCACATTTCGCAATTTGCACTTGAACAAATCACGCAGGAATGTTAAAAGTCTTCTACCCCGAATTGATCCTTACCATAAAATTAAATTTCCTCTTGAAAATAAAAACCATGAGACTGGATTTTAGGCATAAATACCAGTAAAATGCGTATAAATACCCATGTCCATGTCTTCTGTTATTCTCCTCCATGGTGCCTTAGGCACTGCCACACTTTTCCAACCCCTATTGGACAAGTGGCCTACAGAAAATCAAGTACTTACGATCGACTTTCCTGGTCATGGAAGTTTAGCAGGAGACCACACGCCTATGACCATTTCTTCCTTATCCACGTATTTGATTCAATGGATGGACGAGCGCTCGCTCTTTGGCACACATATTTTTGGATACAGTATGGGAGGATATGTGGCGCTTATAAGTGCGCTTCAGCGACCTGATTTATTTGATCAAATCGTGACTTTAGGGACAAAGTTTGAATGGAGTCCAGCCATTGCTCATCAAGAGACACGAAAGCTTAATCCAGAAAAAATCCAGGAGAAGGTTCCTGCATTCGCTGAGATTTTGGCTAACAGGCATGGAGAATTGAATTGGCAAAATATTGTCAATTATACTGCGAATTTAATGACTGATCTAGGTAGAAACCCCATATTGTCAGCGGATACCCTGTCTCAAATCAAAATCCCTGTGCATATTATGTTGGGCGATCAAGACCAAATGGTGACACAGGAAGAATCCCAACGGGTAGCCCAACACTTACCTCAAGGTGAGTTTCATTTACTTTCAGATACACCTCATCCATTAGAAAAGGTTGATCCTTCTAAGCTCTTCACTATCTTACAGCGTTTTTTTAAGTAGATGTAGATGCACCAAACACCGTAGATACATCCATTTTGGTTGTATCTACGGTGCATGATGAGATCTACTTATCTAGGTACGCGAATGTGCTCTCCTAAAAATAGGGCATTCAGGAATAGTCGATTGGTCCCATACCATACGCCTCTAAAGTTAGGATTATCTGCAAACATCACCACGCGGCCTCTACCAAGAG
Organism: Bacteroidota bacterium; assembly: GCA_038527485.1. Taxonomy (GTDB): domain Bacteria; phylum Bacteroidota; class Bacteroidia; order J057; family J057; genus JALEFZ01. Next base: position 7,727 of record JBCBFT010000018.1, read on the forward strand.
GGCTGACAATGACGGAAGCAGAGGGTTTGAGGAAAGTCTCATAATTGCGCTTGGAAATATACCCATCAATATGAGGCTCTTCCGTATACTTGGCTACCGTAGCATAGGGATTGGTGCTAGGCTGAAGGAAAACCTCATTGTTTTTATAGATAGGTAGGCTCTCATTCTGATATCCAAATGCCAGGGGATGCGTCAAGTCTAGTTTTACTTCAAAAATAGCCCCTCCTACTTGTTCTCTTCCCAGGTGCTCTGATGCAGAAATATAAGGCAAGGACTTCACAGCAGGTTTCTTCTTTGCCTTGTCTATCGTGATTTTCTCCCTTACGATTTTGTTTTGAATGGCCCATGCAGAAGCACCCGCACTCGTGATCAAAGTATGTCCCTGCTTCACCCAATTTGCGATCCGCGCGCGCTGAGTCGAATCGAGTTGGCGGTAGCTGCCACTCACCATGACAAGTGTATTGTATCGCTCTAACTCTACCCGTGGAAACATGCGCATCTGCACCTTCGTAATCGGCATTTTCACGCGTGTATCCAATAGATGCCAGACCTCACCCGCCTCATAAGAACTGACTCCATCGCCTATCAACAAGAGGGCTTTCGGCTTTTCGAGCACTTCAAAATATCGGCTCCCCAGATCGATCCCTTCTAGGCTAAAACCTCCATTTACTGCATATACAGGGATATTGAATGTCTTTTGGGCCTCCGCTACAATACGGAAGACTTCCTTGGCGGACTCGGACTGACGACTGACAGGAATCATGATGGCACCTGGAGAAAAAGATTGCTCTCCATCCTGCGTTTTGGCTTTGAATCCTTTGAAAGCTGAAGCGACTTTTAAGCCTTTGGCCTGCATGTGATAAGTCGCTGCGGGCGCATAGTAGTCGTTCCAATCCAGGATATACGCATAACTAGCGGGTTGTACCTTCTCCACTTTTACCAAATCCTTGACATTGGTGATCTCTTCTTCTCCATTGAAGCTTCTCACACCTTGGTACTGCATGTTGTAGCAGTTGGCGACGGACCAAGCAGAGGCATCGTAAAAGACGGAGTCCCGATATTCGCGATAGGTTTCAAAGACAGTCTGTACCATCCGTCTTTGTGGTTGAGCTACTGGAACGACAAAGCGATCTCCCTTCCGATATACTTTGATCTTATGCATCAACAGCATTTCGATGAAAGCCTTGTTGCGATTCATATCGTGGGCATCCCCAAACTCATAGGCTTTGAATCCATTGTCAGGAAGCTCGTCGACGGCAGATCGGAAAAATGCCTGCTGGTACTTCCTAAGGGTTGCTTTGTTCTCCACTGAGGCACGAATCGTCGCAAAACTCGAAGTATACTGATTGCGGATAGTAAAAGGAAAGGTGATGTCCTCGTAATCGGTCTCTTGCAGGTGTCCTCTCGAACTTGCCTGTTCAAATAACAACGCCAATCCTCCCTGCAAGTCAGGATAGGAAGACCCATAGCCAGGATAGGTTCCGTCAAAGGCTTCTTTAGTAAAATAAAAGGAACCCAGGCTGTCCAGATCGTTGGCAAAATAGGTCGCAAAAAGGTTATTGAGGTCCTCATAGTTCTCCCGTGGCATGATGGGGTCTTTGGAACCAATAGGCTTCATCGGCTCGAAGAAATAGGAGCTATTGGTCCCCATCTCGTGAACGTCTGTGACGACATTGGGATACCACTGGTGGTACCAGTTGATTTTTCCTTGACTCTCAGGATGTACCAGCAGCAGCCAATCTCGGTTGAGGTCAAACCAATAGTGATTGGTACGGCCTCGGGGCCACATCTCGTTGTGCTCAGCATCATACTTGTCGGCGACGAGAGGGCTAGCCCGGTACTGATTGACCCACTGAGTGAAGCGGTCACGTCCGTCAGGATTGAGGACAGGATCAATGAAAATCACTGCATTTTCTAGGTATTTTTTTACTTCTTCTCCCTCGGAAGCGACAAGTGTGTAAGCTGTCAGCAAAGCCGCTTCTCCACCTGAAGGCTCATTGCCATGCACATTATACCCCAACTGGACGAATATCGGCACTTCATCATAATTGGTTGGCTCTTGGTCGGGATCGACAAATTTGAGGTGGGATTCCTTGATCTGAGAGAGTTGATCTAGGTTTTCGGGCGAACTAATCGTCAGCATGATCAAGGGGCGACGCTCGTGGGAGAATCCGTAGACTTCTACTTGCGCCCGATCTGACAACTCTGCCAGGCGTTGGAGATACAAGACCATTAGGTCATGCCGCGTATGATATTCTCCTATCTCATACCCCAAGAATGATTGGGGTGTAGGAATATCTGGATTAAAGGGACCTTTGTCTTTAAAATAATAATCTTGTGAAAAAGCGACACCCACGAATAGGAGCATCAGCCAGAGGCTAAGGGTATATTTCATAAAAAGCTTTGTTTCGTACGGGGAATGCTCAAAAGATTGAATCTACCCAAAAGCTGCCGAAAATCAACCCTTCAACTGTCAATCGTTTGATCCTCTATTGCTGCCATTCACTATCTTTCTCCTGCAATATGAAGCTCAAAACCTGAATCTATTCTTATGCCCCGTCCCAAAAATAAAGCCGATCTCCTACTCCAAAGTCAGCAAAACTTCGACAAGCTCATGTCTTTCCTGGCTGACTTTTCTCATACTGAACTCAATTCTGAATTTCCCGAAGGCACCATGAACCGCAATGTACGGGATGTGTTGGGCCATTTGTACTATTGGCACCTGATGATGTTGCGTTGGTATGAAGAAGGAATGCAAGGCATAAAGCCCGCCATCCCAGCCGAAGGATATACATGGAAAACGACCCCTGCACTCAATCGGCACATCTGGGAAGCATGTCAATCAACAGATTTGGACATGACGCTACGTCTCTTTAGAGGGTCACACGAACGCGTGCATGCCTTGATTGGGCAGCATACAGATGAGGAGCTGTTTGAAAAGAAAAGATACAAATGGACAGGCTCCACCTCTTTAGGTGCCTACCTCGTTTCGGCCACATCTAGTCATTATGATTGGGCCTTCAAGCTGATAAAAAAGGCCTATAAGGGTATGATGCAGGCAACATAGAAGGTTAATCCATTCTTAGGACTACATCTGTTACAGCTTTTCCTACAAGGGTCACGATGTACAGGCTGCCATTGTCTCCATCGTCCATGTGAGGGTACTTTTCCTGGCCAATAATTTTATTGACAAAAACGGGTGTGGTATTGCTATGTCCGACGACGAGTACCGTCTTTCCTGTTGTCGCCTTTTGAAAAGTGGGGGAGAATAGCTCTCTAGGATCATAGCTTGCAATCTCTAATGACTGATCATTAGCTGTAGGTTGGGCTGTGCTGATGGTCCGTTTGTAATCTGTGGAATATACTGCATCAAGCGGGATATCTTGAAGAATCTGTGCCCACTTCTCTGCTCTTTCGTGGCCTTCCTTTGTCAATTCAGGATCGTAGTTGTTGGGATCGGTACGCTGTTTCTCTGCGTGTCGAATGAGATAGTAGGTCGTAATTTCTTGTGCATAGGAAGTAGATACACAAAATACAAGGGCGAGGATGAGGAGTAGTTTCTTCATTGGGGTTGATAAATTGTAGGGGTAAAGATACTTCCCTAGCCAGTAACTTTTTAGTCAAAATGTTCAAGATTGTAGAATCTCAAACGACTTTTCTTTATTATTATGAGTACTCTGTAACAAAAGTCTCTTAATATTAAGCCATCGCCTTCAGCGTCCCGAGCATTAGACTCGGGATTATTAGGGAAAAAGAACCAATCCCGATGATGAATCTCGGGATGGAATTTCAGCCCAATGCATAAATCCGCCCCTATCTCCAAATTCCAAGCCCAACGCCCCCCCAGATTACCTGTTACTAAGCTCGAAAGTTATAGTATAAAACTTTTGTTACAGAGTAATGAGCAAGACAAGCTGAAAGAAGAAATTAATAACCCTTTGTAAAGAGACGATTCGCGATATTTATATCTTTAGCCTTAGGTCAAATCTAGTAGTGGTACTAAAGATTTGATACATCAACTAAACTTACTGGGTTGTGGGAAAATGAAAATAATCCAGAATTTAAACCCCATCAAATGCAGGGGATTAAACTAGAACTAGCTCAAGAATCAAATTACCTGTCTGCAAAACAACTAATTGAACGAGCAAATATCATTAGCATTGAGTCCAGAAGAGGTCGTTATGGAGGGACATTTGCACATAGGGATATTGCTTTTGAGTTTGCCAGTTGGTTGAGTCCAGAATTCAAGTATTACCTAATAAAAGAGTTTCAAAGGTTAAAGGAAGAAGAGAATGCCAGATTAAACCAGGAATGGAATTATCAGCGGTTCCTGACAAAGGTAAATTATAGACTTCACACTGATACAATAAAAGATCACATCTTGCCAGCTCTCCAAGGTTCGAAGGATCAAGAATGGATAATATACGCTGATGAAGCAGATCTTCTTAATATGGCTGTCTTCGGAATGACTGCGAAACAATGGCGAGCCAATAATCCAGATCTGGCTAAAAAGGGAAACATCCGAGATTTTGCAGAGATCAGCCAGCTACATGTATTAACTAATATTGAGAGCCTAAATTCAGTGCTAATTGAAAGAAAAGTACCAAAGGAAAAACGATTTGAGATACTGGCGCAAACCGCTATCTCTCAATATCGGAGAATCGTAGATCAAGAAGATTTAAGGCGAATGGAGTGAAAAATAATGAATATGGCGATATCCGACGCATGACCTTTCATGATAAATAGTACCCCTTCAAAATCTATTTCCCCTCCTTCTAGCCCCCCTGCTCCACTGCGAGGATCGTCGCTACATTTCGTCGCTCCAATGAAGAAAGTGAAGCGGATATCTGCTTGAGGTCTATACTTCGTCCTCTATACCATGTCTGCTCCCTGAAGTACTCCTTCAAATCTGGAGAGCGGAAAATGTACCCCTTGGCAGCAAATATCTCATTGCGCATGAGCCGAAGCTGATACGGATCGTATTCATACAAGCGATCGGGGGTGAGCAACTCACAAGAAGCAAAGCCATAGGCTCGATCGGTTCCCCTTTTTCTCGATTCGCAAAACTCTATCAAGCGTCCAAACTCATCTAGGCCATAAGCCTTAAAATCAATGGAGGTTCCTAAGATGACGTCATCATCAAAAAAGTTGTAGCCCTCTGCCAAATGCTTCTGGTCCTCAGCTAACTTCTCTGGATCTGTCACACGGTCTACCTGCTCTTTCACAACCACGAGTAGATCAGGTGTATAGATTTGGGCAATCTCTTTTTGTTCGTACGAAGCCAAGGAACCATCATTGTTACAGATTTTGGTGACTTCGACTACATCCAGAAACTCTCCACTGCGGTCAAACATAAAGAGTCCTTCCTGATAGCATTCTCCATCAGTCATAGACATCAAAAGAAAGATATCCCTCGAATTGACACGTAGTTTTTCTTTGACAGACAATTGATAAGCGGCAAACTCACCAAAATATGGCGCTGCCACACGTTCGGGAATCACGCCTTTCCTGTTGATGAGATTTTCAAATGAGGTTTGAGCAAAGGCAAAGGAAAATAAGCCGAGCGAAGCCAGAAGTAAGCGTTTTTTCATGATGATTATAGCATAAATGGATAATCTACCCCTCCTCCATTCCACATGTGCTGTGTGTCCTTCATTTCAAAGACCCAAGAAATGGGGAAGGGTGGCATGTCTGACCTCTTTCTACTTGTCTACTCACACAAAATGGAGCTTCATACCCTCGTGAGTAGCCTTGAATCCTAACTTCTCATAAAAACGTAGGGCATCGGGCCGCTTTTTATCTGTCGTGAGTTGAACCAAATGCGCTCCCTGTTTCTCCGCTTCTGCAATCGCCCATAGAAACAATTTTTCTCCTATCCCTTGCCCTCGAAAATCTTTGTGGATGCGCACCGCTTCAATTTGCGCACGACTCCCGCCTTGATAGGTGAGATAAGGGATGATCGACAACTGAAGTGTGCCTATCACCTGTCCAGAGGAATGCTCCATGACGACAAGATGCTGGTTGGAGTCTGCTTCGATCCGCGCAAACGCACGATAGTAGCGCTCGGGAAGCGGGTCCTCAAAGTGCTCGCGCTGCTGGCCGAGTTTGTCATCAGCGAGCAGGGCTACGATGTATATGACATCTTCTCTGTGGGCAATCCGGATCTGCATAGGGAGCAAGTTATGTTTACTAAAACGGAAAAGCTCATCCCTTTATCGCCCCCAAGCAAACTTCTCCTTCAATACTTTCATCTCTTCTGCATCCTGAAAAGCACCAAAAGTTCCCTTATCTGTCAACCAATAAATCTGATAGGGACGCATCTGGATGGAGTCAAAGTAGGTCTGAGGTTGCTGGCCCGTCAACTTATCCATCACTTGTATAGGATCAAATCCACAACGATATAATAGTGCATAATGGACGTGTTGGACTTGGTGATGAAAATTGGCTAGGACTAGCGTGCGCGCGCCCTCGGGATGCCACCTGAGATAGGCAAAGATGTGAGGATTCTCGCTCGTTTCGACGCTTACGGAGTTCTGATCTGCCATCTCTGGCGAAGCTTTACGCAGGAGAATCAGCTTCTGCAAGGCATCAAATGTGCGCTGGGTGACCGTGCCTTCCTCTTGTCGCTTCGCTGCTCTTTTCCAATCTATGATCGGGCGATGCATCCAGCGATTGTCATAAGACTGATCAGGATTCTCCAAATACGTATGATCATTTCCCGTCCCTGTCTCATCTCCATAATATACCATGGGTAGTCCTCCATAAGACAGCATGATGCCATGCAGCATGACAAACTTATCAATGGCCCGTTCGATCGCTGCTTGATCCCCCGATTGCTCGGCATGCTCCAACCCAATTAGCGCCGCCAAAGAACCAGATATCCTGGCATCTCCTGTCTTGGGATTGTGCGCAAAAGGTGCACCCAAGGCTGTAGAACCCTGAAATCTTCCCGAATAAAAGTCTATCAGAAAATCCTTGTGCCTGTAAGGGTCTTTCCCTAAGGATCGGATATGTGCATCTTCAAACCCCAAACCGATGTCATCATGGCATCGTAAATAAGTGATCCAAGTGGTGCGATCAGGCTTTTGCGGTACATCTTGGATACTCACATTGAGGAGATTGACTTCGCCAGTAGCGAGCGCTTCCCAAAGTGTTGCCATGAAGGTCGCATGATAGGCAACCTCACATTCATGTCCTCGCTTTTCACCTTCGCCAAAATACTTGATCACTTCATGGGGTGCCACAATCGCCTCAGCTATAAAGGCTACACCTGGCGCGGCGACTTGGGCACACGCCTTGAATAATTGCAGGATGGTATGCGCCTGAGGTAAATTTTGAGAGACTGTCCCCATTTCCTTCCATGTAAAAGCTACGGCATCCAGTCTGAGGATGTCTACTCCTAGATTAGCCAAAAATAGCATGACCTTGAGCATCTCCCGAAATACCCTAGGATTGCGATAATTCAAATCCCACTGATAATTGTGAAAGACGGTCATGACCCATTGCTGTAGCTCCCTGATATAAGTAAAATTGCCAGGAGCCGAATGGGGAAATACCTCTGGTAAGTTCTGCTCGAACTGATCAGGTATGTTCCGATCGGGGTAGAAATAATAATAATCTTTGTACTGAGGATGTCCTTTTCGCGCTTCCTGCGCCCAAGCATGTTCATCGGATGTATGATTCATGACCATATCCAAGGCCATCAGCATCCCCTTGGATCGAAGCATATGCGCTGTCTGACGCAGATCGTCTATGTCCCCAAATCGTGCATCCACACTGCGATAATCAGAAACGGCGTAGCCTCCATCATTGCTCCCTTCGGGAGACTGTAACAAAGGCATGAGATGGACCAAGTTGATGCCCAACTCCTCGAGATACGCTATCTTATCCTGAAATGCTGGCAAATTTCCTGCGAAACGATCGACGTAGAGCATCATTCCCACCCACTTCTCGCTGAGCAGCCAGTCGGGCGATGCTACACGCTCTAGATCCAACTTTCGAAGATCATGGGATCTCGCGCCAAAAGCCGCTGTCAGATCCCCAATCAATAACTCAAACTCTCGATCAGCATCAGGATGTCCCCCATATAGCTGGTCATAAGATCTTCGAATGTGATAAAGATTGGCATAGAATCGGTGCAGAAACTGGCGATTTACAGCATCGTCTTGTGCAAGGGAGCGGATAGAAGGGTGATGTTCTAGCGAGTGGTATAATACAGGATCGTACACAGCGTCTCTTTTGTATGGTAGTTTCGGCAAAGGTAGGGAAAAGCAGATGAACTCACCATCTCTTATTTAGAGCTGAATTTTCTTCATGTCCAACATGATATGAGAGACTTCTTTTTCCTGTGTAAAAAGTTTGGGATGCTTTCCCTTTCCCTTATCTCCTAGTTTAGAATAATAGAAAGATAATTTGTTGTGTATACCCTATGAAATTTCAACCCATGAAATGGATAACTCTTGTTGCCCTATTCTTTTTGATCGCTTGTATACCTGATCCGTTGCCCACCAACAATGCTGTGACAGTATTGATATTTCCCAATCCTGTCGAGGACCGACTCGGTGTCAATATTACTTTTCAAGACTCAACAGCAGCAGAAATTAGGCTTATAGGAGCAGAAAGCTCACGTGAGCTACTATTTGAAGGGAATTTGATTCCTGAGCCAGACAGCGGCGTGGTTATATCTCCTTCCTTCAATACCACGTTCTCCTTTGACATAGCCGATGTACCTGCAGGTAACTACCGTCTCCTGGTAGAGACTACAAATCCTGAGCTTACCCAAGCAGTAGATGTCATCAAGTTTTAACGCGTATCATTCTTCTTCTGTTTTCCCTTCTCCTATACATATAAAAACATGATTCAGATGAAAAGTATTCTCCTGATTTCTGTTTCCCTTTTCCTATACATGGGATTGAATAACCCACTTTTCGGCCAAAAACGTATCACGCCCTTCCTCTACTCAACAGCTGCTATCACCATCAATGCGAGCCAATTTTCAAATGAGAATACCTTACTCGCGGGTTGGCAAGGAGGAGGAGGAATCCTGATAGGCGCAGGTGCACACAAACTGCAATTGGGAATAGAGGCAACAATAGATGCAGGTACAGGTCCAGAGCTAGAATTTGTAGATCTCTTAGGCTCAAAGATCGGTTCTACCCCTACGAATATCATCGAATGGGGCCCCAGAGTCCACGCACTCTATATATGGGAAAGACCTAAATGGTATGTGGGAGCAGGCCTTCAATCGGGCTTTGTATTATCCTATCGACAAGTCGTAAGAATAAATGAGATCCAAGGCATAGGAGTAGGGGTAGATCCTATAGAGAGTGCGCCCATCGCATATTATCGTCCCCTCAGATTAGCGGTTCCGATAGAAGCAGGTATTAATTTAGGAATCCTGCGCATCTTTGGAAGATGGGATCAAGGGATTACCTCCATCGCTAGAGGCGTAGACAATGGGTTTCAGGTGGGAACACAGACTTTCAGGATAGGATTCAAGGTGATGCTGGGAAAGGACGAATCTTGAATAAGAGGTCAGATCCCGAAAGGAATTTCACTACGTTTGAGTCAGGAGAATGCAAGTATGACTTTAGAAGCCTTTTTACCTCTCACTTAAGTATTCCGAAAAATACAAAGAGGTAAGACCCGAGACTGAAAATGATCATCATGGCAAATCTTCAGCCTACAAGGTCTTGGTCTTGCATTCAGTCGATACATTTGAATCTGCTGATCAAACATTTCTCCGAAAGCTCTCTCCTTAGCGAAAATACCGTAGACTCCATCCCGTACATATACAGGATGGAGTTTATTCGTTGATTACTTCTCGATAGGTGCCGCAACAAGATTGCCCCACTCTGTCCATGAACCATCGTAGTTGCGTGCATTCTCATACCCTAGCAGATACTTCGCTACAAACCACGAATAGCTCGATCGCTCTCCAATCCTACAATAAGCGATGATTTGGCTGTCTCCGTTGATGCCATGCGAGGCATACAGATCTTTTAATTCCTCAAAACCCTTAAAAGTCCCGTCTTCATTGGCTGCTGTCGCCCATCCGATATTTTTCGCACCAGGAATGTGTCCGCCTCGCTGGCAGGTTTCAGGGAGACCTGGAGGAGCCAGGATTTTACCCGTGAACTCATCGGCACTCCGTACATCAATCAGGGCAGTGTCATTTTTACCTAGTGTGGCCATGACATCCTGCAAGTAAGCTCTGATGCTCATATCAGGCGCAGGAGCCTCATAGTGCGTACCCGCGTAGGTAGGCGCTTCGGTACTCAGAGGGAGGTCCAAAGCCAGCCACTTCTTCCGTCCTCCATTCATCAAACGTACATCCGCATGCTGGTAGATCTTGAGCTGCCAAAAAGCCCATGCCGCGAACCAATTGTTGTTGTCACCATAGAGGATGATGGTCGTGTCTGGCTTGATGCCACTCTCGCTCAGTAACTTCCCCATGTCCGCTTGACCGATGATGTCACGTGTCAACTGATCCGAGAGCTGGGTGTACCAATTCCAGCCAATTGCTCCAGGGATATGTCCCTGATCGTAAGCCGTAGTATCGGTATCTACCTCGATGATCCGAACATTCTCATCTTTGTGATGTGCTAAAACCCAGTCGGTCGATACCAAGACCTCGGGATGTGCATATGTCGCCATGTTTTGGGTTGTTTAAGTGTTAAATGAGATTATTAATCTACAAAATCTATAGAGATTATTGATAATTAAAAACTACAGCTTTTCATTTAAATAAAGATGGGTAATCATGAGTACTAATGAGGAATTGCGTGTCGTAAGCGTCTGATAAACTGCCACGATAGATTTCAACTCATGCACATGTGAGAAATAAACTGACATTCTGTCACCTTCTTGTGCTTCGGTATTTTCTTTGTTCCATGGCGTTTAGACAAAAATCATTCAAACACGCAATCATATAAGACTGCTAAACGCATATGAACATGGAAAAAGGCAACATTTCTGTTAGTACGGAGAATATATTTCCCATTATCAAACGCTCTCTATACTCAGAGCAGGAAATTTTCCTTCGTGAGTTGGTATCCAATGCAGTGGACGCTATTCAGAAGCTGAAGCACCTTTCCAGAACGGGTGAGTTTCAAGAGGAGCTGGGAGATCTAAAAGTGGAGATTACACTCGACAAAGAAGCCAAAACGCTGACAGTCTCAGACAATGGACTGGGAATGACAGGGGATGAGGTCAAAAAATATCTCAACCAAGTGGCTTTCTCTGGTGCAGAGGAATTCATTCAAAAATATAAGGACGCAAGCGAAAACGGCGACATCATTGGGAAGTTCGGACTGGGTTTCTACTCCGCTTTCATGGTAGCAGAGAAAGTAGAGGTGATCACCCAATCTTTCCAGGAAGGCGCAGAAGCTGTCCGCTGGATCAACGATGGTAGCATCGAGTACAGCCTTGAGCCCACGGAGCGCGAGGGACGTGGGACAGACATCATCTTGCATATTGCAGAAGATGCCGAAGACTATCTCGAAAACGTGCGCATCCGCACGATCTTGAACCGCTACGCCAAGTTCCTACCGATTGAGATTCACTTCGAAAATGAAGTGATCAACAATCCCAATCCCATCTGGCGTAAATCGCCTACCGACTTGGAAGACAAAGATTATCTGGATTTCTTCCGCGAGCTTTATCCTGTGGCAGAGGAGCCCCTCTTTTGGATTCACCTCAATGTAGACTATCCTTTCAACCTCACGGGTGTCCTGTATTTTCCCAAGATTCGTCAAGACATAGATCCTCGACGCAACAATATCCAGCTTTACTCTCGACAAGTATTCATCACAGATGAGGTCAGCCAGATTGTCCCCGACTATCTGATGCTCCTTCAGGGGGTGATCGACTCTCCTGATATCCCACTCAACGTATCACGCTCCTACCTACAAGGAGATCCCAACGTCAAGAAAATCTCTGGCTACATCACGCGTAAGGTCGCAGACAAGCTCAAGGAGATCTTTTTTGATGATCGGGCGATGTTTGAGGAAAAATGGAAGGATATCAGCGCCTTTGTCAAGTATGGCATGATCACCGACGAGAAGTTTGCAGAAAAAGCGGAGAAGTTTACGTTGTTACAGAATGTAGACGATAACAACTTCACTTTTGATGAATACAAAGAGAAGGTCGCGGCGAATCAGACGGACAAAGACGAGAATGTGATCTTCTTATATACAAGTGATCGCAAGGAGCAGGATATGTTCATCCGCTCGGCTGAGGCAGCAGGTTACGACACCCTAGCGATGGAAGGCGTGATCGACAACCACTTCATTGATTCTTTGGAGCGCAAGCTGGAAAAAGTACGATTTGTACGGGTAGACAGCGATACAGTGGATAAGCTCATCCCCAAAGCAGAAGAGGACAATAAAGAAGAGGACGAAGGTCTGACGCTGACAGAGGATCAGGAAAATAAGATCAAAGAAGTATTTACGGGTACTGTCTCGGAGCAAACTTGGAGTGTCCAGTTGGCCAAGCTCGGCGAAGGCCAGCTTCCTGTGATGATCACGCGCCCAGAATTCATGCGTCGCATGAAAGATATGGCAGCCGTCGGTGGCCAGAATGCCTTCATGCAGGATATGCCAGACAGCATCAATGTCGTCATCAATATCCAACACCCTTTGATCACGGCGATGGTAGATACCGAAGACAATGCGGCCATGGCGAAAGAGCTGCTGGATTTGGCACTCCTGGGACAAGGAATGCTGACAGGGAAAGAGTTGACAGACTTCATCCACCGCAGTGTGGACTTGCTCAAGTCTTAGATCAATAGATCGCAACAGAATATATTCCTCATAAGTATGAGTCATCCTGGGTATCGGGATGGCTCATTTTTCTTTTTGATAGATAATTTTGGTCACATTACCCTCATTTTCGCCCTTTCTTTCCTATCGTACAGTCCGTTTATCTCCTCATTTGTGTTATTGATCGAAGAAATCCTACCAAAAAACGATCACTCAGGCGAAATAGATACGCATCCTTACGTCAATTAAGTCCACAAGCCCTCATGAAGGGACAGTGAATCATTTTTTGAAAAAAAAACGATAAGTCAGGGCTTCCATTTGTAAGAAAGTAGATCAAATATGAAAAAATACGGCATATAATAATTTATATTTCATAAATATTGCTATATATTGAATGAATATAGTAAAAATTAATGAAATTCAGACAAGAAGAAAGCGGAAGAACTAGAAGATTACTCGCGAACATGGAAATGAATTCTTTTCATTACACAAACCTAGATACAATAGATTGATTTTCAGGTTTTTAAACATCAAATACTACTTATCCTTCTACGAGTAACTTTCTTTATTTCAGATTCTCTCTCCTTCATTTCACCTCCAGCAAATACGAAAAAAGGGTAAGACCATTGATAAAAATGTGCAAATGTTGCATTTTTCATATTTTCGTAATTAAATAATCCATAAATCGAAGCACATTTGTGACATAACAAGAATCGATATTAGCCAAAAGAGATTTATGAGTTCACTTAGACTAAGACAATCTAACAACCCCCATGCTACTGTAAGTACTTCTATCAAGCGAGTATTTGGATCAGGGATCCTAACCCTGATGCTCGCAGGTATTCTTTTCTATGCCACCAATCACAACACAGGTATCACCCCTGACGATGTAGATGGTGACGGAATCACAAATGATCTGGATCTTGACGACGACAATGATGGAATTCCAGATAGCGAAGAAGGCAGCTACGTCATCACGCTTGTCAATGGAGACTTTGAAGAACTCGATCCTTCCAAAGCTACACACGTATGGGGTAGAGCGCCCAAGCGTGCCATGGCACTCTATGAGTCAGACATCCCAGGATGGAATACTAGTGCTTCTAATAATCGAATCGAAGTCTGGGAATCTGGTTTTGGACGCGTCACCTCTCACAGCAACGGACATCACGCAGAAATCAACGCGTTCTCAAACGCAGAACTATATCAGGATGTACATTTTGATCGTCCAGGTGTCATCCGCTGGGCTATCAGTCACCGAGCCAGAAAAGGTGTAGACTCTATGAATATTTTGATCGGACCTGTCGGTAACCAAACAGAGGTAGCGCGTGTAGGCACAGATACCAAGGCATGGAAGCGCTACTCTGGTTCTTATACAGTAACTGAAGGTAGTACCATCAGATTTTCTTTCAACGCCATTAGTACAGGTTCAGGACGCTCAAGTGTAGGGAACTTCATTGACAACTTTGAAGTGTATATCGAGGAAGATTTTGATGGAGATGGTATCGTCAACAGCCAGGACTTGGACTCTGACAACGACGGAATTTCAGACATCATCGAAGCAGGTGGTACAGACCCTGACGGAGACGGACGTGTAGCTTACGCAACGCCTGGCGATCCTACGACGATGGTAGACTCAGATGGAGATGGACTCGCAGACGCAGTAGATACAAAAGTTGACAATAATGGTTCGGGTGCCTATGTAGACGGTACAGCTTGGACACTCCCCGATACAGACGGAGACGGCAAAAAAGACTTTACAGATATCGACGCAGATGGTGATGGAATTGTAGACAACACCGAGGCAATGGCAACTTACTACTATGTAGCCCCCGCAGGACACGATGAGGATCACGATGGACAGGACGATGCATATGATATCGATTGCCAGCCTTGTGGTGCGATTACGGGAGAAGCCATTGCTCCCATCAATTCAGACTTAGACGTCAATCCTGATTACATCGACATAGACTCTGACAATGACGGTTTAGGAGACATCATCGAAGGACACGATACCAACGGCGACGGTGTAGTAGACAACAACGATGCACCTCTAGCCAATACAGGTACGCCTTCTGATTCGTCTGATATCGACGCCGATGGACTGTTAGATGGATTTGACAACAACATTGTCTCTAATAATCCGACCAACGACATCAACCCACTGGATTATCCTAAAGCAGCTGGTACAAACAGCGACCAGGACTGGAGACATAACAACATTCAAAATCTTCCTGTAGAGTGGTTGTTCTTCGAGGCCGAGCCTGTAGCAGGTGCCACACAATTGAAGTGGGCAACATCTACAGAGCAAAATGCAGACTACTTCAACGTGGAGCGCTCCATTGATGGTACTTTCTTCACCTCACTAGGTACAGTGCGTGCAGCAGGAAACTCTCAGAATGTTCAGAACTATCAGTTCAAAGACGAAAGTGTAAACAACATCAAAGGGCAAACGATCTACTATCGCCTTAAGCAAGTAGACTTCAACGGTGCCAATGAGTACAGTCAAGTAGTAGAGTTCAGTCCTGAGAGCCGATTCTATGATCTCGACTTCTCTGTGAATCCTTCAGGAAACGAGCAAGTCTTGACAGTAAAAGCCTCCCGTAGTCTTCAGTTCACAGGAACTGTAAACATCATGACACTCAACGGTAAGATTGTTACAAAGAAAACAATCGCAACGAATGAGCGCGAAGTGCAGGTGCAAACAGCAGGATGGACGCCAGGTACGTACATCTTCTCTTTGACGGAAGATATGGATCAGGTAGCGAAGAAGGTTCAGATCAAATAATGAATGTGAGACTCAGGTGGTAACGATTCAAAGTCATTCACACTTCCCCTGATCTCTTCTCAAAAGCATTTATATCCCAATTTCATAGACTGGGTCATCTCACGAGGAGGTGACCCAGTCACTTTTATTAAGGATGAATCATGACAGGAAGCGTCTGAATCATCGAAGCTCCACGTATCTGCATTCTGTATACACCTGTAGAGATCCCTCCCAGATCAAATTCTTTCTGCGCCTCTCCCTTCAAGATGCTAGATTCTCTTAATATCTTTCCATCTAATGTGAATAGCAGCAGTTCCAAATTCTCTTGCGTAGGACGGTCCAATCTCACGTATACCTGATGCTGCGCAGGGTTGGGGGATAAAGATACCTGAGGCATTCCTACAGAGGCATCCAAGCTTGACAGAACAGGGAGGACCACTGTATCGCGATAGGTGCAGGTCTTATTGACTCTTAGCTCTACAGGATAGGTCCCAGCTCCTGCATAAGTATGTACAGGATCAGAGAGCGTAGAAGTACTTCCGTCACCAAAATCCCATGCCCAGGAAGTCGCATTTGTCGAGGCATCTGTGAAGCTGACCGTCTGCGTAGCCGTATCAGCCAGATGCGTAAAGTTGGCATCAATCGTTTTAATGTTCACAGGCAAAATATCTCCGTCACATCTTGGCCCTTCTACTTCCCAATCGTAATAATAAAAATAGGCATCAGGGAAGCCGTTGGATGGACTGAGTATGGTCATGAAGCCAGGAATCTCGTAAGGATAGGCACCACCAGATACGTTGATATACAAGCTAAAAGCATCCGTCGCAATGCTGTAGTCTCCTTTGGCTGGAATTTCTATATCTAGGGTGACGCGTTGAGGACCTTGGACGACATTGACTGTTTGGGACAGAAAGGGATCTCCTATACCGTCGAACCCTTTCCAGACATAAAAAGTGAGTGAACCTGCATTCTGTGCATCTATCCACATAGAGCGAATGGTGACCTTGTCTTCTACGGTAAAACTGATCGGAATGGGAATATCCAGATAGATACCCTGTCCAATCGTCGCATCTGTAGGACCTATCTTTTGAATATCTCCAGGTATCGTTTGCTGAATGAAAATAGTAGTATCCTTATCCAAAACTCCTGTAGCAAATATATTACCTGTCCCTGCCTCCACTTTCTCTCCGTCATACCATGTATACTCATTCGTTCCTACCAAGCTGATCAAAGCAAATGTTCCTTGGCAAATCTCCTGGTCCAGGACGACAGGTCCCTGTGGCAAACGCGCACGAACGGTTTGGACGATGGTATCTGCTCCCTGCGCATTGGATACAATCAACTTCACTGCATAAGTTCCCGTAGATGTGTAGGCGTGCATGGGATGCTGCAAAGTGTCTGTTCCACCATCTCCAAAATCCCATCTCCATGCTTCGGGATTACTGGTAGAAAGATCCGTAAACTGAATCAAATTTTGGCAGACTGACGCTACGCTATAGGAAAAAGCGCCCTTGGGTGTAAGTCCGATCAGTGTCACGTCAAAGAAAGTTCCAGGATAAGGAAAATCCGTAGATACTTCTCCAAAAGATTCAACAGTATGAGGCGTTTGTCCTATAAGCCCTGTTGGGAGCAGTATCCCTAAAATGGCCCAAAAGCGCACATAATGGTTCAAAGTAAATGTAGTCATTCGAGTTCTTGTTTGGTTGTAGATATAGGGTTCAAATGAGCATTGTGTAGGTTGGCTTCATTCATGATACGAGAATGTACAAAAAAAGCTCTCCCTACCCAATGTAGAGAGAGCCTATAAGCATTTGGTTGCTTCTCTATTAAGGATTGACAATCAGACGAATAGTCTGCTTGAGTGCTTCTCCTCTTGCCTGTATCATGTATACACCAGGCGCAATTCCTTTCAAATCAAAGGATTTAGCAGTTTCTCCTGCTCGCAACTGGGCGTTTCGGATTGCTTTTCCTTCCAAACTATACAGTGTCAGATCCAAATCTTCCTGAACCGCTTGGTTCAAGTTGACCCATACTTGGCCCTGCGCAGGGTTCGGAGTGACAGAAACGCCAAAGGCAACAGGTGCGTCTGTGTTAGATAGCACAGGCAGGACAACTGTATCACGGTAGACACAAAGACTATTGATTCTGAGTTCTACAGGATAAATCCCTGCGCTTGTATATGCGTGGAGCGGATTCTGCTGATTAGATGTCGCACCATCACCAAATGACCAATCCCATGAAGTGGCATTGGTAGAGAGGTCTGTAAACTGCACAATACGTGTCGTCGTATCCTCTACAAACTCAAACTCTGCATTGTCTACTTGCACGGTTACCGGCACAAGGTCACTTCTACAACTAGGCCCTTCTACCTCCCAATCATAGAGATAATAGTAAAAGTCAGCTGCTGAAGTCGTCGCTGAAGAACTAACAATTGACAGCAAGTTCGGGATGACATAAGGATAATTAGCACCCGTCTGGTTACGGAATAAGTCGATGCTCGCTCCTCCAATGCTATAATCTCCAGGTCCTGGCACTTCGAGGTTCAGCGTGATACGCTGTGGTCCCTGAGTTGCATTGACTGTGACCGAAGCGATGGGCGTTCCGCCGCCATTGAAGCCATTCCAAAGACTGATGGTACGTGATCCTGCACTTCCTGCATCAATCCAAGCAGATACGATGGTCAGCTTATCGTCTGCAGTGAAGTTCAGAGCTCCTGTAAAGCCTGTATTATGATAGCCACCTGCTCCGATCGACCCGTTGGTAGGTCCGATGTTGCTCTGGATACCAGGGATCGCCTGATCGACAAATATTACCGTATCATTAAATAGATTCCCCGTAACGAAGAATGCCCCTGTATCTACCTGATTTCCTTGTCCATCATACCACGTATACCTGTTGGGACCGATGACGGATAGTAGGGCAAAGGCTCCTGAACATATCTCCTGATCGAGTACAATAGGTCCTTGTGGCAAGCTGATCAATACCTGCTGCGTCACCGTATCTGCTCCCAATGTATTGGTCACAATCAACGTCACTGTATACAGTCCGCTAGAAGTATACACGTGCGAAGGATTCTGCACACTGTCGATCGCTCCATCACCGAAGTCCCATCTCCAATCCTGAGGCGTACTGGTAGAAAGGTCCGTAAAGACCGCACGATCGTTACATACAGATTGGATATTGTATACGAAGGCTGCACTAGGCGCGGCTGTAGGTGTCAAACACTTGGGAGGCAAGTCAAACGCCTCTACTTGGTCTGTACGGCTAGCAGATGATCCCTGGCTGGCACTATATCCCAGCCCACGACGAGCAAATACTTCCCAGATCAAACACTCATTTGCCCCACCGTAGTTGAGCTGGTCTGCAAGCAAGATCGCATCGCGACCATCCACGAATCCAGGTCCACAGGGCTGTAGCTTCAAACCATCCATGACAAGTTGCAAAGCCATATTATTTCCTCCCGTTCCTTCGTAGAAGTCAGGATCAAAGCCATATACATCTACCAATTCTAGGGTCAGATCCCATAGCATGGTACACCAAACAAATCCTACACCATGCGGCTGAGAGATGTTGGCTGTGTTATTAGTCGCTGCATATGTAAATGGATTCACATTAAAATCAGGAGAATAAGGAGCAGGTCGGATTCCCTGTCCTGTGATGGGTTGGTCTACTGCGAATGTTCCAATTCCTCTACTGACTACATTGGTATCTAAGGTCATAAACAGGGCAAAATAGTCACTCCAGCCTTCACCCATTTGCTCACCACCTGAAAGACAGCCACTCGTAGCGGGACCACCTGTCAGACGGATAGAGATACCATGACCATATTCGTGTGCAATGATGCCGTTGTCAAAGTCTCCGTCTCTGTCAAAGTTTCCACCCTGGCTTTGCAGTGTAGCATTGACAGGGTTACCTGAGTTGAGCTGGGAGATAATCGCACTCCCGTCTGCCTGAGAAACCATGATAGAAGGAATCGTGATTGTACTCGAAGCTCCTCCCATAGCAAAGGGGGCACCTGGCTGATTATTGACGACGATCACTGCAACAGCTCCCGCATCTTGCGCCTCTTGTACCTTCACGACAAAGGCACAGTTGCCACGTTCTACGATCGCAATTTTCCCATCGATCTGAGCTGCATTGATCAGAGGCGTACAACCGTCGTTGGGGTTGGGGTTTGTTCCATCGTCTACCAATACGACATCTTCTGTGATAGGCGTCGCAGGCAAGGCAGGACCGAACCCTGCTTCCGCACCTTGATAAAGACCAGAGATTCCCGCAGGTGAATTGACATTTAGGAGATCCGCCAATCCATTGCCTCCCGTCCAAAGGAACATCTGCATACGAGGGTTCCCACCTTCAGGAGGGGTACCAAAGTTGGCATTGTTGGTTCCTCCTCCATCTTGTGCATCTGCATTTACATAGTCCCCTCCTATACCTCCTTTTCCGTAGTTATTCTCCTGGAAGTTACCCGATGCTTCATCAAACCCGTAGTGATACCAGATATCGTGCATGATATTGTTGAGGTAAAACAGGTTGGTGATGGCCGCATCTTCATAGGCCGCTGGCTGCTGGTTGATGTTCAAAGGAAAGTCAAAGTTCAAAGCACCTCCCCCATTGGGCGCATATCCAGGAACGTTGTCTGCGTTGCGATCCTCTGTAGCATAGACATTGTTTCCACGTGTGATTGTATACTCAGGGCCTTCCGCTCCATCTGTATCATGCCATCCATAAGGAGAAGCTGTCTCGTCTGAAGGATCGATGATCAACGATCGAGGACCGTGATTCGGGCTTTCTGTCTTGAAATCAAAGACACTGTATTGCGCATTGGAAGCGGTCTGTGTAGGTCTCATCCCAAATGCGGCAATCTCATCAGATGAATCACCATGTGCATGCGGTACAGTAGGATGAGATGGGAAGGCACAGTGTACGACCCAGTCCAACTTGTCCAAAAGCTTGCCTGTAAGCGCATCTACTCTGACGCTCCACCAGTTTTGGGCATGTTTGGGATAAATGGAAAGATCCCATACCAAAGAGAGTTCTCCTTCAGGTCCCGGCAGGTACATCAGTTGTACAGGTATATCTTCCAGCGATATGTCGCCTGTATTGAAGAAATAGCGATAACTTCCTTTTTGACCTTGTAAAGTCAGACCTGTAGGCATAGACATTCCCAGTTCCTGGGCTGCTGCGTCGATCGCTTGTGCAGGTGTCAGGCTGGGCTGAGTCGCATTGGCGCGCTGTGCCAGATCTGACTCCAGGCGATCCGCCATATGGACGATGGCGCCATTCTTGATCGCAAAGTTGGCAACCCCATTGTAGACCTCTATCCCTTGGTATGCCTGTCGTACATGGAGGTGTGTGACGCCATTGTGCTTAGACAAAAATTGATCTGTGATCGTGTATCCCTGAACGTCCGCGAGCTGCACATCGTGCCCTTCTACATAACGTTCCAAATAAGAATTGACGAGGTTTCGATAGTCCTGCCCTGACATGCTTGTGGGTAAGAGTACCCCCAGCATTAGCCAGAAGAAGGCTCGTCGAAAGGTAAAAAACGTGTTCATCCGAGTTCTTTTTAGTTTTAGAAGTATACTATAAAATGGCTGTTTAGGTAGTGAATGGCCCTCCTAGCGAAACTGAAAAATAATCAATTTATCCGAAAAGAGCACATCAGAAGCTTTCGAGATCTCTTTACTACCTAAACAGTCCACCTCAAGATTCCAATTTAATAGGCCAGCCTCCTTTATTTCTGGTCTTTTTTCTTCCTTGTTACACGGTTTCTTCACATTCTCACCAACATAAAACAGATTTCTAAGTATCTATTGTTATTTCGCAGACAATAGAAAAGATCTTGAATTGTTTCCTCATACATACGGATTCTCTACAAACAACATCCTATGCAAATTGGTGATATTCAGCAGTTTTTAGCTTACTACGGAAAGATAAAGGCACGTACACGTAGACTTTTTCCGTTCATTCCCCAAGAAAAAATAGAATGGACCTACCAGGAAGGGAAATTTACTATTGGGGATATAATCCGACATTTAGGGGCAATAGAACGTTACATGTATGCAGAAAATGCCCAAGGTAGGCTCAGTCGATACAAAGGCTGTGGCCCTGAACTAGCCAAAGGATACCCTGAGGTCATCGCCTATTACGAGCAGATGCACGAAGAGTCCAAAGCCATCATTACTCAACTTTCTCCACGAGATCTGCGTCACAAGGTACAGACACCTGCAGGGATAGAAATCACCTTATGGAAGTGGCTACGCGCTATGCTAGAGCATGAGATTCATCATCGAGGTCAACTGTACATGTACCTCGCCATCCTAGGCATACAGACACCTCCACTTTATGGCTTGACCTCTGAAGAGGTGGCAGCCGTGGGACAATGATTCCTCTTCTTCCCTTCTGTGCTATATCTTCTGCATTTTGTGTTATGCTTTTGCAATGCCTCTGATGATATTTGTACATATTATCAGAGAACAACATCCCTATGGCAGGAGAAAAACTTAGTGTCAAATCCATCAGCATGATCCATGAGCTCATGGGATTGGAGAAACCCAAGCATCCACAAATTACGTTGATCGATGCGGCTCGCATTGCGGTCAAGGAGGAAGAACTAGGAACCAAGCTCGTACCCGAATGCTACATGATTTCTCTCAAGGATAAGAGTTGTGGGATGGAATACGGACGCAATTCCTTCGACTTCGATGAAGGAGTGCTTGTCTTTTCCGCTCCTGGTCAAACCTACTCTCCTACCCGTGTCATCGAAGCGGGAGAAATCGAAGGATGGATGCTGTACTTTCACCCTGACCTCATCCGCAATACCTATCTCAGTGATCGGATGGACGACTATACCTTCTTCAATTATGAGGTATTTGAAGCGCTGCACTTATCAGCAGATGAAGAGCGTACCATCCATGAATGCGTACACAATATCCAGCACGAGTTCCAGCAACGCATTGATAACCATAGCCAGCGTGTCATTGTCTCCAACCTCGATCTGTTGCTCAGCTATTGCCTGCGTTTTTACGAGCGTCAATTCAACACGCGTACACACCAGAGCAAGGATGTGATCTCGCAATTTGAAAAAGCTCTGAAAGCCTACTTCGATACACAAAAACATCTAGAATTGGGACTCCCTCGAATCCAATATTTTTCGGAGAAAGCCAATCTCTCTCAACATTACTTTAGCGACCTAGTAAAGAAAGAGACGGGCCGAAGTCCCAAGGATCACATCAATGATTTCATCGTGGAGAAGGCGAAAAATATGCTGCTCGGAAGCTCCCAATCCGTTAGTGAAATTGCCTACGATTTGGGCTTTAATTATCCACACTACTTTACAAGAATTTTCAAGGCGCGTACAGGCAAGACTCCTGTGGAATACAGAGGATAATTAGGGAAAAATACAGCTGCATTTTGTGTTCGTCCTTCTGCATTTTGTGTCCCTTATCTTGGAAAAGTCTCTCCACCTTTGTATCAGATTAAACATACATCATGACAACGATAGATAAAAGTAAACCCGTACTCGTGACAGGTGCCAATGGATATGTAGCCAGTTGGCTAGTGAAGCGCCTGCTAGACGAAGGAATCACCGTACACGCCGCTGTACGCAGTCCTGAAAATGATCAGAAAGTAGGGCACCTCAAAGAGGCAGCGGCAAATGCCAAGGGAACGATTAAGTTCTTCAAGGCAGACCTACTGACACCAGGTGCCTACAAAGAAGCCATGGAAGGCTGCGAACTCGTCTACCACACAGCTTCTCCTTTTACCATCAATGTAAAAGATCCACAGAAAGAGCTCATCGAACCTGCGGAGCAAGGCACAGCGAATGTCCTCGAATCTGCCAATGAGGTCGATTCTGTCAAACGCGTAGTGGTCACAAGTAGTTGTGCCGCTTTGTATACAGATGCTATTGATACGGTCAATGCACCAGGAGGCCAGTTGACAGAGGATGTTTGGAATACAACGGCTTCTTTGGACTACCAGCCTTACTCCTACTCCAAAACTTTGGCAGAGAAAAAGGCTTGGGAAATGTCTAAAGCGCAGGATCGTTGGGACCTAGTCACCATCAATCCTCCGATGGTACTCGGACCTGCCTTGAACCCACACAATACGACTTCTGAGAGTATGAACATACTCAAGATGATAGGTAGTGGACAAATGGCGATGGGCGCACCTAAAATGGGGATAGGGCTTGTCGATGTACGCGATGTAGCGGAAGCGCATTTTCAGGCTGGATTTACCCCTGAGGCAAAGGGCCGCTATATCACATCTGCTCACAATACAGATTTCTTAGAATTGGGGACAACCTTGCTACCCAAATATGGCAAGCAATTTCCCCTGCCCAAGCGTGCCATCCCTAAGTGGCTCATCGTGCTAGTAGGCCCTTTGACCAATCCTTTGTTCACGCGTGACCTACTCCGCAAAAATGTTGATGTACCTTGGAAGGCCGACAACTCCAAGATCAAACATGAGCTGGGCATAAACTTCCGCCCGATGAAAGAGACATTAGAGGATTCCTTCCAAGTATTGATCGATGAGAAGATATTGGTCGCCTCGTAGGATCTTGCATAATGCGATCTTGCTACGGCAAGATCCTACGGGCAAGATCACCTCAAAATAAATCCAGCCCTGCATCCGCATGTAGGGCTTTTTCTATTAGTTGCCTTCCACAGGGTTTCCCCCGCACCTTTTCCAGTAAAAATCTTGCCTTTCCTTCAGTCCAACCTCCATCAAATGTTTCCTTATCCTCCTAAGGAGTCGGGTATTCCCACAATCACCAATCAGGATGAAGAGAAGAAAATCTTCGCATTTGAGCGTCATAAATCCCATCTTGAAGAATGTCTCCTCTTCCAACGTCAATCCGTCTCGTGATTTAAAAATCATATCAACCGAATAGCTAGTTCCATCTTGTAAGGGAATCTTCATTAATTTGGGAAGGACCTCGATATAAGTATCATCAGACTTTAGCATCCACTGCACCCCTGATTTTTCCTTCCATATATCCTCAAGAACATAGGGGAGCATATAGCCCATCGTAGAATCGGGAATCTTACTTTTTTCAAATACCTGACGATAATCCTCTTCTGCCAAAGCGAGAATCTGTGCTATCCACAAGTCGCAGTCCCCTCTATAAAGCGAATCTACTTTTTCAGCTTCAGTCACATCTACTGATGACGTATCTAGCATCACCTTGCTCCTGGTAGAGTCGAGACCTACAGCATTTTCCTTTACTGAAGACACATCCTGCCTACAGGAGCAAAGGCTCCACACCATCAACAACCCTAATGTCCAGATATTCAGTGCCCACTTACTCATACGATTTAAGATTTGTATATGTAAGTCGAAGTAACCTAGATGTTACAGCCCATCCTGCTCCGATATTTTCTCTAGAGATAAACGACGGATACCGTTGCTTCCTACAAGCAATATGCACAAATTAAAGCAGTACTTCTACTACCACACACATGTATCTACTGGGCTACGACATCGGCTCCTCCTCTATCAAAGCGGCTTTGGTAGACATCTCTACAGGCGACACCCTTGCCTCCACCCTATCTCCCCAAAAGGAAATGGAGATTCTGGCCATGCAGGAAGGCTGGGCAGCACAAGATCCAGAGGTTTGGTGGCAACATGTCTGCATCGCAACGCGAGAGCTCCTTCAAACACAGACTATAGATCCTTCCCAGATCCAAGGCATTGGTATCGCCTATCAGATGCACGGACTCGTCGTCCTAGACAAAAACGGAAAGGTCCTACGCCCCGCCATCATATGGTGCGACAGTCGGGCTGTACATATTGGAAATCGTGCGCTCAAAGCCTTAGGGAAAGAAAAAGCATATCAACACTTACTCAATTCTCCTGGAAATTTCACTGCTTCTAAACTCAGATGGATTCAGGAAAATGAGCCAGACATATACCAGCAGATCGACCAGATCATGCTCCCAGGAGACTACATCGCATATAGACTGACAGGCAAAATCAGTACTACAATCAGCGGGTTGTCCGAAGGTATCTTCTGGGATTTTCACTCCCATTCTATCGCCAACTGGTTACTCGATCATTTTCAATTCTCCCCTCGTCTCATTCCCCCCATTCTCCCTACTTTTTCTATCCAAGGAAAGACGACTGCCACCGCCGCCCAGCAAACAGGCTTAACTTCGGGAATCCCCGTCACCTACCGTGCAGGCGACCAACCCAATAACGCCTTATCTCTCAATGTACTGGAACCAGGAGAAATAGCAGCTACAGGAGGCACCTCAGGTGTCGTATACGGTGTAGTCGATCGACCAATCCATGATCCACAGTCTCGTGTCAATGGCTTTGCCCATGTGAATCATACGCCAATACATGAGCGTATCGGTATCCTGCTCTGTATCAATGGCGCAGGTATCCAGTACAGCTGGCTCAAGCACCAGATGGGCGATTTTTCGTATCCAGAAATGGAACATATGGCCCAAAGGATCCCCGTAGGTTCTGAAGGCTTGCGCATCCTTCCCTTTGGCAATGGAGCCGAACGCATGCTGGGTAATCGGATGAGTGGAGCCCAAGTCAATAATCTTCAATTCAACCGCCATACACAAGCACACTTCTTTCGTGCAGGATTAGAGGGGATCGCCTTTTCCTTTGTCTATGGAATGAAAGTCTTCCAGGAAATGGAGGTTCCGATTCACATCCTTAGAGTAGGAAACGACAACCTTTTCCAGTCAGCCATTTTCTCCCAAACCATCGCCAATCTGATTGGATGTCCGATACAAGTCATCGCTACAAATGGTGCCATGGGTGCTGCCAAAGCAGCAGGAGTAGCCCCAGGGATCTATGCCTCTCCAAGGGAAGCTATACAAAAGCAGACCATCGTGCAGGTATTTGATCCAGAGCATCATCCCAAAGCCTATCTACATGCCTATCAGTCTTGGGAATCAGATCTGAAAAGGCTTATCCGTCATTTAGATCCCCCTGAATCATCAACCACCCTCTCTCAACCATAAGCAGAAAGGTGATATGACCTTCTAGAGACAACCTTTTTACAGAAATCTACAATGCATACAAAACTACAACTCACTACAGGAAGCAAAGCATACTTTCCTGGCATTGGCCAAATCCCTTTCGAGGGGAAGGAATCAGACAATCCATTGGCATTCAGATGGTATGAAGCCGATCGCGTTGTCGCAGGAAAAAGTATGAAGGAACACTTCCGCTTCGCTGTGGCATGGTGGCATACCTTCTGTGGGACAGGAGGAGATCCGTTTGGGGTAGGGACCAAAAACTTCCCATGGCTTCAGTCCAGCGATCCTATACAGCGTGCCAAAGACAAAGTAGATGCAGGTTTTGAGTTTATCACCAAGCTAGGCATCCCCTTTTACTGCTTTCATGACTATGATCTTGTGGATGAAGGGAAAGATTTGACTGAAAGTAAAAAGCGTCTGGACCTTATCACCGACTACGCAGCAGAAAAACAGGCAGCCTCTGGTGTACAGCTCCTGTGGGGCACCGCCAACCTCTTCTCGCATCCCCGCTATATGAATGGGGCGATGACCAATCCTGACTTTCAGGTTGTAGCCTATGCAGGTGCTCAAGTCAAACATGCACTGGATGCTACGATCAAACTCGGCGGGGCAAACTATGTCTTTTGGGGCGGGCGCGAAGGCTACATGTCCCTACTCAATACCGATATGCAACGTGAACTCGACCATATGGCACGCTTCCTCCACATGGCCAGGGACTACGCTCGCCAAAATGGGTTTACAGGCACCTTCTTCATCGAGCCCAAACCGATGGAACCCAGCAAGCATCAATATGACTTCGACGCTGCTACCTGCCTGAATTTTCTTCGTGCGTACGACCTCATGGACGACTTCAAGTTAAACATCGAAGTCAATCACGCGACGCTGGCACAGCATACCTTCCAGCACGAGTTGCAGGTAGCTTCAGACGCAGGCATGCTCGGTAGCATGGACGCCAACCGTGGCGATTACCAAAATGGCTGGGACACCGATCAGTTTCCCAACAATGTCTATGAATTGACTGAAGCAATGCTGGTCCTACTTCAGGGCAGTGGATTGCAAGGAGGAGGTATAAATTTCGATGCCAAGACCAGGAGAAACTCCACCGACTTAGAAGATATCTTCCTTGCGCATATTGGAGGTATGGATGTATTTGCTCGAGCCTTGCTGGCAGCAGATGCCATCCTGACGCATTCGCCTTATACTTCTCTACGGGAGCAACGCTACAGTTCTTTTGACCAAGGGGAAGGCAAAGCATTCGAGGAGGGAAAAATGGATCTGCAGGCACTTGCTGGCTTTGCGCAAACAAAAGGCGAGCCTATGCAGCGCAGCGGCAAGCAGGAACTTTTTGAAAATATCCTCAACCAATATGTCTGAGTAAGCCCCTCCACTCATCTCCCCATTATCCCTACTCCTATGAACATCTATCTATCCACTCTTCTAATTTTATTATGTATGGCACTTCCCAGTACTGCTCAGCCCGACCTTCTCCCCTTCCAAAATCCTGACCTATCCTTGGAAGAAAGGCTGGAGGATCTGCTCGGTCGTATGACTATCGAAGAAAAGGCCAGCCAACTCCGCTTTGATGCACCTGCTATTGAAAGACTGGACATCCCCGCCTACAATTGGTGGAATGAATGCCTACACGGTGTGGCTCGCAATGGCAGGGCCACCGTCTTCCCACAAGCCATCGGGATGGCCGCGACTTTCGATACGGCATTGATGCACCGCATCGGAGATGTCATCTCGACAGAAGCACGCGCCAAGTACAACTTATCGATTGCCCGCGACCAACGCGAGATCTACCAGGGTCTCACCTTCTGGTCTCCCAATGTGAATTTGTTTCGCGATCCCCGCTGGGGCAGAGGACAAGAAACCTACGGAGAAGATCCCTTTCTCACCGCTAGGATGGGCGTCTCCTTCGTCCAAGGATTACAGGGAGATGATCCCCGATATCTCAAGGCGGCGGGCATGGCCAAGCATTATGCGGTGCACAGTGGACCCGAGGCTTTGCGACATGAGTTTGATGCCAAAGTAGGCATGAAGGACTTGTGGGAAACCTATCTTCCTGCTTTTGAATCCCTCGTAACGGAGGCAAAAGTAGAAGGCGTCATGGGCGCTTACAACCGTACCAATGGTGAGCCCTGCTGTGCCCACCCTTATCTAATGCAGGAGATTTTGAGAAAAAAATGGGGTTTTGATGGATATTTTGTTTCTGATTGCTGGGCCATCGTGGATTTTTTTCAGGGACATAAGATCGTCGAGACACCTATCCAAGCAGCAGCTCTCGCCTTAGAGACTGGCTGTAACTTGAACTGCGGGAGCACCTACCAGACTTTGATAGAGTCATTGGAAGCAGGCCTGATCACGGAGGAGATGCTGGATGCCAACTTGAGAGAATTGCTCCCCACGCGTTTTCGACTGGGCTTATTCGATCCTGTTGGAAGTGGGCCCTTCGATCAGATCGGCGCAGAAATGATTGCCACAGATACCCATCTCAACTTGAGCCGAGAAGCTGCCACAAAGTCTATGGTTCTCCTCAAAAATAATGGCGTCTTGCCACTCTCAGAGGAGACCAACAGCCTCTTCGTCACAGGTCCTATGGCCACACACACACAAGCCTTGATCGCCAACTACTATGGGATGAGCCCCAATCTCTATACCTTCCTCGAAGGCGTCGTAGCCAGTGCTAGCCCCCATACCAAGATCCAATACAGCCAAGGTGCCCTACTCGACGAGGCAAACCGCAATCCGATGGACTGGTTTTCGGGTCAAGCACAAACGGCAGAAGTGACGATCGCTTGTGTGGGAATCTCACAGTTGATCGAAGGAGAGGAAGGGGAATCCATCGCGAGCAAGCACAAGGGAGATCGTGTAGACATCGGCTTGCCACAAAATCAGATCGACTTCCTCAAGACGATCCGATCAAAAGCTCAAAAACTCGTGGTAGTCATCACCTCTGGTTCAGCCATTGCCTGTCCTGAAGTCTACGAAATGGCGGACGCCGTGATCTACGCTTGGTATCCTGGGGAGCAGGGAGGACTGGCACTAGGAGACCTTCTATTTGGAAAGCAGATCCCTTCTGGACGCTTACCTGTTACGGTTCCTTATGCCATAGAAGATCTTCCGCCCTACGAAGACTATGCGATGCGCAATCGCACTTACCGCTACATGGAAAAGGAGCCACTTTTTCCTTTTGGTTTTGGTCTGAGCTATACCACATTTACCTATACTGATCTTCAATTTTCTGCTCCCAGTACTCAAGCAGGGAAGTCACTGGAAGTTTCTTTTACCCTTCAAAATACAGGATCATATGAAGGAGAAGAAGTAGTCCAACTCTACCTTCGCGATGAAGAAGCTTCGACTTACACCCCCATTTACAGCTTGAAGGGCTTCCAAAGGGTTCGTTTAGGGGCAGGACAATCCCAAGACTTGACATTTACCCTTACGCCTCAGATGATGGAGTTGGTCAATGAAAAGGGCGAACGGATATTGGAGAAGGGAAAATTCAAGGTATTTGTAGGAGGATCTCAACCCTCAAAGAGAAGTCAAGATCTAGGAAGTAGTGCATGGCTAGAAGGTGTATTTGATTTAGAATAAAGATGGATCAATCTTCCCAATCCTCCGCATCTAACGTGTCGTCCACGTAGGCATCCGCTTTATTCCAGATGGGCAGGTCAAGGAAATACGCCAACTTATCGGCATCGTCCATGATCTGCTCCGTTTTGCTGTGGTCTACGACATTGATTCTCGTCGCATCCGCTAGCACGAGATTGATTTCGTAACTGTGGTAGGAAGATTCATTTCCACTCACATTTTCATCCAGTATCTGAATGGCTACAATCTGATCAAGCGCCACATAGTTTTTGCCTCTTTGTCCCAAAGAACCTCCTTTAGGCAGAGAACCTTTGTAGTAGTAGCCTGATTCCTTGTCAAATACTTTATTTCTCGAAAAGAAAAACAACATATAAATTCCTACTCCAAAAAAGAGCAGCCCCATAAGAGAAGCAAAGAGAGCTGAGCCTTCCCAATCGACAAAGGCGGGAATGAAGGCAAAGCCTCCGCCCATGATCGTAAAAACCAAGCTGAAGGCATACATCCCACTAGAAGTCGCGAAGGCTGCTTTTGAAGTAGATAGTTCCTTAAAACTATGCGTCTTGAAGTTCGATCCTCCCATGACTTGAGGTGCCCAACTCACCTCCTTTGCGAGGGGATGTCCAAAGACCGTCAGATCCAGATTTCTTTTTACGGAAGCGCGATTGAGCATATGCGTCAATGCTTCCAATAAGCCAGGTCGCTTAGGTGTCTCTTCCATAGGAGTCAAGTGATTGATTTCTCGGTTTGATGATCGTGAATGATGTCAATGGGAGCAACATAGTCTGGATTAAGCTGCTATAACTCGTCGGGTAGAGGTAATTCTGCTTCCTGCTGGTCCCAAACAGGTATTCCCAGCGACGCTGCTAGAGCTTGGGCATCCGCTCGTATCTGCTCAATGTTTGCATGATCTAAGATATGCAGTCGCTCCTTGTTCTCAAATATGACATTCAACTCATAACTTCGATACGAGCTACTTCTATCATTTTCTTCGTCATAGGAACTGATGCGCTCAGACAGTAATTGAATGGCATAGAGAGACGTCAGGTCAAACTGCTTCTCCGCATCTTCTCTTTTGAATATACTTCTGAGCCACCTCTTTTGAGTGATCTTAAGCGTATCTTGATCGAAGAGGGTATAGATCATGAGCTGATCTGTAAGGAGAATTCCAGCCCCCCAAAATATAAGAATCCCAATGAATAACATGACATTGATAGAAGCTGGATCGAAGATGGCAAGCCCTATGAGTAAAAGTCCCGCCAGGAAAAATATCACAGGAATGAGCTTGGCAAAAAAGACTGGTTGAAAGGCCGAAACTTGATCATTCAGCAACTGTAGCTTGTGTGTCATGAAACTATTTCCTCCCTCGTGCATCTGTTCCCAGCTGACTTCTTTTGCGACAGGATCTTT
This sequence comes from Bacteroidota bacterium, assembly GCA_038527485.1. GTDB lineage: Bacteria > Bacteroidota > Bacteroidia > J057 > J057 > JALEFZ01. The sequence goes on from JBCBFT010000018.1 coordinate 39,259, forward strand.
GAAAATGGCAAGGTTCAGCCCGACCTTTCCTTCGGGCTCGTTCATCAACTCATCAAAATTATTTTCCATCGTTGACCATTTCCAGAATATGAACAGAATATTCTGTCCTATGCTTCATTTTGTCACTGATGGGAGGTTTTTTGTCCTTTAAATGAAAGAGAGGTGCAGTTAAGATCATCTAAACGCTAAAAACGCTCTTCTAAAAATCGATGGATGACGATCATCTGGTCTCTTCCCTTTCTCTTTCCAACATCTGCAACCATATACAGAGAGAGAAAAGCGAGGATCAACAGCGGGACCCACCACAAAATATGGGCAGGTTTATCAAGGGAAATATTGGAAAGCCCAATCATGGAAATGACCACAATACCAAAACCCAAAATGGCATAACAAAAGACAAACATCGTCCATACTGAACCTCTTGGTCCGTACAGTCCTTTGATGTGTGTACCTCCTTCTTCATTTTCCTCTAGACTCAAACTCAACTGTGGAGACCAATAATGCTGGACTTCAAGGGGCAAACGCAAGGTCCCATATCCATGGGTAATCTGTCCCAGGCAAGGCGTTTCGGGATCAGCAAGAGCGGTATTGAGTTTGTCAGTAAAACTATCGATGGATTCTGGTAGATCCACCTGAAAGCGAGGGCGAATCTCCGAAATCGGGATATATCCTTTCGTGGGGCTAGACATAAGCGCGCATTTGAGTCCTAGCAAAAGTTAGGATCTGACAAGAGGGAAAGGAATGATAAAAATCAGTCGTCCCTTGATTATAGTTGGATCAACACGAAGACAGAGGAATGGCGCACCATTCCCCTGTTCTTTTTCTTAGCCTATGTAAGCTTCTATCTCCGCGATGATATGATTGGCTTCTGCATCGTCTACACCCATGCCCATCGAATAGGTTTTCATTCCATAGTCAAACTTGATCTTACCGTCGGTCACTCCCATCACATGAAAGGGGTTGCGCCTGCGGTGCCAATCAGCGGCATGAGGATTGAAACGGAAGTTTCTCAGGTCTGACGCATGCAATATGCGGTTCTTTCCGATTCCTCCGATGTGCTTCTTATAGTGGACCTCCTGCCCCATCAGTATAAATTCTTCTCTCCCAAATAATCCCCAGATCAGGGAAAACATAGCGACAAGTCCCCCTGCTGTCCATAACGTCAGCCAGATGATCATAAAAATCGAGACAGGCAGAAATCCATCCGTAGAGAAGATCTCTCGCCCAAATTGTCCCTCATAAAAAATCATGAAATAGGCCCATACCCAGCCCAAAAGCCATAAAAAGGTACCTCCCAATAGGAGAATATGCTTTCGGGAAGGAATCGAGACAGAAATGCCATCCATCGACTTGCGGATTTTTGCTTTTCCATTTTTGGTTGTTTCCATGCTGACACGTTTAAGATTTTCTTTTTATAAAGATATACTTTTCCCCTTCAGCGTTGGAAAATCAGGCCCAAACATGTAGCGGTTTTTCATCTCCAAAGTACCCGATAAAACAAGAAGCTGCCATTCGCATACTCCGCTCTACAGGACGGACGGCATGTACACACTGCGAACGAAATAGAATCAACTCTCCCACTTGTGGTTGAATCACCAAGGGCGCTGTAGGCAATCTCGATCGGTCAATAAAGTCATGATGTCCCTGGAACAAAGTCGGGAGTTCTTCTGCACTTGGCATGAAGTCCCATATTTCTAGCTCCCCACCTCCTTCGCCTGTGTCTATGTATAGATTCGCCGCCAACTGGCATGTGATATCCTCAAAATAAGTAGCGCCAGGGACATCTTTTAGGAGGAAATCAACATGCGGAGGGAGACCTCCTTGCGGATCGGCTTCGAAAGCACGAATGATTCCAGGATTCATCTCTTGACCGTTCATTTTGGGGCGTGCAAAACTGGCTGGCCAAGCCATCCCCAACTCCATATGCAGTTGCCAAACTGGATTGCCTCCTGAAAGTAAGGCTTCGATACGAGAAAAGGTGTGTACGGCATCCTTTAGGTACGCCGCTAGTTTCTCAGGTTGATTTTCTGTCTCAAAGAGTGTCATTCCAATCCTACTGACAGGAACGTCTTGGGCATGTTCATATCGTTTCAAATCCTCTGCCGCACGTATACACTGCTGCCACTGCATACATATTTCAGATGGAACAAATTGAGGAATGCGTAATGCAAGGCAATGGCCTTGAATCAGATCATTTAGGGAAGAATGTGTAAGGCTATCTTCGACTTGTACAGAATGATGATGTGTATCAATCATGGTTGCAAGGGTATCAGGGTGAAAAAAATCATGATGCATTCGCCCCTATGTATAAGGAGCAAAGGTCATGAGAGGTGTAAGTACTACGTACTATCCTTCTTTCGTAAATGATCCAAAAAGGGTTTCATTTTTCGAAATATTATTAAGGCGAGAAAAAATTATCCTCTCGTTATTATATCACTGCTGAAATAAGTCTCGTAATCCTCGTGGTGGGATCTTACTGGCCCCCTTCAGTTTGTAACTGAAGCTATATATACTCCAGATACAATCTGGAGAAGGCGGTGTTCCACTTCCTTATTTGTGTAGGTACTTAATGGCGGGATTACCTTGCAAAAATCCATGGGTAGGCGGTCTTTACACCTGCTCTCCAAGTCGGGTGCCAATGACCCTCATCCTCGATAATTTCGAAACGAAGGTTTTCTGACGGCATACCTGCTGCTGTGAGTGTTTTGTACATTTTGCGGGCATCGGGTACCATAGGATATACTTCCTCTTCTCCCACGTTAAGGTAGATTCGTTTATCTTTCAGATCTGCGACCCATTCATGCATGGAAAAAATGGAGTCATTGACCCAGAAGGAAGGGGAAAGGACGATCGCTTGATCATAGACTGTAGGATAAGCCATCAGGCAATAATAGGCCATTAGTCCTCCCAAAGAAGCGCCTCCGATACAGGTATGACGTGCTTCAGGCTTCGTACGTAGGCTACTATCTACCCAAGCTTTGAGGGATGTGGCAAACCACTGGGCGTGCTTAGCTCCAAAGACCTGATCGACTTCACTTGTACGCGGAGGCGTCATTGGCATGTACTCTGGGGTTCTACGTTTGGCGTGCATCACGCCCACGACGATGGACGTTTGTCCGCCTACCGCAGAGAGGCTATCCATGAGGTTGTCGAGCTGCCACTCTGGCCCTTTCAACACGGCATCGTTGAACAGGGCATTGCCGTCGAAAAAATATAAGACAGGGTAACGGAGTGTATCTGTTGCGTAATCGGGTGGGAGGTATATAAAAACTTTGCGGTATTCCTCCAAATAATCTATGTACACACTGTCCACATATACCGTAGGTGAAGCGGTATCTTTTGCCTGCGCTGCATACTCCTTCTTCTTGAAATGGTCGTATGCCTGCCTCCCTAGCAGATACGCGACATAGCATCCGAAAAGGAGAAAGGGGATGGAAATGAAAAATAGTATGCGAAGTATGCGTTTCCAGCGGGGACGGCTCATGATTCCCATTTCTACATAGTTAAAATCTCTATGTTATGGTTGGTATAGATACAGATATCTGCTGCGATGGTCAGTCCATTTCGGACGATCTCTTCAGCCGTCATCTCTGGCGAATGGCGCTTCAACGCCAGCGCAGCCGACCGCGCATACTCTCCCCCTGATCCGATGGCTAGGATATCGTTCTCTGGCGCGATGACATTTCCATCTCCGCTGATCAAGAGGCCTTCCTCTTTGTTCATGACGACTAGCATCGCTTCTAGTTTGCGGAGATATTGATCGGTACGCCAGTCTTTGGCCATTTCGACAGCGGCACGCGTGAGGCTGGTACGGTACATGTTCATTTTCTCCTCAAACTTCTCCACCAGCGTAAAGGCATCAGAAGTAGAACCTGCAAAGCCCACCATGATGTCGCCATTTCCGATTTTACGTACTTTTTTGACATTGCTTTTGGCTACAGTATTGCCGAGGGTAGCCTGTCCATCAGCACCGAGGGCCACTTGCCCATTATGTAAAATACCTAGTACGGTAGTTGCGTGAATCTGCATATAAAATTAAGTATCAAGCTTATGTTTTCCTCTTCAAAGCTTGAGAGGACTAAATAGGTGTCGTGTGTGAGAGGTAGATATTGTTTCAATCTGCCTGAAAGGTACAAATCCTAAGAAGAAAACAGAAAATTCATTTGATACACTTAAAGATGTGGTATTTGGTAAGTTTTTTGCACAAAAAATCGTGTATATTGATACTCCGTACAATAAAAACAACTGCAGGACTTACATACAGCCTATTCTCATCTCACCATCCCTGCCTCATTAACATTTAACAGTATGAAATTACCCCTACTTTCTGTTTTTAGCCTCCTTTTGCTCACAGGATGGATGATCGCCTGCGGTCCTGCCGAGACCGTAGACCCCGATCCCAATGCAAAAATCGAAGATCCTGCGCAACTCAGCCTGGTCGTCGGTACCTGGAGCATCAAGCGATACTCATACATCGCGGCGGGTAAGGGTGCCTTGGTTGAAGAAAATGCGGGCACATTCGAATTTGATCAAGACGGAACAGGCTTTACCAATGCAGATGTACCTGGCATGCGTCAGGCCAACAAAGCCAATGTGAAGTGGGTCTATGATGAGGAAGTACAGACATTGACCTTAGATTTTCAAAACGGAGAAGATCCCGATGTCTTTGAAGTACTCAAGCTCAATGAAGCCGAGCAAATCCTACGCCGAGAGTGGGGAAACAGTACGCAGAAGTGGATTATAGATATTGTGCTAGAAAAGTAGCGTGCAACTTAGCGTAAGTAAAGTTTCTACACGCCAAAATAGATAAGAGGCTGTCTCACATCGAGACAGCCTCTCTTATTATTTCGAATCCACTAGTCTTATTCCTCTTCGCGGTTGCGAAGCGTGTGGATATTATTGGCGTGATCGAAGTCGTATACCTCGCCATAGTTCGGGTTGCGACGCTTCTCTAGGAATTCGAGGCGATCTTTCACTTCTTCCTTGCTTTTGAGCAGACGATCCTTTCCGTGGATGGCTGCTTCGCGAGACTGGAAGTTGTAATCGTATTCTGTGCTCATGACAATGGCTTCTTCAGGACAGACCTCTTCACAGTATCCGCAATAGATACAACGGAGCATGTCAATTTCGAAGCGCTCGGGATATCTTTCCTTGGGATCGTCATTCATTTCTGCTGCCTGCATGCTGATCGCAAGCGGTGGACAAGCGCGGGCACACAGACCACAAGCTACACAGCGCTCCTTCTCTCCTTCTTTGACAAGTACAGGACGTCCACGAAACTCAGCCCCCATTTCAGGTTTCTCCTCAGGGTAACTAATCGTCACGGTCGGACGAAACATCTGACGGAGCGTGTAGGCCATTCCTTTTACAACTTCGGGTAAATATAGCTTCCCCGCTGTAGTCAATTCACGTTCTTTCTTACTGCCTTTTGAAATCCCAATATTGCTAGCCATATATACTGTGTTCTTTTCTTCAAAGATATTTAGAATACCCTATATGAACCAAACAAAAACCATCTTTGTTTGTGTCTTTGTAAGCATTTGCAACTTACTGCTTTTGGGAATGGCACACAATCCTTTCGCGTACGTATACCAGAAAGTCGGACGGATTAATTTAAGTATTTGTGTAATTTGCTCGTAAATATACTCGGAGTGCCGCTCAAAGCGGGAAGGATCTGTTCACTCGTGTCTCTAACATCATTTGCAATCTGCCTACATGTGGCGTGATATTCAGCATTTCGTCCAAATTTCGCGACCTGTCAATGTGCTGATTTCCTTTGTGGCCTTTATTGTCGCCTGTTTTCTTGCGACGGGCACATTGGAATTCATCGACAAGCTCTCGTTTTGGGGAACCGCACTCACCATTGTGGTTATAGCTGCTACGGGCTACTGGATCAATGATGTCTATGATTTCAGAATAGATCGCATCAATAAGCCTGATAAAGCCATTGTCAACGCCCATCTCTCCACCAAAAAAGTACTGACGGCCTATATCATTGTCAATATCCTCATCCTGGGATTCTCTTTTCTTGTGATTGGTCTATACGCAGGGCGGCCACAGATCACCTTCATCAATTTTCTTTCTGTCCTCTTGTTATTTGTTTATGCAAGCTACCTCAAACGTACAGGTGTAGCGGGCAACCTCACCATCTCATTTCTCATTGCTCTCGTACTCATCCTAGCCTACTACTTGACCCACCGACTCAATATGGCCCTCATCTGGTCCATTATTTTTGCTTTTGAGATCACACTGATCCGAGAGATTACCAAAGATGTAGAGGATATTAAAGGAGATCTCGCCTTTAAATTGAAGACATTGCCCATTCAGATTGGGATCAAAGGGACCAAGCGCATCCTCATTTTGCTCTATATAACCTTTCTCGTTTCCTGCTATTTGCCCTTCCTGTATTATGGCACTCAACACAATAAGTGGATGTACTTATATCTGATTTTGTCCGTGGCCATCGTACAGACCCCGACCATTTTGATCCTTCGATTGCTTGTGAAGGCTTCCAATCCCCGAGAGTTTGGCCAACAAAGCAACTACCTAAAGTATGTGATGCTGACGGGTATGATTACTTTATTTTTCCTTTCCTGAGTCATTATTCAAAAGTGAGAAGCGCTTTTCAGGCCTGCAAAGCAGCCAGATGATAACAGCTACATATTCTATCAAGACTCCCAATATCCACTCATCATAAGGAATCACGCGATAAGTCGCATAAGTTATTACTACAACAAATCCCCAAAATATCGGCCAACGATAGGTTGTAAATATGCTCATGGCAACCAAGGTCGTGAGGTACCAGGGATGTACGATGGAAGCGAACAATACATATATTCCCAATGTCCACATCATCGCTCTAGGGAGATTGATAAGTGTAGGTCGAGTCTCCACAAACGTATACACCAGAATGAGTAAAACAGTGGCGATACCTAGATAAGGACCTACGATAGTCAGCAGATTTTCAGACTGGATGGTCTCCCGTATGAGATACCACAAGCTGGCATTGAACTCGAATTTGGAAAAATATAAATCCACACTATCGAGCATATGGAGGAGGGTGGCCCGATCGAAAATAGGCAGAAACATGAAGACACAAAGTCCTCCTACCAGCAGCCCAAATATCACGCTTTGACGCCAACCTAACCGCCGCAACAACAGAGGCATAAACATCAAAGGCAGTAACTTGGTACAAACCGCCATGGCAAAAGCTGCCGCTGCCCAGCCCATTCGTTTTTGATGGAGCAACCACAAGAAGGCCAATAAAAAGGCGATCATGAGTCCCTCAAAATGTACGTTCCCGATGGTTTCCAGCACAATCAGGGGATTCAAAGCATACAAGATCCAACGAGAAAGAGGAATGCCCCATGCCCTTAGGAGTTGAAATAGCAGGTACAAACTCATCATCTCTCCCAAGAAGAGAAACAGCTTCATGATGAGCACCGCTCCATAGATATTGTTGGGAAATATCCAGGCGGAAAGGGCAAAAATACCTTGAAGAATGGGGGGATAAATAGTAAAAAACTCGGGGGAATTGAGTCCATCAAATAAGGCTTGCGAAAGGCCTAAACGAGCTGCTAGCGCAGGGTCCTGCATATAAAAACTGGGGACCTCCATAAATGGATTGATCCCATGTGTCCATAAGCGTCCGTCCCACACAAAGCGAAAATAATCATCCGATAAACTGGGAAGACTGGTGCTTGCTAATACACGCGCTAGGATAGCTAAGGCTACGATCCAACTAAGGGGAACAGCAGATTTTTGGAGATGCTCCCAAATCATGAACCCGAAGCTACCCCATAGTACGGTCCATGCTGACCATAAGGAGAGTGTGTCTGTTCGGGGAATGACAAACAGTATCGCACAGAGCATCGCTAGAAATACTCCAGCAGCTATCCACCACGTGATGCGAAGCTTCATGATGCAAGTATAAGCACCCTGAGTAAATGTAGATAGTCTATTGGCGGACTTTTATGTATGGAAGTGGAACTAGCTCGCCATAGCGTGAACCAATCGCTGGTCTGAAAGACTGCGCATCATATCCAGGATTTTCTCCACTCCTTGCTGTCCTGCATCAAAAGGCAATGCATAGCAAATACCTTCTTCTAAGCTCGGGTCCTGCAACCAAATCCGGAATTGTGCCTGGATGTATTCCCTCACATTGTAGAAAGTGTGGGCCACATCATGGAGGATCTCGCCCCTGTTATCCAAAAGATAAATGAGATCTTCAAAGTTCTCATCCATTCTGAAGCTCCGCTTACGGCTTGCATTGACGGCTTCGATCTTGGCTGCTAGAAAATACGCAGCGGGAAGCAAGCGCACGCGGGGACCCTGGGGTATTTGGTGAGAGTATGCGTGAAAGGCACCTTCCTCATACCATATCTGCTGGACTCCTCTGATGACGGGTCGTAGAGGCATGATGTGCAACGACAGAGATTCGTGCTGGAAAGTCTGGTGAGGCTGCCTGTCGTCGTGCGGAACAAAGCCTCTGGACTTAAGATTTTCGCCCCAGTGATACAGGTCACCCATGCTACTCGCTTGCACGAGGCATTGGACTTGACGTGATGTACGGTGCTCTTGTGCGGCAGCATCTGTCGCATAAAACTCTAGAGAGGCATCTCCCACGAGTACTACTTGGTGCATTAAGCCATCTAACCGATCAGCTAGGAGGCTGATTTTTTTCAGTGTCTGAAGTGGCATAGTAATGATTAATTCGTTTGGATAGCTCCTCAATGGCTGCTTTTTGCTCGCGGGCTCTGCCTACGCGGATGGCATCCAGCAAGGCGAGGAGTTCATACAACATGGGGTCATGACGGATGGCGTCAATAATGCTTGGATAAAGGGGGGTGATGGCTTGCCCACGCATATTGCCGATAGGACTGGGCCATACATATACTTCACGGTCAGATTCTATGATGTCTCGGAGAGGTTTGGCGGAGTGGCCGGTAGGGATGCCACGTACGGTGGCTCCTGGCTGGGCAGGAAATACGTACTTGAGCCCGTGGACCAAAAACTCGATCAAAGCACTGACAAAGACGCGCTTCTTACTGGCGTCGACTAGGCGCGCCAGCATGGACCTGTTCAGGGCCTCGGCCACTTCGGATTGGCTTATATGTAGGGACTGAGCAATATCTGAATATCGCCAGTTTCGATGCCCTATCGTGATGATTTTGAGAAGGATCAGAACATCTTGAGGGCGCATGCCATTGTGCTTCCGCATAGCAAAGATTTTTCTATCGCAATTCGCGAATGAAATTTGGGGAATCCCTGCTTAAGACATTGCAAATATATCGCCAACAGATACACTCTTGTCATGACGTGCCAAGAAAACCACTTTAATGGATGTAAGAAATCGACAGGAAGGCCTTAATCCTCAGCCTCATAGAAAACAGCCACTTCTTCGAGGGCTTTCCGTTCGATATTGGGCACTTCAGCATCCTCAGCGGGATACCCTACAGGAATTAATAAGAAAGGACGCTCATTTTCAGGACGATCCAAAATTTTTGTTAAGAAATTCATCGGACTAGGCGTATGCGTAAGTGCCACCAGCCCTACTTGATGAATAGCCGTAAGCAGAAATCCCGTTGCCAATCCGACTGATTCATTCACGTAATAATTATTCTTTTTTTGTCCTTCCTCCAAATCATATGCTTTCTTGAAAACCACGATGATCCAAGGTACTGTCTCTAAAAAGGGCTTGTGCCAATCCGTACCAAAGGCTTGCAAGTCATCTATCCAACGGTCAGACATGCGCCCATGATAGTTTTCATACTCTTCTTTTTCAGCCGCTTCGCGAATGATCGACTTCACCTTGGGATCACTAATGGCACAAAAAGTCCATGGCTGCTTGTGCGCACCTGAAGGAGCACTCGAGGCTGTCATGATCAGCTGCTCAATCACCGACTTGGGTACAGGACGATCCGAAAACATCCGCAAAGAGCGGCGCGTATCCATTTTTTGATGAAAAGCTTGGCTGATTTCGAGCATTTCTTCCCCTGTGTAGGTGGGGATTTTATAAGGAATGAATGTAGATTCAGGCATATTGAATATGTATTGGTAAAGGAATACGAAGAAAGTTAACAGATATAAAGGAAATCCCTTCTCTATAGATCTTTCTCAAAATTAAGAACTTTACCCCAGTAAAGTCGTCTGCTATTCGTCATTTAAGTAGATAGGCAGAGGTCATCCCGTAAGGGATTTCGCTACGCTCAAGATATCAGACGTTAAAGTGCTAATGGTCAAGATGTGATCATCTCTCACATAACCATCCCGATCTTTCAATTCAGGATGCCGCTAGGTCTAAGGCCTATTCAAACTAGAAGCAATTGAAGGATGCATGATGTATCATTACTCATTACGAGCACTTTCCGTCTCATGTCTCACCTCTCACTTCTCATAGTCTACTGAAACGTATGCATGCAGATATTTAGGGTCGGTATCAAGAAAGTCGAATATTTCCTTTATTTTAGCGGGCGTTTTGAATTAAAAACTCTGATCTGTGCGTCCTTTACTGAAAATCAGCCATCTAACCAATCTCCAAGATGCGCGCTCAAGTGCCGCTGTGGGCTTTGATCTTATTGGTTTTGACCTTGTACGTGGAAGTCATCGCAAATTGGCGGCTCCCATGGTCTGGAATATTGTCAAATGGCTTTCAGGTCCCAGAATTGTGGTGGAGCTTTCGCGCGCAAGCCTTCCAGAACTCTCTGAAGTACAAAAGTCTGTCGAAATTTCTTTTGTGACCCTACCTCTTGAAGATTGGGGAGAAGATCTCCTAGATCTGGATGTTCCCGTCATATTGAGAGTTCCCGCCAAGACAGATCTGGATGATCTCATCGAGCTTCGCAACCATAAAGGCGTTTATTTTGAGCTGGAAATGCCCAGTGTGGACGAGATGAATGGCACAGAAGCGCGTATGGCCCTCCTTTCTATCATGGACAAAAGCTTCCTCCACTTCCAAACGATGGAAGAAGGACAAGAATTCATTGTCCACAGCGACCACGTACCCTATGGTTTTGCCCTGGGACAGGAAGCTGAAGAAGAACCAGGCGTTCTCCATTATGAAAAAATCGACGATTGGCTAGAAACGTTTGAACATAGATTTCCGAACAGCTAAGAAAGTAAGGTAATCCCCTTTCCATTGCGCTTCATTTTCACTTTCCGAAAAATATGTGGGCTTATTCCATCTGATTAGAAGGGGAAAAGTCCTATTTCTTTAGTTTCTTAGTGGCAAATTTGGATGGTCATTTTCAAAGAAGGCTTTTACGCTGAACCCTTTACATGAATCGGAGAGTAGTACAAAAATTCATAGAACGTACGTCTTACGGGAGTCTGGTAGGAGGGATTTTCATGGCATTGAATGCAGGATTGACCATAGCCTACGTGATTACGGGTTTATTGGGAGGTGCGATGATCGGTTTTCTGACGGTCGTGCTAGATCGCCTCTTGCTCAAGACAGGGCTGAGGCGCCAGCAGTTTTTCGTTGTGTTGATCATACGAAGCCTCGCTTACCTTTTGGTCATCAGCTTAAGCCTCCTACTCGTAGCGAGTGTATACACGGCCTTTGACAACAACTTCACGCTCGAACAGCTTCTCACGTCCCATGCCTTGAAATCCTGGATTCGAGATGGACAATTTACCTATGGCGTCCTCTATATTTTTGTCCTACTACTTGTGCTACAGTTTGTCACGCTTGTATCTCGCCTTCTGGGTCCCAATGTCCTCTTGAATTATATGGTCGGCAGGTATCATTCACCCAAGGAAGAAGAGCGTATCTTCATGTTCATGGATCTACGTGCTTCGACCACCATTGCGGAGCGGCTAGGGCACCTGAAATGGCACTTCTTCCTCAATGATTTCTTTTTCGATATCGCCCAGCCTGTGCGTAAACACCGCGGAGAGATTTATCAGTATGTAGGAGATGAAGTAGTCATCAGTTGGCCGAAGGAAGCAGGGCTCAGGAAAATCAATTGTGTTGCGGCTTTTTTCGAGATTTGGGAAATCATCGCCACTAAACGGGCCTACTATCTAGAGACTTATGGCTATGAGCCTGTGTTCAAGGCAGGCTATCACATCGGCAAAGTCATTGCAGGCGAAATAGGAGACTTCAAGCGCGACATTGTCTTCCATGGAGATACCGTCAATACAGCCTCCCGCATCCAGATGGAGTGCAATCATTACAACCGCCGACTCTTAATGTCAGATACACTGTTGAAGCAACTCGATCTGGGAGATCAATACACGTCTGAATATATCACCAAAATCAAACTCCGTGGCAAGGAACAGATCCTGGAACTCTACAGCTTAAATCCAGTCCAGGAATTGGTCAATGGGTGAAGGAATCGCTATTTGGACAACAGAATCACATCCAGATAGGAATCATCTCTTTCGATTCATCATCCACCTCACGTCTTCGGCAGAAAAACATAGACTCTGATGATGTGAGTAACCAATAAAGCCATCACAAAAGTCCATATTTTGATAAAGGGTACTAGAGGAGTAAGAGGGATCATATCAGGTACACCTACTGCTTGATAGATAAAGAATAATCGTAACAAAAAGCCGATATCCAAGAGTAGAACGATTCCGATGAGAAAACGCGCCAACTCAGATTTACGAATAGACTCGAACCAAAGCAATTGGCTAGGGATGATGGTCCACAGTGCAGGAAAGAGATAGCCATGAATGAGCCATTCCGAAATAGCTCCCTCTCTCTCTGGCTGGTCTAGGGGAAGGGAGATATAAGCTTTCCATTCTTGTGTAACTAGATAACTAAAATAGGCAACTCCCATCCATACAATGAGTCGAATAGCCGTCTCATCCCAGGCATTAAAACTCCATTTTCCCCGACCAGTTTTTATACGGGATAACATGAGAGAGCGTAACAAGCTGTACGTCCCAAACCCAAAAAATATGGCAGGAATTAGGAAGGAAATCATAGGTTGTGAAATATAGCTAAATGATAATATATCTATACCCTATCCTACGGTCCACCAACTCAAATGTTAGGAATGCACGATAGCTGCGACCTCCATGAGTCCATGGGGATTGGGAAAAGTCATAGGAGTCGCGACAATCTGGTTGATGAGTGCAGCGTCTACAGGACGTGTGACCTTAATATAATTGTCCGTAAATCCATGAATACGTCCGTCCTCTGCTTTTCCTTCGTAGAGTACCTCCCGCGTGCTCTGCGCAAACTGCTCGTAGAAGTGACGCTTCTTTTTGTCTGAGAGCATACGCAAGCGGTGGTTGCGCTGGTGCCTGACTTTGTGTGGAACTACATCTGACATACCGATAGCAAGCGTATTTTCGCGCTCCGAGTAGGTGAAGACATGCAAGTAAGAAATATCGAGTTCTGTCAGAAATTGGTACGTATCTTCGAAGTGCTGGTCTGTCTCCCCTGGGAAACCCACGATCACATCTACCCCGATACAAGCATGTGGCATCAACTCCTTGATTTTGGCTACTCGATCAGCATATAACTCACGCTTATAGCGGCGACGCATCATACCCAGGATCTCATTATTTCCACTCTGTAGTGGCATATGAAAATGGGGCATGAAGCGCTGAGAACGAGATACAAACTCGATGATTTGGTCATGACACAGGTTAGGCTCAATAGAGGAAATCCGAAAGCGCGCCACATTTTCCACCTGATCCAAGGCCTGAATCACATCCAAAAAAGTATGCTTATCCTCTATTCCCTTGCCATAATCCCCAATATTCACGCCTGTCAATACAATCTCCTGTATACCTGAATCGCCGATTTTACGTGCATTTCGTACGATGTTTTCTAAGTTGTCACTCCGGCTTTTGCCTCGGGCGAGCGGGATGGTACAAAACGTACATTTGTAGTCACAGCCATCCTGTATTTTAAGGAAAGTCCTCGTCCTATCCCCTATTGAAAAAGCATCTGTAAAACTGCTAACTTCCTGAATATCCCCGTTAAAAATACAGGGATTGTCCGTTTTCGTGAAAGAATCTACCAACTCCGTTATGCGGAATTTATCCCCAGCTCCTACGACCATATCTACACCTGGAATCTCCACAATCTCCTGAGGTTTGAGCTGCGCATAGCATCCCGCAACGATGATGTACGCCTCCTCATTGCGCTGCAATGCTTGCTTGATGATTTTTCGGCACTTTTTATTGGCCTGCTCTGTCACAGAGCAAGTATTGATCACATACACATCCGCAGCTTCGTGAAATTCGACCTTCTGAAAGCCCGATTTGATGAATTGACGACCAATGGTAGAGGTCTCAGAAAAATTGAGCTTACACCCCAGCGTATAGAAAGCGACACTTTGCATGGTTATCTCCAGCTAAAAATTTTATGAGTACAAAAGTACATTTTTCCTATCGAAATACGAATTCTGGAAAGGTCATGTGAGGAGGTAGGATTACTACATAAATAATATTTTTCGTAAATATAAAATGTATTATGTTTGAATTAAGGAAGAAGACATATACGATGGATTCAGGAATGAATAGATACAGAAGAAGGTAAGAGCTCGTCCATCAAATTACTTTTATTTAATCATATGAATAAAGCGAACACCACATCGTTTCAGTTTGATCCTAAGCTCGATGAGGAATATTTGGCTCGGATGTATGGAGGGGATCTTTCTTTTGCACACGACATGTTTCAGCTATACATGGACACCGTAGCGGATGCTATACCTGCTATTCAAGGAGCGCTTCGACAAAAGGATACGCCTCAATTAGGAACATGGATTCATAAGCTCCGCCCCTGCTATGCGATGGTAGGACTAGATCAACTTTATCAGGTCGCAGATAGAATGGAAGATAGAGGAGTTGAAAATTATGCTTGGGAGGATCTCTCAAGATTGGTATCGCAGATCATCGACGACACACAGAGCAGCCTCAAGATTATACAGTCAGATTGTATAAGACTTCATGAGGCTATGCAGCGTGTGGCGAATAGATGATCCTAGAAGCATCGCCATGTTTGGGTAAAACGAAATCGGATAGGTATCACCTACCTTCCGCATATCATACAATACTTATCAAGTATCTGATCAAAGGGGATTTTTTTGAATGAAAATGACAGTGAAGATGAAAAATTGGATGCTTTGGCTCGGTTTTGTGAGTCTGTTGATGTTGATGACCGCATGTGGTCGAGACATGGAATATGTACATTATGAAAAACAGGGTATCACACGATACAGTGAACAAATACTCAATGAGGTTTCGGTCAGGAGTAATATCCAGTACGGCGAGGCCCTCACGCAAGCAGGGGAAACAAAGCGGCTCACACTGACTTTGTATACGCCCCAGAATGATGTAGAACAGTCAAGACCACTTATCATATTGGCACATGGAACGGATCTCGCGAGTGTTAATGTCGGAGATTTTAATCCCCTCGCCCAGTATTTTGTGCGTTCGGGCTATGTGGTAGCTTCCATTGATTATCGCACGCTAGATGTAGACAGAAATACAAAAACTATGCAGCGCGCTATCTTGGATGCTTCATTTGACATGAAAGCGGCTGTCCGCTACTTCCACAAGTCAGTAGCTGTGGGAAATATCTACGGGATTGATCCAAGCCAGATCTTTATCGGAGGATATGCCGCAGGCGCTGTGACCGCTCTACATGCTGCCTATGTACGTGAAGAAAGTGAGGTAGAAGCCATTGGAGGAACTGCACTTTTAGATTATGTAAATTCACAAGGGGGTATTGAAGGCAACAGTGGCCATGCAGGCTATGCCTCTGCTGTCCGAGGTGTCCTCAACTTATCTGGCGCGCTTCTGCAAGCGGATCTTATCGATGAGGGTGAGCCCGCACTGATCAGTATCCATGGAGAATCCGATAGTCAGATAGCAGCAGGAAGAGGAGTAGGCATACTTGGGATTGAAACCGAAGGCTCTACACTGATTCATGCAGAGGCAGATCGAATCGGTCTGATTCATGAACTCAATATGATTCCAGAAGGAGATCATCTCATCTATGGAGAAAACCTAGATTACGGGAACACGCTCCGTAGTTTCGTTTTCAAAAATCTGTAATCACGATACTTATGACACCTATTTTAGGCTAAGCATATAGTTTGTGTGTGTGGGCTTGCACATGTAGGTCCACACACAAACAACCTGAAAACAACATCCTTTGATTTACCCAAATAATTTGGTCATGCTAAGATGTATCATTGTAGACGACGATAAAATGGCACGCCACAGTTTAAAAAGACTGTGTGAAAAAGTAGATTATGTGGAAGTCATCCATGTCTTCGAAGATGCCATACAAGCTTTACAAGCTTTGCCCGAGCTCTCACCAGACGTATTGCTTCTAGATATAGAAATGCCTGACTTCAGTGGACTAGATTTAGTAAAACAACTGGACAAAGGACAACAAGTGATTTTTACGACGAGTAAAAAAGACTATGCACTGGAAGCCTTCAACCAGGAAGCGACAGATTATCTCATCAAGCCTGTGACGTTGCCGCGTCTGATGAAGGCACTCGAGCGAGCCAAAGGAGCCAAAGCCGCCAATGAAGGGGCAACAAACGAAATTTTTGTCAAAGCCAATCGACGATATGTACGGCTAAAACTCGACGATATCTTGTACGTAGAAACCAAGGGAGACTATGTCGTTTTTCGTACAGAAAAAGAAAGTTTGATCGTTCATTCTACCCTCAAGAATATCGAGAGCCAACTCGACCCTGAAAAATTTGTAAAAGTACACCGATCCTATATCGTCAATCTATCAAGGATTGTCGACATCGAAGAAGGTACGCTTGTGATAGAAGACAAAGTCATCCCTATCAGTAGGGCACAGCGTCCCATCCTGATGGACAGGATACAAGTAATCAGTTAACGCGGGCTTAAAATCAAAGGAATTAGGTAAACCCTGATATTTCTATTTGAAAATAAAATGGAAGTATCTGGGGTTAACCCGTTTGTGAGAATAGTGCTCTACCGGCCACAGTCACAAAAAAAGCGTAGGCCAGAAGCCTACGCAAAGTTAGTAGTAGTAGTTAATGTAGTAATAGTAGTCTATCTAATTTTGATACAATATATAATAATTATCTGTTTCTTCCATATTGTTCGTGACTAGAAACCCAATCTGAGGACGAAATGGCAGATGCCAGCGACAATTCTCCTGCCAAAACTACCCCTGCAACGATCTCTGCGAACTTTTTGACTTTTCCTTTTCCATAGCAATCCAGCAGTTCCAAAGATTCTCTTTGCGTCGCCAGTGCTGTCCCTCCCCCATAAGAAGCCACGATAAGCGAAGGAATGGTGATAGAGAAATATAGATCATTTTCAGGTGTCAACTCAGTGTAGACAATTCCTGCAGATGACTCTGATACATTTGCGACGTCCTGCCCTGTAGCAATGAAAATAGCCGTGATGGCATTCGCTGAGTGAAGGCCATTGTTATTCGCGCCAGAAAGAATAGCGCCAACATTGGCAATTTGTGCATGCTTGGCAAGCGTAGTGGTGTCTACACGCATGTATTGATTGAGGACATCTCGCTTGATCACACATTCAGCTGTGACACGTTTTCCACGTGTGTGCATGATATTTACCTGCGATGCCTTCTTATCTGTCGCGAGATTGGACTCTAGGTAGAAGTGTTGGATAGCATCTGCTGTGTAGTGATCGATGATCCAGCTTGCAGCAGCAAAGGTCGCTCTTCCCACCATGTTTTGTCCTGCAGCGTCACCTGTAGTGTAGTTGAATCGTAGATAGACAAACTTGCTGGCGAGGTAGACATCGATGTAAGAAAGCTTACCGATACTCGTTGTGGCCTCCGCATGTGTCGCAATGATGGCTTCATTTTCCTTGACCCACTTCGAAAACTCACGTGCCGCTCTCGCATCCTTCATGACAAATACAGGTGCACGCTGCATCGCATCGTCTACTACCGTCGTTTTCACCCCTCCACAGGCATTCATGAGTTTGATCCCACGGTTGTAAGAAGCCACAAGGGTTCCCTCTGTCGTTGCCATAGGAATCAAAAATTCACCTTTGGCATGCTCCCCATTGATATGGATGGGGCCTGCGAAGCCTAGCGGAATTTGGGCCACCCCTGTGAAGTGCTCGCAGTTGCCTTGGGTGATGTGTGGATCAAAAGAATATACAGGAATATGCTCTAGCTTTTTACCTGTTATATCCTCCACAAATTTTTGACGGATCTTGATGATCTCCTCATCATAGTCGTCTTTGTTGCTTCGAGGAATAACAATTTTTCTTTCTTCTTCCTTCTGAATCGCACCTTCTACTTTTAGTTTGAGCTTCCCAAAAGGCTTCGCTTCAAATCCTACTTCTAGTTTGTGCTTGCCGATCTCTAGGTGTGGCATTTCTGCTTGTACATTCATGATCGCCCGTAGCGGAAAATCAATCACGTGAGAGGCAGAAATTTGAGTAGGCTCAAATGTTTGGCCGTCTTCCAGCAGGATGGTCACTTTATCTAGCGGTACATCATGTCCTCCAATAGACAAGGAAGTAAATTTGGTAACAGTGGCGTCGCTGAGTCTATTTTTGAGAGAAAACTGTACGCCTTGATCTGTGTTTTTCAGGCTTCCGAAGGTATATAATTGCTTCAGTAGAAGACTAGGTACGAGCATAGTATTGATTGTTTCTTTTTGCTTTCAAATAAATTACAGAAAACCTATTCATTTACAAACCTCCCCCAAAAAAATTCTCTTGGATGTGACCTTATACCTCATCTGAACATCTAAAAGATGAATTAAACAAAAATAAGATCATACAGAGAAAGGATGAAAATCCTCAAAAATTGAGAGTGAAGTTCGTGGCCACAGGGACACATCGGGAAAAGTGTCCCTGTATTTTTCCGCTTATATTTTCAGATCGCGCATGGAGGGAAATGGAAAGCAGAAAATTTCAAACCAGGACATTCGCTCCATAGATAAAAGAACTATAGGTTGTGTGTGCATTTTTCATTGTGTAGGGAAAGGGTGGCTGCGGCTGCCCTTTATTTTTGTCTGGCGTTTCTTCATCTGTTTAATTTGCAGCCGTAAAGAACCAAAGACAGGGCCATGAGTTACTTTCTCATGTCCTATTAATGATGAAAAGATGGAACAATTACAACAACAGATAGAGGCTGCCTGGGAGAATCGTGACCTCCTCAAAGAAGGCGCTACCCAAAACGCCATTCGCGAAGTCCTCGAAATGCTAGATAAGGGTCGGTTACGCTGTGCCCACCCCACAGAAGAGGGCTGGCAGGTAAATGACTGGGTGAAAAAGGCCGTGATTTTATACTTCCCTATCCAGCAAATGGAAGTCATTGAAGTCCCTCCCTTTGAGTACCATGACAAGATGAAACTCAAAACCGATTATAAAGGACAGGGTGTGCGCGTCGTCCCTCCTGCGACTTCACGATACGGAGCGTTTTTGGCCGCAGGTGTGATCATGATGCCCAGCTATGTCAACATCGGTGCATACGTAGACAGTGGGACGATGGTAGATACCTGGGCTACTGTAGGGTCTTGTGCCCAGATTGGAAAAAACGTGCATTTGAGTGGAGGCGTGGGAATCGGTGGCGTGCTCGAACCTGTCCAAGCAGCTCCTGTCATCATCGAAGACGATGCATTCATCGGAAGCCGTAGCATCGTCGTGGAAGGTGTACGCATCGGGAAAGAAGCTGTACTAGGTGCCAACGTCACCCTCACAGCCTCTACCAAAATCGTCGATGTCTCGGGCCCAGAACCGATCGAATATCGTGGCTATGTGCCCCCTCGTTCGGTCGTTATCCCTGGTAGCATCCCCAAAAACTTTCCCGCAGGAACCTACCATGTCAGCGCAGCGCTGATCATCGGCCGCAGGAAGGAGTCCACCAATAAGAAGACATCTTTGAATGATGCCTTGCGTGAGTTCAATGTAAGCGTGTAGTCAATAGCTTTTAACCCATATCATGCACCAAGGGATGATTGCTTTCCTTTGGTGCATGTTTATTTTTCAAACACTGCATCGTATTCAGCGTATCCTTGAGTATGTTCGAATTTCAACTAGTCATAGAACTGTCTCCTTTTACCTTTGATGATGATGCTGGCCCTATCCCAAGTGATAAGCAAGCAAGTTATGCTTATTGGAAGCGTTCCCTGGCAACATATGGTATGGATACGATTGAACCGATCTCCCCAGGAAGTTGGTGGGTTCCTGCAGATAGCCTAACACACGAATACTGGCGTACCATTATACATCATACACATGAAGAGGGAGAATATGAGGATGCACGAGATTTGATCTTTCCTTTATTGGGAGGAGTCGTGATCAAGCATGAGGGCGATGTCCTGATAGAGCCCCAGTGTTGCAGTGACTGGTCTGATCTGGATGACTGGGAAGCTGTCCTTACGCATCCCCAAAATCAATGGAAGAAATTGTGGATTGGACATCCTTGGGTCTACTATAAAAGAGCAGAAGGCCAAGTTTATTTTTCAGACTATATCGAAAGTGTGGAGGAATCTGAAAGTTATATACCTCAGTTTGGCTTACCTGAAAACGTATTAAGAGAAGGATTGAAAGAGATTAGGCAGAAGGAGACACTGATCATGCATGCGCTCTCCAAAGAATTCCTGGGCAAATAGATCATGCAAATCTCTCAAAAAATGTATCTTGCGCGGATGTTGAAATGACCGTTGGCTCTTATGAACTATAAGCTCCTTTTCCCGACTTACCGCACCCGATTCAATCATGTTCGTCAATTTCTCCAACAACATGTAGCTCCCATGGATCAGCCTCGTGTCCTCAATTTGGGAACGGGGGAAGGAGACTATGATCCGATGATTGCAGGATTTGCGGAGGAAATGATTGCCTGCGACATTCACGAGCCTGATGTCCGTTTTGCCGCACAACTCAATGCCCATATCTCCAACCTTTCTTATCAAGTAGAAAACGCATTGGATCTCTCTTTTCCTGACAATCATTTTGACACGATCGTCACAATAGATGTGATCGAGCATACGGGCGATCCTGACAAGATGATAGAAGAAATCCATCGTGTTCTCAAACCAGGAGGCAAAGCCTTAGTGACCTTTCCGCAGGTGCACTTCCCTGTCACCTACGACCCCGTCAATTTCTTTCGCCAAAGACAAGGTAAAAAGCCACGCTCTTTTGGCGCCTATGGTTTTGGACACTGGTATCTAGTAGATGCAGAAAAAGTACGCGCCAAGGGAGAATCCCTAGGAATGACGTGCTTGGATGAAACCAATCTGACAGGTGCGCTAGCAGGTGTGTTCGAAATGTACTGGATCGGTGCTGCCCAGAGCCTGTTCAAAGAAAATGCCGCCAATGCCTCTACGGATGAAGAGAAAAAAGTGGTCATGCGTCCTAGTACCAAGGAGCCTTTCCTAGCCAAGATCACCGATGGCCTCATCGGACTCGACCGCGTCCTACTCGGCAGATCCAAATACTCGGTGGGTAAGGGATTGGTTTTTCAGAAGAATTAAGGAGACGGATAGATAAAAGCGAGTAATTTAAATTATGGCTCGTCCGATCCCTAAATAGCGTCAACGTCTCGTTGGTGCGCCTGTCACCTCAAAATAAAAGAGGGAGCCTAAGCCCCCTTATCAGTTATGAATTTCATTATACCTTGTAAAGATCAGAAGGATGCTTCCAATCTCTTCGCCTTCTTAGAATAACTTCCCAAGGATATCATCAATGGCGCTACCATCACCATCTGCATCGAGGAAGCGGTTGGCCATATCCATGATGGAGTTTCCTTCTTGCGCTTGCTGCTGCATCATACCGCGCTCTTGCTGAAGCATATTTTGGAGCCCGCCTGCATCAAATCCTTGCTCCTGCTTCTGCTTATTCAAAAAGCTCATCACGACAGGGGCTAGATTGGAAATCAACTGGCTGGTTTGTCCCATATCAAGTCCTGCTGCCTGGCTCACACCACGCTCTACATTGGATTGCTGACCTCCAAAAAGGTTGCTCAAAATGGAGGCTGCAGGGCCATTCTCAGTAGATCCTAGAAATCCTGACAAGTCGTCCATAATAGAACCGTCTCCATCCATGTCCAGCATAGACATCAGGCCGCTGGCACCTTCAGATGAATTGGCGTTCTTCGCCATGGCACCCATCATCATAGGTAGGGCAGCCGAGATGGCACTTTGAGTCGAGTTCTCATCAGCTCCAATCTGCTGGCTGAGGGCTTGGAGCGCAGGACCGCTCAGTTGTTCACTTAGTTGGTTGATCAATGACATAATCGAAGGGTAATAGCGTAATCAAAAACCAGTACATCCCACATAGACGTGTGTGTTCAATTTGTAAATGGCATACTGGCTAAATGTTGATATTAAATTAGTTTAATTCTTTTGTAGTCGAAGAAAAAAATGAAATTTCTTGAAAGGGATTTCCTTATTCTTCATCTTTTAGATCTTCTCCCCCGAAAAGGTCACAGATTTTTTATCCTTTCTTCCAATTCTCTTCTCCTCAGCTTTAATTTGTACCTATGAGAAATTATCCCATTCACATCGGGTCATCTGCCTTGGAGTCATTGAGCGTCTTTCTGGAAGAATCGGCTTATACACAGATTCTGGTCCTTGCTGACACTTTGACGCACAAGCACTGTTATCCACACTTGCAGGCTCATATACCTCCCCATCAGGTTCAGCTTATTGAGCCAGGAGAGATCCATAAGAACCTGGCCACTTGTACGCTGCTGTGGCAGGCGATGACAGATCTACGTCTAGATCGCCGATCGCTTGTGATCAACCTGGGGGGTGGAGTCATTGGAGATATGGGAGGTTTCGTGGCCAGCACCTACAAGCGAGGAATTGATTTTGTGCAAGTTCCTACCACCTTACTGGCCCAGGTAGATGCGAGCGTAGGGGGAAAATTGGGCATCGACTTTGAAGGATACAAAAACCATATCGGCCTCTTTTGCGAACCTCAAGGGGTATTTATCTATCCAGCATTTTTACAGACCCTTCCAGAGGCTGAACTGCACTCAGGCTTTGCCGAGGTGATCAAGCATCATCTGATTGCAGATGCGGCAGGCTGGGAGCAATTGCAACATCTTACACAGCTCGAAGCGGGAAACATGGAAGGATTGATCAGACATTCTATACAGGTCAAAGAAGACATTGTCGCCCAGGACCCTCAGGAAAAGGGATTGCGCAAAGCCTTGAACTTCGGTCATACCATCGGACATGCCATCGAAGGAGATCTCTTGCAACAAGGCACACCCATCCTACACGGTGAAGCCATCGCTATAGGAATGGTCGCAGAGTCTTGGATTTCATCTACACGTGGGCTTTTATCCCCCAATAGGCTCCAAACGATTACACAATATTTGCACAGCTTATACCCCCCTCTAACAATCGATCTCTCACGCGAGGAGATCTTGTTTGATCGCGCGCGCAATGACAAAAAGAATATTGGAGCAGAAGTCAATTGTACCTTACTCGATGGAGTAGGTAAAGTAAAGGTCAACCAGGCGATCACCCAAGAGGAAATGACCGCTTCCCTTCAATTCTGGAATGCTTCAATTGCACCCTAAAGCGTCAGTTTTACCTTATTTACTTTATCCATTTCTTCTCCCTTACATATGTAAGGGGAGGATAAAAACCCTTTATTCATTCGATTCAATAGAAATTAAGTTTGAAGTATTAAATGGGAGGAAAACTATTCATTTATCTAAAATATAGTAACCTTCCTTATGATTCATCCTAACACATAATTCTTTTGATGATTCACTACATGCTTCAAACAAAAGTACGGCCCAAAGGCGCCTACACTCCCCTACTTTTTGTGTTGCTTGTCTTTTGTTTCCCATTCTTATCCCAAGCCCAACTTGTCACACTAGATTTTGACGACTTAGGGACAGGAGCTTTTGAGGATGTGACCAAAGATCTTTATCCCTACAATGGTTTTGTATTTGTTTCGGACTCTGCGGGTACAATTGCCCAAAGTGGCATGTTTTCCGTCACAGGTCCTACAGGAGCAGGTTCAGTAGATAGCATTGGTGTTTACTTTGCCCCCTCCTTGACTCAAACAGGCACAAGCATCAAGATGCGAAGGGCTTGTGGAGGCAACTTTGACTTCAATGCTTTCGGGATTATCCCCAATACAGGAGCCGTATTAGAAATCGAAGGGTATCTCGGAGGAATGAAAGTAGCTACAGATACATTCACTTCCGCTTTTACCAAAACTACGGTCACTTTAGACAGCACATTCCATGCAATAGATGAAATCCGATTCACACAGCTAGGGGTGAGTGCCAATGAGTATGTACTGGATAATATAGAAATGGAGTTGGCACCCTTCGCTGTTACGCCAGTAGCTCTGTCCTTGAGTGGGGGGACCCTCCTTTGCGCAGAAGACTCTACCTTCCTTGTAGCCTCCGTGACAGGGGGATGTTTGAATTACACCTACACATGGTCTACAGGGGATACAACTTTTGAAACCACCTCAGTAAAAGACACCTTAAAAGGCTTGCCAGCAGGAACCTATACATTGACCATCACCGACTACAGTGGCTCAGTCGATTCAGGATCTTTCACGCTTTCAGCACCTGCTACGCTCAATGCGATAGCTACAGTGGATGCCAATGTTTCATGTAATGGCCAAGGAAACGGTCAATTGACTGCTTCTGCAACAGGAGGAACAGCCCCTTATAACTACTTGTGGAGTACAAGCTCGACGAATGCTACGCTTGGTTCGCTATCTCCTGCGACTTACACCTTATATGTAACGGATAATAATGGATGTGCTTCGACTGCCCAAGCAACGATTACAGAGCCTACTGCACTGATCAGCACGGCATTGGTTGACTCTAATGTCACCTGTAATGGCTTCCTGAACGGAGGCGTTAAAGCCTCTGTGACAGGAGGGACAACTCCCTACAATTATGCCTGGACCAACTCAGCGACCACAGCCGCCCTCACAGGTATCTCTGCTGGAGTTTATACAGTGGTCGTGACAGATGCCAATGGGTGTACGAGCACAGATAGTGCGAGTGTGACAGAACCTGCTCCCATTGTAGCGACTACTGTGATAGATTCTAATGTCACCTGCTCAGGCTTCTTTGATGGCGGGGCTACCGCTTCCGCAACAGGGGGAACAAGCCCCTACGACTATTTGTGGTCCAACACGGCAACGACTGCCTCTATTACAGGTATCGCGGCAGGCACCTACTCCGTGACAGTGACAGATAACAACGGGTGTACTGCGAGTGATTCAGAGACGATCATTGAGTCCTCCAATATCTCTGTTTCCATCGTAGTAGATTCCAATGCGACTTGTCAGGGATTTTTGGATGGAGGTCTGACCGCTTCCGCTTCTGATGGAGTAGCTCCCTATACCTATTCATGGTCCAATACAGCAACAACTGCCTCAATCACAGGTGTTGCAGCGGGCTCATATACTGTGACTGCAACAGATGCCAATGGATGTACAGCCAACACATCCGAAATGATCTCAGAACCTACAGCCGTCAGCGCCCAGATCACCCTTGATGCAAATGTCTCTTGCAACGGTCAAGCAGATGGAAGCCTTTCCGTGACGGGTCAGGGAGGGATCGCGCCTTACACATTCGTGTGGTCCAATACTTCCACCGCTACAACCATCGACAACTTGAGTGCTGCCAACTATACAGTGACGGTCACAGATGACAATGGGTGCACGGGCGTAGACACAGAGACGATTACTGAACCTGCCGAACTTACAGCGACAGTCACGCTAGACTCAGATGTGCAGTGCAATGGTGATGAGAATGGAGCGTTGAGTGTCCTAGCTGCTGGGGGGACCGCTCCTTATGCTTACAGCTGGACAAGTGGAGATTCTACCGCTTCTGTAAGCGGGTTGGCTGCAGGGCCCTACACAGCCAATATCACAGATGCCAATGGTTGTATCGTCAGTGATGACGAGACAGTGAGCGAGCCCAATGTACTGGCAGCAAATATTGTGATAGATGCGACTGTATCTTGTTTTGGGCTGGATAATGGGGCATTAAATGCCGTAGTGACAGGAGGTACAGCACCTTATGAGTATACGTGGTCTACAGGGAGCAATACGCAAGCTGTGACGGATATCATGGCAGGTTTCTATGAAGTCAATATCTCAGATGACAATGGATGCCAAATCGTAGCTGACGCAGAAATGACGCAGCCCACTGAGCTCGTAGCAAAAATTAAGGTAGATGACAATGTCTCTTGCTTTGGTTTATCCGACGGTCAGCTGAGTGCTGACGCCCTCGGAGGTACGCCTCCCTACAGCTTTGAGTGGGACGATGAGTTCCAGACAGAGACGTATACAGATTTGAATGTGGGGATCTACGAACTCAAGGTCATAGACGCCAACAACTGCGAGGATACAGAAGAACAGGCAGTAACCCAACCAGACCTACTCGTCGTATCTGCCAATGTAATAGCCAATGCCACTTGCTTGGAAAACAATGATGGACAAGCCATGGCCATGGTCACTGGGGGGACAGCTCCTTACACATACGAGTGGACAGGAGGAGACGGCAACGCCATGCTGACCGGTGTCTTGATCGGGGACTACACGGTATCTGTGACAGATGGCAATGGTTGTACGGAACAAGCATCGGTAGAAATCATCGTAGAGGATACTGTACCACCTACTGTGATCACCAAGGATATCACCCTTGAACTTGCAGGAAGTGGCATCACGGAGTTGACACCTGAGATGATCGACGACGGGAGTTTTGACGCGTGCGGGATCGAAGCTGTTTCTGTCGCTCCGAGTGCTTTTACCTGTTTGAATATGGGTGAAACGATTGAAGTAACAGTGGGTATCATCGACGAAAACGGTAATACGGCTTCAGGAAAAGCCAATGTGACGATTCAGGATATCAACACAGCCATTACAGTCGATACCACGTTGATGACCTTGCGTGCAGATGAGGCAGAGGCTACTTATCAGTGGATCAATTGTGAAACGAACCGCTCGATACCAGGAGCCAAAGAGCAGACGTTTACACCTACTGTTTCTGGTCAATATGCTGTCAATATCACAAAGTACGGGTGCGAGCGCGTGAGCGAATGTGTGGAGGTAACTGCCCTCAGTACTAGGATTTCTTCCTTGAGCCAACCCATCTCACTCTATCCCAATCCCACTTCTGGTACATATACCATTGCTTTACCAGAGGTATGGACAGAAGTGAAAGTAACACTCACAAGTCCTACGGGACAAATCCTTGAGGAGCAAGTGTATACGCAAGTCCGCGAGATCACCTCTGACTTGACACTACCTGCTGGAGTTTACTTTGTGAAGGTAGAGGCAAAAGGAGAAACTCCTGTAACATTCAAACTGCGAAAGGAATAAAGATTCATTGCGAGTAATTGGAATGAAATCCAGACTTTCCAGTGAGTGAGTTTAATGGAAGCCATAAATAGGGGCTGTCTGATATAGGCAGTCCCTTTTCTTATGCTCTCTTCCAGACAGATACCCCACTCATAATTCTAGCTTGACTATTTCAACCCTTGAGAGGTTATCTGTCTCTTTAATCGGGAATGCACATGAAATGAGAGGAAAATACCCTAGAAAATTTGCATATTCCCTCTTGCTTAACCCATATCATCTCTACTATGCGACGAGAATATAAAGTAGAATCATTTATCTATTACTCTAAATTGACATTTGATGTGAATCACATTCTCAAAGATTCAACATCTGATATCCAAAAAACGATCGAAGAATACGGCAGGAATGGCTGGAAGCTTGTATCTACCGATGCAGTAAACTTTGGCACAGCACTGTACTTCTACCTATACTTTGAAAAGGAGCGTTAAACTTTCTCTTTGGGAAGCTCAATGAAAAAGGTTGAGCCCTCTTGCAGCTGCGATTTGAGATGTAGATGGCCTTTGTGCTGATAAATAATTTTGGTACAAATGGCCAATCCCAATCCTGTCCCTGGGTATTCGTCTTGTGTGTGGAGCCGTTGAAAGGCTTTGAAAATCTGCTTTTGGTAGGAGGCATCGATTCCTATCCCATTGTCCTTCACCCATATAAGATGATAATTTGGATGGGCTTTGTAGCCAATCTCTATTTCGGGGGTATCTTTTCCCTTAAACTTAATGGCGTTACTGATCAGATTTTGGAATAGCTGTCGTATGCTCGATCTTCTCCCTTGGATGATAGGAAGCGCATCTACTTGCAATTGAGCCTTCGACTCGTTGATCTGTCGATTGAGTTGTTGTTTGACTTCTATCACGACTTCATTGAGATCCACCGCAACGAATGCTTGTTCATTTTGCCCCACACTCGCATAAATCAACAGATCTGTCAGAAGACGATTCATCTGATGTATCCCGCCAATGATGAAATCAAGGTACATCTTCAAATCAGGATCTTCGCTCGTACCAAATTTCTTCACCAGCAATGTGCTGAAGCTCCCAATCGTCCGAAGGGGTTGTTTCAAATCGTGAGAGACCGCATGGGCAAAGTCCTCTAACTCTGAATTAGAGCGCATGAGTTCCCTGTTGGAGCGCTCGATCTCATCATTCTTGACACGTAAGTCCTGGTTATGTCGAGACTGAATCCGCAGCAAGAAGTAAACAGCCGTCAATCCCCCCACCAATAAAACTCCCAATAAAATCGTCAGAATAAAGTAGTTTTGCAGTCGAAACACTTCTTGCTCCTGCTCCTTCAATTTCAATTCTTTGTCCTTGATGCGCAGCTCCAAGCTGGTTCTCATCTGCTCAAGTCCATTGGCACGCTCCTCTCTATAAATCGAATCCCTGAGTAATGAAGCTTTCAGCAGGCAAGCATGCGCCTCCTCGTATTTGCTGAACCGTGCATGCATTTGGGCCAGTGCTTCCATCCCTTCGAGTTGCATCCTGGCAGCCTGAATAGAACGGCTCAAACGAACACCTGCATAAATAAGAACTTCAGCTGAGTCTTGCTCACCTAGCAGGGTGTAGATGCCTCCAAGTTTGATCTTATCGCTAGCGATAAAGTATGGATTGTCTAACTGCTCCCGGATCCGCAAAGCCGTCTCCATTTCTTTACGCGCGACAGGGAGATTAGCTTCTTCTCTATAGAGCTGAGAAAGTGCTTCATACGTGGAAGCCATCGCTTTTTCATCCTGATTGTCTTGGGCAATCTGTAAAGCGTATTGATAGTTGCTGAGTGCCGTTGTCTTCTTCCCTTTTCTCAGGGCAATGTCTCCTAGATTGATCAAGGAATAAGCCATACCCGTACGATCACCAATAATATTCCTTACATCTAGGGACTTTCGAAAATATACCGATGCCAAGCTGTCATTCCCCTCCTCCTTCAAAACCAAACCAAGATTGTTGTACGTACGCCCCAAGCCCAGAGAGTCTTTGACCTGCTCTCCAAGATTACGGGAGCTAAACAGATAATCTGCTGACTTACTCAAATCCCCTAAATACCAGTTGAGTACACCCAGTATATACAAAGATCTGGCTTCTCCTTGGGAGTCTCGCAGTGCCTGGGACTTTTCCAACGCCATCTGCGCATAGGAGACTCCTTGAGCGGGTTCACTGGTTTTCAGTGCAAAAGCGATCTCATTGAGCCAAAATACCTCTTGTGCCTCATCATGCGGTTGCTCCAGTTTGAGAAGAAGACTATCTACAAATAGCTGATCATTTCCCAATGTAGAGAGAGGAGCAAGTATCAGGCTACATATCAGAAGCCCTAAGATATTTTGACAAAAGCTAGACATTCCTTTTCACATGAAGATATTACAAGTTTGAAGTGTCAATCTTCCAATTATAGGTATCAGTCGTACACGTTCACAAATCAAAACGGTGAGTCAATGGCCCCAAGTCTCTACCGTAAAGTTATCCATTGAGCAACTGACGAACAGCATCTTCTACCTTGTTTACAGGCAGTCTACAACTATAGCCTTCACATACATAGATGGTGGTCTCCGAAGGCTGCTTATCCTTTAGCAGAGGCAAAGTAGAAGCGTCTTGGGTCCCCATGGTTACTTTGTGAGGATAATACGCCTCATGAATAGCTGAAAGATACTCTAATGCATGCTCTCCCACAACGGCAACCTCATAAAAAGGGAATATTTTCTGAAGGGCCAACTGCATCCATTTCGCATGCCAAGAAGGAGAAATAAGGATATCTCCTTTCATCGCATGAAGGATTTCCTCTGCTCGTAGGCTATAAAAAGATTTTCCCGTCAGCTTACCTAAGATAAATAGATTGTGTGCAGTCACAGCGTTGGAGCTAGGAATCACATCATCTTGTCGTTCAATCTTGCGCTTCACAAAGGTCGGTTCCTCATCGGATGTGTAGGTATATAGCCCCATTTCTCCCTCATAAAAGTGCACATCCACATATCCTTGCCACTTCTCTGCCTGCTCCAACCACCGCTCATCAAACGTCACTTGATAAAGCGCCAAAAAGGCTTCGATCATATGTCCATAATCGTCCAAAAAGCCCGCAATTTTTCCTTCTCCCTGAAAAGATCGAAACAGTCGTTGCCCATCCGTCATATGATCTACGAAAAATGTAGCTGCACGCTGGGCCATGTGGAGATAGTGATCTATACCCAACGCTTGATAAGCATCTACCAGACCTTTGATCATCAGACCATTCCACGAGGTCAAAATCTTGTGGTCCAACCCTGGACGAACACGTCTCTCTCGTGCTTCTCGCAAGATCTTTCTTCCCTCTGCCATAGAAGCTACAAAGGCTGTCTCGTCTAGCTGCCATCGAGCCGCAAACTCCGCTTCTGTTTCTAGTACAAAGGGAATATTTCTCCCTTCCCAGTTCCCTCCTGGCAGTATATTATAATAGTCGCAGAAGTTTCGATAATCTTCTCCTAGCAATGTCTGGACTTCCTGAAAGCTCCATACATAGAATCTTCCTTCTTCTCCTTCGGAGTCCGCATCTAAGGAAGCATAAAACGCCCCCTCGGGTGAAGTAAGCTCTCTCGCTACAAAATCTACTGTACGGGTGATAACTTCCTGATAGAGTCTCCGAGGCTGCTGGCGATAGGCTTCTGCATAGAGCGACAGCAGCTGCCCATTGTCATAGAGCATCTTCTCAAAGTGGGGGACCTTCCAGTGTGGATCTACGGAGTAGCGCGCAAAGCCTCCCCCGATCTGGTCAAAAATCCCTCCAAAAGCCATCTTTTCGAGTGTATTCTCCGCCAGGAATAGTAAGCGTTGATCTTGTAGATAATAAGCCGAACGAAGCAACAGCAGATTATTTTGGGGAAGTGGAAACTTATTGGCCTCCACATTCCTTCCTCCCCACTCGGGGTCCATCTCTTCTACCCACGAATCCATCAGGGCCTCAAACTCTCCACGTTGAATTTGCCCTTTGGGTTGGGTCGGATCTATCGTATCTAGGGTTTCGATTGCACTGAGCAGTTCCTTGGCGTAGGTCTCGGCACGATCAGGATCTTGAATCCAGGTCTGTGCTACTTGCTGTAGGACGCCCGTCCAGTGATGCTTGGGGAAGTAGGTTCCCCCATATATCGGTCTGCCATCGGGCAGCGCAATTGCATTTAAAGGCCAACCTCCGCGACGGGTCATCAGCATGACCGCATCCATGTAGACCTTGTCGATGTCAGGGCGCTCCTCTCGGTCTACTTTGATGTTGACAAAATACTGATTCATCAACGCAGCGACCTCCTCATCTTCAAAACACTCTCGCTCCATGACATGGCACCAATGACAAGCAGCATAACCAATGCTCACCAAGATGAGCTTATTCTCTCGCTTTGCCTTTTCGAGGGCTTCCTCTCCCCAAGGATACCAGTCTACAGGATTGTGTGCATGCTGCAAAAGGTAAGGACTATGCGCAGCCGCTAGTCTATTGGGCATAGGCTATATTTATTGATTTGCGGCAAAGGTACTGAAACTATTGAAAAGGGAATACATAGCGTACGAAGGAACAGACAAAAAGAAAGGAGAAATAGAAAAAAGTGCTATTTCTCCTCATAAATACCCTATGATCATTTCTTCCTATCCATTAGAAGCACCAGGCATCGTATTTCGAATCGTTTCAATATTTTTCAATACGGCAGCATTGGCGCCTGTCAACTCAAGAATACTTCCTGCGCCTTGGAAGATGCTGATCCCCCATAGCACAGCGATTCCAATATCCTCACCTTCTCCCCATGTAGGATTGTCATTGTAGAGAGCATACATCCCGACAACTACCGTGATGGCAAAACTAATCACCCCCTCAGCTATCCTTGAAATGGTAATATTTCTACGCGCTTTCCTAGCCATCTTGTCGTAGAATGCGCGACGATCTTCGATGGTATTGCCTTCATTCATCTGCTTGGACTTCATCTTGGCGAAAGCCGTACCTTTTACAAGCGAGATAACAGGATCAGATGTAGCGGCTTCTCCTCCCTTCTCTTTAAATTGCTGCTGCGCTTGTTTCAGACTTTTTAGGTAGGTTTCGACCTTCTTTTTAGCTTCTATATAAGTGTCCTTAGCCTGTTTAAGTTGGGGCGTGGGAGAAGCGAGCATCTTTTTTCCACTATCCACCAACTGCTTAACCTCTGTAGTAGTAGGAGGTTTAAGCTCTTTCATTTGACTTTGCAGGACATCAAACTGGCAAAGATAGTAGGTAACTGAAACCTCACGTGCATCGTCCAAAGCCTCTCTTGCCGTTTCCCATGATCTTGACTGTATCACTAGCTGTTTTATTCTGTTGCATTTCTCTGTATTCACTGAAGATACAGCAAGCGTTTCCGAGATGCCTGCCACATAGGACTGGAGCTTTTCTTTTAACTCATCTTCTACTTCCCCTATCCCATATCGTGTTTTCATCCATATCAATTCGTCTTGTGCTTCTGCTTTTATCTTTTTGTCCACCGCTTCCAATTCTTCTAACAGCTCTTGGTATATCCCTTCCTCAAAATAGACGGCTCCATATACCTTTAACTCCTCAAGGACAGAGGTCACCCACTTCGAAAGACCTGATTTGATTTTCCCTGCTGCCGCTTTTTGGATATTTGTCAATGCTGTATTCCAGATTGCTTCTTCCGGCGTCCCTATTCGACTGGTCCACTTAAAAGTTTCATTTCGTGTCAATAACCCTATAAAGTCCTCTCTATTGATCTCCAACTCCTTGAGATACGTCTCTTCCACTCCTGTCAAAAGCACATAGGTAGCTTCCCATTTTTCAAATACGTTCCACTTCAATTGGATAGACTGCATCATAGCATCTAGGTTTTCCTGGTCTGCTCGATACAAGCGTCCTAAGAAGTCCTTCATCTCTGCACGTCGTTGAGAAAGGATGCGCGCAGGAGGACCTGCAAGATCTTCTTCCATCAGTCGGTAAGACTCAGCCAACAGCATACTGATGGATTCCTTCTTCTCTTCCCGTCTCTTGAAAAATGGCAACACTCCCTTGAACAACCATCCAATAACTGCACCTAGGGCAATCAATCCTACGGCTAGAGGCCAGCAAGCACGTATCCAGACGTGAACGGTCTCCGTTGTAGGCTCACGCGTATCCGTTTCAACATAGATTTTCCCTGTGTAAGCACCTGGCGCATACGTCTCGCTCAATGCAACTCTCACATCTTTTACTTCGCCTACTTCCACTCTAAAAGGCTGATTGGGTTGGGGATCTTTTTTATCTGATGTTTTGGCAAGTGAAAAAGTAGCAGAAAAAGGGCTGGGAATGGAAACATCTAGATCTAGATTTCCTAGTTTTCGCTTTTTGATGAATGAAAGCCACTGAATGTCTTTTACCAAAACAGCTTGTGCCCCTTTTCGCTTCTCATTCTTCAGCTTAAGGGATATTTCTCTACCACTTACTTGATTAAAAAAATAGTGTGTTCCTCCTAAGTTGTTGAGTGACGAGGTATCTACCTTTACTTTTGCTGTATCTGGCAGTCGGTTTCGGATAAATCGAATGCTTCTTTGATAGCTTTTCTCTACGTACACAGCCTTCTGAATCGAGTCTCCTTTGGATAATCGGGAGTCATAAGAAAATGTAAGAAAAAATGTCACCTGCTCTCCAGGCAAAAGCTCCGTTTCGATTTTGACTACACTTCCTAAATTGGGCTGTAAGCGTACACTTTTCTTTTCGCTCTTCTCAAACGTATAGGTTCTATCACCATTGAAAAAGTACAGCGTGTAAGGAGTTCCAGACTTATTTTCAAAGGTACTCACACGTGCATCAATGTTGACAGGCTGAGCCGTATCAGCTGCCCCAAAGGTCAGTGCCCACTCTTCCTCAAAGTATGCAGAATCACTCCGAATAACAGGAATATTTGTTTCATCAGAAATTTTGAGGGAATCCTGTGGGGGAAAGGCCCATAATGCTCCCAATCCATATACAAATCCCAGGAGCAAGAACAATCGTTTGAATAGATGAAATATCATACATCCAATTTATTGCCCTTCCACGAAAAAAACAATACTCAAACCCACAAACTTACATGATTCTGACATATGCAAACATCTTCTAGTCTATTCCAAAATAAAGAGCTGTACACTTGGGAGATGCAGATTGAAGAACCCATAGCCTCGGTCTACATTCGTGGGATAGTTGACAGGCTCTGCAAGCAGGTTCGCAAATAGACTCGTAGCACTTCGCTGACGTGTCGTCAAGTACTCATAATAGCCCTTGCTGATATGAGACAGGGCAACTGCAATGGTATCTCCTGGCTGGAAGTTGGTGTAAGGAATGGTATCTGTAATCACAGCATTTGGGAATAATTGATCAGAATAGGTGTAAGTGGGCGGCCCCGCTTGACCGAAGAAAATATCGCTCGGATCTCCGTTGTCTGTCAGCGATACTTTGTAGGCATTGACCATGTAGTAACTCTCTCCTACCAAATCTTGCCACGAAGTCGCGATTTGCAGAACCGTATCCGTGAATAGGGTATCGTTGAAAGTCAAAGATTGCGCCTCAAAGAAGTAATCCACATTTTCCCAATTCGCTACAGGTAAGACCTCACTCTGTGCAAAGGCCTCCAAGCCTGTAGCTGAATCATATACGCTCAGCATATAGGTATCACCTTCATACAGTGGGGTGAAAGCGGTCACATAAAACCCTCCCCCAATATTGATTAAGGTATCCACTCCATCTCGGTAGGCTACCGTCACGCGTGCACTATCCACCAAGATCTGATCCAGGAAATCATTGCTGAGCGTATCGCCATTTGACTCCGAAAACTCCAATGCGCCAAAGCTCCGACTCAACTGTACAAAGATGATTTGATCTCCCAATATCTGAGAAGCAACCACTAAGCTAGGCTCCAACTGCGGAATACTGATCTCCACAGGCTCAGGAATACAAGCGCTCATACTTGATAATAAGAACAATAGCCCAAGCAAAAATCCTAAGCTGTCGTTAAATCGAGAGGAAAAGAAGGAGTACATATATTTTTTCTTGCTGTGAGAATGAAAATGATAGGTGAAAGAAGTGAGCTGCCTAATACTCAAAGTTCCAGGCAATCGAAAGGACGCGTCCCAAGAAACTCGGCTGGGTATAAAAAAGCCCTTGCTCAGGTGTGTAGCGGATATCTACCCGAATCGGCGTCGGCGCATTGAAGAAATTGTAGATGCCAAAGTTCCACTCCGAACGCAGGCGCTTGTGCGGCTTATTCTTCTTGACGAGGTTGAGATCAAAACGCGAAGCTGCTGTGAGTCGAGTCGAGTTGCGCTCGGCAAAGAGTGGGATGATCTCGACGCTTGTCAGGCTAGGGTTAGGTACGAGATACTGCCCGATCTGTGGTGTGAAGCGTGCCCCCGACAGATAATTGTAGACAGCTGAAATCGCCCAGGTTTCCGAAAGCTCATAAATAGCCACGACTGAGAGATCATGTCTGCGATCGTATTTGGCCCAAAATGGATTCCCCCCATTCAATTCTTCAAACAATCGCTGAGAAAAAGACAAGGTATAGCCAATCCAGCCGCTGAGACGCCCTTCATCTCGCTTCAATAAGAACTCCAACCCATAGGATTCTCCATCCCCCTGCAAGAGTTCCTGTTCAAAATTATCATTGAGGATGAGGTTCGCTCCCTCGCGATACTCCGTTAAGTTTTGCATTTGCTTATAGTAAGCCTCGATCGTGAACAGGGTATTGATCGATTCAAAATGTCGTGTGTAGCTCGCGGCATACTGATCGGCGATCTGAGGCTTGACATCACGCGTGACAGGATACCAGAGATCCGTGGGCAGCGCCACGGTCGAGCTAGAAACTAAATGGACATATTGACGCATACGCGCATATCCTAGTTTCAAACTATTTTTGTCGTTGAGGGTGTAAACAGCCGAAAAACGGGGCTCCAAACCTGCATATACTTGCTCAGGTACTACCGCGCCCGATGCTCTCAACCCATACTGGATCTTCAGATTTTCTCTTGCTTGCCACTCATGCTGTAAATAAAGGGCGATTTCCTCCGAAAAAATCGGTTTGACCTCACCATCCCCTACAAGCTGCGAGATGTCCCCTGCTGCACTGATGACATTGGGTCTGAATCGATGATGAATAAACTGCCCTCCAAAACGCAGCGTATGATCGGGATTGAGGAAATACCCATAATCCAATTTCAGTCCTAAGTCTTGTACCTCTGAGCCAATGAAAATCTGATTCTCTCCCACTTGGCCATTGATGTCGTATTTGAATCGTGTAAAAATCAAGGAGGTATTGGAAAACAGCTTTGAATTATATAAGTGATTCCATCTCAAGGTCGTCGTCACATTTCCCAAACGAAACCCAAAGTCGATCTCACCCAGTCCCAGCGAATCTGCTCCTGCTTCTTGAGTCTCAGAAGGCGTATACAATACATCATCGCCTAGATAGGTAGAAACATAGATGCGGTCTCGCTCGCCCAGGATCACATTGGCTTTGGCGTTCAGATCATAGAAATAGTAAGGCACGGTCACACCGATCAATCCAAAGACCTTGTCGATATAGGTCCGTCTGCCTGAGATGGTAAAGGAGGCTTTTTCTTTGACGATGGGCCCCTCCACCGTCAGGCGAGACGAGAGCAGCCCGATTCCTCCTTTGACATGATAGGAATTCATATTTCCCTCATTCATTCTAATATCCAGTACAGAAGAAAGACGCCCTCCAAACTGCGCGGGGAAGCCTCCTTTGATCAGGTCTAAGTCTTTGAGCGCATCAGGATTGAAGACAGAGAAAAAGCCAAACAGGTGACTCACATTGTACACGACGGCTTCATCCAGCAAAATCAGATTTTGATCAGGATCTCCCCCTCTCACCAAAATAGAACTGGTCCCTTCTCCTCCTTTCGTCACGCCTGGCAGCAGTTGGATGACCTTCATCACATCTGCCTCTCCTCCAAGCGTTGGAATGATCTTTAAATCCTTCACTTTGAGATTGATCTGGCTCATCTGAGGAGATTTCACCTCATTGGCATAGGCGCTTTTTGAAGCAGAAATCACGACTTCCTTAACTTGAGTTCCGACTTCTTCTAGTTTCACATCTAAAAACTGGTCCTTATCCAATTGGATATCCAGCGTATCGGGTAGATAACCGATGTAGCTGATAATGATTTGATAGGAGCCTTTAGGAAGGGTAAGGGAGAAGAATCCGTAGGTATTGGTGTAGGTTCCCCTCTGCGCTTGAGGAGCCAAAATACTCCCTCCGACAAGTGCCTCACCCGATTGGACATCTTTTACATAGCCATTCAGGGTAAAGTTTTGAGAATGAACATGCGAGAGGAAAAAAGCGAAGAAAAAAAAGTAAATAACGAATCTCATAGGGGTCATTTAGGGACTACTTACAGGACATAGTGGGGATGCAGGAGAGTCCGAAAGAAAAACTTTATCGTTTACTAGATAGCAAACGACTCAAAAAGGTTTACTCCTATGTATTTTTTTATAAAAATTTGCCTGCTCATTCTGGTGAATAAGCAGGCAATCAATCATAAAGCGCGCATAGACTAAGAGGAATCTAAGGTTTTGACTAGTACAGATGCCCTCTCCCATCTATTGTCTCTTCTATATCTACAAGAATATTTCAAATTCTACCCTACGATTCTGTTTCCTTCCTTGCGGAGTGGTATTGGGAACAATCGGATTGGCCTCGCCGTATCCTTTGTACTCGAGTCTCTCCTTGGGAATCTGATTCTGCACGATGAAGTCTCGAATAGACTTGGCGCGCGCTTGAGATAGCATAAGGTTTACTTGATCATCCCCAGACGAATCAGTATAACCAGAGATCTTCAACCTCAGTTGTGGATACTTCTTGAGGATAGGAAGCAGTTGCTCTACGAGATATTTTTTGGACTCTGCTGAGATCTCGGCATTCCCAAACTTGAACTCGATAGGGTTAAGATTGATCTTTAGGCTTTTTAATCCTTCGGTAGGATTGATATTTTCCTCTTCTTTGGGCGTATTGGCAGCGATGGCTGTTGCCTTACCACTTGTCTTCCCATCTTTAGCAAACGATTGAAGCTTTGTTTCTAGCTCTGCTAGCGTGACAGGCTCCGAGAGGCGATTGTCATAATAGTTGAAATTATTTTCGCTTCGGAATAGGACAATCTCGCCTATGTCTTCACAGTTATTCGAATACCATTTGCCCACCAGCGCATCCCGATTCTTGTCGTACTTCAGCTGGCCGTACTTCTTGCACCATTCATAGCCCAGGTAGTTTTTCTGACGATAGATACGGATTTCTTCAAAGTTGAGCGTGTTGCCAGAGACAAAGGCCTGCATACTGATTACGCCATAGGCATTGTCCTCGGGTACTTCGATTCTCGTATACCCTTTGATCAGATCGTCTTCGAGATCCTTGAAGCGTATGGAAAATGCATAGTTAGGGATCACCGCATTGCCAGGCTGAGAGATGACGCCTTCCCAGTTGCCGATAAATTCAGACAGATCTTTATTGAGAGGCTCGATCTCTACGTACTTCTCCAATGGGATATTTTCGATCTGGCTGAGCATGATGATCTCATATTCATTCAAGGCTCGGTTGTAGAGCGATACATCATCTAGTGTACCACTAAAGCCTCCCCAGAAATAGGGATGCTTCCCCAAATAAATGGGTTTGGCTTTGACATTTTGCTTAGCTGTGATGGGCCAGGATTGGTCCAGATTTCCATTGATGTAGAGGCCCAGGCGATTTTGGAGTTTGACCAACACGATGTGATACCAC
Source organism: Bacteroidota bacterium (assembly GCA_038527485.1). Lineage (GTDB taxonomy): Bacteria > Bacteroidota > Bacteroidia > J057 > J057 > JALEFZ01. The sequence continues at coordinate 78,296 of JBCBFT010000018.1, forward strand.
TCATCCGAGGACCAGTTGTCATAGGTCCCGCTGGGAAAACCACCTGCAAGCCCATTGAACACGGTAAGCGGCTTCCGCATGCCATTCCATTTGATGCCAAAGTCTCCCTCTTTCAACAAGACACAGCCTTGGTTATCATCCCTTGGCTGCAACCATAAAGAAAGGGTATAACCTTCTCCGCCGCCTACATCCAATACGCCACTAGCTGGGATCAGTACCTGCTGGTTTACGCCATCAAAGGATAGCGCACTCTCGACAAAGCCAAAGCGGTTCTCTTTCCACTCGGCCCCTTTGAGGATGACGTCAGTCGCCCCTTCCTTCAAGCTGTAGCTCCGCTTCTCGTCAAAGGAATAATAGGCCATAAGCCCTGAGGCGAGGTCCATGGCATCCGGTTGTGCTTGTAGGGTGCTTATGATAAAACAAGTAAGTCCATAAATGATCAGTTTCTTCATGGATGTAGGGCTTAGTTGGAAGAAGAAGATTTTAAAATACGGGTAGGCTCTGTGATGATCTCAAGTGTCTCTTCAGGATCACCTTTCCCATTCTGGTTTGGAGTATGGGTGTATACTACGCGCTTAGGGAGCTTTGTCTGGGACGCGATGTAGATCGTCCCCAGAGCTAAGCCGCCTTTGCTAAACATATCTGCAAGATTATACATGATGGCTACAGTATCGACACTCAGCACACCTTCTAGTAGATTCCCAGGAACAGACATGTAACCGATGGGATATATAGACCAGCCGAGGGGCAACATAATCGATAAGACCAAGTAACCACGACGAAGTTCAGGATCGACTCCCTTCTTGAATATTTTAGGATAGCCCTCACCCATGATCATCCCGACGATAGCGGCAAATCCTAGGCTTCCCATGATCCCCCAAAGGACAGAGTCTTCTGGACGAGCAGCCTCTCCGATATATCCAAATACGAGCATCCAGAGTGCAGCAACGCCTAGTCGCACCACCATCCAGCGCTTGGCTCCGAGAGGTTTGAGGAAATAGTAGAAAATGATCGCCATGACAGGAACAGTGATGAACCAATCCAAGAATTTAAATTCGATCGGATTAGTTAGCGTCTTGACCCAATAGGAGCCACGCGCAAAGTTCCCAATAGCTGCCACTAGCGGCACAAAGGAGGCCAGTAGGAGGGGAAGTTTCCAGCGCTCAGGCGCATTTCGCAACTGTAACAAAATGAAGAGTGCAATAATGAACAAGGTTAGAGCAGAGAGGAAGAAGGTGGATGCAACAAAGTCACCGATCTGCATGAATGCTTCAGGGTTGCGTGCTACATCTGCTTTGGTTTCCATAAGCCAGGGTTTGTATTAAAAGTAGATTAAAGGTTAACTGTAAATAAACAATTGTTCAACATTATTGGATAATATCTAAACAGAACGTGTATGTTAAAGATAACCCATCTCGCTTACATATGTTAGCCTCCTTGAGGTCTCAAATACTACAATTGGCTCAAAATCAATGCCACCTGCTTAAAACGGCTCCTGAACTGGAATATTTTTCCACTGAAGATTTTGACTTTCCCTGATATCGTAATAAGAATATTTGTTCAATATTATCCCCTTCCCTCTACAACATTTATACTTCTGACCTTGCCTCACTTCAGGCTAACAACCTGTAGGAGAACCATATGCCTTTTTAAATGTATGGGAAGCCTTCGGGATAAGTCAACTCATGTGTCTTATCCTTCACAAAAGGTATATTTAGAAGATTTGCTGGTCTTTTAGGAGGGTGTTAATCCAATATAGGACTACGTTCGAAAGGCGCATTGGGGTCAAATAGTTTGCGGTACGTGACGGCCCGTCTAGAAATCTCAGTATTAAACTTCCCGAGCATATTCACCATCTTCGGATTGAAGTCTCCGATCCATGCGACGACGACAGACTCATATTTTCGATTGGCCTTGAGGTACTTTTCAATATTGGCCATCATGACTGCTTCCACTCCTTTCTTCTGGTACTCTGCACTCACCCCAAATGCCAAGATCACCAATCGACGACACTTCCCTGTGTACTTGTGCCAAGCAAATTTCAGCTTATCGATCAGACGCATTTTACCCGTATTGATGTGTTTGAAGATCTGATTGATCTCAGGGATCATGAAGAAAAAAGAAGCAGGCTGGTCATCTATGTAGGCAAACCAAATAGCCGCTTCATCTACGATTGGTTTGATCGAGTCAAATATAGACTCTACCTGCTCCAGAGATAATTCTTTAAAATTATCATGGGTTCTCCATGCATTGTTGTACACCGTCAGAAAATCCTGCATGTATTTGGCTTTTTCAGCCAATCGAAAATGTTCTACTCGATACCTCCCCGAGCGCTCAAATCGCTCGGCAAACAGATAATATTGCTTGGGCATACCCTGCGTCATATGGTAGCGGAAGAAGAGTTGCTCAAAATAGAGCTGAAAGCCATATGCTTCGAAAAAGTCTTTGTAGTACAGGGGATTGTAACAATGCTGATAAGGAGTGTCCATGTCATTCTCCACCATCAATCCCCAAAATTGTGATCTTTCCCCAAAATTGACAGGACCATCCATTGCTTCCATACCCCGTGCTGCTAGCCATTCCTTCGCTGTATCAAACAGAAGAAAGGCCGCATCTTGATTTTCGGTACATTCAAAGAAGCCCATGCCCCCTGTTGGCTGACGAAAAGTGTGGGCTTTTTTCTCATCAATAAAGGCCGCTACCCTCCCTATGACCTTGCCTTGGGTATCCTTCAGTATCCAGCGATCCAATTCTCCATGCTCAAAGAAGGGATTTTGTTTGGGATCAAATACCTTCTTGACATCGTTGAGGAGGGGACGAATCCAGTTCGGATCATTGGCATAGATGGTTTCGGGCAGCCGATAGAAGGCTTTCTCTAGCTCAGGCGTATCGACACGCACAATGGTACCCACATCGGTTTGAGAAATCACAGACTGAGAGGACATGGCATCTGGAGGTTTGGAGGTAGAAGTAAGCGTAAGGCCCTTCTTTGAAAAGGGCCAAATGATGCGTCCTAATATGCAAAATAATTTGTAATCGGGAAGGATTTCTCTGAGATGTGTATGCCACGCAGGCCGTCATCCACTGTATACCTGTCTTTCGTCTGCTATCTCTCGTCTGCTTATTTCTTATATCCCCTAAGAAAACTCAATCGTCACCATGTCGTGAATCTTGAGGCCGAGCAGTTCCGCTGCTGAAGCTTCCCGCATGGCGATTTCCAGATGCTTACTTTCACCAAAAATGGCCAGTGCATCTGCCTTCCCCACATCAGAGTAGGTATTCACAATGCGCTTGAGACGGATATTACGGATAAAAATTTCGAATCGCCGCTCTTCCTTGAGACCTAGGAAATGCTGCTTCTCAATGTTGGTGATGGCATTTCCAAACTTGTCAATATGGATGATCTTACCTCTTAAGCAATCCTGCGTGTAGGTCGGGGCGCCCCATTGAAGCTTCTTGAGATACACGACAGGTCCTACTTCTTCCAGTGTCCCTCCACTCGCCAAAAAAGCTGCTGTAGGAGCAAAAAATCGGGCTGCTCGAAAGGAGGTAGGATAATGATTGTGTACAAGACCCTCATTTTGGATTTCATGGCCTTCATCCACTGCCCCATCACAAATCAGACTTAGCACTCCATTATTTGGTCCGACAAAGTAGTGCCCCTTGTGTTCCATCACCACACCAGAGGCTTTGGCTCCTTGCTCAGGATCTATGGCGATCATATGAATCGTCCCAGGCGGAAAAGCAGGAAATGTGTGCTTGACCACGTAAGCAGCGTGCATGACATCAAAATTGGGTACATGATGCGTGACATCTATTATCTGTGCATCAGGAAACAAAGAAAGTACCACCCCTTTGATGATCGCAGGGTAGTGACTATTGTCGCCAAGATCTGATGTACAGGTGATGATGGGCATAAATTCCTTTGTATGGAATCACAAACTTAATGGCAATCGCGAAAAAGTGAAACCACTGATCATAGGTTTTATCTTCTTTGAGTGAAGAAACAAGAAGGCAATAGGTGACAAAAACCTCATTCATTCTCTTTATCTGCATGCCACTTGCTTTCCTAAACGCGTTTTCTTCTGTGGAGATTATGAATCTTGACAAAAATATAGGACAAAAGTCTCATATTAATCTGTAATGTAAGTTTTTTAATATTTAACAGTCGCCTTCAGCGGGAGTTCTTTTTAGGCAAAAAGAACCAAAAGCCTACGGAATTTAAGCCCAACCCTTCTATCAGCCCCTAACACCAAATTCCGCGCCCAACGCCTCCCCATATAGCCTGTTACTATACTCGGAAATTATGGCATAAAACTTTTGTTACACTGTAATATTCTGGGAAGTTTCATTTAATTAGATTTAGCGCATCAAATTTATCCACCATCAATTCCAGGCAATTGAAAGGTATCTTAGTAAAATATTTCACCAACCAGAATGAACGAAATCAATGTTTTCAGCCTGCTAGGCCCGATTTAAAATTTTGGTGCGTTTAATCTACAAGTAATTTTTTGAGCAGTCCTTAGGAATACTCCATTTATTCATTCCTCCATGCCCAACAGTCCCCTATCGTTTGATCCCCAAGAAATAGGGCGTATCACCTCTTCTTACCTTTCTAGGAGGAAGGAGAAAATGATCTGTAACCTTTCTCTAAATCCTGCTTCCTACTCGTGTGAATCATGACTTTAATTCAATCTCTGCATGTTCGGATTTAGTAAAAAAAAGAGTAAAAGTCGGGCCATTGCCAATCGCGTACTTCCTCCCAAAAATGATATGGATGCTCCACCAAAGGTAGAGCCTGAGACGGATGAGGAAATCCAGCAGGATAAGGAAGATGCTGAGGAAATAACTACGCCTGTAGAAAGAGTAGATGAAACGGAAACTGTAGAAGATGAAAATCCAGAGATCCCCAATCCAGGTAAGTTTCTGGGCTATACCATGGGAGGAAAAGGTCGTACGCAACCTACCTTGTACTTTGAGAATGGACATTATACCCAGGAACATAACGAACCCGAAAATGTAGGATGGCATCCCAACAAGGGAGAAAGGCACTTCATCACCAATGTGGAAGAAAAACAATATAAAAAGTACAAAACAAAGCGAAAAAAGTGGAATCGAAAAAATAAGACCAAATTTGGGAAAAACGTCGAAAAGGGGAAATATGACGCTAAACCAGGAGAAGGATTTATGATAGAAGGAAATGTCAAAACAAAGACCGCAAGAAACTGGCTAAGAATGAAGTATCAGAAAGAGCAGATCTTCCTGCATCCCTCTCGCGGTCGTCTGATCAAACCTGGAGACGAGGACTTCGATGAGAAGTATAGTGAAGCTTATGCCAAAGAAGTCCTGAAAGAGGGTGAAGAAGCTAAAAATGCGGAATAAAACATCCTTTTACAGGAGTGAGCAAGAAATAATCTATCGATTTAAGTGAGAGATTTCGAATCGCACAGTTTAACCTATCATTTCAATCAAAAACCGAATTTAGCCAACATCCTCCTTGTAAACCATTCCATTTTTCATGAGTCCCTGTCTATCAATCCTCCACCTGTTCCCCTCATTTTTCCCATCTTCTTCACATTCTCCAATAACTTCCTCATTTTTTTTTCGTACTCGATGAATACCCATTGTATATGTTTTGCATGAACAAGGCAATTTTCGCTTCTTTATAGAGCAGAAAATATATACTGCTTTGGACTGAGGCTCTTCAGAGTGAATCTACTTTACATTCTGATAGCTTCGACTATTTTCCCTCTCTACAAGAGGATCTATCACCTACATATTCAACTACTAGCGTATTGGCAGAACATACCTTTTTGTTAGACGATATCAGCCCACTCGAACTATACGGTGTCAATGACAGCCGTCTGAGTAAAATCAAGAAAGGCTTCCCCGAAGTTCGCATCGTTGCGAGGGGAGATGCCCTCAAGGTAAAAGGAGAGGAAGAAAAGGTCGCCAAACTCAAGGAGCTTCTAGACGCACTCTTCGAAGAAATCCGAAAGCGTGGCCGTATATCCGAAAATCGATTTTCTGAGATGCTGCATCCAGAAGAATCTGGCGATTCTGCGTCTATCCCGCAAGTCTCAGATGATACGGTGATCGTCCATGGGAGCGGGGGCCTCCTGATCAAGCCTCGCAACAAGGGTCAGCGCCACATTGTAGGAGCAGCTTCACAAAATGATATTGTGTTCGCCATCGGCCCTGCGGGTACAGGTAAGACCTATATGGCGGTAGCCCTCGCGGTACGTGCTCTCAAAGAAAAGCTCGTCAAACGCATTGTACTCAGTCGTCCTGCCGTAGACGCAGGGGAGAGCTTAGGCTTTCTTCCAGGAGATATGCGCGAAAAGGTAGATCCTTACCTTAGACCTTTGTATGATGCTTTGGGAGATATGATTCACTCCGAAAAGCTGAAGTATTACCTAGACAACAATATCATTGAGATTGTCCCACTCGCCTACATGCGTGGACGTACGCTGCGCAAGGCATTTGTGATTGTGGATGAGGCACAAAATGCGACTGAAAGCCAGTTCAAAATGCTTCTTACACGCCTCGGAGAGCACTCTCGCATGATCATCACTGGGGATGACTCACAGATCGACTTGCCTCCTAGACAACGATCAGGTTTGATCCAAGCACTGCGCATCCTGCATGGCATCGACGGCATTGCACAGGTGCGCATGCAAGCGTCAGATGTCATCCGACATCGCCTCGTAAAAGACATCATCCAAGCGTATAGCGATGAAGATGAGCGTCACAAAAAATAACAATTATCACGAACGAATTGGTGCCGTATGTTCTATGTAGAGATGTCGATTGATCGCGTCTTTACATAGAAAGCCAATCCTGTCGAAATTCATTCGTGATAATCACTTGAGTAGGTGGACACAAGTAATCAGGTTATAATAGAGCAGGCGCAGCCTCGAATGGGAAGCGCCTGTCCCGCAATTTTAATGGCGGGATCATCCTGACGACCATTCCCGTAGGGAAGGAGGAAGGAACTAAAGCAGTATAACTGAGATGAAATCTCATGTCTAGT
>JBCBFT010000019.1:0-81753 GCA_038527485.1 Bacteroidota bacterium
CAGATACGCCTCGAAAAATGAAAAACGTCACCTGCTATAATGGAGATTGTCGAAGTGGAAATCAGATATGGGACATTCTATAGTGAAGCCATTGATTTTGCCATCGACGCCCTGTTCAAACGTGATCAAGGCGAAAGGTAAAAAGGCATCATTGAACTGTACCTTGAAAGTGTTATGATGGAAATGGCTCATTTTTCCTGTAAATGCATCCGAATTGGGACTCAAAGCAATGGTCAAGTTCGTCCCCTCCAAATCAACGTTTCCCGTTCCGTAGCCGTAATTTTCCTCTGTATATGATCCTACAAAGTCTCTTAAGGCCACAGAAGGCTGAGTATTGGCTTGCTGCCGATCCATTCTTCTTTTTTCCTCCTCTGCCGAATAATTCTCATATCCCTTTTCATAGACCTTGAATTCTGCATTCCAGTCTTTTACCTCTTTACCCAGCACAGCATCGAAAATTGCCAATTTTACTGCTTCATCCACATAGAAGTGCATGCCGTTGTTCAGGACTACCACCCCGAGGTTTTCTTCGGGAATCAATGCTACTTTTGAGATATAGCCTGGCATGCCACCGTCATGTTCGAGGACTTTTTTTCCACCATAATCCATCATAAACCACCCCAGTCCATATCCTCTGAAGTGTGTCCCCCACGAACGCATCGTGCGTGAAACGGTCAGTGGTGTATGCATACGGAAGATATAATCCAATGTGTTGGGTTTGATCATTTGGACTTCCCCTATCTTTCCATTGTTCAATAGCATCATCATCCATTGACTCATGTCTTCGACATTGGAGTAGATGCTTGCTGCGGCTTTGGCGGCATTCCAATCATAGATAGGCTGTATTTTTCCATCGATATGAGGGAAAGCTAAATTTTGGTTTGCGTCCATACCCAATTCGTCGCTAGAAGGACGTGTACTCGTCATATTTAGCGGGGTGAAAAAGCGCTCCTCCATGAACTCTGACCAAGGCTGGCCAGATGCTGCTTCGATGACCTCCCCCGCAGTCAAAAACATCAAGTTGCTGTAGCCATAGCTGCGACGAAAGCCGTTGTCAATGGGGATATTCTTCAACCTATCCAGGACTTCCTCATCCGTGTAATCGGTCCCGTACCAAAGGAGGTCTCCGACGAATGTACCTAGCCCCGAACGGTGGCTCAAAATATCTGTTAGATCAATTTGCTGTGTGATGTAGGGATCACTCATACGGAAACTGGGTAGGTGATCCGTGACTTTGTCCGTCCATTTGACCTTACCCTCCTCTGTAAGCATACCCATTGCGGCAGCTGTAAAGGCCTTTGAGCAAGAAGCGACATTGAAAAGAGAAGTCGTCTGGAGATCTGTGCCTGCTTCTACACTTGCCTTACCGAGTGCTTTTTTATAAACAATTCGGCCATCCTTCACGACAGCTACTGCCAGTCCAGTAGGTTCAAACGTCTCAAAGGCATTGCTGACTGCCTGGTCGATTCGCGAAAGTGTCTTTTTATCTAGCTGAGCAAAAAGAGAAAGGGAGGACCATAGTAAAATGGTCAAAAGGCTAAGGGTATATTTCCACATTGTAGGCAACGGTTAGTACATATGAAGGCTTTCGCCCATACTTCTCCTCCATGGTTTGCCATGGAAGAGCATAATAAGAGAAAACAGATTTTCCCTGTAAATTAGAGAAAATAGGCCAAAAGGAAAGGCTAGACATGTAGAAATACGCGCCACTTACGCTCCTTACACAACCTGTACGGCTGACCAGTCATGTTGGCGGGAGCTGGGAGGGATGATGATGCGATAGGTGGTGCCATCTGAAGAGGAAGTTCGATGGAGAGTACCTCGCATTTTTTGAACGAGTAAACGTACGAGTGTGAGTCCGACTCCTGTCTCTTCCCATGCCGACTCAGGAATCCCGATGCCATTATCGGTTACTTCGATGGCGAGTTGAATTTTGGGAAGTGGGTAGGCATGTATGGTGATTTTTCCAGGCTGGCCTTCAGGGAATCCATGCTCGAGGGTGTTGGTGAGTAGTTCATTAAGAATGACACCTATGGCAAGTGTACGGTCTAGATCGAGTTCTATTTTTCCCATATCACATTCCAGAATGACTTCTCCTTTTTCGCCACTGATGTAGACGAGCAGGGAGCGCATCAAAGCTTGTAAGAAGGGGCGCAACTCAATAAACGTTTCTCCTTCTCGATGAAAAGCGTGTTGGTGGATCAAAGCAAGAACCTTGATACGATTAAGGCTTTTAGATATAGGTTGGATTATTTCAGGAGAGGTTTCTCTGAGTAGTTCTAGATCTAGGATAGAGGCCAGCATGTGCAAATGATCCCTAGAACGTTCGTGGATCTTTTGCTGCATGAGTTCTTGGCTATTTCTCTGTTTACGTAGGCGTGATTCTGCTTCTTTCAGAAGTGTTTTTACGGCCTTCTCTTTCTTATTATTGAAGTAGAAGAAAATCATCAGAATGCAGACAGAGGTAATGACCAAGATCAAGAGAACTTGGATATAGATACCCTGTGTGGCGATCTGGTTTTGAAGACTTTCAGTGGGATCTGCTTCTGGGAAGGTACTTTCCCCAAGTAGCTTTTCGCCTCTGGGGAATTCTTGAAGTCTGCCCAGATATCCCTGAGAAAGTAATTTGGAAAGAATCAGGAGAAAAGATTGAATAACAGAAAGAATAGATGTAAACATGTGTAGTAGACTTGAAGAATCGACTAGAAAGATAAACACGTCTCCAAGGGCTCAGGGCAACCCTTTCGAGAAGCGGAATTATGCATTGGTTCGCTTCATGTAAGTGCGAATGATGGGGATGTTTTGAAGTTTCTGTAGAAAATCTTGATGTGAAAATGGTTTGTAGAGAATGTCATGAGGAGAAGAAAGATATCTGCTCAACTCAGAGGTCATACGTGGGTAGGCAAGTAAAAATAAGGTAGGATGCAGGGCCAGCTCCTCAAAGAGGGTGCTGATATTTTGCCTGTCAGGTAAATCTGCCAAGTCAATGCCGACAATAGATAGCTCAGGCTGTGTCTGTTCACGTGCCTGTATAAAGTCAGACAAAGAGGTGGGACCATCTACTGCGGTATAGCCTACCTCCTGTATCTGTATTTGCAGGATAGAGGCAATGATTGGATTTTTCTCCCTAATGAGAATTCGTAAGTTTTTCATGGTCTTAGCTCCTTACACATGGTTTGTTTGATAAATTTCTCATAATTATCAAATGCTAGTTTCACTAAGTTTTTTTACTCACAATATATCCTAGGGCTTGTGCTAGGCTCAAAAGCTAGCGTTAGGGGCTGTTTTTACATGACTGAAGATAAGAAGAATAGTACGAAAACTTCGTTATTGATCAAAAAGTTATAATAAATATTGAATTATTATTGCATTTATTCAAGTCGATTTTCATGAAATGATAAAATTTCTAAACGATCCAAATGTCTGTAAGTGCAGAGGGCATGGGGAATGAAAGAAGGACGAACTGAAGCTTATGAAATATTACATTTTTAAAATGTAGTAATGTGTGTGTTGGGGGGTAAAAAAGAAGTTACGCGTTTTTTTTCATAAAAACCCTGTCAAAAAAATGTACAAATTTATTTTCCTTAATTAAACCTTTACTGACCATTATCATCCAAATACCCTCAAGACCTCTCCATTATGCGTTTACTTTCGCTATCCTTCTTGGTATTGACGATGATTTTTGCAGCATGTCAGCGAGATCCATAAGGTTTAGAGATCATCGTTATAGAAGATAACACAGCACTTCCCGCCCTTAATGTGCCGCTCTTCATTAAGCAGAATTACATCAATAAACTCTATATTTCTCTGCTAGGAAGAAAACCTACCTCTGTAGAAAATGAAGCAGCTTTGGCTACTTTGAATGGGGATCATGCTTCTATCAGCACGCGGAAAAATCTGATTGCCCAAGTACAAAGCGAAACCGCCTACTATGAGAGACAGTACGAAATCGCACGGGTAAGCACTTATTGTTACGTAAGGAGAGGAAAGGGGTTAAAAAACACGTGCTACATTTCGCAAGAAGTTTTTACACACTTTCATGCCACTTCTTTAAATTATGGGCTGATCTATCATCAGTATGTCCACACGTCTTCTCTTCTTTTGCAGTATTCTCCTTTGGCTCCTCTGGTCTTCTGTAGCCTTTCCCCAAAGCGTTCAAGTCCAAGGGATGGTCACAGATGCAGATTCAGGATATGCGCTAAGTTATGCAACAGTCCGTAATCTGCGCAGTCATAAGGGGACGGCCACCAACCTACAAGGTGCATTTATTCTCCCCGAAAATAAGCCTGGGGATACCCTGCAAATTTCTTACATCGGATATCAAAGTCAGAAAAAAGTTGTTCAAGCCTCCGCATCATGGACGATCGCGCTTCGTCCCAGTCCTCCCACACTAGACGAGGTCGTCATCACCACAGACAATGACTACCTCTATGACTTACTCCTGAAGGCCAAGCGCAACGGGACGGATGAAATCGTAAAAGCCAAGACTTACTTTTTTCTAGAGACCTATCTCGACGGGCAGATGTCAGAGTTGATCGAAGCTTACTACAATGGGCAATACGAAGGGTATAAAGTCACAGATCTGAACATCAAAAAAGGACGAATAGGGGTGAAATCTGTGAACCAAAAATACTTCGTATCGACAGAATCTTCCAAGATCTTCTTGCTACATAATATCTTTCTATCAGATCCTTTATTCCCCGACAATCCGCTCATATTTGGGAGAAAGAAATTGAAGAAAAGCTATGACCTCTCGCTAGAGGAGATCTTCATGGAAGGTGAATCGAGGATCTATGTCATCGACTGTGTGCCCAGGGAAGCGAGTAAGGAGTTATTTACGACACGATTGTGGCTGGACATGACGCATGAGCAGATCCGCAAAATCAATTTCCGCGTCAATCAGACTTATCGCCATCCCTTTGATCTACTGGGAGATGAGAAAATCGGGCATGTCAGCATGAACATCACGCGCAATTACCAGCGTACGGGAGAGGCTGTGAACCTAGAAACGATCGACTTCTCCTATGACTTGACATACATGGGACGGGAGGGAATGCAAAATGCAGCTCGAACGACGGCTTATTTGCGGGCATATGACTATCAAGAGGCCTTTGAACCTCCTAGATTTACCTTCACGCGCGCGCTTTTACAGGACTATCGCGACATCACGGTTGCGCCTTATGATACGAATTTTTGGACTCGTGTGAATGAGTTTCGATTTTTTGACAGAGCAGAAGAAGTGGGCACATTCATTGAGAAATATAAAATCCAGGACTATTTCAAGAATTTGACCCCAGGCACTGACAGTTATTCGTACCAATTGCAGTATCCCTACATTAACTGGCAGCAGGATCGAGTCTTGATCAAGGAAGCGAGTCCCGAGGTATTGGAAAAATATCAAGATGGTCCCGTCGTTGAGCGTGACAAATACCAGCTGGGATGCAAGCTTTATCTGGACATTTCCCCGCTATCGGATACCCTCATCTATCAGTTACGTGCCGTGATCGATCCCATTGAAACGTACTATTATTTCCCCATTACGGCCATTGATCATGTATTCATCAACCTGTATTTTGATTTGCTAGAGGTCGAAAGGCGGAAGCTAGATCGCGAGATTCAAGGACTGGAAGATCAGCGTCTCGAAGCCATTGACGCCCTGTATGCACAGAGTCAGCAGAGGTACAAGTTGACGACGCGTCGTTATGTCTCGGAGGTCCAGCGAGGAAAAAACATAGTTGCCCTCAAAAAGTGGAACGAAAAGGTCAAGGAAGCATTGGGCATTGACAACATGGCCTTGTTTCAGGTGGAAGTGGGAAAATGAGGGGAGTGGTGTGGTAAAGATCGAATCGAACGATTTTACCTCCTAGCTTGACAATCAGTAATAAAATCAGATGTAAATCATGAACAATGATAAAGAATGAAATCTAAATCGTGAGATAAGTCGTATCTTGATAAGATACTTAAGAGAAGCGATGTCTACAGCTGAATTAAAACTTATGTTAATTAGGGAGATAGATCAAATGTCTCCTGAACATCTCTCTGCGCTTGTACTTCTAATGAAGAAAATGCGAGAAGACAAAGGAGAAAAACCCCAAAGGCAAATTGGTTCCCTAAAAGGAACACTCGTGTATATGGCGTCAGACTTTCATGAGCCTTTAGAGGATTTCAAAGACTATATGTAATGACCTATCTGTTAGATACACATGTTTTAATATGGATGATGGAAGGAGATGAAAGACTTTCTCATACAGCAAAGGAAGTAATTATAGATAGAGATAAATTATTGAAGGTGAGTATTGTCAGTTTCTGGGAAATGAGTATAAAAAGAAGCCTTGGAAAACTCACACTTAGGCACGATTCGGAAACTTTCTGGAATGAAGCCCAAAAGCAAGGATTAGACATCCTAAACATCTCTCTCGATCACTTAATTTGTTTGGAGAAGTTGCCATTTCAGCATCGCGACCCTTTTGATAGGCTACTGATCGCTCAAGCTCAATCGGAGGGCTATACCCTCATCAGTAATGACCAAAAGTTTCACCACTACAGCATCCAGACCTTTTGGTAATTCATCGAAATCGAATCACCTCATACACTTCTCCTGCCTCAAAATGGTCCTTTCCCTGTGGCAATTCCATGATCGCATCTGCGTAGACGAGATTCGCTAAATCACCTGATCCATGCCCTTCTACAGGATAGGCCTTGAGTGTACCATCCCGACCGTGACTGAGATTGACTTGCGCAAAGTAGGTCAGATCAGGCTTGAATGAAATATCTGCCTGCAAGACCGCATACTGCATCTCAAAGGGAGGCATCCCCTGCATCGTACGCAACCAAGGTTGGATGTAGCGGAGTGTACACACAAAGGAAGAAACAGGATTGCCTGGCAACGCAAAAATCCGCGTATCTGTAGGAGCTACCCCAAACCAAAAAGGCTTGCCAGGACGCTGCGCCACACGATGAAACTTCTTTTCCATACCGAGTGAGTCCATCACTTGAGGGATGAAGTCAAATTTCCCCTTGGAAACCCCACCACTTAAGATAATCAGGGGATATTTCTCCAGAAAACCCTTCATTCTTTCCTGAATCACCTCTTGCTCATCCAGTAGATGTGCATAGTCCGCCTCTACTCCCCAGCCTGAAAGCAAAGAGCCTATACTATATCCGTTGGACTGACGGATCTGGTAAGGCAGCGGCTGTTGATCTACAGGAACCAATTCGTCGCCCGTAGAGATGACCAGGGCTTTAGGCAGGGCGTAGGTAGCAAGGGCACTCCTACCAATGGTCGCCGCTACCCCGACCTCTGCGGCTGAAATCTGACGTCCTTTGGACACGATGCGCTCCCCCAACTTGCGATCTGTTCCTTCAGGATGGACATTTTTCCCTGACGGGATTTCCTCTACATTTACAGTGGCTACCCCTTCTGCTATCACGACATCTTCATATCGAATGACAGTGTCTGTTCCTTCAGGTAAGATGGCTCCCGTCATGACTTCTAGACATGTATTCGCATGATTTAGGGTATGAATAGGCGTTCCTGCTGCAACTGTACCTTCCACTTGAAATTGACGCCTTCCTTCAACAAACGCTTGATAGGCGATGGCGATCCCATCCATCATGACCCGGTGAAAGGGAGGAAAAGGACGATCCGCGTGCAAATCTTCCGCCAATACCCTCCCAGGACAAAGTTCGAGTGGGAGGTGTTGAATCTTTGGGTCAGGTACTTCTGAGAGAATGATTTCTGTAGCTTCAGAAACTGTCAACATGATCAATGGGTTGGAGGTAGAAAAAATGTGGGGGGAGAAAGATATTCCCCAATTTATCGCACAAAAAGTGCTTTTCGCAGATAATTTTCGGCAAAAAAAAGCATATCCCTTCACATTTGCCAATTCCTTTCTTTTTACCCTAACAAACTACTCCCAAACCCGTTTCATTGGTGTAACAAAACCCTATACTACAGCTTCTACAACTGCCGCACTTTGTTCACTAATCAATGCAACACGTCAACATGTTCAAAACCTATCTACCCACTTTCTTCTCTAAACTTAAAGTGGGTCCAGGAAGCTGGGGCTTATCTTTGATGTTATGCTTTTTGCTCCCTTGGCAAGCGATGGCTCAAGAGTTTACACTCAGTGGGGTCGTTCGTGCCAAAGCATCAGGCGAGACCATCATCGGAGCCTCCATAGTCCTTCCCAGCCTGAATCGAGGGACTTACACCAACACCTATGGCTTCTTCTCACTCAATGTACCTGCAGGGGATGACAGCGTAGAGGTTCGCATCACCTATGCGGGCTATCAGACGATCCTCCAAAAAATCCTCGTCAAAGGCGACATTCGTCTAGACATTGATCTGATCAATGCCACGTTGGATGAAGTGGTGATTGAAGCAGAATCATTCAAGGAACAACTCAACTCCACCCAGATGAGTGTGCAGAAGATCACCATAGAAGAAGCCAAGAAATTGCCAGCTCTCTTTGGAGAAGTAGACATCATCAAAACGCTTCAGTTGAAACCTGGGGTATCCTCAGGAAGTGAGGGAAGCAGTGGCATCTTTGTCCGAGGGGGAGGACCTGACCAGAACCTTGTATTGCTAGACAATACAGTGGTATACAACCCTTCTCACTTGTTTGGTTTCTTCAGTACCTTTAATTCGGATGCTGTAAAAGATGTGAAAATCTATAAAGGAGGTTTTCCTGGGCAGTATGGAGGAAGGTTATCTTCTGTCATCGATGTGAAAATGAAAGAAGGGAATCAGCGAAAATTCAGTGGGGCAGGAGGCCTAGGCCTGATCGCTTCGCGTCTGACGCTGGAAGGGCCTATCGTAGAAGATAAGATCTCTTTTATCATCTCAGGACGACGTACCTATGCCGACCTCATCACAAGTGCCATCAACGAGGCCAGTAGCGACAATCCCGACTTCAACCCCATTCCCGATTATTTCTTTTATGATCTCAATGGGAAAATCAATTATCAGATCAGCGATAAGGACCAGCTCTATCTTTCGGGATATTTTGGAAGGGACCGTTTTCTTTTTGACAATGAGCCGATCAACTTCAACTTCACTTGGGGCAATACCAACGGTGCGCTGCGCTGGAATCACTTCTTCAGTTCGCGCTTGTTTGTCAATACATCGATTAGTGTCACGGATTACGAGTATGTGATCGCCAACCAGTTTGACCAGTTTGGCTTCGAATTAGGGTCTAAAATCACCGATCAATCCTTGCGCACAGACTTCACGTGGTTGCCACACCCTAAGCATACCGTACGTTTCGGTGCTTCGGCCATCAACCACCGATTCAATGTCGGACGCTTGGAGGCACAAGCCGATTCGAGTGATGTCTTCGACTTCCAGGCTGGGGATCTTTACTACGCGATGGAATACGGGGTCTATATCGGGGATGACATTGAAGTGAATGACAAGCTCAAAATCAATGTAGGACTGCGCGCCTCGGCTTTCCAGGACTTTTCCTTCTTGGTCAATGATCCCGACCCCCGTCCTGACAGTACCTACTATGCGAACATCGAGCCTCGTGCGTCAGCCAAATATAGCCTTTCAGAAAAAATCTCCCTCAAGGCCAGCTATGCTCGCATGGTCCAATACCTGCACCTTGTAGCCAGTACGGGAAGTACCCTGCCTACAGACGTGTGGTATCCCTCTACGAGTCGTGTCAAACCACAGATATCTGATCAGGTAGCTGCGGGGATTTCGATTGCGATTGGCGATCAGTTTTTGTTGACCAATGAAGTGTATTACAAATGGTTCCAAAATCAGATCGACTTCAAGGGAGGAGCGAATCTCTTTGTCAATGATGATCTGGAGTCTGAGTTTGTCTTCGGTAGAGGATGGGCCTATGGAAATGAGTTTTATATCGAGAAAACCAAAGGGAAGCTCACAGGCTGGATAGGTTATACCTTGAGTTGGACGCTGCGCCAGTTTGCCGATACGATTCGTACTCCCGAAGGGCAGATCGAAAATGTCATCAACAATGGGGAGCCTTTTTTCGCGCGTAATGACAAGCGCCATGACATTTCGATTGTGGCCTTATATGAGCTTCCCAGAACATGGACAAACTTTTTGACGAATAAGGTCAAATTGGGTTTCAAGAAGCTCAAATCCATTAATGTCAGTGCTTCTTGGGAGTTTCGTTCAGGCAATGCGTACACATTGGCACCTGGCTACTTGACGATGTTTGGTCCCAACCTCGCTTCTACTCTGTTTAACACAGGAGATGTGAGTGCCGACAATTTTGGCTTGGTCAATCTCGTCCCTCGCTTTGACGATCGAAACAATGTGCGGCTCCCGGACTATCACAAGTTGGACGTGGGGATTGTCATCGCTTATGACCACAAGTGGGGCGAGTCCGATATCACGATCAGCGCTTACAACGCTTACAGCCGCCGAAATGCTTACTTCGTTTACCTAGAGCCAAGAGAAAATGAGCAAGGGATCCCCATCGGACAGTCCGCTCAAAAGGTTTCTCTTTTCCCTATTCTTCCTTCCATCACATGGAACTTTAAGTTTTAATCGCAAGCCTTTGCTAAACGAAATTTCAAAATTGAACGCAATGAAACCTTATATCTTATTGATTTTATTTGCTTCTCTATTCATGGGGGCATGCAACCTTCAGCAGGAGATCGATCTGGAACTCCCCGAATACGACGCAGAATATGTGGTAGAGTCCTATCTACAAGTAGGGCAGCCCTTCTTTTTGACACTCACAGAGAGCCAGCCTTACTTTGATGATGTGACCATCAGCTATCTCAAGGGAGCAGATGTGACTATCGAGCACAAAGGTGAAATCTTCACGTTGGCGGAGCAGACCTTTAGATTAGACGATCCCACACTCGGCGCAATTGGAGTAGATACAGGTACTTTGAATATACTCAGACCTATCTTGGGTGATACCGTTACATTTTATTTAAACATTAATCTAGTTCCTGAGTCTTACAACGAGGACTTTGATTTGAATATCACTTTGCCCAACGGAGAGGCCCTTTCAGCGAAAACACAAATTTTGGAGCCTATTCCTTTTGACAGCCTCGTTTTCCAGCAAGCAGCGAATGATACCTTGTCTCTCCTGTTGTCTTTTTTTACAGATGATGGTTCACAAGCGAACTTTTATCGTCGTGTGTTGGAAGTAAGAGAGGATCAGGTGATTTCAGGTTCTGGTGATGAAGAGGTTACCATGCGTGTCACTTCTGTCGAGCAGGATTTCATTGCAGACGACGTGGTATTTAATGGTCAGCCGTTTGCGTTTGGAACAGGTTTTGATTTTGCCATCGGAGATACGGTGATCAATACGCTGTATCACATGACATTTGATCATTATCGATTTGTGGAGACGAGAGATGCGGCGATCGCGGCGAGTTTGAGTCCCTTTGGGCAGCCCGCAGTCATTTACTCCAATATCAAAGGAGGTTTGGGCATCTTTGCGGGGATCAGTTTGGATAGGCAAGTGACCGTGCGTGAGGAATAATAGCAATATATCAGAAAAATATGCTATTTGGGGTTGACATTGTAATACAAGAGTATTAATTTTTGTTCATATAAAGCCGTTTTCATTTATGAGACAACTTTTGTGGGGCATGATACTGTTATTGGGAATCATGCTGGGATGTCAAAGTCAGGAGGAGAAGGAGTTAGAAACAGCTTTATGTGGATGTGTACAGACGGAGTCGGGAAAATGGGACATGAGACTGACCCCTGAATGTATGCAGCTATGCGTGGAGACATTTGGCCCAGAACTCAAGGACATGGAAACATGGTTTGAAGAACACTGTGGCAAGATAGAAATAGAGACGAAAGTCCAACCTGCACCAGAGGTTAAGATTTAATTATTTTCACTGGGATTTTTGGGGATAATCGTAAGGTTATCCCCTTTTTTTTCTCATAGAGTGAGCATAATGTGTCTTATCGCTTAGACCCTGTATGTAACGATGAACATCTAGTTCACCTTTTGAGATGATCATTTATAAAAAGTAGAAAGCCAACGATCATGAGAATGACAATCCTCTTTCAAAAACCCTCTTTCGTTTTAGGCATAATCATCGCTTTCATTGTCTTTGCCTATATAGGGATTGCAGGTTTTTATTGGCTTAGGGGTGATGAGATGCTAATACTCGATCCAACTACCCGACAGTGGACGCTTTACATAGGACTGACATTGTCCATATTATTCCTGATAGCCAGTATCTGGGACATACAAAAATTCAACAAACAACCTAAAGCGTACGACTTTCAAATTAACCCTGCTTTTAACGAGAAAGGGGTATTTTTTGCCATTTTGGGCTTTCTTCTCTTGGTGACCCAATTATTAGGGACGTTGAGGTCCTACTCATATGGTCCACAGGGTGAAGGAGTGCGAGAAGCAGGAGAATCTATGCTAAGCCCAGAAGGGATGATGAATGTGGAATACGATTTATTCCCTTCGACTTTTTGTGGATTTTTAGGAGTCGTCCTCCTATTCGGGGCATACCTCCCTTGGATCTGGCGAAATGTGAGAAAGCAGTTGCCCTCAATTGCAATAGACGAAGAACAGTTCGTGTATCATTACACTATCAACCAACAATCTACGATCAGATTGAATGACATTTCTAACTTTGAATATAAGGGCAACCTCATTGATGGATTTCTGATTGTGCGCAGCCCAAATCAAAAAGTAGAGATTGATACAGCTCCCTTCCGTGTACAGGATCTTCAACATCTATTGGACCAATTACAAATACGAATCTCTCCCAATGCTTGGAATGTCCACATTGAGGGGCCGCATGCGCAGTGGGAATCTGTCCCTGCCTAGGAAAATTCCTGCAAACGCTTGTCTTTCATCTTCCTAGATTTGCTTCATATACTTCCTTTGGGATATATTGATTCTTGCGGGAATCTGAACATTCCCGCATGCATGAAAGACGAATACTACACTTGGGATGAAGAATACACAGATTTTGGGTTGGTCGATTACAGTGGCCTTGGCGGGTTTCCTGTTTGGATTTGATACAGTAGTCATATCTGGCGCGGATCAGCCTATTCAGGAACTCTGGGGGACGGAGGGTTTTACCCATACTTTTTTCATCATGTCGATGGCCTTATGGGGGACAGTCATCGGGGCCATCTTCGGAGGGATTCCCTGTGATGCCATAGGAAGAAAACGTACGTTATTTTGGATTGGGATCTTATACTTTGCTTCGGCTATTGGATCGGCCATAGCTTGGGACCCTATCTCATTTTCCTTCTTCCGATTTATTGGAGGTCTAGGCGTAGGTGCTTCTTCGGTGGCGGCGCCTGTGTACATATCTGAAATCTCCTCCGCCAATAACCGAGGACGACTGGTCGCCCTCTATCAGTTCAACATCGTCTTTGGGATCTTCATCGCATTCTTTTCTAACTACTTCTTGGGAGAATTTATCGAGGAAAATGCGTGGAGGTATATGCTGGGAGTGGAGGCTTTGCCTGCCTTGATCTATGTCGTGATGGTGCTCAATGTACCCAATAGCCCCCGCTGGTTAGCAGTTAAGAAAAAAGATGAGGCTGCCGCTCGAACGGTACTGGTAAAAATTTATGAGCCTGAAGAGGTCGAAGTCCAACTTCGGGAAATCCAAGAGGCGGAAGCGAACACAACCAAAGTGTCCAACCGCACCCTTTTCTCTCGCAATTATTCTTTTCCTCTCATGCTCGCTTTTCTCCTGGCCTTCTTCAATCAGGCCTCAGGGATCAACTTTGTGTTGTATTTCGCGCCGCGATTGCTGGAGGCCGCAGGGATCGGCAAGGAGGAGGTGCTCCTACAATCCACAAGTATAGGTGCCGTTAATTTGATCTTTACATTGCTGGGCATGTACTTGATCGACCGTATGGGGAGGCGTAGTTTGATGTACATCGGGTCTTTTGGCTATATCACGACACTGTCTATCATCGCTTGGGGATATGCCACAGGGCAGCCTTCTCTCCTGATTTTGTCTGGGATTCTACTATTCATCGCTTCCCATGCTGTCGGGCAAGGCGCTGTGATTTGGGTATTCATCTCTGAAATTTTTCCCAATGAAGTACGTGCCAATGGACAGGCCTTTGGATCGGGTACTCACTGGGTGTTTGCCGCATTGATCACCTTGATTTCCCTCCCCGTCATCACATGGGTTGGACAACTTACAGGAGATGGTGACAAACCCTGGCCCATCTTTGCTTTTTTCGCTGCCATGATGGTGCTGCAATTATTGTTTGTCATTTTCCTCATGCCTGAAACCAAGGGCAAGAGTTTGGAGGAGTTGGATGAATTATTAGGGCATAGGAAAAATACTCAAGCTGAGATCAAAGGATAGTCGTGTTTATTCATTCTACATTTTCTTCTAAAACTTCAAGAATTATCTATTTCTGTATATGAAGTATGTGCTACTTGTCGGCCTATCGGGTCTCCTTTTCCTATTGAGTTGTCATTCTCCTCAAGCTGTGCAGAATCAAGGAGTTTCCATTTCCCCTGTCAACGATTACCTGGAACCTCACCGTCCACAATTTCATTTTTCTCCTGACAGCATGTGGATGAATGATCCCAATGGCATGGTGTATTATGCGGGTGAGTACCATTTGTTTTATCAATTCTATCCTGATAGCACGGTGTGGGGTCCGATGCATTGGGGGCATGCCGTGAGTGAGGACTTGGTACATTGGGAGCACCTGCCGATTGCGTTGTATCCAGACTCTATCGGATTGATTTTTTCAGGCTCCGCTGTAGTCGATTGGGACAATACGTCGGGTTTCCAGCAAGGAGAAGATCCCCCAATGGTCGCGATTTTTACCTATCACAACATGGAAGGTGAGCGCACAGAGCAAAATGACTTCCAGACGCAAGGCATCGCCTACAGCAATGACAAGGGGCGTACATGGACCAAGTATGAAGGCAATCCCGTCATTCCCAATCCAGGGATACGTGATTTTCGAGATCCCAAAGTCTTTTGGCATGGGGGGATTCAGCGCTGGGTCATGATCTTTGCGAGCGGGGACAGGGTACGTCTGTATCATTCACCTGATCTCAAAGCTTGGGTAGAAGTCAGTGAGTTTGGGGCGATGGAAGGCGGTCATGGAGGGGTTTGGGAATGTCCAGATCTATTTCCCCTATATGTAAATGGAGATTCTACACGCGTCAAATGGGTCATGCTCGTCAGTCTAGGAAGTGGAGGTCCCAATGAAGGATCAGGAACGCAGTATTTTGTGGGAGATTTTGATGGAATAAATTTCAAGAATGATCACCCAGCAGAAGATGTCCTTTGGTTGGATTATGGAAAAGATAACTATGCAGGGGTGACCTACTCGGATATTCTAAAAGAAGACAATCGAAGGATATTCATGGGGTGGATGTCCAATTGGCAATATGCAACATTGGTACCGACGCACCCTTGGCGCAGTGCGATGACCGTGCCCCGGACGTTGGAACTGAAGGAAACCTCCGAAGGGCTTCGCTTATTTACCAGACCTGTCGATGAGTTAGGATCTCTAAGAGGTCCTGCAAAGGAATTTGCTGCTGATGAGGTGACAGACCGATTGGATCTTACCTCACAGGTAGGCTCACCGCAGACGTCAGAGCTTATCCTCACGATGGAATGGGAGGACGGGCACGAAGGAAAGATAGGGTTGACACTGGCAAATGGTCTCAATGAGCATCTAGACATCGGGTACGATATAGCCAAGCAGCAGTTGTTCATCAATCGAATAGAGGCGGGGAAAAAAGACTTTTCGAATCAGTTCGCAGGGATGCATGTAGCTCCTTTGGTTTTGGAAAATGAGTTGGCGTTGCGGATTTTCATAGATTGGTCATCAGTAGAGGTATTTGCGGAGGAAGGAAAAGTAGTGATGACAGAAACCGTTTTCCCGAATGAGAACTTTTCATCCATTGCTGTCTTTTCGGAGGGAGGGATACTGTCGGGAATAAAGGGACGGGCGTATGGCTTGAAGCGGATTTGGGGAGGTGCTACTATGAATGAAGGAGGGGAATCCGAATAAGCACTCTGCCATCAGGGAAAGCTTCAGGTAGCTACTATGAAGACTCAATCAAAAGATTAGCAGATAGAGGTTTTATGACTAGTAGCCTATGCAGACATTCATACACTACTTTTTGCATATAGGGTTTCCCTTCTTTATTGCCTACGGTTTTTTCAGAAAAGACTGGAAGAAAGTCTATTTGATCCTCCTCGCGACTATGTTGGTTGACTTGGACCACTTACTAGCAGACCCCATTTTTCAGGCCAATAGATGTAGCATCCATTTTCATCCGCTCCATACCTACTATGCCATGGGGGTGTATGTGGTGCTGTTATTTTTTCGTAAGCCTTTCAACATCATAGGGATAGGACTACTGTTACATATGCTGACCGACTTCAACGACTGCATGATCATGTATTCAAACTGTAGAGACTGTTTGTCTGATTCTCCTGCGATAGAACTTTTGAAAACGACCGCAGAAGTGTTGGGAATTTAAATTCTATCCAAAAGAAGATAAAGGCCCTTGCTCCTTTCCTCCCAATCCACGCAAAAGGCTTTTTACTCAGGCAAGTCCTCACATCAAGATTATTCCATAGCTTTGTAAAAAGCGGCCCGTCCGCTCAACTTTCAAAGAAACCGCACCTTCATGCCCAAAAGAAGAATATTTGGTAACAGACAACCCAATGCCTCAAGTACCAATGGGTCTGAGACAGACGAGAAGAACCGAGACTTGGGGTTTGGCACCAGTATATCTGCCAAAAATCGACGCCTGATCAACCAAGATGGCTCTTTTAATATCCGTAGAGTCGGCCAGCGGATACAGGATATCCATCCTTTCCAGTTCTTGGTGACGATCTCCTGGTGGGAATTTGCGCTCTGTGTGTTGATAGCCTATCTGCTGTTCAATACAGTCTTTGCTTTTCTGTATCTCATGGCTGGGGTTGAGCAATTATCTGGTGGAGAGGATTTGATCACATGGTTAGATCGATTCATGTACGCTTTTTTCTTCTCTGTGCAGACGTTTACCACCGTCGGATATGGCACGGTGAGTCCAGTGGGACTTTCTGTAAATATTATTGCTGCATTTGAGGCGATGACGGGCTTGCTAGGTTTTGCGGTAGCGACGGGCGTGCTAATGGGACGTTTTTCGCAGCCCTCTGCTAAGATTGGTTTTTCCGATCAGATCCTCATTGCTCCGTATTCACATGCCGAAGAAGGGGCGATCAACAGTCTTCAGTTTCGCATTGTCAACAGACGCATCAACCAACTGATCGATCTAGAGGTGATGGTGGTCATGAGATACTACAACAAGGTCAATGGAAAAGAGAAACAGGATTTTCGTCAGCTCAACTTAGAGCGTGACAAGGTCAAATTATTTCCCCTCACCTGGACCATCGTTCACCCCATCACTCAAGACAGCCCCTTGCACGGATGCACATCAGAAGAATTGGCTTACAAGCACACCGAGTTTCTCATCACCCTCAAAGGTTATGATGAGACCTTTGCTCAGCACGTACACGCCCGCATGTCCTACCGATACGATGAGATGATTTGGGGGGCCAAATTTGTCAAAGTATTTCACGAGATGGAAGAAGGACCGATTGAGTTGCAGGTGGATAAGGTGAGTTTGTGTGAGAAGGCGGAGCTCAATGCGTATTAATTGCTTCCAGCAACCTATTGCCCCTCGCTCCCGTTGGTGCTCCTTTACCAGCCTAGCTGTGTCTCGCTTGCTTAGTCGGGAGACTAATAGCTTGTAGAGCTACTTAGTTGGATGACCACGCAGAGCGCTTTGTTTCACTTTTGTACATCGTGTTTCACTGTTGGAGTTCCTACTAACCCCGCTCCCGTTAGTGCTCCTAGCAGCCCTTTTGCACTTTCCGCAATATTCCCCACCACCATCTACGAAAAAAATCGTAAATCATTTGTAGTTACGAATAGATTCGTATATACTTGTGTTACGAAGGCCTTCGTAAAAAAGAGTTGATGATATGAAAAAGAAACCGACCGATAGTGAACTGGAGATTTTGCAGGTGCTGTGGACCCAAGGCTCGGCCACGGTGCGACAAGTCAATGATCAATTGAACAAGCATCGTCAAGTGGGCTACACCACGACCCTCAAAATCATGCAGATCATGTACGATAAGAGAATGGTCTCTCGCATCAGAGAGGGAAAGACCCATATCTACCGAGCAGAAGTCGAGCAAAGTGAAGCACAAAAACACTTGATCGACAAGCTGCTGGATACTGCCTTCCAAGGCTCAGCCACACAACTGGTCATGCAAGCCCTGGGGGGAAGAGATACCTCACAGGAAGAGATTGATGAGATCCGCCGATTCCTCGACGGACTTGACGATGAAGAGTAAACAGTGTCATTTTTCATGGTTCATTGTTCAGGTACGATGGCCGGAGAAATGATGTAGCAAAGCGTCTGGTCGCATGGCCTCCCGTTGTCCTCAGTACTTCTGAACATCCTTCCACTTTCATTTTTTAAATCACCCACAATTCTATGGATTCCCTCGAAATTTTAGCTGAAGCTTTTGGTTGGACCCTCCTGCATTCCCTTTGGATGGGCGTGGCCATCGCAGCTGTACTGGCCCTTATTCTCAACATTGCTCGTCCCCAAAAAGCACAAGTACGCTATGGGATGGCTATGGGGGCCCTGCTGATCATGGTCCTGGGGACTGCGCTCGTATTTTGGCAATCTTATGATAGGGTGCATGAGCAGAGAAAGGAAGAATTCCACCTGAGTATGGTCTCTGAAGCACCCGAAATTGACGAACGATGGCTCGACGAGTCCCCGCCTGTCTCTGAGGAGATATCCGAGGAATGGTTTGAAACATCTGCGACCAATGAATTTGGTGATTCAGAATTTGTCATGGAAGAAGAGGGGGTAACGCTCATGGACTTTTTTCGAGACATGCGTCCCTATATGCCCTGGCTGACATGGCTATGGCTCGTGGGATTCGCATTCTTCTCCTTGAAGTGGATCATCAACTATCTCTACATCCAGAACCTGCGGTTTCGCCATACCAAGCCCATGGAATTTGAATGGCAAAATCGCCTCAATCGCATGGCACGCAAGATCGGTATCCGAGATACGCTCCTGATGTTGGAGTCCCAGAAGATCATTTCACCTTTGGTTTTAGGTCATTTTAAGCCTGTCGTACTTTTTCCTGTAGGGCTGCTGACGAGCATGACGCCCGAGCAAGTAGAAGCTGTACTGGCACATGAGCTTTCGCACATCATCCGCAACGATTTCATGGTCAATCTGATCCAGACCATCATCGAATCGCTCTTTTTCTATCATCCTGCCATCTGGTGGATCTCTTCTCAGGTTCGTGTCGAGCGCGAACACTGCTGTGATGACATGGCAGTCGAGATCCTACAAGACAAGAAAAATTATGCCGAGGCATTGACCCTCGTCGCAACTTATAGCTTACGTAAACCCCAACTCGCAATGGGCATGCAAGGAAATAAAAAACATCTTTTACATCGTATCAAGCGTCTGTTCAAGCCAGGCTTCGAACCTGGACGCATCACCGCTAAGGCTGTATTTGGCCTTTTGATCCTCACGAGTTTCAGCGGACTCGCTTTTGTTTCGCCAGAAGCTGCGCAGACTGTCAGCCCGCGCAATTGGGCCGCAACCTTTGACACTCCTGTACCGATTCTACCAGATTGGATGGTCGGGATGGATGAGAGTTTTGAAACCCCTGAAATTGCTAGTGAAGAATTGAGTGCTTCAGAGGAAATCGTGGAATTGGAACCCATGGGTGATCATTTCTTTGAAGGAAGTCTAGCTTTAGTAGATACGCCTCCTTTGCCTCCGCTCCCTCCGCTTCCTCCTACACGTAGTGGGCGCATCGTGATCCCCGATCTCCCCAATATCCAGGTTCCTGCTCCTGCCGTTCCAGATGTACCCCCTCCGCCAGCTCCTCCTATTGCGTTCAGATACTTTGAGGGAATGACAGAAGCAGAAATTGAGGAGCAGCTTTCAGAATTTGAAGGGACAATTGAAGCATATGAGGAAGATGTAGACGCTTGGGCTGATGAATATGGCGAGCAATGGGAAGCGTATGCAGAAGCATGGGAAGAGTGGGGAGAGAAGTTTGGAGAAAAGTACGATAAAGAGTTTGGGGATGAATTTGGAGAAGAGTTTGGGGAACAACTGGCAAAGGATCTTACATACAAGCTTGAGTTGGACATGGAAAACTTTGAGGTAAATGTGGAGGCTTGGGCAGAAAAACTGGAGGTTTGGGCTGAGCAGTGGGAGTCATGGGCTGAAGCAATAGAAGAGCAGGAAGAAGGTCACCACAACTGGAATAGATATCAGAAGTCACAGGAAGCTCATGCTCGACAAAAAGAGGCTAGCGCCCGCGCACAAGAGTTGCAGGCACGTGAGCGAGAGCTTGAAGCACGCCAGAGAGAGCTCGAAGCAAGAGTGCGTGACATGCAACGCCGTCAGGAGGAGTTTGCGCGCGCCCAGCGTCAAGCACAACCTGTTCAGGCAGATGCTGAACGCATAGAAGAAGCCCTCCGTGCAAAGGAAAGAGAACTGAGGGAAATGGAAATCAGACTGCGCGAGCAAGAAGTCGTGGCTGAGCAACGCCGTCAGGAGCGTCAGCGGGAGGAACGTGTAAGAGAACCCGTCTATGATGAGAACTTGAGTCGAGAGGAGCAGATTGTTCGTGAGGCAGAGAGAGAGCTAGACAATCTCACGGCTAGAGACTGCAACTGTGCCGCCAATGGCGAAAGAAGAATCTCGGTAAACTCCAATGTCAATAGTCGCTCTTTCAGCAGCAAGCTGCGCCGCTCTCTAAGAAACGATGGCCTTATCGGAGACGATGCGCGTGGATTTTCTTTCTGCATAGACGAGCAAAACATGCATGTAAATGGTGTGCGTGTGTCCGACCGTATTCATGAACGCTACCTGCAACGCATGGAGGAATGGGGACAGGACATAGGCGATGGTGCTTATTAAATGACATTCATCGTAGAGACGCGATTCATCACGTCTCTACGATGAATCATGTCTCTACCATAAATTCTTGTAGGTATCTATATAGATCCATAGCTTTGATGCTGAGGTGAGCAAATACTGCTTGCCTCATTGCTAAAAATGACTACCTACATGAAACAAATCCTATTGATAGGGGCGGGACGCTCCGCCACCGTATTGATTGATTACTTGCTCGCGCTTTGTCCTCAGGAGAATTGGTTTCTCACCGTCGGGGACCTTTCCCAGTCTCTGGCTCAAGCCAAAATCAAGGGCTCACCCCACGCCCGTGCCATCCAATTCAACGTCAACAACGAAGCCCAACTTGCGCAAGAAGTGACCCGTGCAGATCTGGTGATTTCGATGCTCCCTGCAAGGTTTCACCATCTCCCTGCGACACTTTGTGTCCAGTTTCGGAAACCCATGATTACGGCCTCCTATGTCAGTCCCGAAGTACGGAAGCTAGACTGGGATGCCAAAAAGCAAGGCGTGATGCTACTCATGGAGTGCGGACTAGACCCAGGGATTGATCATATGTCAGGGATGAAAGTCTTGGATCGAATTCGAGATAAAGGCTATGAACTGACAGGTTTTGAGACATTTACAGGGGGACTGATCGCGCCTGAGTCTTCGATGGATAATCCTTGGCGATACAAGTTTACCTGGAACCCTCGCAATGTGGTACTCGCAGGGCAGGGCATCGTGAAGTTTATCCAAGAAAGCCGTTATAAATTCATTCCTTATCATCGCCTCTTTCGTCGCACGGAGCAGATTTTTATTCCTGGTCATGGCTACTTTGAGGGCTATGCCAATCGCGATTCTCTGAAGTATCTCGATGTGTACAATCTTCATGGCATTCGGACGCTGTATCGTGGGACTTTGCGTCGTCCAGGTTATTCCCAGGCTTGGGATGCCTTTATTCAGCTCGGTGCGACCGATGATACCTACCAGATGGAAGGTGTAGACAAGATGACCCATCGTCAGTTCATCAATTCCTTTCTCTCCTACGATCCCCACAACTCCATTGAGCTGAAATTGGCACACTATCTCAAACTAGATCTGGATGGTACGGTGATGCATAAGTTTAATTGGTTGGGCATGTTTGACGATGAACTCGTAGGATTGAATAAGGGGACCCCTGCTCAGATCCTAGAGCATATTCTGAAGAAAAAATGGGCTATGCAGCCTGATGATAAGGACCAGATTGTGATGTACCACAAGTTTGAGTTCAAAGAGGGGGAGATGCATCGAGAGTTGCAGTCCTATATGGTCCTGACAGGAGAGAATGCAGAGCAAACGGCAATGTCGCAGACGGTGGGGCTGCCATTAGGTATTGCAGCGAAGCTCATGCTTCAAGGAAAACTCCACCTCCCTGGGGTACAGATTCCCGTCAAAAGAGAGATTTACAATCCGATCCTAGAGGAGCTAGCCCAGCATGGGATTGAGTTTGTAGAGCGAGAAGTAGAAATTGCTAGCTAAATATTATTTGTTAAGGCTGTGATGATGAAGTGTTTATTGGTGGATAAATGAAATAATCAGTAAGAATTAATAATTCCTTAACGCGAAAATTAGCACAATCGGAGGTTTTTTCAGTTATAACTCTAGGTAAAAATATATCCAGAGCCCAAACGTATGAACCCTCTAGCTACAGCACCTCTGAGGAAACTAATTTTCCTCATGTGCTTATCTGTATGTGTGATTCCTGAGATTCAAGGACAGGCTACACAGTTGATATTCAATGATGTACCTATCAATGCTGGCCTCAATCTTCCAGTTTATATTGATGTATGTGCAGCAGATGGTAGCAATGTGATCGATCCTACCTATACCACACCTATTGAAGTGCAGAATAATGGAGGAACATTGGTTATTGTAGAACCTAGCTTTTCTGAGATTCCCGACGATGGATGTGTAAGATTCAAAATCACGCCTTTCTTTTCTGGTGTACTCAATCTTCGTTTCACCAGCGGGACTTTTGCCGACATCTCGACAGGACCGATCACGGTCAGCAACTATGACATCCCGACGACCGAGTTTGTGGGAGAGATATTCAATGACCCCACCAATGTGGCCGCCCAGCGTGCCCTGGCAGATACGCTAAACGATGCCTGGGAACGCAGAATAGGGGACAGTTGCAATAATGTGACGCCCTTCTCCTTTGAGCCTGTATTTGGAGATATGACCTACGATGGCACCGCTGGAGTAGGGACGATTACCAATCTGTTTGAGCTGATTCCTGGTACGGCAGGACAACCTTACACAGGTACTGTAGAGTTTAGGGTAGTCAATATGAAGGGACCTGATGAAGCGCCGATCCAAGGAGAGCCTCAGGTAGGAGGAATGACATTTCTTTCTGGAAGTAACTTCCTTCAGGATAGTGCCCCCATGCCGCTGTCACTCATTCCGACCAATAACACACGATTCACGGAGATTACAGGAGACTTTAACTCACAAAATGGCATTCGTTTTTCCTTTAATCCTCCCATCAATCAGTTTGGGGCATGGTTTGGCGATGTCGAATCTAATATTGGGGGCAACACGCCTGGCGAACTGGTACTTTTTTATGACGATGTAGAGTTAAAGCGGGAAGATATTCCCACACGTAGTTCAGCCTTGCAACAGTCCAATGCACCTCAGGACTGCGGTGATTATCCAGGATGCGGAAACGAAGGAACCATCTGGATCGAATATTATGGCGCGCCTGTAACAGATATGCTGGTGATTGTGGGGGATGACAATACATCAGGATTGGGGGGCTTTGGTGGAACCGAGCACTTGAGTTTTGTCGGACCTACCATCGGTGGTAGCTGTTTGAATGCGGCGCTGGATATCCTGGATCTCGCATTATCTGGTGAATATGCAGATGGAAAAATCGGACTCAATTGGTCCTACGCAGAAGAAACGACCCATATGATCTACCAGATTGAGCAGAGTCGAGATGGCCAAAACTTTATCCCTCTAGATCTTGTGAGAGCCAATCGATCACCCCAATATTTCTATTCAACTTCCCAAGAAAAAATAGGGACCCACTATTATCGTTTGAGGCTAAGAGATATGACGGGAAATGTGGGATTCTCCTCAACAATTAGGATTGAGGTGCAGCCTGGAGTGAAGTTATCTTTCTCAGGTCTAGCCTATGTGAACGGACGAGAGTTGACCGCCCGTGTTTCTTCCCCCACACAAGGCATGGGTAGTTGTTTATTGATGGACATTCATGGGAGAAAGGTGTACCAGACATCTATGGAGATGCAGGTAGGTTTTCAGGAACTGTCTATGCAGTTACCGCCTTTGGCATCGGGTCCGCATATTTTGCTGATCAAGCAGGGGGGAGATATGATTCGCCAAAAGATGGTGGTGAGGTAGCTGATCGCGCAGTGTAAGCACTTCTCTTGCCTGCGATGCATCGAATGGGTCCCCTTCAGTTTACAACTGAGACTAAACATATGCTCCAGATACAATCTAGAGGTGGCAGTGTGGAAAAAGCGTGAGTAAAAAGAAGTAAAATTTAATCTGTATAATAGCCAGGAGATACTGCATTGATAATTTTACAGATCATGAGAAATTTCCTAACGCTTCTAATTTTATCCGTACTTACATTCCTTACGGCTTGTCAGCAGCCTCCGCAAGAACAAAGACTTACTGTCGAATACTACAACTCCCCAGTAAATGCCGCGCGAAATGTACCTTACTCAGAAGCTGTCAAAGTGGGTCAGACCCTTTACCTCGCAGGTAAGCTCGGGATGAAAGATGGCAAACTGGCGGAAGGGGGCATTCAGGGAGAAACAAAGCAAGCGATGGAAAACATCCAAGCTGTCCTCAGTCAGTACGGAGCTTCTATGGATGACATTGTGAAAGTGACCGTATTTTTGGCGGATATGGGAGAATGGGGCGCGATGAATGAAGTCTACAAAACTTTTTTCGTGGATCATTTTCCTGCAAGATCAGCCGTAGGAGTGGACAGTCTCGCGCGTGGGGCAAGGCTAGAGATTGAGTGTATTGCGGTATTGCCCCAAACAAAATAAGCGAGTCGAGTACCTGTAACTTATGCCATGATTGAGCTTATGCTTTCAAAAGCTTCCGTTTAATCATGAAATATATTCTCTCCTTCCTGCTGCTTTGGCTATCTGTCATGTGGCTTGCTGCACAGACGCGCACAGTCCATGTCATGGTCGCCCTTTGTGACAACGAAACCCAAGGCATCGTCCCTGTACCTGCATCCATAGGCAAGGGGGACGATCCTGATCGCAATTTGTATTGGGGAGCGGGTTATGGGGTGAAGACCTTTTTCGATAAGAAAACGACGGATTGGGTCCTGATAAAGAAGCTCGAATCAGATTACAGCTTTATACTAGACAGGCGTCTGTTTAAGCATCGAACCCAAGACGTATATATGTTGGCAGAGGCTTATCATGGGGGCCATATGAAAGATTGTCTGGAGGACTTCCTCCATGCGGCGGATGGGCAGGGAGCAGTCGTGGAATGCACATCAGATGGTGAGAAGCTGTATTTTGGAGGAAAGGCGAACGTGCTGAGTTTTATTGGGCACAATGGGCTAATGGATGTACAGCCCGATGTCAGTTTTCGAGAAGCCAAAACCCTGCGCCCTAAAGTGATCATTTTGGGTTGCTACAGCAAGATGTATTTTGAACCCTACATCCAACAGGCACATACGAAGGCACTCTTGTGGACGACACACCTCATGGCGCCCGAAGCCTACACCCTCAAAGCCGCGCTAGACGGTTGGATGCGAGAAGAATCTGGTCAACAGATCCGCGAGCGCGCAGCCCAGGCATACCATCAGTATCAAAAATGTGGGATCAGAGGCGCGCGGAATTTATTTGCTACAGGAATGTAGGAATTAAAGGGCATGTTAATGTTGGGGTTAATGGAAATAAAGATAATACAAATAAGTCTTACTACTTCTTACACGCCTGAAGTAGAGAGATGAGATGGTAACCATATTTGATCGTTCAGTCCATAAAAATCAATAGGTTCGATAAGTAAGAGTTTCAGATGTGTATCTACTACTCTTGTCTGGGTGCCTTTCGCTATGGGGAAGCCCCTACAAAAGGCATCATAAAATTTTCCTTCAATTTCGACTCTTCCCATCATGCAGATTCTGGTAATGGAGATTCCTACTTTTCCGATAAGACTAACTATTTCTTGATTTGTGTGGCCGTTCATTGAGTCGCGATATTTTTTTTGCCAAAAGAATCTCATATCAACGATTGTTATATTATTCGAAAAATAAATTTGTTTTAGTCTGTAAATAGGATCCTAGTAGAAGCATATTTGTCGTATATTATTTTTGCCTTTCTTACTATTGGCATCTCCACAATTTTTTTTGAGGTAGGTGTACGACATCATCATCAGATTTTACCTCCTAATAGTCATACAGTCCTTAAAACTTGAGGGCGTGTATGTGAAAATCACAGCCATGTCATCATCTACAGTCATTATGCAGAAGAGCACCTAGATACATTTTTACTCATACCTAATGGACTAGCTATGACCAATGAAAAAGCTTACATGACCAATTTGTGGCGGCGATATGCCAAAACAGGTGACCCTACAATCTTTAAGGAGATCTATCATAACTGTGATGAAATGCTTTATTTCTCTGCTTACAAAATCATCCAGGACGAGGATTCTGCAAGAGATATAGTTCAAGAAATTTGGATGAGACTGATCAATGATAGATTGCGATACCAAAACGTCGAGAACTTTCATGGTTGGTTACGCACGATTGTGCACAACGAGTGTAAAAAAAAACTTCGTCATCCTTCGATTAGCCGCACCGATCGAATGCCTGATGGCGAGTTGTACGCTCACGAGTTTGCAAAACCTCCTAAGATCTATTCTGAGATCCATCGGAAAGATCTGTTGGAATTGATTCAGATGTTACCCAATAAAAATTATAGTACCGTTCTTTTGTTAGAGTATAAAGGCTTAACAAATGGAGAGATCGCGTTCCGACTTGGAGTAAATGAGAAGTATGTGAGAGATCGTAAGTCCAATGCCAAAAAAGCCATAGCCAAGCTAAAGAAAAAACTTGGGTGGTAATCTCTTTCAACTGCGTGATTTCGACCATTTTCAATCAATTAATCATGAGTAAAAGTAAAATCAGTAAGAGGCCTTCCCAAAATAGGGAAAGGCTCAAATCCATCAAGCTTCTTATAAATTCCTTGTTTGGTCTTACCACCGCAGAGGAAGAATTTGAGGTTGAGAAACAGTTAGATGAAATCCCTTTATATAGGGATGCAAGGGAAGGGATTATTGATTTCTTAATTGAGGAGGGAAAAAGCTCATTTGAGCGAAAACTCCAGAGTAGGGATTATACGATTAATATATTAGAATATGCTCAAGATGCTGCCAAAAATGATCCTGAGATCGATAAAATGATCGGTGATTGTTTTCGTACTCAGTCAAGTGATACCTATTTAACAGATATCCTTAAGGATAATTGATCTTAAGAATGGGACAGCCACGCACGCTGTCCCATATCTCACATGAATAAAAGCAAAGATCAGTACAAAAGCTTCCCTATAATTATAGAGATGATTTTACAAGCCCATGTCGTATGCATGCATAATAAAAAGTTTGAAAAATATAAAACCGTATCTTAAGGGTATATCTTCAAATATAATGTATACGATTCCCTGGTCTTCTTTTTCTTATTAAAAGACTCCGAACATGTAGTATGATCGTGAATATTTATACCTGTAGTTTAATGTAGCTCCATCAAGCTTCAAAATCTGTAGTGAAATCACCATAACAAGAACAAGAGAAAATCAAGGAAAAGCTTAGTACTTTCAGATGAATATCGCCCAAAATTTTCCCAGATTTGAGTGTATGAAGCGAAAGGTCATCTTACATCAGACGTTACAAGATCTCTATGCTCAAATGGGAATCTCCATGGAGCAAGAGGTGGAGATGATTGGCAACTTGACTGCGCTGGGGCGTGTGGGACAGGCCGAAGATATTGGAGGCGTTGTGGCCTTCCTCGCCAGCGACGACGCGGGCTGGATCAATGCCCAGCGTATAGAGGTATCAGACGGTCAGAATTTGTAAGTAGAAAGTTGACTGGAAGGTGCGAGAACAGGGAGAGACTGTAGCCCCTGTTCTCGTTTTTTTTGATTTCTGAAAAGAAAAATATCCTTATTTTGGGAATATCTATATATGACCGATAACAGGATACATGGCAAAGACACAAGAGGGAGGAAATAATAGTAAAGTCAAACGATTTCTGGTAGGATTGGGGATACCTACAGGTATTGTTGCAGTGGCTATGGCTATTTTTATTGCGCTGCCGCAAGATCTCCAAGATCAAATCTCTTTATGGATTGAGGTACAAGATTCTACCGAAATTGTCATTCCTCCAGATCCCCACGACGAGCGAACGGTGACAAGTCTGGTCAACTTTTATCCTTCTTCTACAACCCAACATATCATTACGCACGATTTCATCAAGCTCTCATATGCAGAGTCGCATGAGCAGGCAGAGTGGGTGGCCTACGAGTTGCGTGCAGAAGACCTACAGACTTTTGCTTTTGAGCGTCCTTCTTCCTTCAAGGTCGACCCCAAAGTCACCAGCGGCAGTGCCCACCCATCGGATTATCTCAAGAGCGGATACGATCGGGGACATCTCGCGCCCGCTGCTGATATGTCGTTTGATGAGGACGCACTCAAGCAAAGCTTTTATATGAGTAATATCAGCCCTCAGCAGCCAGGATTTAATCGGGGGATCTGGAAGGAACTGGAAATGCAAGTACGCGACTGGTGTAAGCAAAGCCAGAACTTATATGTCGTCACAGGACCTGTCCTGACGCTACGTGCCCAGCGCAGATTGGGCAAGGAAAAAGCACTAGCTGCTCCCTCGCGGTACTACAAGATATTGCTGGACCTCAACGATGTCTCCTCCAAAGCCGCTGCTTTCCTTCTCCCCAACAAAAAGAGCGATGAACGTCTGTCAGATTATATAGTCACGATCGACTCGTTAGAGGCTTTGACCCAGATTGATTTTTTCCCTCACCTTCCTGACAAGCAGGAAAAAGAGTTGGAATCCCGAACGTTTAAAAATAAATGGGATTTTGATGAAGAGCGATTCATGATGCGCAAGTTGATGTGGAATCCCGATGCGGCCCAATCACGGTCTTTTGAGTAAACATTGAGTGAAGGTCCATGTTTGAAAGGAATGAAAACGAAAAACTGTCCCCGCTGTAAGAAGGATTTCGACACCATGTATCGTGTGCAGATCCAAAAAGGGAAAACGTGGATCTTCGTCTGCAAAGATTGCTGTGAGCATTATCAAAAGGGAGCCTTCTATCGATATGGAGGGACTTGGAAGGGGTACAGACATTGAGGAAGAAATCACTTAATGATAGAACCCAATGTAGCAAGCGTCAGTCCCAACATCAAAATCAATCCATAGAGGCCCGAAATCAGGCTCGTCCTCAGGATGGTACCTCCCCAGGATCTACGATATGTTCTGCGGATAGCCAAGGTGAGATACACCAAAATACCAAAGATCACTACCAGTTGCATATATCGGGCGCCTACCCCATAATTTAACGCCAGTAAGAGCCCCATCCAAATGAAGGCGAAGGAGTGGAGGTTGAGAGAAAATACCAAATGCTCTGTATAATACATACGATTCCTCGCAAAGAAGAGTTTGAGTAACAAGGCCAAAAGCGGCATCAGGAGAAACATGACCCTGCTGGTATTTTCCATCATGCTATGGTAGAGGTCCACATAGTTGATCTGCCCGGCCATCAAGGCGATACCAAATAAGGTAACACGCCTTTCGACCCAATTTACCTGTAGGTCTTTGGCTTTGAACACGGAGTCCAAATCTGCCGAAGTAACCTCCCCCTTTTTCAGGAGATCTTTAATTTCTGTCCCTGTCAGCAGGCTTTTTCCCACCATATTGATTCGGCCATTGACAGATAGACTATCCGATTGGATGGCCATATTGATTTCCTTGTTGACCTTCTCCGCATCCTGTTGCGTGACGAAGTTGACTTCGAGGAAGAATAGGAAGCTGATCAATAAATAAAATTGAAGAGGAGGGACATAGAAGCGGCGGTGCCCCTGATTGAATCGGTTGGTGATCAATCCAGGTACCCACATATCCTTGAGGGTATGATAGGTACGTGTATCAAAGTTGAAAATTTGCTGGATGGAGACTACGAGAAATCGACCGAGAGAAAGCCTGTGAGTGGTATTTTTTTGCCCACAGTGTGCGCAGTAGTTGTCCTGCTCCCTCAGAAAATGGGAGCAATTGGGACAATAGGTATTTTCTGGCTGACGTTCATTCATGACATCTGATGGGGGAGACTTTACCTATTCAGATTGATTGAGGATGCTTTGATAGGATTCCCAGTCTTTGAGTATATACACGATACCTTTTCCTGCTTCTGCGTATATATCGAATACATCTTTTTTCTGTAGGTCTGAGAGACGGAGGGTGGCCTCCTCAAGAGACAGATTCGTGGCAAAACACAGCATACCAGGTGTGATTTTTCCAGATGCTTTGACGGCAGCCATGATGATGTCACTTTCTGTTACAGGTTCATTGCCTCTTTTCTTTTTGATACTTGTCAACTCATTTTCCCTGATGAGGTCGGGATTGGTCAGTTGGTAGATGCGCGAGTTGTCATTCACTTTTACATTGAATACACCTCTCTTTCGCAATCTCTTGAGTCTACTTTCGGCATTTTTAATCTTCAGATGGGTGACTACAGCAAGAGAAGAGGGGGTCACTTGACCTCCCAATTGTTTGGCGATGGCGATGATATCAGCATCACTGATTTTTCCTTTCTTACGGTTTAAAAATGAGAAGATGGCCATAAAAATGCTACTGCTGAGGACGCTTATGATAAAAAATATAGTAAGATATGCGGGAAATTACATATACATATGGGGGGAAACAAATATTTCCCCCACATCATATCTGATTGTCATGCATGCGCCATCGCGACCATCTGAAAGGCTTGGTTGAGATCTGCCAATAGATCGGGTGCATCTTCTATTCCAACAGAGAATCGAAGCATCTGATTAGAAATTCCCATGGCTTGCCTTGTGGCTTCATCTATGGCTGCATGGGAGGTGAGTGCGGGAGAGCAAACGGTACTTTCGACTCCACCTAGACTCATAGAGGGCGATACGAGCTTGAGTGCCTCTTGATAGGCTTGATTGTCGATCCCTTCTGCCAACTCAAATGTCAGCATCCCTCCAAAACCCTGCATCTGCTTTCTTGCCAGCTCATGTTGAGGATGAGAGGCTAATCCAGGATAGTATACATGCTGGATCATCTCATGAGCAGCCAGTGCTTCTGCCAGATATTGCGCATTGTGGTTTTGCTGCTGTACGCGGAGGTTGAGTGTCTTGAGGCTGCGTTCGAGCAAGGAGGCACTCTGTGCATTGATGCTGCCTCCAAAGTTCTTGGCTGCTAGGTGGATGGTTTCGACTTTTTGTTCTGAGCAGAGGGCTATCCCTGCGCAGATGTCGCTATGTCCTCCCAGATACTTCGTGGCACTGTGTACCACGATGTCTATACCCAATCTATGGGGCTGCTGATTGATCGGCGAGGCAAAGGTATTGTCGATCATCGTCGTGATGCCGTGATCTTTGGCGAGCTGGGCAATGGCTTCGATGTCCACCAGCGTGAGCAAGGGGTTGGAAGGGGTTTCGATGTGAATCAATCGTGTGTTGGGGCGAATGGCTGCCTCAAAATCTGCTACTTCCATCCCTTCCGTAAAGGTGTACTCGACCCCACATCTGGGAAGCTCAGATTGGACAAAGGCAATGGTCCCTCCATATAACGCTTTTTGCAGGATCACATGGTCTCCCTGTCTGACTTGACTCAGCATCGCGGTGCTGATGGCCGCCATACCTGACCCGAACAAGACACCTGTTTCCGCCCCTTCTAGTTGGGCTACTTTTTTGACGACAGCCCCTTGGTTCGGAATGTTGAAATAGCGGGGGTATCGCTTTTGCTCCATGTCTAGGTAGGCATAAGACGTACTGGGATAGATCGGCGTGGTCCTTCCTTTCATTTCTGAATCGATGAAAGTGCCCGAGTGTACGCAAATGGTATTTTTATCCATGATGTGGGTGTTATAATATCAATAAATAGATGTTGAGTATTCGATCTTGACTCACTTTTGAACGAATGGAAAATAAGACTTTTTAATATACTACGGGGAGGCTAGCCTGCTTTTTGTATACCAGCGGACGAATCTTCACTTTCTGCTTTCCTCGTAGTATCCTACATCAACTTTCTCCTACACTTTCCGTAACATGAATCACATAATTATAATCTGATTATATATTATCTTTGGCATTGAATCATAAACTACACATCATGATGAGAAAATTACTCGCAGCTCTCGCAGGCTTCCTCTTTGCAGGGCAGGTTTCAGGTCAGCAGGTCCAAAATGTAGAGGTGTCTCAGTTTAAAATCTATATGGAGACCTATCAAAATTACTATCTAATCGATGTAAGGACGCCACAGGAGTATGCAAGTGGTAAGATCCCAGGAGCCATCAACCTCAATGTCAACAATCCCAATTTTCAGGAGAAGCTAGCGGAGTTAGATCCTTCTCGTCCTGTGCTGGTGTACTGCCATGCAGGAGGAAGATCGGCTCGTGCAGGACGCATCATGACCAATTATGGATTCATAGAAGTATTCAACCTCCAAGGCGGTATCACCCAGTGGAGATCCGCAGGAGAACAGATAGAGAAGTAATAGGTAGAAGTGGTCAAATCCCTCAGAGGATGACTTTTCTAGCCTTTTTGTCTTTTACAAACATTCATATAAATGGAAAATAAAAAAGCCACATTCAACGAGTTGATTCAAGGTGACAAACCTGTCCTCGTCGATTTCTTTGCTACTTGGTGTGGGCCTTGTCAGGCTATGCAGCCGATCTTGAAGGATCTGATAGAGGAAGTAGGAGATCAGGCACACATCATCAAGGTAGATGTGGACAAGAATCAGGCAGCAGCGCAGCACTTTGGTGTGCGTGGGGTCCCGACCTTTATTCTGTTTAAGGATGGAGAGATCAAGTGGCAGCAAGCGGGTATGCAACCTAAGCACCAGCTCAAGCAATTGATTGAGCAGCATGCATAGATCATAGAAGGAAAAACCGAGCGACAGCTCTCATCTGTCTTTCGGTTTTTCCTTTATTACTACACCTTTTATAAACTGCGAGTTTCGATCCTTTCACTTTCATTCTGCTATGAATCTCCACAATGACTGGAAACTTTTCCTGATGCTTTCTCTGACGCTTGGACTGGCGCCTTTCTTTCCTGAGCCTCATATCTGGGGCAAACTCAAATGGATCGCAGGGGGAGCAGAAGGCATGCAAGTGATGGATTATTTTGATTTATTTCTTCATGGGATGCCTTGGCTTTTACTTTTTCGTATCCTTATATTGAAGGTATTGAAAAAGATATAAGTACACCGTTTCATGAAGGAACATTGGGATGCGCGCTACCAAGCCGATACGTACGCTTATGGGGTAGCACCAAATGAGTTTTTTGCAGAACAATTAGAGAAGCTTGCCCCAGGAAGCCTGCTACTTCCAGCAGAAGGGCAAGGGCGCAATGCGGTATTTGCCGCAAAAATGGGTTGGGATGTTCACGCCTTTGACTTCAGCGAGGTCGCCAAAGAAAAGGCCCTGCAACTGGCTGAGCAAGAGGGCGTAGAATTTCGGTATGACACCATGAGTTTTGATTCGATCCAACTACCAGTAGAGACATACGATGCGATCGGATTGGTTTTTATCCATACAGCACCCAGCATGCGACAATCCCTACACCGTCAATTGATTCCCCTACTCAAACCTGAAGGTATGGTGATACTCGAGGCTTTCCACAAGACCCAATTAGGACTTACCTCAGGTGGCCCCAAGAGTGATGCGATGTTGTTTAGCGAAGAAGAACTCCGCGAAGATTTTCAATCCCTCGACATTATCTCCCTCGAAGTCGTCACCCGTCAATTAGATGAAGGGCCCTTTCATCAAGGAGAGGCACGCATCATCCAGATGGTGGCCCATGCTTAATGTATGCAAATCGAAAAATTCACATTTTGCGATTTGCGTAGACTCCAATCTACGCATGCCTCAATCGGTCATCTCCGACGACTCCCCCGCTCGAGCCTAGGACTGAACCCTACATGCTACATTTCATTGCCCCATCAGGACAACAAATGGGGGAGCATGAATCGAAAAATTCATATTTTTCGCTATGCGTAGACTCCAATCTACGCATGCCTCAATCTGTTGTCTCCAATAATCCGCTCGAGCCTAGGACTGAACCCCACATGCTACATTTCATTGTCCCATCAGGACAATAAATGAGGGAGCATGAATCGAAAAATTCATATTTTTCGCTATGCGTAGACTCCGATCTACGCATGCCTCAATCTATCGTCTCCAACGACTCCCCAAGGGATTTACCTCGACTTCAAACTCACCTCCAGCGTATATTCCCCCTCTGACAATCCTTCGGCACCTACGACACCAATGATAACCTTGTACGGATTATTGATAGCCAAAATATCCGTTACCGTCCGTGTGTGATCCTGCGTCTTTCCGCGTCTTTTGTAGTCCCACTTGTGGTCGGCTTCACAGCGGACGCACTGGGAGAGGTTAGGAACGATAGACTCATTGGTGGTGCCGACTTCGTAGGCATACAAACTAAAATTCGCCTTGGGGTCCTTCGGGATGACCTTGATGACCATCTCAGAGTAGCGTGGGAGCTGCGCTTGGTAGAGGACATGGTGCCCCGTAA
The DNA here is from genome assembly GCA_038527485.1 of Bacteroidota bacterium. Lineage (GTDB taxonomy): Bacteria > Bacteroidota > Bacteroidia > J057 > J057 > JALEFZ01. The sequence goes on from JBCBFT010000019.1 coordinate 34,749, forward strand.
ATTTCTTTTTTTGTGTCTCGGGGAAGCAGGCCACGCTACTGTTCCATGCCCAAGACAAGGAAGACATCAGGGAACCATCTGACAAAGTCCCTTCAACCTCAACGATTTCATTGGGAATGACCTCGATTTCTCTTAATTCTTGTCCATACACACTAGCACAAAGCCATAAAAGGAGCAGGTTGCAAAAAATAATAGGTTTCATTTTGAATTACTTGTTGTGAAATGAGCGGACAGATGGGGTAAAGCAAAAAATGGTGAGATTCTCCTCCCTATCTATCCATTATGATTGTTCCTTATATCAACGAAAATGTAATCCAGTATTGGTATAATTTCTAAAGTCTCGTATTTATCCTTTAGTTTAATGTCGGATTGAATGACAACTACTATGATGAAACGTCTGCTGCTACTTACGATTTGGGTGTGGGTTATTTTAACTGCTTGTCAGCCCTCCTCGACTTCTTCTCCTTTTGATACATCCGATCTGCCTGCCATCAAGGGAAAAGCATCCTATCTCGCCTCGCCTTTTGTCACTGCGGGGGATCGCTTGTATATGGTAGGACATCAAGATGGGAAGTTTCCAGATTTAGGCTGGCATGTCCAGGATGAAATGGGGGGTATCTGGGCGCATCCCATCAAGTTGATGGATGGATTCACCTTGGGAGTTCAGCAAGGAAATGACATGTATTGCCTGACAGAAGCAGATACATTCATCAATTATCCCTTTGCCAATCGACATCGATATACAAAAGGAATAGCTGACTTAGAGATAGATCGCCTACAGTTTGTCCCTGATGGTCAGGCGGGGATTGTCATTTTGTATCAGATCACCCATCAGCAATCTACCCCATTGGATCTGACGCTGCATCTCGCAGGTATGGTGGATCTGCGCCCTGTGTGGTTGGGGGAAAGAACAGGACTAGGAGACGGAGAAGATCAACTCGTCTGGGATGAGGCAGCGAGTGTATTCGTAGGAAAAGATGAAGCGAATCGAGGAGAAGTCAGGTTTGGGAGTACAATGGCTGCTTTGGGTCATGAAATCGGCGCGCCCATCTGTGATTTTGAGCATGTAGGAAAAGGAAAAACGGGGACCATTACGTACGAGGTACAAGTGGGGGCGAATGAGACCTTTACTTTTCCCCTTTTCATTGCCAATGACCAAAAGACTTACAACCAATTGACCACAAACTATGCGCAGCTTTTTGAGGAGAAAAAACAGCGATTTGCGCAACTGGAACAAAAGGCAGAATTGCGAATCCCAGATCCAGAAATAGAGCAGACCTTTGAGTGGTTGAAATACAACACCGATTGGCTGATCCAAGAAGTACCAGGTGTAGGTCGAGGACTGACAGCAGGAATTCCTGACTATCCTTGGTGGTTTGGGGCTGATACAGAATATGCTTTGAAGGGAGCCATAGCCATCGGGCGTAAGGAACTGGTTTATGAAACCATCGATTTGATCCACAGGATCTCCGATACACTCAATGGCAATGGACGTATCCTACACGAAGTCTCCACCAATGGCGCGGTCTTCAATCCTGGCAACATCAACGAGACTCCTCAGTTTACTTCTCTTATTTGGCATGTCTACGAGTGGACAGGAGATAAGGCATTTTTGGAGAAATATTATCCTACCGTTCAAAAGGGCTTGAATTGGCTGATGACGGAAAAGGACAAAGACGGCAACTTACTGCCCGACGGCTTTGGGATGATGGAAATCCATGGGTTGAACTCAGAGATGATTGATGTAGCCGCCTACACGCAGCGCGCGTTTGCCGATGCAGCCAAGATGGCCCAGCAGTTGGGGCTAGCCGATGATGAGAATCGCTACAAGGACATGGCTTCTCAGTTAGGGGAAAAGATCAATACAGACTTTTGGGTGGGAGAATTCAATTCCTACGCAGATTTTGTTGGGACGACTGCGCAGGCAAGGCACCTGATCGAAGATGCCATCGTACGTGCCGATACCTTGGATAAGCCCTGGGCTGTGGAGGAGCTAGAAGCGACCCAGGCGCAGATTGCCAGCTATCCTGCTACCCAAAAGCAGGGCTTCGTCTTGCACCACAACTGGGTCGTCAACACGCCCATGGAGATGGGCATCTCGCCTGCTGCTTATGCCATCCCCGCCCTCAATACGGGCAGCCAATTTGTCAATCCTTTTGGGATGTTTGTGACAGGGATCGACCGCGACGAGACGGCGGGGCAGGATATGGGTTCATTTGCTGCTGACAAGAAGATCTTCTCCTACACGGGGGCCGTGATGACCCTGCCGACAGGTGTACAAGCTGTAGCTGAAAACAATTATGGACGCCCTGACGAAGCACTGGACTACCTGCAGCGTATGACCAGGAGCTTTAGCTATGCTTTTCCAGGATCTATGTATGAGGTCTCGCCCGACTTTGGGATGATCGTCCAAGCTTGGAATATCTACAGTTTTGGCGTACCGATTATCCAACAATTTTTTGGGGTCAAGCCTCAAGCTTACAAGCAAACCATTGTCATTCAACCCCAGATGCCTTCTACCTGGAATGAAGCCGAACTCAAGCAGGTGGAAGTGGGAGACAATGTGATTTCTATCCGCTACGAAAGGGTAGGGGAGGGAATGAAAATGAATATTTCCCAGACAAAGGAAAACTGGAAGGTGATCGTAAAAGTACCTGAGAAGACCTACAAAAGCTGTGAGGTAAACGGAAATACCATTTCGCTAGATGCCAGTCTTGCAAGCGACCAGAGATGGCGAAAGTTCGAGCAAGTAGCGTTGACGGGTACGAGTTGGGAGGTGAGGCTGAAGTAGAGGGATGATCCTTATGAAATGAAATCGTATACGCTCTGCTTTGAGCATGGGACTGAACTCCACATACTATGGGTCACTGTCCCTTCAGGACAATGAACTTGCTGAGGCGATCCCAAATTCAAAGATCAGGTGAGCATTCATCTGTTTAAACCGAGCCATCACACTCCATTGAAACACGTTAGGAAACCGCTTGCAAGATTTGAATGCGAATCAGATCGGCCGCTTCTAGGTGTCGCTGCTCATGCGCCACGATGATGTCAAATGCGCTGGATAGGGGATATACGATGTTGCGATTGGCAGGAGAGGAGATGATCTGTTTTTGGTCTACAAGGTCTGCACAGCTATCGATGAAAGTCGCCAGTTCTTCCTGATGCTGCAAAAAGCGATCGAGGATGTCGCCATTGATGGTACTTTGGGAAGGTTCCCAAATGGGGAAAGTACGCGTTTTACGCTTTTGAGAAGGGGCGACGGAGCGATAAACTGTGTTGCCCATGGCGCGGTTGAGGAAACCTATGCGGCCAAGAAAAGGAACCTTGTAGCGACCCCTTCTCACCACTTCGATGACAGGATAGTAGGTTTCGTTGACTGTGATGAGATGCTCGAGGTTTTGGGCGATGCTCCATGTACTGGAATCTGGACGCCAGTTGAGTTCATCTGGTGTAAGGAAGCGGAAGGCTTGATTGGCCCATTCGCTTAGGCTGTGTATCTGTTGGCTCCACTCGCTCATAATAGTGCTTTCCCTTAATATGCGAAAATACTGTAAGAACTGAAAGAAGCACCTATTCAAATATCAAGTTGGGATAGCCTATCCTACGCAGGACCACCGCTACAGCATGGTCAGCACTTTCAGGTGTAGTTATTTATGAAGGATTATACTTATTGGATGGCGAAATGAGAGGTGTATTTTCAATACCTATCCTTGTCAATCTCGATTCTCTGCTCTCACAATATCTTCTCCCCTTAAAAATACTGCCCAATCCCAATCACCCAGCCCCTTTGGCTCGGCGCATAAATATCCACTCCATAGTCTACCCTCAAAATCGCATTGTGGGCCTGCTTGTAAATCAAGCGAAGCCCACCTCCCGCAAAATGTCGAAACTGCTCTCTATCCCACAACTCTGTCAGACTACCTCCTGGGTCGCGCCATGTCCCCACATCCGAGAATCCGACCACTTGCGCCGCAAATCTCCGTTTGTCCCAAAAGGCATACCGATACTCCAAATTGGCAATCAATGCCGCTGTCCCTCTGTCGATCCGATTACCCGCTCCGCGAATGTTGACGTAGCTGTCGAGCACGAAGGGAGCAAAGGGGGAATTGGTATTGGTCGAGATGCCGATGCGGAGCCGTGAAGCAAAATTTCCTCGTTTGCCGATCCTGCGGTAGTATTTGGCATCATTTAAAAAGATGTGGAACCAGTTGTTCTTGGCGAAGTTGTAGACCGACTGCCAATTGGCATGGTTGAGAAAGCCCGATTCGTAGAAGTAATCATAATTGATACGGTTAATATCATGAATCGCTTTGAGCAAGATTTTATTTTCATTGAGCGCGTTGGGACCTGGTGTAGCTTCTCCCGCATGGCGAGCATTCTTCTGAAAATCCTCATTGAAAAAGGTCACTCCACTTTCAAAATATTGGTTGCGGTCCAGTTGGTAGATTCCCGTAAGCGTCGAACTGAGGTTGGTATAATCGTAGAAGACCGTCTGATCTCCGAAATACAAAGGTTCTACCGAAGCAAAGCGCTGAAGACCACCCGAAAAGCCCCATCGAGATCCCTGAAGGAAAGGTGCGCGGAGGTAGAGTTGATAGTTTTGTCTGAGGTCATTGTTTCGGTAAATGGCAGTAAGCTGTTTGCCCTTCCCCAACCAGTTTACATCTGTGAAACCCAATTGAAACCAAAAATTTCCCCTGATTCCTCCAAAATTGATGATAGGGAAAAAAGTCCATGCTTCTTCTACTTGGAAGGTAACTTTGAGTCCTTCCGCTAGCGTGTCAATCTGTGCCTTGACATTGGCTACAGCATACAAGTTCCTGAGGCGCTGTAGATCCTTTTGCAATCGCAAAGAATCTAAGGTCTCTCCCTGTTTCGTATCGATGAAATGACTCAAATAGGCCAATTTCGTCTCTTTGAGTCCTTCTACCTCTACCTCTTGGATCTGATGTTGTGCCATCAGCAGGTGAGAAAGAAGTAGGAAGCCAAAGAATAATAGCTGTGTGATGATTTTCATGAGAATGTGTGAAATGGGGCGCTTAAGAATGAAAGAATAGTGAGTGTTTAGGGTATGATGGTTTTTTGGGGAATGTAAAGGTGTTTATTCTGAAAAATGAAAAATGAAAAATGATCGGCTATCGATTAAACCTTAATCCAAAATTAAACGTCGAAGCGCGTCCATTGTTCTCTTGGAGAAATTCATTTGTGAAAGCGGTGTATAGCAATTCGACCTCAAACTTGCGTGTAAACTGATACTTGAATCCTAGACCTGACTGCGCGAAGTAGTCAAAATCCTGCTGCCAGTAAGGAGAGACGCCATTGAGGAAGTAGAAGGTAGTCTGTGGATTGGGGAAATAGCTCAAAATGACTGTGGCAGGGGTAGAAATACGGTTGATGTCGCCCTCTGCTCGACTGCCGATGTCCTCGATCATGAAGTCAATCTCTGTGAACAGCGAGAAGTTATTTCCCAAAGGAAAATCATTGAAAAACTGTGTCCACCAAGTCGCGCCGTCCCAGTCGATGAAAGGTAGTTGGCCATTTCCTTGCAAATTTTCTCCTACTGGAAACCAAAACGCACTCTGGATAGAGAAATTGGGCAGCTTGGCTGTCGGTGCCCAGCGGATCTTCGGGCCGATGCTCGTGATCCCTTGACGGGTGACAGCCCCCTGGGGGTTGCCCAAGACGCTGAAAGGCGAAGCCGATGCGCGGTCGTTCGACACGCGACGGTAACGCAGGTCAAAGCCTGCGTTGAAACGATCGCTGACCCCGTACACAAAGCTCAACCAAGAGGTGAAAAAGGTCGAGCGATCTATCAATGTCTCTCCATCTCCTGTCTGCTGTGTGTAGAGGTTGTTGAAGATCTTAGTTTCTGTCGTGCGCTTGGGAATCGCCGCAGAGACGACGTAGCGCGCGGCATTATTGCCCTCCGAAGCATCGAAATCTGTAGCCTCTTCGACATCTACACTTCCATTTCCTGAAGGCTGCTCATTGAGTGACCAATCGTAAGTATAAAACTGGATTTTGTAATCCGCAGGGATCTTCTGGCTACGATATTTGTTGATGAAAGCCAGGGCAGAAGTTTTGCTCCCTCCAAAGTCGCTGCTATACCACTCAAATATCTGAGACAAACTCACGCTTTGGTTCGCTGCATCCACACGGATAAACTGGGCATTGTTCAATGCCTTGCGCGTCTGGCTTTGCAGCTGACTTTCCAGTTTTTCAGGACGATACGCAAAGTTGGTGATGGGTGGACAGCCTACTGCACCACAAACCAACACGAAGTGAAAGCGGGAATCTTTGTAGGTCTTGAGTAAGCGATCCTTTTCGATCTGATTCAACGTCAGGGACTGACCCGCTACCTTGTGCTTCTTGCTGTCAAAAAATCCATTGATATTGAGGACAGAGGTTAAGGGATAGTTGGCAAGTGCTCCTTTGATAACAAGAAGATTGTAGGCATTGATGTAGAATGCTTGCGTAGTTGCAGCATCCAGGTTCGATAGCGATGCACGTCCCACAAAGTCTGTCAGTTGATCGAGTTGTGCATTTTTATCCAATCTTTCATAAGCGACTTTTCCATTTTTGACATAAGACTTGAGGAATTGATCTGTCTGGTCAAAGAAAGTGTTGATGTCATTTACTTGAGCAGATAGGGATTGGGAAAAGACCCAAATGATGGCGAAGAATAAGGTTATTTTTTTCATTTCGTGATTTAGATGAAGTGTGAAGAATGAAAAATGGCGTAAGGCGACAGATGGAATCAAGCGAAGAATATAAATCAAAGTGAAGCTTGACTGTTAACCCTTTCGGTCTGATTTCTGACTTCCTTTCTATCTGTGTGCATCTTACAATGTTTACACATTCATCGAATACGAGTAATTTCCTCAGACTTTATCACGAAAAGATCACAATTCAATCAAGTTTTTCTGAGGGAGATTTTTTTGAGGGGCATGCAGCAGATTTCTAGTCCATTTCGTATTAAACAAAACAATGAATCATCATATGAAGACACTTTTGCTGCTTTTAACCTTGTCGATTAGCTATTCTCTCTTCGCCCAGTCTTATCGACCTTACATTCTTCCTGATAAGACATGGGATATTCAAGATACAGAGGGAAACGATATCTGTTTTGGCACTAAATATCGGAGGATGTTGCTGGATCGTGATACCCTCATAGATGGGGAGAGATGGTTCTTTATTGCCTTTCGCAAAACAAAGGACTCCTCCTGTGCCAATGATACCCTGACAGATGATGTATTTGTCGGCCATACGATCATCAGAGAGGATACGGCTGCACGTAGAGTATGGTGGAGAGATCTATCCACCGCCAACGGAGGCCCTTTTCCTATCCTAGATTTTGCTGCACAGATAGGCGATACTGTAAGGCTAGGCGCTACTCAAATAGAGGAGGGTATTTTACAGGATATTCAACCTTACACGTTACTCAATGGAGAAGTAACAAGGGAATTTTTCTTCGATACAAATAACGGTCCCACGAGTATAATCGAAGGTGTAGGAGGTGGTTTCAATTTGTTTGATCCCTTTCTCGTCGGTTTTGGTTTTGGTTCTACTACGATTTGTGTGAAAGAAAATGGCAATCCTATATACTCTGAAGCCCCTGATGGACTATCCTGTTTTTTGAAAACAGTCGATAGTGATGCCCCTTTACGTGTCCTAATGGAGGTTTATCCCAATCCTACCAACCACAAAATGACGGTCAGACACAATATCCCGCTGGCAGGTGTGACGATCTGGTCAGTGGTAGGTGAGAAACTCTACGAAAGTACAGAAAGTAGTTCGTTTGAAGTGGATCTTAGTCCTTACCCTGCGGGTGTCTATCTCCTTCAGGTTCAATCTATGAATGGGAAATCAAAGCAAATCCGACGAATCGTAAAGTATTGAGTAAAGAAATGACAATCGTTTGAAGTTCAGGAAACAAGGATCATCATATATGCCTCTTCCTATTTACGATCCTTTTTCCTAACTTTTAATATCCATTTATCTGAAGAACTTCTACCATGGGAGAGGCAAGAGTAAAAATACTTTCTGAAAATCAGCAAGATATGCAGGCATTTGTGCGTCATCTACTTGAAGACGTGCAGGCCCTAGAATACATGATTGAAAATGACTGGTTCGAGACGGGTGTCGTCCGTATCGGTGCCGAGCAGGAGATGTGTCTCGTAGACCGCTACGGGAAGCCCGCGCTCAAGTCGGTCGAGATCCTGGAAGATTTCCATCCTGATTGGCTGACGACTGAGCTCGCCCAGTTTAATCTGGAACTCAATCTATCACCTCAACTCTTCACACAGGATGCCCTGAGTGAGATGGAAGCGGAGCTTCGGGCCTGTTTTGCTTCTGTACAACAAGTCGCAGCGCGTCACGACACACGGATTGCCCTGACGGGAATTTTGCCTACGATTCGTAAGTATGACCTCGTCTTAGACAATCTGACGCCTGAGCAGCGATATTTCGCCCTGATGACCGCACTCAAAAACATGCGCGGGTCCGACTATGAGCTGAGACTGACAGGGATAGATGAGTTGAACCTTAAGCACGACTCTCCCTTGCTGGAAGCCTGTAATACATCTTTTCAGGTGCATCTACAGGTAGAACCCAAAACCTTTGTGCCGATGTACAACATCGCACAGGCACTCGCAGGACCGACCATGGCCATCGCTGCTAACTCTCCGCTGCTGATGGGCAAGCGCCTTTGGCATGAGACGCGGATTGTCCTCTTTCAGCAATCTATCGACGATCGCAAGAGCTTGAATTATCAACGAGAGCGGAGCCCTCGCGTGACTTTTGGCACGGATTGGTTGAAGCATTCCATTCTAGAAATTTATAAAGAAGACATCTCCCGCTTCCGTCCGATCTTGGCATCAGAGGATTCTTACAGTGCCTTTGACAAAATCCGTGAAGGCATCACGCCTAAACTCAAGGCACTGCAAGTACACAATGGGACAGTCTATCGCTGGAACCGCCCTTGCTTTGGCATTAACTCGGATGGTACGCCCCACCTGCGGATTGAAAATCGTGTCTTACCCGCAGGACCGACACTGCACGATGAGATGGCCAATACAGCCTTTTGGCTGGGAACGATGGTTGGGATGTCCAGGGAGTATCCCGACATTACGAAGCATATGAGTTTTGCCGATGCGCGTGACAACTTCATCAAAGGAGCCCGAACAGGGATCGATGGTGAGTTTACTTGGATAAATGAAAAGAAGTTCTCTGCTAGAGAGTTGGTACTTAAAGAGCTGTTGCCTCTGGCGCGGGAAGGGCTCAAGCACCATGGGATCGCCCCAGCGGATATCGACAAGTATCTGGGTACCATCCAGGAGCGTGCAGAGCATCACACAAACGGAGCCAGATGGATGCTGAAGACCTATACAGGGTTTTTGAAAGAAACCAATCGAGAAGAGGCCCTTTCCTCCTTGACCAATGCCATCATCCATAATCAGGAGACACAAGCCCCTGTACATACTTGGAAGATCCCCACGCTCGGTGCCTTGAAAGAGTATGCACCTACCAAGATTCGGGTGGAGGAGTGTATGACGACAGATTTTCATACAGTCCACCGGGAAGACATCATAGATCTCGTAGCCGATATCATGAATTGGCGCAACATTCGTCACCTACCTGTGGAGGACAAGGAAGGACAATTGGTAGGACTCGTCACCTCGCGTATGCTGATGCGTCATTTTACGCGTCACAAAAACGGGCTGGGCAAGGCCGCACAGTGCGTGGAAGACATCATGAAGAAGGACATCATCACGATCTGTCCGACTGAGACCCTGATGAAAGCCCTGGAAATCATGGAAGCCCATAACATCGGTTGTCTGCCCGTCGTGAATGATGGGCGTCTCGTAGGTTTGTTGTCTGAGAGTAATTTCCTACAACTAAGTCGTCGCCTACTAAGGTCTGCTGCTAGTGAATAATGAGTGCTCGTACACAAAAAAGATAATGAAATGTGTATGTGAGCGCGAGATAACTACCAAAATTTCGGAGGAATTGTGCAAATTCAAGGTCTGAGTATGAGAAATCGCACGGTAGATACAGACCTTGAACGAAAAATCGGAGAGCGTAGTCATGGACTTCATGGACCTTTGCTCATTGTAGTAGGGCAGATGCACGGAAATGAGCCTGCGGGGAGCCTCGCGGTACAGGCATTGCTAAGAATGATTGATTGGGAGTTTCGCAAAAATCCTTCCTTTCACTATCGCGGTAAGCTGGTAGGACTGAGGGGAAATCTTGGGGCGATCGAAGCAGGGGAAAGATATGTCAAGCAAGACTTGAATCGCATTTGGAAACCCAACCTGCTGTCAAAGATCTTGACACAGCCTGTAGACGCTTTGAGGGCTGAGGAGAAAGAAGCACGCGCCCTGCATGAAGCCATTCGATATGAAATCGATTCCTATGATCCTTCCTACGTATTTCTCCTAGATATCCACACCACAACAGCTACAGGAGGTATTTTTTTGATTCCTCCTCCTGATTCTCTCGCTGTTGAGGTCGCCAAGTCCTTGCATGCACCCATCGTCAAGGGGATGATTGGTGCTTTGAAAGGAACGCTCGTAGAGTATGCGGAGACGAATCCTTGGGGCGTACCGACAGATGCGCTCGTTTTTGAGGCAGGGCAGCACCATGCGCCAGTCTCTGTAGACAATTCTATCTCCGCGATTGTAGGAACCATGCGCGCGCTGGGTATGCTAGATGTAGAGGATGTCGAGCATGCGCACGATGATAAATTGCAGGCGTGGTCGCGCGATCTTCCCAAGATGACTCGATTGGTTTACCGTCATTCGATCCTCCCTGAAGATGGTTTTCACATGCTGCCAGGCTTCAAGAATTTTGTCTCTGTAGAAAAAGGACAGCTCCTGGCACACGATCGAAAGGGGCCTATCCATGCACCAGAGTCAGGCTTTATTCTCATGCCTTTGTATCAAAGACAGGGAGAAGATGGCTTTTTCTTACTGTCAGATGGATAAGTACACACTAGGATCTCGGCCTTCCACAGTTGACCAATTTCTTTATCTTTGATTTTTCTCACCCACTTTGCGCCTATCAATTATATCATATTATGCAACTGACTAACCTCGATTGGGGGATCATTGTGGCTTTTTTTAGCTTGACCTTAGGAATCGGAATATGGGTAAGCCGTCGAGCAGGTAAAAGCAGTCAAGAGTTTTTCCTCAGCGGCCGATCCATGCCTTGGTGGTTACTGGGGATGTCTATGGTAGCCACGACCTTTTCTACCGATACGCCCAATCTCGTGACGGATCTCGTCAGGCAAAATGGTGTTTCGGGAAACTGGGTTTGGTGGGCTTTCTTGATCACGGGGATGCTGACGGTCTTTGTATATGCGCGCTTGTGGAGGCGATCGGGATTGACGACAGACATCGAGTTTTATGCGATACGCTATGGCGGGGAACCTGCACGCTTCTTGCGGGGACTGAGAGCGGTCTTCCTTGGGCTATTTTTCAATGTCCTGGCCATGGCAGGAGTCTGTCTGGCAGCCATCAAGATCGGGGAGGTCATGATGGGGTGGGATGCTTATCAGACGATTGGTTTAGCAGCTTTTGTGACAGTCCTATTCAGTACATTGGGTGGATTTCGAGGCGTGGTATATACCGATTTTATCTTGTTTTTCTTGGCTATGGCGGGCTCGATTGGAGCCGCTTTTGTGGCTGTCAATCATCCCAATGTAGGAGGTCTCGACGCGCTCATGGACCATCCCGTCGTACAGGACAAGATCTCCTTTTTTCCCGACTTCAGTGATCCTGCGGCTTATGTTCCCATCCTCATCATCCCACTAGCCATCCAATGGTGGTCTTCTTGGTATCCAGGAGGAGAACCTGGGGGAGGAGGTTATGTCGCACAGCGCATGTTGGCAGCCAAGGATGAGACACATGCCCTGCGTGCGACCTTCTTTTTCAATATCGCCCACTATGCACTACGTCCCTGGCCCTGGATTTTGGTGGCACTAGCCTCTCTGGTAGTGTTTCCCGATATGGACAGCATACAGGCAGCCTTCCCCAGTGTCTCTGAGAGTAAGCTCGGCAATGACCTCGGCTATCCTGCGATGTTGACATTTTTGCCACAAGGGTTGATGGGCTTGGTGATCGCGTCACTGGTAGCTGCTTTTATGTCCACGATTTCCACTCACCTCAACTGGGGGGCATCCTACCTCGTCCATGATTTCTATCGACAGTTTATAAATGAGAAGGCGAGTGAACAGGAAATGGTCAATGTCGGACGTGCTACCACGGCTATTTTGATGCTGTTTTCTGCTTTGGTGGCATTGAATCTCAACAATTCTGTTCAGATATTTCAGTACATGATCATGTTTGGCGCGGGTACAGGGCTGCTCTTCATTTTGCGCTGGTTTTGGTGGCGGATCAATGCATGGAGTGAGATTACCGCCATGTTTTCATCGGGGATTTTCTCTATTCTTTTAGAGTCCAAAACACTAGGATTATATCCCACCTCCTGGCCTGATTACTGGAAGTTTCCTTTGATCGTGCTGATTACGACAGCGATATGGGTGATGGTGACTTTTTTGACGCCTGCTGAAAAGCCCGAAGTCCTTCAAGATTTTGTGAAAAAGATTCGTCCAGGTGGCCCTGGCTGGCTCAAGATACGTGCCCAGATTCCCGCAACGGAGCTTCTACAAAAGGACTGGAATGTACCTATGGGAATTCTGGCTACCGTACTCGGAACAGGCTTGGTCTATAGTGCATTGTTTGCGACGGGATATTGGATCTATGGTGAATATACACTGGCTGCCAGCCTCACAGGTATCACACTGGGTTTTGCTGTAGGGTTAGGAAGCATCTGGAAAAAGGTGGGTTTACTGGATTGAGCCTAACTATCCTAATGGTCATTCATCATATCCCTCTTTATCTTATGGATTGCGTATTTTCCTGATTTATCACGATCTTTGTCCCAATGGAAGAAAAGCGGGTCAGGATCAATAAATATCTAAGCGAAGTCGGGTATTGTTCCCGTCGCGCAGCGGATAAGCTGATAGAGCAGCGACGGGTGACCATCAATGGGAAGGTCCCTGAGATGGGAACCAAGGTAGGGCCCGAAGATGAAGTGCGTGTCAACGGAAAACTCGTAACAGCAAAGGACGATGCACCCGTTTATCTCGCGTTCCACAAGCCTGTGGGGATCGTCTGCACCACAGACACACGCGTCGAGAAAGATAACATCATTGACTACATTGGTTATCCTGAGCGAATCTTTCCTATCGGCCGTCTCGACAAAATGAGCGAAGGCCTCATCTTCATGACCAATGATGGAGACATTGTCAATAAAATCCTCCGCGCCCGTAACCATCACGAGAAGGAATACATCGTCACGGTCAATAAACCGATCGACCGAGAGTTTGTACGCAAGATGAGCAATGGGATACCTATTTTAGATACTGTCACACGCAAGTGTTATGTGGAGCAAATGGGGAAACAGAAGTTCAAGATCATTCTAACCCAAGGCCTCAACCGGCAGATTCGTCGTATGTGTGAGTATCTAGGTTATCGGGTGACGAAGCTCAAGCGGATTCGAATCATGAATGTTACCCTAGATATTCCTGTAGGAAAATGGAGACCGCTTACTCCTCGTGAGTTAAAGGGAATTCGCAGGATGGTGTCGCAGTCTCAGAAAACGCATGATTAGCACATGCTCAGGCAGTAGAAGGTGCATAAATATCTTGAACCGCTCCTCATTATCTTCAAAAGATTCCTCTCATTTCTTCACTCGAAATTCTATATCGATCTGACCAGCTCATAGCAATCAACAAACCACATGGTTTGCTGGTACATCCTTCACGCATCGCACGTGATGCCGATACTTCAGCTATGCAGCTCCTGCGAGATCAGATAGGTACCAAAGTCTATCCTGTTCATCGATTAGATCGTAAAACATCGGGCGTGCTGTTGTTTGCGCTAAGCCCTGAGTCCAACGCTGCATTGCAGAAGCAATTTCATGACAGACAAGTAAAAAAAACTTACCATGCACTGGTGAGGGGATTTGTTTCTGAAGAGGGTGAGATAGATTATCCCTTGACAGAAAATGATAAGACACAGGATGCCTTAACGTACTTTCGGCTGCTCCAACATTTTGAGATTCCCTTGCCACATGGGAAGTTCCCTACCTCGCGTTACAGTTGGGTAGAGTTGACACCACATACGGGACGATTTCATCAGTTGCGCAAGCACATGGCACATATATTTCATCCGATCATCGGGGACCGACCGCACGGCTGCAACAAGCAGAATAAACTGTGGAAGGAAACATGGGGAATGACCTCTATGCTGCTGCATGCAGAGCAGCTAGACGTAGAACTTTCCGCAGGAAGTCCCTTGAAGATTCATGCGGAAAAACAGCCTATTTTTCAGCAGGTCTTGAACATGCTTTCTTCCGAAACGCTAGACTGATTCTCGACGATACTCCATGTAGGTTGCGGTCGCTTCCGCGATGGCTTCCCCATGCAATTTCTCCACTAAGTGAAACGAAAGATCTATACCTGCTGAGATCCCTCCTGAAGTGAAGATTTTACCTGCTTGTACATAGCGCTTTTCAGGCTGAGGTTTTCCACTGGGGGTGATGGCTTTCATTGAGTCGTAGACCTCGTGATGTGTACAGTAAGGTTGCAAATCTAGAAGCCCCAATACCCCAAGTATGCGCGAGCCCGAACAAACACTCAAGGTCCAGGATGTTTTCTCATGAACCTGCTGCACCCAATTTAGGATTTCATTGTCTTGGATGACCGCCTTGGTGCCGTCTCCACCAGGGACGATCAAGATATCGATGGGAGGACAGTGGGCAAAATCGTAGGTAGGATTAACGGACAATCCATTGATGGCGCGTATAGGAGCTGTACTTTTTCCCACAGTAAAAACATCGAATAGCTTGTAATCTTGCAACTGGGAGCTTACAGAAAATACTTCGAAAGGCCCCGCAAAATCCAGGACTTCGGCATCGTCAAATAAAAGGATTCCTACATTTTGTTTCATTTCTCAATCTACCACAATCGCTTCTTCAGACCAAAATCCATATGGATACGCATACGATTTTGCTGGGTGGCAGCTGTACTGGTATTGTTGTACGCTGCGCTGAGATTGTGGTGAAATGAAGGCTGAATGAACACTGAAAGCTCACGGCTAATGGCTTGCTCATATCGGATACCCCCCATGGCGTAGCTGTGCCACTGATTGAAGGTCAAAAGGGGATCGCTAGATGCTTCAGGGCTTTGAGTGAAGCCTACTTGCTTGCTGCGATTCGCGTTGTAACTGGCTGCCCAGCCCGCTGTCAAAACAAGATTGCTTGCCCCCCGCTTGAGGTAAAAGTCAAGTGCGATCGGCACATCAATCTGTGTCTGGCTGAAAGTGACCGTTTGCGGTTGATTCAGGCTCAGCTCCGCAATGTCGACCTCTCCAATCGGTACGAAATTAGTCGGCAAAAATCCTGTTTCTATCCGTCCTTGCTCACTTCGACGGAAACTGAGACCTACACGGAGTCCCCATCGTCTGATTTGCTTACCTAGACTGATTTGGAGGCGCTGTTGATATCTCGGATAGGCTACCCGATTGACCTGGATGGTATCGGTATTTTGGGAAGGAATAGGAACCGCGTTGAAATCATAGGTATCGGAGTAGACGATATCGTTGCTTGCCGTCGAGGCAGGTAAGAAGGCTTCTTCCCCCACAAAGTCTTGTATCCGCATTCTGCCGTATCCCCATCCCCCTTGGATAAATATTGACCACATGGCGGAGTTTGGATTCCGTCTCATACTTTCACCATAGACATGTGGCGCTTCGACAGGGTGTGCGAGTGAAGTACGAATAGAAGGCAATTTATGTACTTGAAAATCTATTTGTTGGAGCAAAGCAGGCTGAGATATGATCCATTGAGTGACATCAGAAGTAGGTAGCTCTGAAGGTATATCTGTAGCGAGAAGATGAGTGGAAATACGAGAAAGTGTGTGACTTCGGTTTGTATGCGATGATGAAGGAAGAGAAGTGGGGGGGTACAAAGAAGAATAGGCCTCTAGGCAAGCTTCTTCTAGTTCAGCTGAGCTGGGACGCTGTGGAAGGATATATTCGGTTTCGCTCTGGCTAAAGTGTGGAGGGAGAAGATGTTCTTGTGTGGTAAAGGGATTGAAATAAATGCCTAGTGCCACAAGAGCCAGCATAAGAAATCCGCCTGTCCACCACCAAAATAGGTAACGATGACTGCTCTTAGGGGCGATTTGTTGTTCGATTGCAGCCCATAGTTCAGGACTGGGCTGCATACGCGCCCCCTCTACTTTTCCCCTGATCCTCTGTTCAAATTGTTCAGCTGACATCTTTATACGAATGTTGATACGTGCGACTGTCTACCAGTTTGCGCTTGAGCATGCTGCGTGCCCTTGTATATTGGGAACGAGACGTGCTTTCGCTTATCTGGAGTTTTTTTCCGATTTCGGCATGCGAATAGCCTTCTATAGCATACAGGTTGAAGACCATTCGGTATCCATCAGGTAACCCCTGAATCACATCTAGGACGTACTCCGCCTCTAGTTGATCCAGTGCGTCTTCTTGGTCATCCTCTGTGATGGTCTCATTGAGTTCTAGTTGGTGGTGTGCATGTCGCTCCTTTCTGAGGATATCGATGGCTGTATTGATCATGATCCGCCGTATCCAACCTTCAAAAGAGCCTCGGTCTTTGTACTTCTTGATGGACTGGTAGACCTTGATGAATCCTTCCTGCAGAATATCTTCAGCTTCCGCAGCACTTGCAGCATATCGATAACAGACCACCAGCATCCGAGGGGCAAACAGATCATATAGCTCACGCTGAGCATGAGGATCCTGTTTGACACAGCCGCGAATTAATGCCTGATAGGGCCTATTCATAAGAAGGATTTGAGCTTACAACGTATATATTACACATTTCGCTGCATCTTATCATAAAAAAGACCTCTTCAAATGAAGAGGCCCATATCATAAGACTAACATATAGGGTGAGGTTGAGTTCAAGTCTAGGAAACTGTCAAAACTGAAAGCTTACAGTAAAACAGTCCTTAGGGAAGCACAGTGAGCGCTTCTGTAGCAAAATCATGGACAGCTATCGCTTGGTTCGCCTCCCACATCATCATGCCTGCACCCGCAATAGCACCCAGTGCCAATCCTAGCAAAGCAATACCGAGCCATCTTTTCTTTGTCATTTTCATTTTCATTTGATCATTAGTGTTTATCAACATTCTTTCATACGTCAATAAACACAAGATGGTGGTCCCAATCATCCCTCTATTAGCAAGCGTGCGACTGAGAAGGAAAAGTGTGTAGCTAAAAGAAGCTAGGAGACGTATATATCAATCGCTATTCCTTGAAATTCAACGTAAGTCCCACGGTCAGAATGTGTTGAAACTGCGTACGTGGACCTTTTCCGTCAGGCGTTCCGTCTCCATTTCTGTCGATGGCAAACAAGATGTCATCATCGTAGATCAGGTTGGTCGCAAAGCTGACAGCGAGGAAATCGTTGACTTTCATCGTTGTGAGCGTCTCCCAATTCACGTCGATATTGCCGAAATTCTCTAAGTAATTGGCAAAGAAATTAGCCGTAGATTGAAAGAGGACGTTTTTGACTACCTCTTGCTTGAGCTTTACTGTTAAGTTTGAACCAAGCTCAAACCGTGCAGGTCCCGTTGTGATTTCCTGTGGAATGAAATTGGGACGTAAGTTCTCGTCTGCTACGATGGTAATCTTTGCGTTGACGGGGGTATAATAAAAAGATAAATTTTCGGAGGGTTGATAATCAATACCCACACCAAAGTTGAGATAGGCAGGGGAAAGGAATCGAGAGATGAGTGTGGCGGAATCCTCATTCGTAGGAAAAGCAGGATTGAACTCAAAACCTTCGTCAAATTGAGAACGGAAATTGAGCTGAGCTGCGATCAGGAGCTTTTCTGCGAGAGGTGCGCCATACTTTGAGGTGAATTCAATTCGGTCTTCATTTTTCAGGAAGACCCCCTCTCTTCCCTGACGCAGCAAGCCATAGGCCAAAGCCAACTCATTGGTCCATTGACTCTTCTTCTTGTAGTTCGCAAATAAATTGAGGCGACCCGAAACAGCCTGTGAGGGCAGCGCACCTGCTTGCCAATAGGTACTGTATCCCGTATTTGAAAAACCGATACTGGCAACCCCACCTGAAGTCCAATAGCTGGTATCTTTAAGAGCGGCATCTGGTGTTTCTTGAGCAGAAAGTGAAAACCCTAAGCCTAGGATTATGCACATAAACAAGGCGTACTTTTTCATACTGGTCTAGCGGTTTGATGTTTTTGTCAGTGAATGATCGATCATGATGTCAGTAGGTGAGCATCCCAATAGATCTTAAAAAGGATTAAGTTTTAGTTGTCTGTGGCGAAAGTAGGATAAAAAAGTGTTTTGGCGATCTGAAAATCTGGTTTTCTGAGTTGCATGTTCTACTTTTACAATGCGATTGAGACAATCCGTAAGCGCATATGTCACTTCTTTTAAAAAAATGAAATGGATCTCTTGCTGGTAGATACCGTACAAGTAAGCACCTTTGGGCAAGCACTTCTCTATATTATCGGGGGAAGTTTGTTTGTCTTGCTAGGGCTAGGTGTCGCCAAACTTCTGGGACCGGACCGTCCCAATCCTGAAAAACTTAGCTCTTATGAATGTGGAGAGGATACCATTGGCGACAGCACGCTTCAGTTCAACATGCGTTTTTATGTGATTGCTTTGATTTTCTTGATTTTCGAAGTAGAGATTTTGTTCCTATTCCCGTGGTCTACAGTATATGCGAAAGTGGAATGGATTCAAGCTTATCCTCAATGGGGGATCGTCGCAGCGGTAGAAATGGTGCTCTTTGTGATCATTCTGGTGGCAGGTCTTGCCTATGCTTGGGTTCATGGAGATTTGGACTGGATCAAGCCACAACCGATTACTCCCCAGAGCCCTCAAGCACTTGCTGAGGATCTCTATCAGCAGGTAAATGAAAAATATGCAGGAACAAAGGCGCCAGGGAAAACCACAGCCCCTTCTGCATGACTTCTGTGAATATTCGTTATGGGTTTATTAGATCATAAAACAGGCGAAGGCCGCATCGTCATTACCAAAGTAGATGATCTGCTCAACTGGGCGAAACTCTCTTCTTTATGGCCGATGGGCTTCGGACTGGCTTGTTGTGCCATCGAGATGATGGCGACCAATGCGAGCCACTATGACCTGGATCGGATGGGCGTATTTCCCCGTCCTAGCCCTCGCCAATCCGACGTCATGATTGTCGCAGGTACCGTCACTTTCAAGATGGCCGACAGGGTGCGCCGCCTCTATGAACAGATGGCAGAGCCGCGCTATGTGATTTCTATGGGCTCCTGCTCCAACTGTGGGGGACCTTACTGGGAACACGGATACCATGTCGTCAAAGGAGTGGATCGCGTGATCCCTGTAGATGTATATGTGCCAGGTTGCCCTCCTAGACCCGAAGCCTTGATTGGAGGCATCATCAAGTTGCAAGAGAAAATCAGGGGCGAAAGTCTATTTTTACCAAAAATGGAAAAAGAAGAACCTACTCAACGTAAGTGATATGCTGACATTTCCCCAAATGCTTGAAATCCTGCAAGAGGAGTTTCCCGAAAATGTCATCCTCGAAGCATCAAGTGAGGTCAAGCAACCCTGGATTCAAATCCAGGTAGGAGAAATTGAGCGATTCTCTACCTTCCTTCTCCATGATCCTCGGTTCTATTTTGACTTTCTCAACTGCTTGAGTGGGGTAGACAAAGGAAAAGATGCACAAGAATTAGAGGTGATCTATCATTTGACCTCTATGATTCATGAGCATCAATTGGTCCTGAAGGTGATTGTCCTCAAGACGTCATCTGAGGATCGAGATATAAAGCCCACAGTCCCCTCTGTAGCAGGTGTGTGGCGTGCAGCCGATTGGCATGAGCGCGAGGCTTATGACATGCTAGGCATCTACTTTGAAGGACATCCCGACATGCGACGAATTCTCATGCCAGAGGACTGGCCAGGACATCCTTTACGCAAGGACTATGAAAATCCCGACACCTACCACAACATCAAGGTGGATTATTAGCAGACATCGGGGTTCTACTCCTCCTCCAGCATTGTTCGATACTTCTCAAATTCTACTTTTCGCTCATCCTTTACTTCAGGATAGTGCATATCGAGTTGTCGCATATGCTGTAGGATCGTCTCGCATACGATGAGGCGCATATTCCGCTTATCATCAGCTGGTATCACATACCAAGGAGATTCTGGTGTAGCTGTAGCATTGATACAATCCTCATAGGCAGTCTGATAAGCATCCCAATGCTGGCGTTCTTTTACATCGTGTTCAGAAAACTTCCAGTTTTTTGAAGGAGTATTCAAACGATCGAGGAATCGAGCTTTCTGTTCGTCCTTCGAGAGATGAAGGAAAAATTTGATGACTTGTGTGCCGTTTCGATGAAGGAAGGTTTCGAACTGTCGTATATCTTGATAACGCTGCTGCCAGACTTGATCGATATCTTGGATATGCTCTGCAGGGATGCGCTGTCCGTGCGTCAAAATCCCTGGATGAACCTTGACAACGAGTACTTCTTCATAATAAGAGCGATTGAAAATGCCGATTTTTCCACGTTGAGGCAGCCGCTTAGTTGTACGCCAGAGGTAGTCGTGTTCGAGCTCCTCTTCGCTCGGTTTTTTGAAGGCATGAACCACCACACCATGTGGATTAATGCCTGACATGACCCTCCGAATCGTCCCATCTTTTCCTGCAGCATCCATCGCTTGAAAGACCAATAAAAGCGAATATTTATTGTGAGCATACATCATATTTTGGAGGTCATCTATCTCGTTTTGATAGTCTTCCAACAAGCGCTTATAGTCTTTTTTATTTTCGTAAAACGGGGTGGTTTGGGTAGAGCGTTTACCTACCTTAAAAGCTTCACTTCCATCCAAGCGAAATGGGGCGAGTGGTATTTTTATGTTCATAAAAAGGATTAAAATTTAGGCTTAAGGACAAAAAAATCGACTAAAAATTGAAGAATTTCAGCCAATTTTTCTTGTCAGGAATTTGTTCATGCAAGAGAGAAACGTGTGCTTTTAGACGATTTTGCATCAATACATGTAAATATGAAATTACATTTATGTTAATGATTATCAAGGGCCATTCTCACTTTTATGAAAAAACTCAGGCTTTCTCCTTGACATATTTGAATGTTTTTGTTTAGCTTTAAATTAAATTACTTAAACAGAATAGAAGCGCAAGCAATAAACTGCCCGAGTATTAGTTATTTGTGATATATAAAATGTTCTATATATAGCCTTGATTAGTAGCTATTTATGAATACAATTCTTATATTCGAGAAAATAATATAAGAATATTCACTTTTCTTCAACCTTTTTATTGTTGCGCTGTTTTGGCTATATTGATAAACGAAAAGATACTTAATAAGGCACGATTATTACATTACATATTTGTTAACCAACATCACACGTTATTATGGATACTTTAAATTTCATCAGCTCGTTGTTAGCTGATCTTGGTAAAGGTGATGCTGTCGGCTTCACATTCTTTACAGGTTACATGTCAATGTTTGCCGCTTCAGTGTTCTTTTTCTTTGAGCGTGGTCAAGTAGATGGAAAGTGGAAGACTTCACTTCTCGTTTCTGGTTTGATCACAATGATTGCTGCTGTACACTATTTCTACATGCGCGATTATTACCTCGAAGTATCAGCCGCTGCTGCTGAGGCTGGACGTGAACTAACGTTTGGAGAGTCTTCTCCTACTCAGTTCCGTTACATCGACTGGACACTGACTGTACCTTTGATGTGTGTAGAGTTCTTCTTGCTTCTTAAGCCTTATGGTGCTACTCAGGGTCTGATGTGGCGTCTGATTGGCTACAGTGTAGTGATGCTTGTTGCAGGGTATATTGGAGAGGCTATCCAGCCTGACCAGACGATCCTTTGGGGTATCATTTCTACACTAGGATACGTAGGTATCGTATACGAAGCACAGTTTGGATCTGTGAAGAAGCTTGCCGACGCTTCTAACAACCCTGATGTATCTACAGCTGTACGTCTTCTCCGCAACTTCGTACTGGTTGGATGGGCAATCTACCCAATCGGTTACATGTTGATGCCAGGCAACTTGCTTGACGGAGTAGCTTTGAACATCGATTTGATCTACAACATCGGTGACGCTGTAAACAAAATCGGATTTGGTTTGGTAGTCTACTCTGTAGCTATCTCTTCTACTAAGCGCGAGCGCGAAGCTGCTGCTGCATAAGAAGGTTAACCGAAACGGTTATTATGGACTAGAAGGCTCCGGTTTGGTCCGGGGCCTTTCTTTTACCCGCTTCTCTCACCTGTTCGATGGCTGCTGCCATCCCTCTATCAGTATCATCTTCCAAACCTCTCGCTCATGCACAAGGACTACGATTATATCATAGCTGGAGGAGGCTGTGCTGGTCTCAGTCTGGCCTATTACCTCAGCCAGAGCCGCCTTCAACATAAGCGCATTCTGATCCTGGATACCGAACCCAAAACCAGAAATGATAAGACATGGTGCTTCTGGTCAGATGATCCTGAAGAGATTTATACCCAATCCCAAGTAAGCTGGTCCACCCTAAATGTTCACACCAACGAGGGAGACTACCAGCAATTCATTGGACCCTTTTCCTACAACTTCGTAAGCAGTCTGGATTTTTATCAGGAAAAATACGAAGCCATCAAGAAACTCCCGCAAATAGAGTTTGTCTATGAGCGTGTCCTGGCACTAGAGCCCCTACCCGATGGGGGGAAAGTTGTCACAGACAAAGGAACTTATACCGCCTCTTATATCTTCAATAGCGTTTTATTTCCTCCCCAAAGACAGAAGGAAAGAGAGATCTTCCTCAAGCAGCACTTCTATGGATGGTATATACAGACAAAACAATCCTTTTTTAATCCCGAGGAAATGATCTTGATGGATTTTCGTATCCCCCAAGATGAAGATGTACGCTTTGTATATGTACTCCCTGTCTCAGAAAATAAAGCACTCATCGAGTTTACCATCTTCTCTGAAGAAGAATGGGACAAAGAAACCTACAAAAAACACCTGGAATCCTACCTCCAAACGTACTTCCCTACGTTAGAATTTGAAATCGATAGTGAAGAAATTGGCGTAATTCCGATGACGAATCGTCGATTCAAACGCAAATTGAGCGAGCACATCATCAATATCGGCACCGCAGGTGGCGCGACGAAAGCCACCACAGGATACACGTTTCGACGTATTCAAAAGGAAGCCCAAGCGATTGTCAAGAGCCTAGAGGAAAAGGATAAACTAGAGTTACTCCCAGCGTCTTCTTTTAGATTTAAAGTATACGACAACCTCCTGCTATATATCATTCTGAAAAGAGGACATCTCGTCAGGATGATATTTGATCGCTTGTATAGAAGAAATGACTTTCGGACGATCTTACGTTTCCTCGAGGAGTCGACTAAGTTTCATGAAGAACTTTGGCTCATGATCCGTCTTCCTTGGGCCCCTTTCTTAAGATCGATCAAAGACTATTATATCCTTCGTAAGCCTTTACCTAAAGCACCTATCCGATCCAGAAAAGCTGGTATGCATGAATCTAAGTTATCCTCAGACATATAGGACGATACTTTTCCTAACTATTCTATTGGGGACTGTTGCGCTTTCTTTGGACCTGGGTTCATGGGAAGTAGGCATTTTCATCTTTTTCATGGTAGCTACAGGCATTCCGCATGGCGCAACAGACCATGTAGTCGATCGACATGTACAACAGGTAAACGGGCAAAAGTTCCACTGGGGAAGATTCTTATTCTATTACCTCGGTGCGATTCTGTTATATTCCCTTTGCTGGATCTTTCTCCCTCTTTTGAGTTTGGTCATCTTCCTTCTGATTTCGGCGTTTCATTTTGGTCAAAGTCAGTTACTACCGATGAGAATTGCGACAAACTCACCCTTTCGGCCTTTCCTGTATATTTTGTGGGGGGGAATAGTCCTATGGGCAATCGTTGGATTTCATCCTGAAGCAAGCGGAGAAATATTAGGATCTTTGTTTGGAAGTGAAAATATCCACTGGGATATCTCGCTCGTGTATATGACCCTTGCTCCTGCATTTATCCTATGGTTTGTCCTGATGGTAACAGTCAGTCTACGAGATGCGCTCTCGATTAAATCGCTGGCTTGGGAGACCTTCAATTTGGTCCTACTTATTGCCATGAGCCATGAGCTTTCTCTCCTTATGAGCTTTGCCATTTATTTTGGACTTTGGCATTCTATTGCCTCTATCTCCCATGAGATACACATCTTTAGGAAAGCGCACCCCCAGTTTTCTTGGAAATCATTTGTTCAAGATGCACTTCCATTCTCCTTGATTAGTTTTGGTGGTATCGCATTCTTATTATTCATCGCCCAAAGTATTCAGTCCTATATTTCTCCCTACCTCCTTTTCTTTATCGCCATATCTGTCCTGACTTTGCCTCACATGGTATTTATGGATCGGTTTTATCGCTTGCCCACCAAACAATCTTTGCCAGCCTAAGTTTTTACAGACAGCTTCTAGGGGTAGTACACATTTATCTGTGTATGAGCCTACCTACTTTTTGTACATCAATCCCAAAAGACTACTTATATGAGCGAGCGTTATGCGGCATTTTGGTTTCGTAGAGATCTGCGTTTAGACGACAATCATGGACTTTTCCGTGCATTGACTTCGGGAGATCCTGTGATCCCTGTATTTATTTTCGATCGAAACATCTTGGATGAGTTGCCGCGCCGAGACGCCCGTGTACAGTTTCTTCATCAGGCTCTGCACGAGATGCAGCAACATCTCGCCCAACTAGGCAGTACCCTCCATGTGGTCTACGGTAAGCCCATGGAGGTTTGGGATCAACTGATCCAACAGTACCCCATCAACACTGTGTATACCAATCATGACTATGAGCCTTATGCCAAAGCTCGTGACGGAGAGCTGGCAGCATTTTTAGAGGGCAAAGGAATCGCATTTCAAACGTTCCAAGATCAAGTTATCTTTGAAAAGGAGTCTGTACTGAGCAATAGCGACAAGCCTTACTCTGTATTTACCCCTTACTCCAAGAAATGGCGGGCCCAGCTGACCCCTGATCATTTTAATCCTTATGACAGTGAGGGGCAGCAGGCAAATTATTGGAAGCACGAAGCAATAGCCATTCCTACGCTAGAGGAGATGGGATTTGAAGAAACCGCTATTTCTTTTCCTTCCAAGGTGCCAGATACCGATATCATCAAGGTATATGAGGAAAAACGCAATTTTCCTGCTCAAAAAGGCACGACGCATATAGGGATACATCTTCGCTTCGGGACAATCAGCGTTCGTAGGCTAGGCAAAATTGCGCAGGACCTGAGTTTTACTTACCTGAACGAGTTAATATGGAGAGAATTTTACATGCAAATTCTGTGGAATTTTCCCCATGTTGCAGAAGGTCCTTTCAGGCCGCAATATGCAGCCATTCCTTGGAGGGACAGTGAGGCGGACTTTGAAAAATGGAAGACAGGTCAGACAGGATACCCGATCGTAGATGCAGGCATGCGTGAGTTGAATGAGACGGGGTATATGCACAATCGCGTGCGAATGATCACGGCGAGCTTCCTTACCAAGCATCTTCTGATCAACTGGCAGTGGGGTGAGGCATATTTCGCAGAAAAATTATTGGATTTTGAGTTGTCTTCCAATAACGGAGGATGGCAATGGGCTTCGGGATCTGGTACGGACGCTGCTCCTTATTTTAGAATCTTTAACCCAGAGTCACAGATTAAGAAATTCGACCCTCAGATGCGTTATGTGCGGAAATGGGTACCCGAGTATGGAACTCCCGCTTATGCGCGTGAAATGGTAAATCACAAGGAAGCGAGAGAGAGATGTTTGACTACTTACAAAAAAGCTTTAGATCAAAGTTAAAAAAAGTTGATCATTTTCTTAACTTTTTTGTATCTAGCGTGTTACTAAAGAACCGTTCAACATTGAACGTCTGAGAATTGACATTAAGAATTGGTTGTATATTGGTTTCATAATGGTGAGGCCCCGCTTAGGCGGGGTTTTTTGTTTTTCGGCTCTTTTGTACCTTGATGTCACCCTATGAATTCCCAAACCTCTTCTTCAGCATGCCTTCTTCACGCGGATTTGATATTTCTCTTCGTAGACTCGCTAGGCGTACACTCCTGTATCTCGGGCTCCCGCACGCCATTTTCTTCGCGACATGGTTAAAGCTCCCTTTTGCCGTTGTGTTAGGCTTATGTCTGGTCGGTGGGATCTATCTCGCCATGAAGACCACTCAAAGAATCTCTATTTCTTTCCCAAGTAAATGGAACTATCGCTTTTTGATCCTCGTGTCTCCCTTATTTGCCTTGGCAATCGGTATAGGGATGGGACAGTGGCTCACACCCCATATGCATTATTTATGGCACAACCATCTCTGGCAGGATTTGGTGAGACTGCCCTGGCCGATCCGTTATGAGGACGGACAAATGTTGGTGCATCCAGTAGGTTATTTTCTCCCATCAGCCTGGGCGGGGAAGGTGCTGCATCCGATCATTCAGGTCATTGTGGAGTTTTGGTGGGGCATCTATGGGATCAGCCTTGTCATTTTGTGGATGGGCGCTACTTTTCCACAGAAAACGTATCGAGCCATTGGGATTTTCATGCTCTTTGGTGGAGTAGAAATCATCGGAAGATGGCTTTTGGGGCAGCCTCTATGGGACTTATCTTGGGAACCACTGGCAGAAGGTCAGGTTCCCTCCATGTTTCTAAGTGTATATGACCGATTTGCTGTCTGGCCAGGGCAAAGTCTAGCAGCCTTTTTCCTCGCTACGCTCCTCTACCACCAATGGAAAGATCGCTTATCCCTTGAAATCTGTTTGATGGGATGGGGGATGAGCTTTTTATGGTCATGGTGGGTAGCATTGGGGGCGCTTCCCCTACTGATTTTTGTAGTTTGGCACACAGCCACACACAAATGGTCCCTTTGGGCAGTAGGCATTGTCTCTTGCATATTGGGAATAGTCATGATGGCTTTTGCATGGCCACAAATTCAAAACCTGCCTACAGCTCCCATATCTTATTTTCAGGTTGCGCTTTGGCTTATGCTGCTGCTGCTACTGCCCGTTCAGCTTTTGATCCTGCACAAAATCCAACTAAAAGAGAATATATGGTGGATCAGAATGATCGGGATTGTGCCCGCAGCAGGTCTTTTGCTAACCAGCGCCGTAGGGTTAAATATAGAAATTGTCATCGCCTTGGGAGCCGTGCCTTTCTTTTTATTGACCTATGAGATCGTGGACGCCTTGCTTTCTATCCAACAATCTAAGATGTGGCTTCAGGTATGCCTAAATGTACTTGTTTTGATGGGGATGGTGGTTCCTGCTTATCATTTATACAGACAGATTCACTTGACGAGATATCCTCACCTACAAGTGTATGATCCCAATCCCCTCTTTTCCCTGGATTTGTCCCAGATTCCCGTGATATACATAATCAAAGATTTACCTCCAGATATGGATCGCAGTCCTTATTATTTGGCCCCTCCTCAAGGAATTTTCTCCGAACTACTTGCAAAAGACCTCCCTGCTCGTAAAAAAATGGATTCAGAGAAACCATAGCCTGATTCTAAAAGTTTATCTGATTAACTTGCCGTTCTAATGATTAGCGAATGCATCCAGGGAAAAAAGCTGCTGGCGAATATGCCGCTTCCTTTGTAGAGTCAGGAATGAAGGTGGGATTGGGAACAGGTTCGACCGCCTATTATGCCATTAAAAAGTTGGGGGAACGCGTACGCGGAGGCCTTGTCATCACGGGTTATCCGACCTCTCGCGCGACAGAAGCACTAGCAAGAGAAGAAGGAATCCCCCTAGGAGACCTGACGAAGGTAGACCGTCTGGACGTGACCATTGACGGAGCGGATGAGTTTGACCCTCAGTTAGACTTGATCAAAGGAGGAGGTGGTGCGCTATTTAGAGAAAAAGTTGTGGCTTCCCTTTCAGATACTTTCTTGGTTGTTGTAGATGAGGCCAAAAAGGTAGATACGCTAGGAGCTTTTGCGCTGCCTGTGGAGGTGGTTCCCTTCGCTTGGGAGATTACACAAAGAAGAATCGAGGCATTGGGGGTCCGCACGACGCTGAGGCAATCGGATAATCAGCCCTTTGTGACTGATAATGCCAACTACATACTCGATTGTCATTTTGGTACCATCGAGCATCCTGCCAGGCTCCATGCTACGCTCATTGATCTGATTGGGGTTGTCGAGACAGGCTTATTTATCCAAATGGCGGATAAAGTGATGGTAGGATATCAAAATGGAGAGATAGAAGAAATTGTGAAATGAGGGCAATAATAGACAGCGATATACAGGAGGCCGCCAGGTATTTGAGGGAAGGCGAAGTTATTGCGATTCCTACAGAGACTGTATATGGATTGGCGGGTAATGCCTTGGATACACAAGCAGTCAGTAGAATTTTTGAAGTAAAAAATCGTCCTACCTTCAACCCATTGATCGTACACAGTCATGGATTAGAAGGGATTCGGAAATTTGTGTCTCAGCTCCCTAAGCAAATGGAGGATCTTGCGGACGCATTTTGGCCAGGCCCCCTCACGCTCTTGCTCCCCAAGGATGAGATCATTCCTGACCTTGTCACCGCTCAAAACGACAGAGTAGCTGTCCGTGTGCCCCAGCATCCTTTGACCTTGGAACTGCTCGCTTCGCTAGACTTTCCACTGGCAGCTCCTAGTGCCAATCCTTTTGGATACATCAGTCCTACCACTGCGGAGCATGTGATGCAGCAACTGGGGGTGAAAATACCTTATATTCTGGATGGAGGATCTGCGCAGGTCGGGGTAGAGTCCACCATCATAGGATGGGAGAAGGACCATAGCTTTCAGGTCTACAGGCTAGGCGGACTCTCGGTAGAGCAGATAGAGGAGGTCTTGGGGCCGGTCGCTCCTAGAAGTACGTCTTCAGGCTCAGTAAAGGCCAGTGGTATGCTTAAGAGTCATTATGCACCAGGGGCAGATCTTTTTTTGGGACATATAGAGCGTCTTTGGGAAGAAAAGGGAGGCGCGCTTACAGCGGTTCTGAATTATCGCCACCAGCGCCCTCACATCCCGTTTGACCAGCAGTATGTCCTCACCCCTTCTGGCAACATGAAAGAGGCTGCACAGCGGTTGTTTGCCTTGATGCGGGAGATCGATGGGCAGGACTACGATACGATCCTGACAGAGCATGTGCCCAATGTGGGACTGGGACGCGCCATCAATGATCGATTAGAAAAGGCACAAGCCCAATTCAAAGGAAGCCTCTACAAAGAAGAAGCTTCCTCTGAAATTGTGGATTAAAGGCTTGGCTTTACTGCATCTTTACTTTAGGAAAAGTCTCTATAGGATAAAAGGTGATCTCGACGCGGGAATCCTTCTTTTCTTTCTCCGTCTTCCAAATTTTTCCTTCTGCTTGTTTCATTTTCAAGAAATCCCTCAAAGCTTGTGGCGATTCAAAGTCTACGACATTGTCTACAGAAATGGCATCCTCTTCAGATGTCGAGTGCTTGCTCTTGGGAGAAATTTTAGGTAGGCCCTCAAACACATTGTCTGGCAAAGCAAACAAACTGAGACTCTTGACAGCTTTATCCAAACTCGTTTGGGCAGAATCTACTTCGAATATCATGTACATGGAGGTTTTTGACTTGATTTTGTCTTCTATAGAGGGATAGGAGAAATAGACGTAGTCGCCGATTCGTGCAAATTGAGCATCTACTACCAACTGATCCCAATAGCCTTTTTCCTCTACAGGTAGAAGTGTCTGAATCGCATAAGCACCTGTTTGAGGGATATAATCAATGTCTACGAACTGTGGACTAAGGCTCGAACCATCTTGAGAAGTAATCACCGCTACATATTTGCCTTCCCAGTTATTCCCATAAATATTTTCTGCGGGGAGTGGGACGTTGGTGTATGTACAGCTCGACAAAAGTATCAGAGCCGCTAGGCCTGTGAAAAGGGATAAAAAAATGGACTTTTTCATAAGCTTGAATATTAAATGATAGATAGGGGTATTTAATTAGATATGTAGACGGAAGGAGGTAGCAGCGTGTTTTAGAGGCTGTAAGGAGGCTTTTTAAGGGTAGAGATTAGCCGATTATTCGCTAGAAATGATCGATTAAATGGAATAAGTGGGAACTGCGTCATCTCCTGGCAACTTTGCCTATGGCGTTTTTACTCGAAAAGATTAGTTTCGTCAATAAATTTACAACTCTCTGACCCTTTTAGGGGTTAGGATGCAGTACATGAACCAAACTACCCAATGAAGCAAGCTGTATACTTATTCCTCATTTTGTTAAGTACGATGGGAGGACTCTGGGCGCAAAGTTCCGCCCAGTTACGTGGCCGTGTAGTCAGTGAGGATGGAGAACCTCTGGTAGGGGCCCGTGTCTGGATCCCTGAGCTGAAAGTGGGAGGATATACCAATGATAAGGGAATCTACAGTATCAGTAGAGGGATTAGCCCAGGAGAATACGATGTGTCTGCTACCTATTTTGGCTATGATACCCTGACTAAAGAGGTGTTTTTTCAGTCCAATACCACGACAGTTACAGTAGGATTTGCCCTGAAACTGAGAGAGGTGTATACAGATGCTGTCGAGATTACCTCAGAGAGAAAGACGGGGGAAATTGATAAAACAAAGGTAGACATTGGCATTACTTCTATTACGCCCAAAGAAATTAATCTGATACCTTCTTTGGGTTCTGCTGACCTTGCCCAGTTCCTACAAGTCCTTCCGGGGGTTGTATTTACAGGGGATCAAGGGGGACAGCTATATATACGGGGAGGGACACCTATCCAAAACATGGTGCTGCTGGATGACATGGTGATTTATAGTCCGTTTCACTCGATTGGATTGTTTAGTGTCTTCGACCCTGACTATATCCGAAGTGTAGATGTATACTCTGCTGCTTTTCCAGGTCAGTACGGAGGGAGAATCTCATCTGTGATTGACATCAAAAGTAAAAATGGGAGCATGAAGCAGTTCAAAGCCAAGGGGAATGTTTCTCCTTTTTCGGCTGGGGCACTGTTGGAAGGACCATTGGCCAAAGGAAAAAATGTAGGAAGTGGGTTAAGCTATTTGATCTCCGCTCGAAATAACTTCATCGACGCGACTTCACCTACGGTCTATCCTTATGTGAATGATTCGGTAGGCTTGCCTTACAATTTCCTAGATATTTACGGGAAACTCACGGCAACAGATGGGGTAAATGAAGCCAACGTATTTGGGTTCCGCCACACCGACAATGTCAATTTTGGTTTTCCTGCAGATATCGGTTGGGAAGCTCTGGGCTTTGGGGCTAATTTTCAACTCTTGCCTTCTACCGCCGGGGCGATCATCTCAGGTGGATTGGCCTATTCTGACTACCAGACACAGCTGACGGATGTCGACAGCGAGTTTCCTCGAGCCAGCCAGATTACAGGCTTCAATGGTAACCTGAAAGTAGGGTACATCATGAACTCGGTCAATGAGTTCAACTTTGGGTTGAATTTCCTCGGCTTTACGACGGATTATGTATTCACCAACTCTTTCGGCTTGCAGTCTGAGCAGGAGGCAAGTAATACAGAAGCAGCCATTCACTTCAGATACAAGCAAGTCATTCAAGAAGCCAATGGCGACAAGAAGCCTTTTCAGCGTGCGGTGATCGAGCCTAGCTTGCACATGCACTTTTATAACAACCAGAACTTTTTCTCTTTTGAGCCACGTCTTCGCGCCAAGCTAAACTTTCCTGGTCTATCCCTGAACCTCGGCTGGGGCTTATATTCTCAAAACCTGCTAGCAGCAGTTTCCGATCGTGATGTAGTCAACCTCTTCCAAGGCTTTCTGTCAGCTCCTGAGGACTTGGCCTTCCGTGTCAACAACAATACACTGCAAACAGCTTCTCATTACCTAGCGGGCGTCGAGGCTCAAGTCATCCCTGGTGTCACCACCACGGTAGAGGGCTGGCTGAAGAGCTTCACACAGCTGACGAACATCAACCGCGAGAAGCTATTTCCTACAGATCCCAACTTCATTACAGAGACGGGCCTAGCGTATGGATTGGACTTCATCGTCAAGTATCAGACGCGGAGCACCTATCTTTATTTGAATTATGGATTGGCACGTGTGACACGTACCGATCGTCTGGGACCTGATCAGACCCCACGTACCTATGCACCCGTTTTTGATAGAAGACATACTGTGAACCTTGTAGCCGCTTACAACTTAGGTCGTTTTTCTGCGACAGATGATGACAATCGGAAGGTGCGCCCGAAGTTTTCGGAATCTCCATGGGAATTCAGCTTGCGTTGGGGCTTGGGATCTGGCTTTCCCTTTACGCAGACACAAGGATACTTTGAAAAGCTGGACTTCCAAGACAATGGAGGACAGACAGATATTACGACACAGAATGGACAGTTGGGCATCTTGCTGAGCGATGAGCTGAACGGCGGGCGCCTACCTTATTATCACCGTCTGGACCTCTCAGTGAAGCGTCGTTGGGTCTTCGCCAATAAGGTCTTATTAGAAGTAGTTGGTTCTGCCATCAATACATACAACCGCCAAAATATCTTTTACTTCGATCGTGTGCGATTCGAGGCTGTGTATCAGTTGCCAGTCGTGCCGAGTCTAGGGGTGACGGTGAAGTATTAGGAGGAGGTTTAGGCTAAAAATATAAAAGTCAGCCTTGTGATAGAGGCTGACTTTTTTATCTCATCAAGAAGAAGTGTTATTCAAAAATTTATTGTTGAGCGAAAGCATGAACTTCTCGTGGGGATTTAAGATTTCTTCCGCGCTTTTCGTTTTCTTTCCGCTCGATTCTCCTTCTTTACTTTTACCTCTACAGGTGGCCAGGGGTTGACGCCCTTCGTGTAGGCGAAGTACAAGAACCCCATTCCCAAAAGTACACAAGGAATACTCAACCACTGTCCTGTCGAGAGCTCCGCGACACTTGCAAGGGAGCTTTCAAAGCCTCCTTGACTCGTTTTGAAATACTCCATGATGAATCTTGCGCTAAATACAAGCGTCATGAACCAACCCACAAGCTCTCCTCTACGATTGCGTGCCTGTGTACGCCAGTAGAGAAACATTAAGAAGGCGAATATCAGGAGATAGGCAAACGCTTCATAGAGCTGTACAGGATGGCGTGGGAGCGGAGGATTTTCTAGGTCTGTACGCAGAGCAAAAATGACGGACCAAGGAAGCTCAGGATCTGCCAGCTTTCCTACAATTTCAGAATTGGTGAAATTTCCCAAGCGTATCAATGCCGCACCTAGTGCCACAGGAACGACGACCCGATCCGAGATCCAAATGATCGACCGTTTGGTGACGTAGCGAGAGTACAAGTACAAAGCCAAGGTAATCCCTAGTAAGGCCCCATGACTCGCTAGTCCTCCCTGCCATATCATCGGAATCTCCCATAAGTGCTGAGAGTAGTAGGGCCAATCATAGAAAAATACATGTCCGAGTCTTGCACCAAGAATGGTTCCTCCTAGCATAAAGAGGAAGCCCTTTTCTAGCCAATCTTCAGGTATGCCCTCTTTTTTGAACATAGCCTGCGCAATGTAGATCCCAAAAAAGAAGCCACTCGCAAATAAGGGCCCGTACCAGCGAATGGGGCGCCCCAAGATGGTGACAATTTCGGGATCTAAATCCCAGATGATAGCAGCTAAAAAGTCCATGTACAGTATTTATCGTAAAGTAGAGCAAATGGATGGATGCGTTGTATCACAATACTACAGGGGTAAAAATAGCTTAATTTTTTGATAAGCGTAAATCTACATTGGCAAGCTATGGGATAATGTTTTATAAATCCGACACTACAGACGCTCCTCGACTCTTCGTATAGTGAAAAGCGTGGATGTATCGGGGATATTCATTCGGATGCGCCAATGCTGTGGATAATAATTATTGGCGCGATTTCCCAATTCCTTAAGCCATCCCAAGGGGACTCCTCCAAATGTGGTATATCCCCATCCCTTCGGTAAGGCTGTTTTGACGGGTTCTTTTTTTAAGAATTTCAAGGCATCCAGATGCGATAATTCTTCAGAAGGGAAAATCTCTCGCTCGAAGTAAGGCGATAACAGCATACCATGAGAGGGGTTGATCTTTTGTTTTTTAATCTCACCTATATTGACCCCGATATGGTGGAGATACAGTTTTTGTGTTAAGACTTCTATTGCTGCAGCCTGTGAAGAAGGAATGGCAAATATTTGCTCCTCCCCCTGAAAATAAGCCCATTTTTCCCTTTCCTTGAGCCAGTGTTCTACTTTGGGGAGTAGGTCTTTGTGTAGGGGTTGAAGGAACTGCTTCTTTTTCTTTTTCCTGAAGGTGAAGTCTGTTCCAATGGCGCCTTTCTGGATCAGGGTAAGGAAAAGCCCCTCGCCTTTCACCTTATGGGGATGAAAACGATAGCCCGGAAGTGCTTTGTAGTCGGAGACCGTGATGCCCCATGTCGTAGGCACTTCTACAGGAATCGGCGCTGCGTCTACTTGTTGTAACAGCCAATCCAGATTGTGCTCATTTTCGTCCTCGTTGAACGTGCAGGTAGAGTAGGCGAGTATGCCCCCTGGCTTCAGCGTATCCCATACATCCATCAGGATTCTTCTTTGGCGCTCGCAACATAGGTGTACATGTGCAGGTGACCACTCGTCGGCTGCTTTATGGTCGCGACGGAAAAGACCCTCTCCCGAGCAGGGCGCATCTACCAAGACCAGATCAAAGAATCCAGGGAGTGCCTGAAAATCCTCGGGATCATTTTGACTGACGACGGCTTGGATGGTGCCCCATTTCTGCAAGTTTTCGGAGAGGATCTGTGCCCGTGAGCGAATGACTTCATTGGCTACAAGCAGGCTATCCTCGGAGAGCAAAGAAGCAACCAAAGTACTTTTTCCTCCTGGTGCGGCGCAAAGGTCGAGTACCCTAAGAGAAGATTGGAAGTCGATGACCTGTCCGAGCGCATAAGCAAGAAACATGGAACTCGCCTCTTGTACGTAGTACATGCCTGCATGAAACCAAGGGTCCATCGTAAACAGCGGTCGCTCAGACAAAAAATATCCATCAGGATGCCAGGGTACCTGAGAGTAGGGGAGGGAAGAAGTGAATTTGTTGGGGTTGAGCCTGAGCGAAGTCGCGGGTGTCTCATCCAGGGCAGCTAGGAAGGCAGAAGATGCTTCGGGAAACTGCTGCTGTATGCGGCTGACAAACTCAGGAGGCCAATGGGATGCGTTCATAATGAATGAAAGTATCGCACAAAGGACTATAGATTTTCCCAAAAACAAAAACGTCGAAACACAAGCTGTTCCGACGTTTTTTATGCTTTTACAAAGTTTCAAATATAGGCTTACTGATCACCATCACCTGTATTCAGGAGATCTGAGAAGCGAGATACATCCGTCGTCTCATACCCCTCCAATGAGAATAGTTCTGTCTTGATGACATTGGACTGAAGATTTTTAATTCTCCAGATAGATTTTTCGCCAGATTTCTTTTCTGTAGTGGTAGACTCTAAGGGAGCCCCACTGGTTGGATAGATATCGTCGTAGCTCGTTGCATTGCCATTTTTATCATTGGAGAAGTTCATAAATCCAAACAGCTCTCCATAGTTGAGGGGAAAATCCTCTGCAACCCAGACATAGCTTATGACTTCATCATCTTCATAGATGTATTCATCGCATCTGTACCCCTCGATGGTTTTGGATCGACCTGTAGCTCTTACTTCTCCTTTCGCTTCTGTAGCTTCCTCATCCTCAACGGTGATCTTCATGCGAGGAATTTTGGCTACGAAAGCTTGCTTATCTGTTTCGATTTTGGTGGCTACTTTACGTGTGCGGCGGTCAAATATGACGGTCATAATCTCATCCGGTTTCTCTGGGTCTCGTGTTTGCATAGCAAATTGATACGCGTCGATAGACATCGTATTGGTTTGAGGGTAGCCCTTTTGCAATTTATTTTTCTTGTAAAGCTCTGTGACCATTTCAAATGTCCCAATAAAGGAGCTTGGCTCTATCTGGCTGTAGTCTTCTCCTTCGACTGGTTCGATCGTGACATTGGTAGAGGTATTAAACAATTTGTTCAGCTTTTCTTCCGCTGTTTCTGAGGAATCATTGGAAGTGGAGTCACTGGAAGATTTACCATCCATTTGAAAGATTTTATCCAAGGTCTTTTCCAGTACTTTATCCGCGGCTTCCTCAGCTTTCTTGTCTACGGCTCTATCCATAGCTTGATCGACTTTTCGTTTGAGACGATCAAATTGCGCATGGCTAGTAGGCGTCATCCCCAATAGGCAAAATAACAGGCAGGCAATCAACGGAATGGAAAAGGTAAATTTAGAGGTATTCATTTGTACAATTTATGGGTGTAGATACGTTTTAGATTTACAAACTATTCAAGCTCTTTTCTTTTTGACGTGGTTTGGAACACTCGCTTCTTCTTTTAGCTCGGTTTTTATGGTTCCAGACACATTTTTAACGTTTCATTTTTATTTTCCTGTTATTTCCTTCTGCTTCCATGAATCTTCTCCACTCATCCAAGAAAATCAGACGCTGGGGCTTTGGCGCCCTCCTATTACTGGCTTCTACTCTTTTGATTGTCAAGTTTGTCTTGATGACTACTTTGAGCAGAGCCCCTTTATTGGTCGTTGAACCATGAGACTTCCATCACTCATGATATCTATACCTTGAGCTTTTAAAATGTAAACACGTACCAACCAGTTTTTTTACATTTTTTTGGATGTAGAAAAATGAAGTACTCCATTTTTATAGAGAATCAATGGAGCGTGCCGTTCTGCACAGGTGCTTAATCCCACTCCCATTCCCCAGCCTTATTACGGAAGAGCATACGCGTATTTTCTACATAGTCAAATCTGATTTTTCCGTAAATGTGGGGAAACAACTCTCCATTTTGAGCGGGTTCCATCTTGAGGAGGTGTCGAACCTTTTTTTCAGGTATTTCTAGTACGACGAGTTCATTCGCATCGGTAAAATGCTTGGTGGCACTTGGGATCAATTGCTCTTTGGTGGAACAGTGGATGAAACCCTCTGTTGCTAGTGATGCGGCTGCGTACGCCCCTCCCGAAAGTGCTTTTTCCCATATCTTGGGGTCTGCTAGGTGATAAATCAAGCCCATGATGTTACATATTATAGATAAGAGGGCAATATGTACCCAAAGAGTCGAGATAAGCAAAAGGAATATCTCAGGATACGCCAATTGTGAGGTATTTATTTGTACCTCCTCATTCTGTAATCCTTGATACAGTCTACGATTTACTGATCAAAATCAATTTCTGTATTATCTCCGATGTTGATACTATTGGACTTTCCTTTAAGAGATGTATCATTGCCAATGACAGAATGACTCAAAATGATGCTTTCTAGCTGAGAATAAGCACCTAAAATAGAGTCACTCACAATGGAGTGATGGATCTTGGCATTTTCGGCTATGGCTACATAAGGACCTATGATCGATCCCTGGATGTCGCAGCCTTTGGCTATATGTACAGGAGGAATGACTACCGTGTTCTCTAGCTGGTACTGAGATGTATCTGTCAAACGCTCTAATAAGATACGATTGGTCAAAAGGAGGGTCTGTTTTTTTCCACAATCATACCAGTTTTCTACCGTATGTGTTCGGAGTTCCACTCCCGTTTTAACCATTCCCATGAG
Source organism: Bacteroidota bacterium (assembly GCA_038527485.1). Taxonomy (GTDB): domain Bacteria; phylum Bacteroidota; class Bacteroidia; order J057; family J057; genus JALEFZ01. Next base: position 72,478 of record JBCBFT010000019.1, read on the forward strand.
TACATCCGTCAGATAATATTCTTTTCCTGGGTCTAGGGGAGGTTTGACAATGGTATTAAGTTGGTGTATCAATTCGGGTATATGACAAATCTTGTACATGCCGACCAAGGCAAGGTTGCTCGTAGGGATCTCAGGTTTTTCTACAAGCTTTTTGACCATCTTCTGCTCATCGAGCATGGCGATCCCAAAAGAGCGGGGATCGTCTACCTGATGTACAGCAAGGATACTACCAGGTAATTGAAGTAGTTTCTTCGTATCGTCTGTGAAAATAGTATCTCCCAAAACGATGAGAATTTCTTCCTCCTCCCGGAAGTGGTCTTGTGCCGTCCATATGGCATGTGCGAGGCCTTTACGGGGTTCTTGCACGACAAATTCTGCCTCAATCAAGTCTCCGTATTGCTCCTCTACATACGTGCTGATTTTCTCCTTGAGGTAGCCAACAATAAATACCTGCTTACGAATGCCCGCTTCGATCAGATTGTCGATGATGTGCCCAAGGATGGGCTTGCCCGCGACAGGGATCAAAGGCTTGGGCTGAGTGTGTGTATGTGGCCTCAATTGGGTACCTGCCCCTGCCACAGGAATCACTGCTTTCATTTAGGTGATGATTTAACCAAAGAACGAATGACGTCCTTGATTTCTTTGGCCTGAAAATAAGATTTAATCCCAAAGACCAGCTAAATAATGTAGGGATTGTTATTTTTCAGCAAGGAAAGGCCTACATAAATAGGTAAAAGTCTTTCGTCAGACGAATATACTCATCAGTATATTGGTTTGCACCTCCCTTCTGAATGATAAGGTGATTTTCTTCTACAGATGAAGGCGTTGGTTCAAACTGGATTAAGACTCTATGAGGGGGTTTTTGTTGGGTGGCAGATACCTGTGTGATACGTGTAGGAAATAATCCCTGAGCATGGGCCAAGGATACAGCAGGTGCAAGTTTGTCAAAAGGAAGAATCAGGCTGCTCTTGCCTTCTGCTGCGAGGAGATGTGAGATGGAGGCAATCAAAGTAGGAAGGGTAAGCACATCCGTATGGCGCGCCTTCGCCAGCTGAGGATTGGAATTTCTGGGGCCCGTATCGAAAAAAGGAGGGTTGACCACAATCAAATCGAAAGGAGGTGCTTCGAAATCTTTGAGATCAGCTTCTATTAGCTGAATGTGTGTCTGAAAATGACTTGCAGCAATATTGCTTTTGGCACATGAGACGGCAGCCGGAGAGATGTCAATCCCTATAATATGAGATCGTGGAGTGCGTTGTGCCATCATTAAGCATAACAGACCCGTACCTGTACCCACATCTAGCACGCGCCCTGCAACTGGGACCGATGCCCAACTCCCCAGTAAGATGCCATCCGTCCCAACTGATAATACATCGGGTGTTTGCTGGATCTGAAATTGCTTGAATTGGAACGATTTTTTCATCTTAATTCGAGAAATATTACGAAAAGTAGCATCTTCTGGTACATATTTAGAATTGCTATTATATCAGAAAGGATGGTTTTTCTATATTAATGCCATAAAACATATGATCAGATCCAAGATGTTTCCTTCTGCTCATCTTATGGTCTGCTCAGCCAATGAAATTGATTCATGTTTAAAATTCAGGACCTTATTCCCTTTATAGTTGTCGCCATTTTGGGAGGCTGGGTAGGTACGATGTCCCTATCAAATCGTCCCGATCCAGCCGACATTACGCGTATTCACGATGGTATGGAAGCCCAAAGAGATGCTTTGATTCCCCAATTTGTCGCCATGGGCTTTAGTGGGGAAGTGAAGACAAATGAAATTAAGTATCGTAAATATCCTCTTCCAGATGAGCGCTATTTCTCTCGTCTCGAACTACAATCTTTCGTGCCAGGAGATAGCATGATGACGGTTCCTACCAAAGATATCTATTATGATTTTTCTAATCGCACGGACGCCCTCTTCATTATGGGGTTGAATGGTCGTAAGGTAAAGGAAGGTTACACGATCAGGAAAGCAGCGGGTGACTCGATATTTACGGTTTTTGATGGTGAAGAAATGATCATGGAGCAGGGGCTGGATTGGCGTTTATTCATCCCTGATAGTATCTACGACGAGTAAAATAAGCTCAAATCCCATCACAAGAAAGCATTTGGGAAGCCGCACAGCCCTCAATAGATGTGTGGCATCTTATCAAAGCAATAAAAACGGAGCCTTTTCTTCCCGCTGTGTGAAGAAAAGGCTTCGTTTATGGGTTCACTTCTGGGCGGTATCTGAGCGTACCACCGGCTACCTTCATCACAAATATGGCTTTCCCTTCTAGTAGACTAGTTTTCATCTCTTCCTGGACGAGGGACATCACCTCGGTGTAGTCACCAAATATTTGGGTACTGACGCCATTTGTTTCGATCTGTATGCTTGTATGCTGGCGGAGTCGGCTCAGAAATTCTAGGACAATGGATTCATAGGCCTGATCGAGCGGATACATGCTGATTTCTACGGTACAATTCATGAGAGCGTATATGGAGTTTGGATTGTAAGCCTACAAATAAAGAGAAAAAATCACTTCTTAGGTTTATCGCTGCATGCATGATTTTCCCTTCTCATAGTAACTCGCCAATCGAGAAAAAATGACTAGATAGATATAAAAAGAAGTGGGGGTGTATAAAAAGATGCCATATATCCACTTTTTCTTCTCAATTCTTAAGAGATAGTCCTTGGGCTTTTCATGCCAAAATGGACAAGATCCTATTTCCTCTTTCATTTTATGAATCCTTCTTTGTTGCTGTTTCGAGGCTCTAGAAACAGCTAAAGAGATATTTATATACATTTTTTGTAAATTACATTTAATGGTATATATTTGTATTCGTAATAAGTGTTGATGCTTTTCTTTTCATACGCACAAGCAAAGGTAAAGAAGAAGCTTTATCTCTTAAAGCTAACGCTACGATTTTACGTGAGATGATAGAAAGAAATAAAGTGTATCTCTCACCCGCAGCACAAGTGAACAAGAAAAAGGAATGTTTGTACAAAGCACCCATAAGATTGATCAGATAACGTTCTTTTCATTAGCAGTTTTTTCCGACCTGTGGTTCAGCCTTTTGGACAACGATTGAGGATAGGCAAATCCAGGATGGAATATCCCCAACCCACCATTTGATGGTGGGTTTTTTTATGGGCTTTTTTTGTGTCTTCTGATCAGACCTAGGTTGTAAGAAATCCTGAAAACAATTTGGAGCCTAAAAAATAAAAAATGAACATTTTTAGTATTTTCTTACATGTCATATAATTCTATTTAAGTATTAAAAAGTACAGCTTATCGCTATAAAGAAGCTATTCATCTCTTTATGCTGCATAAAAACTTCAATTATTTCCATTTTTGTAATGTCAAGAAATTAAAATAGTAACGGAATCCTAACCCCTAGGGATCACATTTACACCCAGAAACAATAAGCTTCTAAGCCATGACTGTACGTAAGATTTTTAGCATATTTTCTTTTTTAGCGTTTTTAATCCCCGCGGTTTACGCACAAAGTGATTGTACCCTTCAGAGCGAATTGATCTTTGACGATTGGAATCTTGAGTCGGGAACTTTTGGAGGCCTTCAGTCCTCTTATCGCTTTACCGAAGTAACGGATGGTGTGGATGCCATTGTTACGATTGTCGACATGCGCAACGCGCGCCTTGTAAGTCTAGACCTTGGAAATACAGGTGCGTGGAACGCCTTTCAGCCGCAAGTAGAAATGCGCACTCAAAGATACGGTGGGACATCAGCCTACATGGATTTCCAGTTTACCTTTGTGATCGGAGGCACTACTACGCCTATCGATTTAGGAAATTGGACTGCGACTGCTATCGACATAGACGGAGACGATTATCGTTTGAAAGAAGTTGTAGTATTTGGTGGAGCTACAGCATATACGACGGAGTCAAGCACCAAACTGAGTACGCAGATCCTGAATCTATGGGGTGAGACCTCTTATGCCTTCATGGCCAAGCGAGTAGATACAGAGGATGGCATCAGCGTGACGGCTACGGCGCACATGGTTTCTATGGAATTCGAAAATGCCCATACATTTTACTACAGAGCAGGTGTCGTGGACAATGGAGGAAGCTCAGATTGGTCCGACGCACCCGATCGAATGTTTTCTCTCAACTTTACTCCATGTTTGATCGAAAGCTATGTCAATCCACGCCGTGAGGAGATCGAACTAAGCTTTCCAGTAGAATGGTTGAGCTTTGATGCTACACCGAATACACAGGGAGTCGTTCTAAATTGGGCTACCGCCTATGAGGAAAATAACCAAATGTTCGTGGTTCAGCGTTCGACGGATGGTATTTCGTATACCGACTTGCATATGTTGCCTGCTGCAGGAAATAAGATTGGCGTATCAGAATACTCTTTCGTGGACAGGACGGCAGACAAGGGCACTTACTTTTATCGCATCATGCAGCAAGACATAGATGGAGCCCATTCGCATACACAAATAGAAGAAGTTGTAATTTCGGAAGATCGATGGGCTACTGTGCATGCTGAGCTTCAAGGTCAGGTGTTGAAAATAGCCGCTCAGTATGCAGACTATGCACGTCTTCGCATCGTACACAGCTCAGGACTTGAGATGTACAAAGGCACTGTAGAAGGAATGTACGAAGTAAAAGATTTGGATGTAAGTCGCTGGTCGGAAGGAGCTTATTGGGTTGTCATGATCACTCCCAATGGACATAAGACACATGCAACTTTTATCAAACGCTAACTTATACTACCTCAATACCCAATCCCCGTCTTGCAAGAGATGGGGAGTTTGGGTTTATAGGGTACACTAGAGACGATGAGTCGTACGAATCATCTCAAGTCTAACGCGTCGAATGTGTTCTTATATTTTGACGAAGCGGGAAACCCAGTGCTGGTTGCGCGTAGCAACGTGTAAATAGTAGGTTCCAGGGCGATAGCGACGGACGTCCAGTCGGTGGGCGGTGAAAGAAGAGGTACCTGCACGCGTTTTATGCATGATATTTCCTTCAGCAGAGGAAACACGGATGGCATATGTACCTTCTTGTTGAGAGACGGGTAGTCTAAAGTATGCTACCTCACTGGCTGGATTGGGATAGATGGTAAGGATAGACTCGTTGTCCCAGTGGAGTGTAAATAGATCAGAATGACCTAGATTTTGGTAAGAACCTATTCTGGTGTACCTCACACGATATACAACTGATCCTTCAGTGACAGGATCAAAATCTGTAAGTGTATAGCGGAGTTGAGGTGTATTTCTAGTAGCAGCTACGAGTTCAAAAGCACCTTGCGCATTTTTTCTCTCTAGAATGAAATTTACATTCTCAGCAGGTTCTGTTAATGTCCACTGTACCAAGACGCGACTTTGCTGAGGAAAAACTGTAATCTTATCCACAATCCCACCTTGTTCAACACCGAAATTCCTTCCTTGAGCTAAACAGGTGTTCCCTTCGCCTCCCAGTAAAAAGAGTTGACTGATAAATATAAATGTAACCAGCAGGGCCTTCTTCATGACGCACAGCTTGCCTTTAATCCTAAATTACTTTTACAAGTTGATAGTTTTACCATCAAAAATCACGAGTACTAGACTAGGGACCCAACTCATAAAGGAAAAATGTGAGATTACCTCTAATTTTCCCTTCTCCCCAATGGCTCCCCATGATGGTATTAATATCGCATCTAAGTTACAATTAAAACCTTTCTTGGAACCGTTTATGTAATATTTCGATAGAAAATGCACTATTTTTTATATAAGAAGACAGTGAGTTTGTCACAAATGGCACGTATTCAGGAATTTATCTATTATTTTTCGAGTCAGACCAAATAGGATAATGCGTAAGATTATGTACAGTTCGCACCTATTATTATGAATCATATACCCATTTGCTACATTTTTTTACATATTACCTTTTTAATCCTGACTATTGATCTGTCTTTCTTCTTCATATCAGAAAAATTCAGATAGGTTTATCTATTTGATTAGATTTGGATACTATTAAATAGATTTATATTCAAATAATATGAAATATTACATGTGGAGCATAAATGGGAAAAGGGGCACATTAAAAGCCCCTAGATGGTAAGAAAATAGTAAGTGAGATATGGATGATGATATGCCTAAAACCTACTTACACGGGAATTCGTCGAATCACTTCGTATACCTGAATCTTATCGCGTTTTCCCTTGACTTCTATAGGCTCCCAAGCTTTGGCCTCAATGGTATCTGAAACCTTCTGGAAAACTTTTTGACTTATAAGGATTGAATTTGGGTAATCTTTTGTCAGAGATTCGATTCTTTTCCCTGTATTCACCGTGTCGCCCGTGACCGAGTAAGATATCTTTTCTTCTGAGCCTAAATTTCCTGCGACTACCTCTCCTGCATTGATTCCGATTCCAATTTCGATCTCTCTTCCTAAGCGTTCTTTGTACTTATCTGAAATCGACTGAGCCCTTTCCATCATCTCGATCGCACACAAGACGGCGTTAAGCTCATTATGCGTATTGGCAAGAGGGGCACCGAAAGTGGCAAAGACCTCATCTCCAACAAACTGATTGACAGTGCCTCCATACTGCTTGACGATCTCCGTCATGATCCCATAGTAGTCATTCAAGAAGGCGACAACCTCTCTCGGAGACAGTTCTTCGCTCATCGGCGTAAATCCTCTGATGTCACAAAATAACACAGCAATCTCCTTCAGTTCTCCTTTGAAGATGGAGTCATTGGTGTCGCTCAGCGCCTTTTCGACGACGGTTTCAGGGACGTATTTCTTGAATAACTCGATCACGCGATCTTGCTCTTCTACACGCGATTGCAGCTCTGTAACTAGTTGTTTATTGTATTGCTGAAGTTTATACAGTTGGCGGGCATTTTCGATCGTCATGCGAAGCTCATCCTCGTCCCAAGGTTTGGTGATATAGCGAAAGATGCGCCCACTATTGATGACATCGATGATGGCCTCCATATCACTGAAACCTGTGAGTACCACTCGGATGGTATCGGGAAACTCTGCTAAGGTCTTCTCCAGAAACTGAACACCTGTCATGTTGGGCATCCGCTGATCGGTAATGATCAGTTGAACATGCTTATTGCGAAGCATTTCAATGCCCTCCTGTCCACCATTAGCAGTCAAGATCTTATAATCACGACGAAAAGTAGCTTTGAAAGAGATGAGGTTTTGAGGCTCATCGTCTACATATAGAATTGAAAAATTTTTGTCCATAAAGTTTTTCCTGGGCTGTGAAGCCGTTAGGTGAAAAGATACGTTGTAAGTCTCTTATTTGTTCATACAGACAGACTTGATCAAAAGATCATTTTCCCTATTTATGTGGGGCATCTTTTCTTTTCTCTTACAATATAAATTCAATCGATCAAACTTACATAAAATGTGCCGATACAAAGTATCAGAAGGATAAGACTTTCCTTACGAGGTTGGATATGGATAGCGGGTAAAAGTGCTAATCTCTGGGAGAAATTTGGAGGAAATAGGTGGAAAAGGAGAAAAATTGTAAGTAAAACCCGATAAAAAGTGCTGAAATGAGCGATTTTTCTATGTCTTCTTTAAGAGAAAAAAGTTTTCTTTTCACGCTGTAGCAAGGGGACACTTGCCACATAATATGTCCCTTCTCGACCAAAGATAGGCTCTTGCTCCGCTAGTAAGCGATAACGCTCCCGCAGATTTTGAAGGCCGATCCCCGTAGAGTGGGGGGGACTGAGTCTCGGCTGGAAATTATTTCTGACAATGAAACGGTCATCTTCTATAAATAGCTCCACAGTAAGGGGGGTGTCACGAGAGATGACATTGTGTTTGATGGCATTTTCTACAAGGAGCTGAAGGGTGAGTGGAGGCAAAACTTGCTGTTTAGCTGCTTCGGGGACTTCTGCGTACAGTTGGAGATTGTTGCCAAAACGGATCTGATGCAAGAAGATATAATTCTTAATGAAATCTAACTCTCGCTGAAGTGTGACGAGTGTCTCATCCTTGAGGTCCAACACATATCGATAGACGCGTGTCAGCTTGACAATGAAAGATTCTGCAAGATCGGGATCATCATGAACGAGTGAGCTGAGTACATTCAGGCTGTTGAAAAGGAAGTGTGGGTTGACCTGATTTTTGAGAGTTTCAAATTGAGCTTGGATGGATCGTCGCTCTTGCTGACTGGCTTTGAGCTCTAAGAGGGCTTTTTCTGCTTGAAGTGATTGATTTTCAGATTTGAGTTGGTACGCTTCTAAGGCATTGTCTATGACGACTTTCAGGTCTTCGTGTTTCCAGGGTTTGGTGATGTAATAGTATACTTTGCCCTTGTTGATGGCGTTGATGATGTCAGCTACATCGCTAAATGCGGTCAACACCATGCGGATGGGATCAGGAAAGCGCTGCGTAATATGTTCAAATAGCTGCACCCCTGTCATTTTGGGCATGCGCTGGTCAGAAATGATGAGCGAGATGTCTTTATCTGTCGTGGATAGCAGATCTAGTGCTTCCTGTCCACTCTGGGCCGTAAGGATATGATAATACTTACGGAAAGAGGCCTTGAAAGCCACGAGATTGTGACGCTCGTCATCAACATATAATAAAGTAGGCTTTTCCATGGGGGTATCCTGATATGGTCATCTTTTCCGCTTTAGACAAAAGTAAAGACGAATCGTTTGATTTACCCTATCTATTATCCCTAATCATACGGATAATCACACATTTTGTAGAGTAGAAACGAAAAGAATTCTGGAAAATAATAAGATCTCAGGATATATATGGTCACTGGATGGTAGGAGTAATGGTTAAAATGAAGAAAATCTGATGCTTCGAACGAAGGAAAGTCCTGAGGGTTCAAAAAGGATCATTTCAACTGTAATTTTAATTATGACAAATCCAGAAGTACCCCAGAAAATGCCCTATGTCATGGAGGTAGAACCAGGAACCTATTACTGGTGCTCTTGTGGCAAGAGTAGCAAGCAGCCCTTTTGTGATGGTTCGCACAAAGGATCGGAGTTTGCGCCAATGAAAGTGACGATTGAAGAAAAGCAGAAAGTCGCTTTTTGTGGCTGCAAAGGGACAGGTGCCTCCCCATTTTGCGATGGCGCACATGCCAAGATGTAATGTATTTTCCAAGCGAGGAGTCCCTATGGGGTTCTTCGTTTGTTCATTCTTCAGAAAACCAGGATCATTCTTCAAGGAACATTTTTCATTCTTCATGAAACTTATGCTGGGGAGTCAGGTACACCTTGAAAAATGAAAAATGAAAAATGAAAAATGAAAAATGAAAAATGAAAAATGAAAAATGAATTTCATTTTTCATTTTTCAT
>JBCBFT010000020.1:0-80000 GCA_038527485.1 Bacteroidota bacterium
GAAAAGCGCAAGTATGGTCATCCTGACGACCATTCCCGTAGGGAAGGAGGAAGGAACTAAAGCAGTATAACTGAGATAAAATCTCATATCTAGTGTCGTGTAGATAAGACTCGTTTAGATCTTTCTCCCGCTATTAAATTGCGGGATTGGAGCTACGCTATAGTGTAAATAACCCTTTTTTATCTGTCCACCTACCTACAAACTGAAGGGGGCTAGTTCTAGGCGTCGCAGGCAAGAAAAATATTTACACCACGATCTCCTTTGGAAGGCAACACACAATCTATAGTAGAATATCTCTCACGTATGATGGATGATAAGGAACCTCGCTAATAGATCCATTATCTGTTAATCTGTTTACAATCATTTCTAGCTCTATATTATGAATACATAAGAATATCTACATGTATTTCCATTTATAAAAATTTCCTAATCCTTACATCAAATTCTGCACATGAGAATTCTCAAAAAAATGCTGCTATATGATCGTATATTCCATTATATAAATAAATTTATATTCGTATTTTATCCTAGCTAGCACTTTATCACTCAAAGAATACTGTAAGAATATATCTCATTCCAAAGCATTCTGTTCATCTTCTCACCCATCGTCTCAAAATCAAACATTGCTTGATTTATTTCCATTCAAAAAAAGACGATTTTGTCATGTAAACGATGGAAGATGAGAAATCTCCATATACAATAAAAAACAAACGAGGAGCCGAAACGACGATTTTATGCTAAATAGCCAAAGTCAAACTGGCCAAGATCCTAGGAAAAATGTCAAGAGCAGACAGGAAGAGGGAATACTTAGGGTCATTCTGGAAAGCTCTCCTGAAGCTGTTTGGGCAGTAGACAAGGATCTTCAATTGGTGGAATTCAATCAGGCCTTTATCCAAAGAATGGCAGATTTAGGCACTGAAGGAGTTGTCAGAGGGGGCTCAGCCTTAATGCCAAGTGTGGACGAAGAAGAGAATCTACGATGGCTCACAGCTTATCAAGAGGTCTGCAACGGGACAAGCATCACCCTTTGGAGCTCTATGTCGGTAGACCAAGAAATCAAATATTATAAGAATACGCTCACTCCTCTTCAGATCAGTCCGACGCATACGGGAATCCTCGTGCAGAGTCGAGATGTCACGATGGAAACCCATCAAAAAAACGAAATTGAAAGAAATCAAGCACAGTTTGAAGCATTAAGTGAAAACTTGCCGCTAGGTATTTTTATAGCTGATATGGAGGGGAATTGTCTCTGGGCAAATGCAAAGCTCAGAGAAATGTGGCAACAAACGAATGAAGAAATCCTGGGACAGGGATATTTTGCGAGAGTCCATCCTGACGATATCCCTCATACACAAGAAGGTTGGAGTAAAATCGCACAAACCAAGCAGCCAGGAGAAATTCGCTACCGCATCATTTTACCTGATGGGTCTATCCGTCATATGCTGGTTCGAGGTGCTGCACTTCTCGATAAAAATGGAGAGCTATATGGTTTTGAAGGGTCTATAGAAGACTTAACGGAAACCCTTCAACTCCACAATGACCTCGATTGTCTACTCGATCTCAACATCGACATGATCTCCACAGCCAATCACGATGGCTACTTCGTACTCCTCAATACTGCCTGGGAACGCACCCTAGGATATACCCTCAACGAACTCCGGACGAAACCCTTTATTGAATTTGTACATCCCGATGACAGAGAAGCTACCCTGCTCGAGGTACAGAAACTCTATGAACAACAGACCAACGTAAGCTTTGTCAACCGATATAGAACCAAAAGTGGGGAATACCGATGGCTCTCATGGAATGCCGTCGTCGCCAGCGGAACGGAACTTATCTACTCTATAACCCGAGATATTACCAAAGGAAAAGAAGAAGAGGAATATCTTCAAATGCTCGAATCCGTCGTGATCAATGGAGAGGATTGTGTATTGATCACTGAAACAGAATCCATCAATCTACCAGGTCCTCGCATCGTCTATGCCAATGAGGCTATGTGCCGCATGACAGGATATAGCATGGACGAAATCATCGGCGCCACCCCCCGTATCTTTCAAGGTCCGCTGACAGAACGTGAGCCTTTGGAGAAAATCAGAAAAGCACTCCAAGCATGGGAATCCGTCAATGTAGAACTCATCAACCATAAAAAAGATGGGACGCCCTTCTATGTAAATATTTCCATTTATCCTGTAGCTAACAAAGAAGGATGGTACACCCACTGGATCTCTATCCAACGAGACATTACAGAGAAAAGAGAGATTGACATTCAGCTTAAAGAAAACGAAGCCAATCTTCAAGCGCTGATCAATAACACACAGGATATTATATTTTCGATTGGGAGGGAAAAGAATCTGTTGACCTTCAATCAGACCTTTGCCTTTGCCTGGAAAGAAAGCCATGGAAGCTTACCAGAAAAAGGCCATACGTTTGCCTCTCTTTGGAAAGATTTACCTACCGACTTTTGGGAAAATAAATTGATCGAAGTATTTCAAGGAAATCCCTTGCTAGATCAGGATGTTTCCATCAAAGGAAAAGATGGGATTCACTACTACCGCTGTAGCTTCAATCCTATCCAAAACGAGGGAAAAGTCATTGGGTGTACAGTATTCATTAAAGACATTACCAAGGGGAAGCATGCTGAGCTTCAACTGCGAGCTTCCCAAAGTGTGATGGCTTCTTTGATTGATTCGCAGACAAGCTACTTGATACGCATCGACCTTGAGGGATACTACTCGTTTGCCAATCCTGCATTTGTCAATAAGTTTGGATACGGAGAAAACGAAGATCCTCCCATACATAGTAGAGAATCTGTCCATCCTGATGATTGGCCTGCGGTAGAGGAAGCCGTATGGTTTTGTCTCATGAATCCAGGAGAGATGAAGTCCCTAGAAATCAGAAAGCCCCTCCCCGAAGGACTTGACATCTGGACTGAATGGGAATTTGTCAGTTTTCTCGACAACGAGGGCAACATTGGCGGGATCCAAGCGGTAGGACAAGACATCACAGACAAGAAGTACACAGCAGATGAAAATAAGTTCCTTGCCAACATCTTGACAAAGGTCAACGACAGTGTCGTCTTGACCAATCTGGAGGGAAAGATTATTTACGTCAACCAAGGAACAGAAAACTTGTGGGGCTATGTATCAGAAGAACTCCTCGATCAATATCCCAATATTCTCTTCCCCAAGATAGACCTGGAATGGATGAAAAGCATTCGGGACAATTTGACCAAAGAAAAAAGCTATACAGGAGAAGCCCGTGGACTGAATAAAAATGGGGAAGAGATTTTTGTCTTACTCGAAACCTCTATCCTGACTGATAGCGAAGATGCCCCTATTGGTTTCCTTTCTATTGCCAAAGACATTACCCAACGAAAGAAAGCAGAAATGGCGATCAAAGTGAGTGAGGCACACCTTCGCTCTATGATCGATGCAACCAATCACGCCTTCGCCTTGCTAGACTTGAAAGGCAACATCATTACGTTTAACAATCAAGCAAAGGAAGACTGCCTAAGTCTCTTCAATTATCCCTTAGAAAGGGAGCAGAACCTTTTCGCTATATTTTCCCGTTATCCTCAAGAGTTCATCCCCTATATGGTAGAAGAAATTGTACAGGGTAGAACCATTGCAGGTGTTGATGTACAGAAGACGATCCATGGAGATGATTTCTGGGTTGACTACCTCATCGCACCTGCCAGGGACGACGAGGGGCATGTGTTCGGTATTTGTATCAATGTCACCAATATCACCGCACTCAAAGAAGCGGAGCAACAAGTCCAGTCGGTGAACCAGCGCTTCCGCATGGCAGCAGAATCAGGCAACCTGGGCGTATGGGAGTGGGACATCCTGAAAAGCAAGCTCATGTGGGACGAAGGGATGTACAATCTTTACGGTGTTACGCAGACTGATCCCAGAGATCCTCAAGAAATATGGATGTCCGTAGTTCCACCAGAAGATCAAGGATATCTAGGGACCTATTTCCCCGAAAGTCTTGCAGACCCCACAAAATTGGAAATGGACATGGACTACAAAATCATTCTCCCTGATGGAGAGATCCGATTTTTACGTTCTCCTGGACATATCGTCAGAAACAAAGAAGGCCAAGCCATCAGCGCTACAGGTATTTGTTTTGACATATCAGATATGAAAACGGCAGAGATGGAGCTGCGACGTGCCAAAGAGCTGGCAGAGGAAATGAACCGATTGAAGTCCAACTTCCTCGCCAATATGTCTCACGAAATCCGTACCCCGCTCAACGGTATCTTGGGCTTACTCCCAGTACTTGAGCTGGAAAAGGACCCTGAGGAGATCAATTTCATGATCAACATGATGCAAAAAAGTGGACAACGTCTGCTGAGTACTTTGACGGGTATCCTGGAGCTGGCACGGCTTGAGGCAGAGCAGGCGGAGTATCGCATGGAGATCATTTATCTCAATGATCTGGTCCTCGATATCTTTGAAGCCCTGCGATCCGCTACCATTGGAAGAGACTTCCAATACCAACTCATTCAAGCAGAATCAGATACAGCTGTCCTGGCAGATGAGCGTCTCCTAAGCCAGATCCTCACCAATATCATCGGGAATGCCATCAAGTTCACCCAAGAAGGATCTGTGCGCGTATCTGTCTTGGACAAATTTCACTACAAAAAACATGTCTATACAGCCATCCGTGTAGAGGATACAGGCGTAGGCATTGCCCAGGAAAATCAAAACCGAATTTTTGATCCCTTCAAGCAAGAAAGCGAAGGCTCAACTCGAAAGTTTGAAGGTAGTGGACTAGGGCTTTCGATTGCAAAAAAGTACACCACCATGATGGGAGGAGATATCTTGTTGGAAAGTGAAAAACATAAGGGAAGTATTTTCACCGTCTATCTACCCAAGCAGGTAAGCTAAACAGATCCCCACTATGAAAAGAATTCTATATCTCGAAGACGATCCGATCAATGCCTATGTGATCCAAAAACAAGTAGGGGACTTAGCAGATGTTGTCATATTCACAGACCCTGACAAAGCACTAGAAAAATTGAGCGCGCCTCATGCTCTATTTGATATGTTGCTGATCGACATCCACTTAGGAGAAGGGGTAATGGATGGGGTTACATTCTGCCAGCAGGTCAGGCAGATGCCTACTTACCAGAAGGTCCATACAGTGGCAGTGACGGCTTTTGCCATGCCAGGCGATATGGAGCACTTACTCAGGATGGGATTTGATGCCTACGTATCCAAACCCATTGTGAGAGCGCAATTGTTAAATGTCTTGGCCAAAGTAGTCAAGGTTTCTTGAAGGTGAAAAAGCCCGTTCAGCTTGTAGATCACTTATCCTGTTTGCTAGATACAGGTCGCAAACTAGGAGACTTGATAAAGGCAGCCATTTCCTGCAGGGCCTGCTGTCCTTCGGGAATATAGCGCCAAAACAACTGCCACACGTGTAGCATGCCTTCCCAGACTTGCACTTCAATCTGACCACCGACTTCTCTCACCTTTGCATCCAATCGCATCGAATCATCCGTCAATACCTCGTGGTCACTGACTTGAACGAATATCGGAGGCAGCCCTTTCAAATCTCCAAACAAAGGAGAAATCATCGGATGCTTGAGATCGTAATCTCCTCCATAGGCAGAAGCCCAAGGCATTACATCTGAAACCGTCACGATGGGATCATCGTCTGCATACAGCTGTGCCGACGGAGCAGAAAACGTCAGGTCCAGCCAAGGCGACATCATACAAACAGCTTGAGGAAAAGGAATCTCCAACTCACGAAGTGTCAAGAGTGTAGACATGACAAGCCCTCCTCCTGCAGAGTCTCCCACTAAGGTGATGTGGGATGGATCATATCCTTTCTCTAGCAACCACTGATACCCATGTAATGCATCCTCCAAGGCTGCGGGAAAACGATGCTCAGGAGCCAGCCTGTAGTCTATAGATAGTGCAGCAATCCCCGCTTCAAGCGCAAGTTTGGCTATCATCGCTCTATGTGTTTGTAGCGATCCTACGGTGTATCCTCCACCATGGAGAAACAAAATCGCCCGGCTACGGTCTGCCTGCTCAGGAATGACCCATTCCGCATCCATCCCATAGACGGTGAGAGACTCAAGAGAGATTCCTTTGGGGAGCGCAAAAGGCAAGGTACTCTGTTCGAGTAACCAGCGTAAGGTATCGATTCGTTTGAGGTCCTTACTCACAGCACGACCTAAGTTCTGTGCGGAGAGCATGAACAATTGATGTTGTAAACTGGGCATATATGCGAGTTTTCGGCCCTTTTTTGTATCCTTATCCTAGTAAATTACCCTTTTTCCCCATTTTATCAAAGGTATTCAGCTTCCCCAGTCTTACACCTCTTATGATCTGAATAAGGGAAATATTGATAATGAGGGAATTTCCAGTAGAGAAGCAGGCAATATACGAGGACAAAAAAATTAACGTCTACGGGTGTATATGGGATGGGGAGCCAATAATCAGGCCATGATAGGGATAATACCTTATAGAATCATACGGATACGCAGAATAGAGGTTCTAAGTGAATGAAACTAGAACAGATTTAGGCTGATACAAACGAAAGTGAGCAGGTACAAACTTTCTGCAAAACCTCCGCCTAAAAATAACAAAGGACAGTATGTGTATTCGGCTAGCATCACATACTGCCCGATGGTTTATTGCTTATGTTGAACTAGAATCCGACCAACACTCCTGCAATCGTCGCAGTCAAAAATGCCGCCAATGTACCTGCGAGTAAGGCACGTAATCCTAGCTGAGAAAGCATCTTGCGCTTATTGGGTGCCAGGGTCCCAATCCCTCCAATCTGAATCCCGATAGAGGCGAAGTTGGCAAATCCGCACAAGGCATAGGTGGCAATGACCACTGATTTATAGTTGACGATTAATCCTGCTTGCTTGATCTCTCCCAAAGAGGCATAAGCAAAAAATTCGTTTAGGATGGTTTTCTCTCCCAACAGTTGTCCCACCAGCAAAATATCTTCATTGGGAACTCCCAGCAGCCACGCAATAGGTGCGCCTACCAGTCCCAGAATAAATTGAAGGTTGAACTCATTGTACCGACCGTCAGTGAAGGACACCACCCAATCATTCAAACCTGTCCACTCCCCTATCCAGCTCCCAAAGAATCCATTGAGCATGGCCATCATCGCGGTAAATACCATCAGCATGACGCCTACATTGACGGCGAGTTTGAGACCATCCAAAATCCCGTTGGACAATGCGTCTAGCACATTGGCGCCGATCTTATCTTTGGGAACTTCGAGGTCGCGATTCACTTCTTCTGTTTCGGGGACGATGATCTTGGCCAATACAATGGCGGCAGGTGCTGACATGACGGAGGCTGTGATGAGGTGTTTGGCAAAGTCCAACTGTTGGGCCTTGTCTCCTCCTCCTAGATAATCGACATATGCAGCAAAAACACCGCCTGCAATGGTCGCAAATCCTCCTGTCATCAATGCCATGATTTCCGATCGGGTCATCCGCTCTAGGTAAGGACGTACAAGCAGTGGGGCCTCCGTCTGCCCTACAAAGATATTTCCTGCAGCCGCCAAGCTTTCTGCTCCCGACAGACGCATGGTCTTGCTCATGACCCAGGCAAAGGCATACACGACTTTCTGCAAAACGCCCAGATAATACAATACCGCCATCAGTGCGGAGAAGAACACAATGGTAGGGAGAATCTTGAAGGCAAATATGTATCCAAATTGGCTCGTATCGATAAGGGAGCCAAACATAAAGGCTGCACCCGCATCTGAGTAACCCAAGAGCGTCACAAGTCCACCTGCAACTGCGTTGATACCTTCCCCGATCACAGGAGCTTGCAATACCAAGATGGCAATGGCAATCTGTAAGCCTACGCCAATCCCTACGAGCTTCCAGTCTATGGCCTTGCGATTTTGACTAAATAACCACGCAATGCCCAGCATAGAAAGCATCCCAATCAGTCCTCTGATGAGATCCATAAAGGAAAAAGGTTCACGAGCGAGTTCGAAATATCCCAAACTGAGGGTACGATCTGCACTTGTCAAAGTAGGGTACCCTCGATCATTGAGTGTGACATGCAGGCGTTCTTCTTCTCTGGCACTTCCCAGTTCCTTACCTTCTAACCATGCTTTGCGCTCTCCTCCGTCAAACAGCGAGAGCTGGGCGCTCCCTCCATTCGCCCTGTAGTGCACAGAATCTATGGCAAAATCTACGGGTTTGAAACCATGATACAGGACAAGAGAGTCCTCTTCCATGTCCCATTTTCCTCTCAATGTATCTTTTCCCAAGATTTCTTCGAAAGTGCCCCTTTGTAGATCAATGAAAAACCTTTTTTGGTCCTTCAGCGCAAAAGTATCTGTGCCCTGGGTAGTCTTTTGGGACAAAATGTACCATTGCCCGCCCATACTCTTTCGTAGTGAATCCTCTAATACACTCGCTTTCAATGGACTGCCTAACACAACACAGAGGATACTCAAGAGCACCCCTCCCCATACTATTGACCTCGAACCCTTTTGCATGATATTTTCAATTCAAATAGTCGTAAAATTAACCGATCACTGCTGAATATCCAACGCGATCACACACAACGCTTGATATTCTCCTAAATCGAGAGACTCCTCGTCTAGGCGAAGATAGAACGAATAAGGAGACGAATGATAGGAATCGTGGACGATGATGTGGTTTTACTGTTATTTTTCCTCTTCTTCTGGCTCCATAGCGAGATTGACCGTCACAAGATAAGCCGCCCCTTGGTCTCCATCCAAAGCGATAAAACAAATCAGATCATCGTTGAGCCATTCGATAAAGGCATCTAAGACATACTGATTCCGTCTTTTTCGTTCGTAGACGAGCTTCCTGGGACTGGTCCGTCCTGTCTCCAATTCTACATATCTATGATAAATTCGCTCAGGTCCTTTGATATTATCACCTGAAGATTCGCGCGTCAGCAGGTGAAATCCTTTTCCTCGACTGTCCATTCGAAGTGCGGGCTGGCTACTCATCTGATCCAGTCGTGTGTAGATTTCTTGTATGGTGGGTACAATGAGTGCCTTTTCAATCTTTCCTTTTTCATTGAACTCAAATAACATCCATTCTTCCCATCTCCCTTCGTATATATTTACGACGGCAGGATTGCTGGCATCTGTCGGGCGTGAAATCTCCAATTGCTTTTGCATCCAGACCCACAATACACCTGAATCAGTCTCATGTATATGCCTAAAAACAAATTCGTCTAGTCGTTTGCTGGGCTTAAGGCCGAACCCTTGTCGCTCTTTGCCTGAGAGCACTTGCAAGCTAGAGGTAATCGGCGCACTACGCGTAGTATCTACTTCTCCCTCGGCAAAATCAAAGCAGGGAATCAAGATTTTTTTTAATCCCTTCCCTCTACCTGATATTTTTCGGATGGCTTGTGGCGCATATACGCGTTGGTCATGCCCTACCTTCAGGGGAAGGTGATTGTAGTACGTATCCAGGACATCTGGCCACACGGTATATCCATCGTATATCAGCTCATGAGTGGCACTTGTCTCGGCATGAGATTGGAAAACATGCAGACTGTTTTTCTTTTCAAAGAATGAGGCATATACATGGCCTTGATCATCTACCCCAGCCCCTAAAAAGTACCATTTCTTCTCTCCTGCATCTAGCGTATCCGCTCGCATCGTCTGCCCCTTGAGATCAAAAACCGAAAATGAAAGATGTCCTACCTTTGAATTGATGCTGCTATACCGCTGGTCGGGAGAAGGATAGGCGTAGAGATTATTGACGCGGCTGCTTCTGGCAGGCGGAAGTAGCTGGTAGAAAAGCAACTTCTGATTGTCGGGCGATCGTTCCCAGCCAATGGGTCGATCCAACTTCCCCGATGCCAACCACCAAAGCTCCTCTTTCCCAATTTCGCCTTTCTCTACATCTACTTTCCTACAAAAGATGGCATGTGTATTACCTAGATAGTCGAATCTATAAGACAGCACAAACAACTGTTGAGATTCTTCATACATATAGAGGATTTCCTCATTCCTATTCAGGTCTACTTTGCGCTCCCATACAGTATCAAGCAGTACATCATAGCAAGACAGAATCCTCCGAGAATTGGGTCCCCAGTCTTTTTTCCACAAGAGAATAAAGGTGTCATTAGACAGTTTGACGATAGGATCACGTCCTACATATATATCTGATAAGCCCCGGCCTAGTTCTTCATAGGGGTAGATGATGTCCTGATTTTTGGGAAATCGGCGGAGCTTTTGTTCACTGATAACCTGCTGTCCAAAGATATCTAGGCAAAACCCTAATACGAGATATATTAAGAAAATAGCGGTGATTCCAATACCTTTTATCATAAAATCGAGTTCGTCCAGATGATCAATTTTGTGTTTTCACTGGTACCCAAAATACATCTTTATCTTCTTCATTCGCTAGTTAGAAAATAATAAAGGCATTTTTTCCTATGTGATGATGTTTGGCAAGGGCTGAATCCTTTGCCACAGTCTTAGCCCAAAGACTTTTCATGTCTTTTGATTCCATAAAAAAACCTCCCCTAAGGGAGGTAATTACATTCAACGATATGCTATGAACGGATAGCGTCCATAGAAGTCTTTGCTTACTGTTCCAGATGATCGACCATCTTTTGCATGATGATGATCTTCTGTTCGTACAATTCTAGCATGCGTTTTCCTTGGCTAGGCTGATAATTATCTGCCTGTATCAGCGCTCGCTGCTTATCCAGTTCCAGATTGATTTGTTCGATTTCTTTGTTGAGCTTCATCGCTTTTGGATCACCCGCAATGCTGACTTGTTGCATTTGCTGCATGAGGGACTCTATCCTACTTTCATAGTTTACTTCTGCTTGTTTCCACTGATCCATGTCGATAGGCAGAGATACAGAAGGTATATCGGCCACGATGTCTGACTTCTTACCTGAGCCCATATTGTTGACCACGACGGCCAGGCCTACTGCGAAGAGAAGAATGGCAGCAGCTACTTTGAGCAAGGGGTATCTCTCCCAGAGCGATCTTGTTTTGCGATCTAATCTCTGATCGATCTTATCCCACACAGCGTCTCCTGGCACTTCTACGTCCAGTTGCTGGCGTTGGGATTGGATGTATTCTTCTATGTTCTGGTACATTTTGCGTCTGTATTTGGAGGCGGGGGCACCTTCAATGTGTTTTGATTTCGGAGCGAAGTTTTTCCTTCAGTAATTTTTTAGCCCTGTGATATTGGGACTTAGAAGTAGAAACAGATACTTGCAGTATGTCACTGATTTCCTGATGATCGTACCCTTCGAGTTGATAAAGTGTAAAAATGACTCTACATCCTTCGGGTAGTTCTTTGATCGCCTGATGCACTTGAGCAGGAGTAATCTCAGCCCAATGATAAGGATTACTCGATTCTTCTGGCAGCTCCATTACGCGCTCATCGAGCTCTTGATAAAATATCTTTCGCTTATTGAGAATACTCAGACATTTATTGATCACGATACGCTTGATCCATGCTCCAAAGGATGAACGCCCTTCAAAAGTGTGGATTTTGCTAAATGCACTGACAAAAGACTCCTGTAAGGCATCTTCTGCGGTTGTACGATCTCCCAGCATTCTTGCACACAAGTTGTACATGGCGCGTGAATAAAGCTGGTACAAACGAAACTGAGCCTGTCGGTCTCCCGCTTTACAGGCTTCGATGATATCTGTATGGATATTAAGGTTTGTGGTGCTCAATGCTGTAGTTGGTATCGTTGCTTTTCATACAATAGAGAAGACAAAATTGTTGGGGTTGGAAAGAAAAGACCATTTTTTCAAAAAAACCGAGTCTTTTTATCCCTTACGCAAACATCTCATTTCGCTTCCTCTAAATTCACAGACAAAAAAGCAAGCAGCAAAATTTAGTATACTGGCTATCAACACTTTAAGGATATTGAAGGATCTTTCACTCCACTGCCTCCTATCTTTCGTCTCCTATAATTTACGTAATTCTACGAGAATAGTGACGATTAAGAAATTGTCGGATCTCTGGATGCGTATCTGCGAGAAAGTCTTCCTTGGCACCGTCAAAGATGACTCCCTCCTCAGTAAGCATGATCACTTGCGTGGCAAACATAGCAACCGTCTGTAAATCATGGGTTATCACGATACTTGTTCGGTCCTGCTCGGAGGCTAAACTCAGCATCAATTCGTCAATAATAGCAGAATTGACGGGATCTAGCCCCGTAGTAGGTTCATCATAAAATAAAAAAGGAGGTCGGTCAATGATGGCACGAGCGATAGCCACTCGTTTTTGCATACCTCCTGAAAGCGACGATGGCAACAAACTCCAGATATCATGCTTAAGACCGACAGCATCCAGCGCCGTCACTACCAGTTGGTCGATTTCTTCCTCAGGAAGCTGATGGGCCTCATCGAGTTTGAGCCCGATATTTTCTCTTATCGTGAGCGAATCAAAGAGCGCATTTCCCTGAAATACAACGCCACATTTGCTCAAAAGCTCCGAAGGAATATCCTCACGGTCCGCTCCCCATTGATTGGCACCAAAAGTTATTTGCCCCCCATTGATCGTCTCTAGCCCTAGGATGATCTTCATCAGTAAAGATTTCCCCACCCCACTCTTTCCTACAATGCATACCCTTGCCCCTTCTCCAATGACAGTAGACAAGTCCTGATAAATGACATGGTTCCCAAACTGTTTATGTATATGTGAAAGGATGATCATAGCAAAGGAATAAAATAGCCTGAAATTAGCCTTTGTTATACAGATTCTGTTGATGGGCGTAGGGGAAAGTCGGCTACAGAAGCTTTCCAGTTATCATCATTGATTGAGCCATTCATGCAGATTAGTCAGACATTTAGCCTCCGTGATCTCTATCTGTCTATTTAAGATAGTTTATGAAAAGTCGCCCACCAACGAGGGGGGATGTCATCGGTCTTGGCGATCTCATAATCCTGTTCATCGCAGGGGACCAATTGGGTGAGCTTGGCACCCTTCTTTTCCTTTCGGAGGGTATCTGGATAGGGCACCTCCATCCACCATCGCTGAGATCGCTTATGTTTGTAAAATCGGATCTCGTCTACAGGACCTTGCAGTTTGACTGTGTATTTGCGCAGATTTCTTCGATTTTCCTCAGGATAATCATCCCAGCGCCCATAAAATCCTTCTATTACATACCACGTAACCATCGCTCCCAGCTTAGCGGTATGGCTCATCTGGTCCATATGGGGCTCATAGCCTGTGAGTGCAAGCGATCGCAACTGATACCCTAAGCCTGCATAGCGTGCCAGTTGGCAGATCTGCGAAGCCGTAAATCCACTAGGTGGAGCCAATTCAGTCGCTCCTGCTACACTCGCCTGCACCGATGCAATGTCTATATGCACCATCTCAGCCATCCGCAGGGCGGGTTCGGCCATCTGAGGTTTGCTCGCCAACTCTCCATATCGATAATATAAGAAGTGCGATTCATCCATGAATTCCTTCTCCGCCTGATGCACGTAGTAAGCTTGATGCCCCAGGTGCGTAAAATTGAACAAGGGAACTTGCGCATGACGAAGCAATTCGCGGTGATGCCCTGCCTGATGAGGCGTAGTGGCCAGATGGAAGCGAGGTCCGATAGATACGTATTCCAGCGCTTCTGTGATTCCATCAAAACCTTCTCCAATAGGACTCAGCCTATCCATTTCTCCCCCTAGCCAGATGACCGTTTTCTGAGCGAGCAAGAGTTCTTTCTGCACGTAAGTGAGGACATCTGGATACGACTCTATGTCTTCCGTCAGTTTCAAATTTCCCAAATCCACCACTCTCATCGATTCTGCGGGCTTGCTCAAACGAGACAATTGATGTCGAATTTTCCATGCGCCCAGATAGGGATGGAGTTGATTGGGACGCCCTAGCCCGATCAGGATGATGTCCGCCTCCTGCCAATGTGGAAAGGCATCAAGATAAGTAGGGATGAAGGGCTCCCACTTAGGAATAGGCTCCTCCTCAAATATTATGGGCTCAAAAAAAACCGATAAATCCATCGGATACTTTGTTAGTTTTGATGACTGGAAAACGAAATTACATAAAATCAAATGATCCTTCTTACTGGAGCCACAGGATTTTTGGGCAACCACATTTTGCAACATCTCCTCAATAAAGATTTGCCTGTGAGGGCCCTTGTCAGAAACCCTGACAACAGGAATCTCCCATGGAGAGATTTGGTGGAAGTATACGAAGGAGATATTCTGGATTTGCTAGCTGTCAAGAAAGCGATGCAGGGAGTCCATACCGTGATTCACAATGCGGCTTTCGTGAGTTTTCAGGCCAGAGACAAGTCCCAACTCCTACAAGTAAATGTCAAAGGAACGGCGACTATCGTGGATGTGTGCCTAGAAATGGAGGTAGAAAAAATGATCCATGTAAGTTCGATTGCGACTTTGGGAGATGCGGCAGAGGGGATGATCGATGAAGAAAGTCCGCGAAAGGAAGCTTCGATTTCTCACTATGCAGAAAGTAAATTTCTCGCAGAAATAGAGGTGTATCGTGGCATTGCCGAGGGCTTGAATGCTTGTATGGTCAATCCTGGTACGATCATCGGCCCTACAGAAGATTGGGAATCGGGGACAGGCCAGATGTTTTCATCTGTCGCAAATGGCTTGCGATTTTACACTGAAGGATCTACGGGTTGGGTCGGTGTAGAGGATGTCGCACGAGCGGTAGTCTTACTCCTAGAACAATCGGTCCCCGCAGGCGAGCGCCATATCCTGGTCAGTGAAAACAGGTCCCTGTACGACATCCTCCAGCCTATCGCGCAGCATCTCGGCAAGAAAGCTCCTTCAATGAAAGTAGATCTAAATGTAGCGATTGTTGCCGCTTTTTTCAGTGAGTTGTGGGGACGAATATCAGGCAAAGCATCAGGTATCACGGTGCAGGGAGTAAAAAGTATCAAGAGGGGAAGGGACTTTGATGGCAGTAAAATCCAACGATACGGCTTTACGTATGATAATTTTGATGAGGTGATTGAAAAGACAGCAAAGACATTTTTAAGCCAGAAGTAAAAGGACAGAGAGATACTTACACAATCGAAAGCATCTATCTTCAACCTTTTGCACGATGAACGGTTATGGAAGAAAAAAACGAATGACTGACGAGTATTTTTTCATTTGTCCCTATTGCTGGCAAAACATTTCTTTCATCTTGGATTTCAGTGTGCCCCACCAGATCTTGATCGAGGATTGTGAGGTATGTTGCAATCCGATCGAAGCTGAGTATAAAGTTGAAGAAAATGAAGTGGTGTATTTTGACGCCCGAAGCATTGAGCAATAAAAAAGAAACGTATGACACATACATTTAAAACCAATATCAACTGCGGCGGCTGCATCGCCAAAGTAACACCTTTTATGGAAGCGGCAGAAGGAATTCAGGATTGGAAGGTCGATACCGATAATCCTAAAAAGATTTTGACCGTAGCGTCGGATCAACTCTCAGAACAAGCCATCATGGAAGTGGTAAAAAATGCAGGCTTTGAGATCGAACCAATGAAAAAAGGACTGTTTGGACGATTGATGAAGAAATAATCGAACGCTACAAATAGTAAAACAAAGCGCAATCTGTCTCCCGATGGATTGCGCTATTTTATGGAAGTAGGCTGTCCCACAGCTGCTCTCACACACTTCTGACCGTCGATGGCTGCTGACATGATACCACCTGCATAGCCTGCCCCTTCAGCACAGGGATACAGATTCGCCAATTGTGGGTGCGCAAAAGTCTCTCTTTCTCTTGGGATGCGAACAGGGGAAGAGGTGCGGGATTCTGTCGCTACTACCAGCGCTTCATTGCTTAGGTAGCCTTTCATTTTTTTTCCAAAGGCCCTGAATCCCCCCTGCAACCTTCGATGGATAAACTGAGGGAGGACATCCCCCATTTCTACACTATTGAGGCCAGGGATATAAGAGCATGTAGGAAGAGATTGGGAGGTTTTGCCTTTGACAAAATCGTAGAGCCGCTGGGCGGGGGCAACCTGCTTACCTCCACCCGCATTAAACGTAGCCTGCTCCACCATCTGCTGAAACTTCATCCCTGCCAATGGATCTCCGACAGGATCGTGCATCTCATTCAAGCTGACCTCGACCACCATGCCAGAGTTGGCGTAGGGAGAGTTGCGCTTGGAAGGCGACCAACCGTTGACGACGAGTTCGCCAGGGGCGGTTGCTGCTGGGCAGATGATGCCCCCTGGACACATACAAAAAGAATAGACGCCTTTCGCATCTACTTGCTGGACCAAGCTGTAGGAAGCAGCTGGCAGGAACTCCGAACGTGGACCTTGTACATGGTATTGAATCTGGTCGATGATCTCCTGCGGATGCTCTACCCGTACGCCCAAAGCAAAGGGTTTGGCTTCGATGAGGATCTCTCGTCTATGGAGCAATTCAAAAATATCACGCGCAGAATGTCCTGTAGCCAAGATCAGATGCTTGACAGATTCCCACGCACTACCATTGAGCTGGATCGCTTGGATGCCTGAGCCATCATATCGAATGTCGGTCAACTTGGTAGAAAAGCGTACCTCGCCTCCTGCTTCGATCACCGCTTCCCGCATATTTTGAATGATCCCAGGGAGTTTGTTCGTACCGATATGAGGATGCGCATCGATGAGGATGTCAGGATCGGCTCCAAACTGGACCAGTGTTTCTAGCACACGCTGGGTATCCCCTCGCTTGGTGGAGCGTGTGTAGAGTTTTCCATCCGAAAAAGTCCCTGCACCTCCTTCCCCAAAGCAATAATTACTTTCAGGATTGACCTCCCCGTGACGGGTGAGTTGCGCAAGGTCACGCCTGCGCGCACGCACGTCTTTACCTCGCTCAATGACGATAGGCTTGTAACCTTGACGGATACATTCTAGTGCAGCAAATACACCTGCTGAACCAAATCCAATAATATGAATGGGAGATTTTTGAGAGACATTTTGCAAAGGAAAAGAACCCACATTTCCCTCTTCGATTGCTTCTCCCATCCATAGACGCATCCTCAACACATACTTGGGTTTCCGTCCACGTGCGTCGATCGAGCGACGCAACAACTGGTGGTGGGTGATCTCACTGGATCGTACACGGAGCTTGCGCGCAGCGATTCGCTTCCACACCTCCTCTTTCCCAATCTCCTCAGGAGCAATCTGAATGGTAATATCTGTCGGCACAGCTCAAAATTACATAAAAAAGTCTGAGGACAGAAGGATAGATTTTTTCGATACTACTTTGCCAGCTATCATTGCAGGATGAAAGCACCTATTTTGACGACAGATAGGCTCTCACTAAGAGAAGCAACCTTTCGCGATGCCGAATTCCTTTTCCAGCTGATGAATAGTCCAGGTTGGATTGAATTTATAGGAGATCGAGGAATCAAATCTATGGCCGACGCAGAGAACTACATTTCGGATCGGCTCATCGCAAGCTACAAGCTGTGGGGCTATGGGCTCTATGTAGTCTACCAGATAGAAAATAACATTCCAGTAGGACTTTGTGGACTCGTCAACAGGCCCACACTCCCAACGGTGGATCTTGGCTTTGCGTTGTTGCCAGTACATGAGGGGAAAGGATACGGGACAGAATCTGCTCGCGAGGTGCTCAGATGGGCTAGAGAGGAGTTGAAACTTACCCCTATCTTAGCCATTACCCATCCAGAAAATATCAGGTCACAAGCTTTGCTAGAGCGGCTCGGGATGCAATTTGTCGAGGAGAAAATATTAGAAGGAGGCGAGGAAGCGGTGTGTATATATGAGATTTGACGCTGGGTAGGTGGACAAATAAAGACAGGTTATGTGCATACGCTTTGAGCATGGGACTAAACTCCACATGCTATATCTATATGATACTGTCCCTTCAGGACAATGAACCAGCATTGAACCCTGAAAGGGTGGTATCATGTAGGCTAGTGATTTCAACCCTAGACTAAAGGTTCATTTTCTATCTTATCTATTTCTTGTGTCATGGAACTTAGCTCAGAAGCCGATGGAATGTAGAGCCGTCCTGCACAGCTTTACTTTGTTTCTCCTGAAATGAGTGAGTCCATCCGCACGCCAGATCTTACCCTTTATGAATCATTTTTCACAAAGTTCGAATTTGTCTGAAAGTTCAAAAACCTTTTTAGATTCATTGCGTTTGTTTGCTTTGAACTATACAAAAAATACTATGACATTTGTTGGAAAAAAGTTTCCTAGTATCGAAATAAACGCCATGAATGAGATGGGTGATACCATCAAAATCAATGTTTTGGACGAAGCAGTCAAGAACAACCAAAAGGTATTGCTTCTATGGTATCCCAAGGATTTCACCTTTGTGTGTCCTACAGAGTTGCATGCTTTTCAAGAAGCCCTTCCTGAATTTGAGAAGCGCAATACAATTGTCATAGGTGCGTCTTGTGATACGCCTGAAGTACACTTTGCATGGCTCAGTACGTCAAAGGACGACGGCGGAATAGAAGGCGTCACCTACAACCTATTGGCTGACAGCAACCGCAACCTTTCGCGTACACTAGGGATACTGGATACGAGATCTGCAGGTGTAGATGCAGCGACAGGTACAGAACTTCTAGCAGGAGACAATGTAACTTATCGCGCGACTTACCTCATCGACGAAGAAGGAACGGTATTTCACGAGAGTGTCAATGACATGCCTTTGGGACGCAATGTACAGGAATACCTGCGTTTGGTAGACGCCTACAAGCACTACCAGGAAAAAGGAGAAGTATGTCCTGCCAACTGGGAAGATGGAAAAGAGGCTATGACAGCTACACGCCAAGGGGTCGCTACCTACCTGAGCCAGAACTAGCACATTGAGTCAGTCTACCTATTTACTTCAAACATTTTCAAAAATCATGGTACAAGAACTAACGAACGATAATCTGCAGGAGATCATCCAAAGTGAAGGGACAGTGATCGTCCAGTATTCTGCAGGATGGTGTGGAAACTGCCGCATCATGAAACCCAAGTTCAAGAAGCTCGCCAACGAAAAGGAAAACGCATCTTTCGTGATTGTGGATGCAGAAAAGTTTCCCGAATCTCGTAAGCTAGCCAACGTGAGCAACCTGCCTACATTTGCCACTTTCAAAGATGGTAGTTTCATCAATCAAGTACAGACCAATAAGTTTGACCTGCTCAAAGATCTAGTCAATGAGGTTACCGATAATTAAGCATCTGACAAATTTCACAGAGGAGCGGGACGAGGACTTCTTACTAGAAGCCATCGAAACGCTAGAAGCGATCACAGATGCTCCTGGCATCAAGGATGAGGAGATGGATGTGCTCGGCGAGATGCTTTCTAACCTGTACGGTGCAGTAGAAGTACACAAGTCAATACAAGAAGGACAGCCCAAGCGTGAGGCACTCAATGGATTCATGACGCGCGTCACGGGTTCGATCGATCAATAATTGAGTTTCGTTTATACAATTGACAAGAGGCTCCTGTGTATGCAGGGGCTTTTTTTTTCGCATGCTAACTTACTTTCATTCCCATCGTACAAATAGACCTAACCATCCACCCATGTATTATTCCAAAGCTCAACTTCAGAAAACCCTATCAAATAGCAACCCCAAGTATCTTTTCTTTTGGGGACATCAACCTTCGCTAGATGGTCAAATCACAGCATCCTGCCTCAGCCAGTGGTGGGCAGGACATCCTTTTCAAGAAGATCAACATACGTATCTCACAGCGGAGCATTATATGATGGCTGGGAAGGCGCGTCTGTTTGATGATGGAGAAATACTAGAGCAGATCCTAAAGTCTGAGAGTCCAGGAGAGGCAAAGGCCTTGGGAAGAAAAGTACGTAACTTCGATCAGGCGTTGTGGAAGACACATTGTGGAGAGATTGTCACTCAGGGAAATTTTCTCAAATTCAGCCAGCACCCCGAGCTGTCCGCTTTCTTACTGGCTACGTATCCGCGCGTACTGGTAGAAGCGAGCCCTGTGGATGCCATTTGGGGAATCGGTCTAGCCAAGGACGATCCACGCGTCCATGATCCTTTTAGCTGGAAAGGAGAAAATCTCTTGGGGTTTTGCCTAATGGAAGCACGAGATAGGCTGATGGAAGGATCTTCATCTTAGCTATTGTATTGATCGCATCAACTCCATGCTAAAACCCTAACTGAGGCGATCCCGAACTCAAAGATCGGGACGGCTAGACCTAGCGTAACAACCTCAGTGGCAAACTGCAGGAGCCGAACACAAATAGTCCCCAAACAAGCAGGAGGAAAATAAGTTGTAGATTGGATGTCTATTCCATGACACGATCCTTATGCAAGAAGCCCTCCTGAAGAATATTGAATCACTAGAAGCTCTCTCTGCTCAACTTGAACCTAATGAGGTGCAGCGGTCGGAGCTTCTCCAAAAAGTTCAAGCCTACGCTCAGACATATCTAGAGGCATTGCCCCAAAGAAAGGCATATATTGGAGATTTACCCGCTTCAGATTTATCCATACAGGAAAGTCCTAGATCTATAGAAGAAATTTTGCAACTGTACCAAGAAGAAGTAGCAGAAAAAGGCATACGTGCTTCTTCGCCTGGGCACTTTGGGTACATCCCAGGCGGTGGTGTATATACTTCCGCTTTAGGGGACTATTTGGTAGATGTGACGAATGAATATGCAGGAATGTATTTTGCCTCTCCAGGGGCTGTAACGATCGAGCATCAGGTGATTGATTGGACAAAAAAAATCTTTGGCTTTCCGCAGACTGCTGCGGGCAATATCACTTCAGGAGGTTCTATCGCCAACTTAACCGCTCTCACTGTCGCTCGTGATCAGCATCAAATCAAGGGAACGAAGATCGAACAATCTGTTATTTATACATCTGCGCATCTGCATCACTGTGTCACCAAGTCCCTCCGCATCATTGGATTGGGAGACATCATCATACGTCAGATTGCACTAGATGAGAAGCACCGCTTACAGGTTGAGTCTTTACAGGAGCAACTGGCAAAAGACAAGGAAGCAGGCTTGACGCCTTTCATGGTCATCGCTTCAGCAGGTACGACCAACACAGGTGCCATAGATCCACTCAAAGTGCTTGGCCATATCTGTCAAGAAGAGGGTATGTGGTACCATGTAGATGCGGCCTATGGCGGATACTTTATTTTAGTAGATACTTTGAAGCCTTTATTTGAAGGCATCGAAATGGCCGATTCTCTAGTAGTAGATCCACATAAGGGGCTTTTTATTCCCTATGGAGCAGGCATTGTCCTAGTAAAGCATGGACAGGCGCTGGCACAGTCTATGTCTGAGTACGCAGACTACATGCAGGATGCCAATCAAGGTTCCCTCTCCCTCAATCCTGCGGATCTTTCCCCTGAGTTGTCGAAGCATTTTCGTGGGCTCCGTATCTGGCTTCCTCTTCAACTTCATGGTATAGCCCCGTTTCGAGCTTGTCTGGAAGAAAAGCGCTACTTGCTGACCTACTTTAGAGAAAGAATCCAGGAAATGGGCTTCCGCGTAGGGCCCGAACCTGACCTTTCTGTGAGCTACTTTTGGTTTCCCTACGAAGGACCTGAAATCCATGCTTACAATGCCGCTTTGCATCGCCTGATGTTGGCAGATGGTACATCTTTTTTCAGTACGACACATATTGAAGATACTTTTGTCATCCGAGTAGCCATCGTTTCTTTTAGGACAAAAAAAGTGCATGTAGACCGTGCCGTAGATATGATCGCTGCCTGCAAAGTACAACTAGATCAGCAGTGGACACCACGCTTACATTCTCACTCATGAAGAAAAACCAACACATCGCCCTCATTTCTTTGGTCGTCAAAGACTATGACGAAGCCATCGCTTTTTATACCGAAAAACTTTCATTCACTCTAGAAGAAGACACAGTCCTCACAGAGGAAAAACGATGGGTTCGGGTGTCACCTCCTGGACAGGGAAGTTGTCAACTCCTACTAGCCAAAGCAGCAAATGAGGCCCAGCTAGCCAGCGTGGGAAACCAGACAGGTGGGAGAGTCTTCCTTTTCCTCTACACAGATGATTTCTGGAGGGATTATCGAGAAATGAATGAAAAGGGCGTGCAATTCATCCGTCCTCCCAAAGAGGAACCTTACGGGACTGTAGCTGTATTTCAAGATCTCTACGGCAATCTGTGGGATTTATTGGAACCCAAGACGCAGGTGTGAACAAGGCTTGATTTTTCAGGCAATTGCTTTTTTTGGCACAGAAGTCCTAAAAAACCTACACTCCTCCTCCTTTTGACTCAAAAAAGATGAACCTACCAGAATAGACTCTCTGGCAGGTTCTGTAAACTCCCTCATTACACACTTCTTATGATGCAAATGGGATGATGGGCGATGACCTAAACGCTATCAACGGGTGAGGGAGTCGAACATCGGGCTGTGGTATCCAATAATACTCAGCTTCTCTCTTACCTATTTTCAAGTACGGTATCTCACATGAGAAAAAGTTCACAAAACCATAACATTTTTCATCTTTCCTCCTCATTCCTCTGAAAAACAGGAAGCTACATTCCTTTTTTATTTATAAAATAAAAAATCCTCCTTAAACATATTACATACAATAGACTATATCCCTCACTTCTCCCCTCTCAATATCTTACTACCTCTTACGAATGTTAGGACTTTTGCCTTAATCGATAGGAAATTCACGTCTTAAAGAAATCTGTGACATATTCTGCAGTCTCATTTTGTGAACAGGATTCTCATTTTGAGAAAAAAATACTTGGTAAAACGCGCAAATAGCCGTTTGGCACGCTTGTGCTACCGTCGGCACAGCTTTTGTCTCTACACATACAGATTGAACTAATATCTTATAGCTCATGCATCTTAAATCACAAACACGTGCCGTTACTTTAGCCCAGGCTAATCGCTACTGGTGGAAACCACTCAAGATGACATTCTTGATTCTCCTCGGCCTCACAAGCCTGTTGATCTTAAGTATCGTCATGCTCATCAAGTGACACTCCCAATTTAATTGAGTATAAGTACGATTTGTCCGAAGTCATTTACTTCGGACATTTTTTGTTTACTAAAATACAAACTACTCACTATCAATTTCTTAAATTCAGAAAAAGATCCTATTCCCACAGACAAGACGTTGAGTTTTAGTCATATTGCCAAAAGACTTTCATAGAGATTAAGGCCCTGTTTGAAACCTCAAATCTGCGAAGAGTCTGCGCTTTCAGGACCTAAAATCTCTGCTTTTTTTACTAGATTTTCATTGTTCCAAACAGGATCTAAGAAAATTCTCATATCCATGGTTACACCATCGTGATGGCACTGCAATTAGGCTATTCAATTTGCTTAACTTTCATCATAAACCTTCTTATCTTTGTCGCATGCGACAAAACCTATATATGTTTAGCATATCTGCTAACCTATCTTTCAACCCTCCATTTTCACGCATCTTTCTGCGATTCATGATTTTCGCAGGGATCATCGTGAGCTTCATGTTGGGGCAGGCGCAAACAGCTGAAGGCACACTTAGAGGCTTCGTCAAGGACCGAGAGACCACTAAGGCTTTATCAGATGCGACGATTAAACTCAGTAACAAACAGAAGGCAATAACCAGTGTAGAAGGTACTTTCCGATTCGAATCACTCCCCTTTGGTAGATACACACTGACGATCATTGCTAAAGGCTATCAACCATTCGAATTGGCGGATGTCCTGATCTCCTCTCATAAGGAAGCCGTCGTCGAAATCGCCCTCACGCCTACCCTATTTGAGGTCGAAGAAGTCACGCTCCTACCTGAACGTACACGCGTCAGTCCCCAAAATCAAACTGCCAGTGTCAGCGCACTCTCCTTCAATATCGAAGAAACACGTAAATTTGCAGGCGGACTGGATGATCCGACGCGACTGGCAGCGAATTTTCCAGGGATTGTCGGTGCGCCTTTCACTTCAGAAAACTTCATCGCCATACGCGGAAACTCTCCTCGTGGCCTTATCTATCGCATCGAAGGCATCGACATCCCCAATCCCAACCACTTCGCACGTATCGGGAGTTCAGGAGGAACCTTCACCATCTTCAGCCAGCAGGTGCTTGCCAATTCTGATTTCTTCATCGGTGCCTTCCCTGCTGCCTATGGCAATGCGACCTCGGGCGTCTTTGACATCAACTTCCGTAAGGGAAATACAGAAAATCGTGAGTACACCTTTCAAGCGGGTGTATTGGGCTTCGATCTAGCAACTGAAGGGCCGATCAAAAAAGGAGGTAAGGCTTCCTACCTTGTCAACTATCGCTTATTTTCTTTGACCTTGGCGGAGTATGTGAGCACCTTCATCTCCAATACCAACTACCAGGATCTGTCTTTCAACATTCACTTGCCAACAGAAAAGGCAGGAAGCTTTACCTTATTTGGTATGGGGGGCCTCAGTACCCGTACCAAGCCAGAGGAAGAATCGAATTTTACGCGTGATCTGGATCGTTTTCGCAACACCATCGCCTCAGATATGGGCGTGCTAGGATTGGCACACAAGAAGCTCATCGGCTCCAAGGCCTTGTGGCGGACCACCGTCGCAGGGACTGCGGCTCAACTATTGGATAATCGATCCTACTTGGAGGATACCACCGACCTGACCGATCTCCTCCAACGGGACCGTCGCGAGTACACACGCGTACCGCTTTCGGCGACCACCTCCTTGAAGTATATATTCTCCCCTAGGCTCAATACGACCACAGGGGTCATTTATACGGGAACCTATCACGATTACACAGCAGTAGACTTCGATTACATCCAGGATGAATTCGTGACGCTATCAGACGAACAAGGCTGGACCAATCAATTTCAAGCCTACGCCCAGTTTCAATATCGTCCCTCGCCCAGCCTCACCTTCAACGGAGGCTTGCATTACTTATATTTTGACTTGAATCAAGGGCAGTCGCTAGAGCCAAGGTTGGGCATGACTTTGCGGCTCAGTACACGTACGCAGCTAGCAGCAGGTTATGGACTTCACTCACGGACAGAGGATTGGGGCACCTACCGAACGCGTCTGATTGAAACGACGCCTCAGACGCCTACCTTTCCCAATCAGAACCTAGACCTCATGCGCACCCATCACGGTGTACTGTCTTTCCGAACACTTATTGGCAACAACACGCGCTTGCAGACAGAGTTGTATTACCAATATTTGTTTGACGTGCCGGTAGAAGTCGGTACTGCGGCGACTTTTTCGGTGCTTAATCTCGATGAGTTGAGCCAGCTCCGTATTTTGACCAATGGAGGGACAGGGACAAACTATGGGCTCGACTTCGGCTTGGAGCGATTTTCTAAAAACGGATTCTACTACCTCTTTAATGCAAGTTTGTTCGAATCCAACTATACCGATGTCAATGGCGTGCAGCATAGCACAGCTTACGACTTGGGATACAAGGCCAATATATTGGTGGGAAATGAATTTAAGTTGGGAAAGAAAAAGGCCCAAAACTCTATTTTGAGTTTGAATAGCACCTTTTCTATCCGAGGAGGACAGCGCTACACGCCTATTGATCTAGAGGCCTCTCGTCTCGCTCAGCGGACCATTCTAGATGAAAGTCGTCCCTTCGAACTCAGGGATGATCCTTTGTACATTTTGGATTTTTCGATGAATATTTATCGGAATCGAAAGCGGATTACAGAGACCTGGACCCTTCAGATCAAAAACATCTTCCAGTCCTCCCCTGCTGAATACAGAGAGTACGATGCGACATTTGATCGTGTAACGACTCTGAGAGGGGCGGGCTTTTTACCTGTGATGAGTTATAAAATTCAGTTTTAAGTAAGAGAATTAGGCCAAATTCTCCTGAAAGAAGAGTAACTTATCTGGCAGGTTATCGTTGAATAATGAGATGATACCTTATCAGTAGTATCCATCTATTTATCCCTGGTAAACGACATCCACCTACTAAACACACAAATATGAATTACTATATCGACGTCTGGAAAAAGTATGGCCAATTTTACGGCAGAGCGAGAAGGGCAGAATACTGGTACTTTATCCTTTTCAATGCATTGGCTATGACTGCACTAGTCATGCTGGATCTATTCCTCATAGAAGGAGTAGGTATAGAATTTCCTGTCCTTACAGTGGCATACATTCTCGCATCTATCATTCCTAATCTGGCTGTCACGACACGCAGATTACATGATACAGGCAAAAGTGGATGGATGATGCTTATCAGCCTGATCCCATTTGGAAACATTGTTCTACTCGTGTTCATGTGTATGGATAGTGAGCCTGGAGAAAATATATATGGACCTAATCCTAAGGAGTCATACGGCGAAATCATTGATGAAATTGGCAACATCGATCACTTCCGTCAGGTATAGTGATCGATGTGAAGATATGCAACGTCTCTTCCTCTGGAGGAGGCGTTTTTTTTACGCTTAAAAACTCATCAATTCCTTAAAACGCGCCGTCTGCCTCCGGGAAACCTCTACTTCTGTCCCATCCTTCAAAGCAATCTTTAACGTCCCACTGAACCATGGCTCCACATGCTGAATCCATTTGAGGTTGATGATCTGCTGACGGTTCGCTCGAAAAAATACAGATGGGTCCAAGCGTTTCTCCATATAGTTGAGCGTTTTGGGAATCATGGGCTTTTGATCCTCAAAGTAAATACGCGTATAGTTATCGACAATCTCGAATAATCTCACCTTTCGGAGCGACACAAACCAGCATTTTTCTCCTTCTTTCACAAACACCTGACTGTCTTCATCTAACACTTTTCTCTCCTCTTGTGAAGACATGATCTGGACCTGCTCCTTGATCTTATTCAACGCCTTCTGCAAGCGCTCATCTTTGATCGGTTTCTGCAAATAATCTAGGGCATTGTACTCAAACGCCTGCAATGCGAACTCATCATAAGCCGTCGTAAAGATTACCAGTGGCACCTCATCTAACATCTCCAACAGTTCAAAGCCATTTTTTCCTGGCATCTGGATATCCAAAAATAGGAGGTCAGGTTTGTGTAAATGAATTTGCGCCAAGGCTTCCTCTGCTTGACTAGCTTCTCCAATGACCTCCACTTCAGGATGATTTTTCAGCAAAAAGCGCAGTTCCTGTCTGGCCATCCGAGTATCATCTATAATCAAGGTTCTCATATCGTAGCAGGTAGTTTCAAGGTGGCTAAAACAGATCCCTCTCTCTCTGACAAATCAAAATAGGGTTCCATCGCATACAAGATTCGAATACGATCCAGTGCATTTTGGATACCGATTCCACTCGTGGTAGCTTTTCCTAAGCTTCCTGAATTCTCGACTTGTATGCGCAAATCTTCTCCCTGTAGGGCTGCCTTGACAGCGATCTTCCCTCCTTCGGGTAGCTGGGATATGCCATGTTTGACGGCGTTTTCTACGAGTAGTTGGATAATCATGGGTGGGATGCGCTTTTCCAGCGTTCGGGGATCTAACTCCAATGTATAATCCAATCGATTCTCGTACTGCACCATTTCCAGGTCGAGATAATCTTTGACAATGTCTATCTCTGCTTGTAGAGAGACTTTTTCATGCGTACTGAATCCGATGGAATAACGAAGGAGATCTGCCAAATTGGAGACCATGTCACGGGCTTTCATGGGGTTTTCTAGTATCATCCCTCGGATATTGTTGAGGGAGTTGAAGAGAAAATGGGGATTAATCTGGGCTTTGAGGGCGATGAGTTCAGCTTCTCGGAGGGCCGACTCTGCTTGCACCTTTTCTAAGTTGGCTTGTTGTGTTTGTTCGAAATAATGAAAGTTGAAGTAAAAGATCGCCCAGATACAGTACATCATGAAGATGTTGAACGTGTAAAGGGGGATCTCGGACCAGACGATCGGACGAAACTCTTGCCAATTTAACACGGTCAACATGAGTACATGGATCAGTAGGATCGCGCCTATGGCGGTAAGAAGATTCAACAGCAACATCCGAGGAATAACACGTTTCAACGCGGCACAAGCCCATTCCTGTCTTTTGATATATCCACGCATCAGGTGGGAACCTAAAAAGCTACACAGACCGATGATCACCTGTAGTGCCAAGACTTTAAAAGTATGGATACCTTGATCGCCAAAACTGAGCGAGGATAAGACAAGTAGCAACGTATACCCTCCCCATCCAATCAGTTGAGCCATCCAGTAGGTAAATTGCCGTCGATTCATTGTTTTTCCTGTTAAGGATCTAGCTCTAAGTAGGAGGATAAGTAAGTTATTTTTCGGGTATTCTTAAACTCCACAAAGTGTAAAATACAGACTACTTACTGTAAAAGAGTACAGGATCTGATGGTTTTCAGACCCTGAATCCGTGCATAAAAATACTCAGGAATCATTCTCTACATTATCTCTGACTCATGCTATTTTCCTCTGCTAGAAAGTCTTCGATAGCCCCCAGCGTAAACTCGGGATCGTCCCACATCAAGAAGTGATA
This sequence comes from Bacteroidota bacterium, assembly GCA_038527485.1. GTDB lineage: Bacteria > Bacteroidota > Bacteroidia > J057 > J057 > JALEFZ01. Next base: position 28,316 of record JBCBFT010000020.1, read on the forward strand.
GCCTGTATCTGAGAGCTGAATATCTACATCTGCAACCGTCTGATACTGACTCATAAGGTTAGAGAGAATCATTTCCTTCGTGACTCCATAAGGCTTGTAAGCTACCCATGCAGCGAGTACCAAGACAGGCGACTCAATCGTAGCAATGTCATCTCTAAGGTCTGTTCCATATAACTCTACCATCGCTTGCGTCTCTGTTTCCCGATCTGTCCCCACTCCCCACTCCTTCACTACAGGTATACTGTCCTTTGTAGCGATCATAGAGTTAAGGGTCATCTCCAGTTGCATCTGATAGGATTCTTCTGTTTGCTTAGCATATTGCTGCTTCATAGACTCTACGATAGGCTTCATACTTTCTTCAGTCGCCATAGGATTCTGAGCAGCAGGAAGAAAGGGATAAGAATCTACAATGACGACCTTCCCGATTTGCTTGGGATGGTTGGCGGCAAGCGACATCGCGAGAAATCCTCCTAGGCTATGTCCAATAATCACAGGCTGGTTTAGCTTCTCCTCCTTGATATAGGCCATGATTTCTTTCTCGACTACAGGCAGGAATCCCTCTGATAAATCCATGGGCGCTTGCCCAGCAAAACCTGCTAGTGTCAGTACGTGACATTCATGATCTTCTTCCAGCATGCTGACTGTTTGATCCCAGACTTGCCCATCACAGCTCAAACCAGGAATAAGAATGACTGGAGAGCCTTCTCCTATTTTTTCAACTTTGAATGCTGAAGACTGTCCTTTCACAGTGGTTGAAAATCCCAAAAAGAGGGAAAGCAGGGCGAGCGTTACAATTGAGACATGATGCATATTCGGTAGATGTTAAGTTAAATATTTGTCTCAATCTACGCCTCTCCATGCCCAAAGGCAGGGACTTTTTAGGGAGCGGTCGAATGAACAGTTAAACGGCATATTTACTTTCCTGCCTATCAATCATTCTCAATCGGAGAATAATCTCTCCCCTTTATCAGCTATTCAACCGCTTACCCAAGCCCGTCTGCTTCCTTTATTTCATCCACTTAAGTAAAAGATCGGATGAAGAGAATTTTTACCTTTCTTTATCCCAGATAAGCTGTCCTTCTGCCATGGCTCTTCCATCCTTTGTGAGTTGAAACATCTGCCATTCGGTTTCTCCCTCACTCAACCTGACATCGACCGATTCTCCCCACTTACCTTCTTCGAGAAACTTCATTTGTAGACTTCTCAGCCTATGGGTTTGCCACCAGTCCTCATGGATGCTATCCAATAGCCAACGGACATACACATTGTTGTTGAGGTGATCATTGAAGTCGAGGTCATGATACCTGACTTTAAAGGTATCCACTCCTTCCTGCGGGACGACGATCTTGGGTAGCTTAGGCTGACGGGGAAGTGTATCCAGTTCATTGCCCTGCAGGATGATCGCGAGTATATCTTCGGGGTAGCGCGCAATTCGACGCTTCCGTATATCCATCATAAACCATGTGGTCGATGCTTGTGCAACCACTTGATCTTCTCCGTCATAGATATGATAATCGCGATGGGTAAGTAATTTTTCCACACCTGAAGGATGCGTGACAACCTTGAATTTATCCCCTAATTTGGGCAAACGAAAAAACTCAATATGTTGCTGATACAAAGCCCATCCCAAGCCTCTTGGTCCTAGTTCTCTCGCTGAAATATGGAGCTTTAGGACATGCTCCATCGCCGTCTCATGCATGAGCTGTACAAGATTCGGGATTTTGATCTGTCGATATCGATCGGCCATCCATCCCTTTACATGATAAAAAGATGTATGATAAAGCATATCCGAACTGAGCTTAGGCATAAACAATCGATCCTTTCTGTGTAAAAAAATCTGAGACAGCGAGTCAATAATAGCCCTTGTCCACTGATTTTCCCAAAGATAGAGATTTGAATATAGAAGGGTTTTTCGTTTATTAAATTATCATTCATCCTAGGGAAGGTATAAGGTTAGACTTCCCTCATTGTTTCTCAAAGACTCAACAACTACAAGCTACATGCAGTACATCGACATGGAGACCCTCAAGTATTTGCTATTCGAAGTGCAAGATACAGAAAGGGTACTCGAATTTCCTCGCCACGAAGCTTTTGATAAGGAAGCCATCAACATGCTCCTCGACTCGGTCAAGGACTTTGGAGATCAGGATCTGTATCCCATTTTCAAGGAAATGGACGAAGATCCTGCGCGCTATGAGGATGGGACGATTGTCACACACCCCAAGTTGGGCGAGTTGATGCGTAAAGCAGCTGAGCTAGGACTGATCAGTGATACATTTGACGAGAAATTTGGTGGGATGCAAGTGCCTTACACAGCCCATACCGCCATGGGACTGATCCTCGATGCGGCCAACAACCAAGCCCCAGGATACTGGCTTTTGACGCAAGGTGCAGCCGACCTGATCGTCCACTTTGGTTCGGAAGAATTGCAACAAACCTATGTCCCGAATATGATGGCGGGAGAATGGGGGGGAACCATGGCGCTGACAGAGCCTCAGGCAGGATCTTCTCTTTCAGATATCAAGACTTCTGCTACACCTCAAGAGGACGGATCTTACAAAATCAAAGGACATAAGATTTTCATCTCAGGTGGGGATCACCAGCATGTAGACAACATTGTCCATTTGCTCTTGGCTCGCATTGACGGTGCACCTGCAGGAACCAAGGGTATTTCCCTCTTCGTCGTACCCAAAAACCGCATCACACCTGATGGATTGGTTCCCAATGATGTCATTACGGCAGGCGATTTTGAGAAAATGGGACAAAAGGGATACTGTACGACCCACTTGGTATTTGGAGATAAAGACGATTGCAAAGCTTGGCTCGTAGGTGAACCTCATCAAGGTTTGAAGTACATGTTTAAGATGATGAATGGGGCACGGATTGATGTAGGAAGAGGGGCCAATGCCATTACACATGCTGCCTACCACGCATCCTTGAAGTACGCCAACGAAAGACCTCAAGGACGTCCTATCCAAAATGCAGGTAAAAAAGATGCTTCACAGGAACCTGTCCTGATCATCAACCATCCCGATGTACGTCGTATGCTGCTCTTGCAAAAGGCCATTGCCGAAGCCAGCACAAGTTTGATATTTGAGGCAGCCCTCTATCATGACATTGAGATGAATAGTCAGGACCCAGAAGAGAAAGGTAAATACCATTTACTCCTAGAATTGCTGACGCCCATCGTCAAGACCTATCCATCCGAGATGGGGCGTATCGCTGTCAACAACGGCCTGCAAGTACTCGGAGGCTACGGCTTCTGTTCGGACTTCATCCTACAACAATACTATCGAGACATCAGGATCTTCTCCATCTACGAGGGAACAACAGGCATTCAGTCGATTGACTTGCTGGGTAGAAAGCTGACGATGGAGCAAGGCAAAGCGATGAAACTACTCGCTAATGAGATGAAGAATGTCATCGAAGATGCGATGGCCATCGAAGAACTACGTCCTTATGGCAAGCAGCTACTCGAAAAACTCGAGCTGAACAAGGAAGTCATGACCTACCTCATGAATTTTGCCATGAAGGGAGATTACCAACGCTTCCTTTCGGATGCGACCATTTTCATGGAGTTCTTCGGGACGATAATCATCGGCTGGCAGTGGCTCAAGATCGCTGTCAAGGCTAAGCAGAGCCTCCTGACGGGAGACAACAGTCACAAGGCGGACTTCTTCCAAAGCAAGATCCATACGATGAAATTCTTCTATAAGTATGAAATGCCGCGTACTACAGGGCTAGCAGAAATATTGACAGATGAAACTGTCCTTACACTTCCCAGCGAAGAAGAGGTATTTGTCTAACTACTGGTCTTACAAACACCAAAGGTCTTGAATAGATCTTTGGTGTTTGAGATATGGTACACTCCCACACGTGCGCTTAGCGCCAGCACCTCCACCGAAAGTTGAACCGATTATTACCTACTACTCTTAATACTATGTCTACTCCTACTCGCTTATTTGAATATATTTACAACCAACGCGCGAACAATCCACTCCAAAAGTGCATGGCCAAGCGCGACCCCGATGGGCAATGGATCTACTACAGCACGGAAGATGTCATCCGCATGGCAGAGCAAACAGCCGCAGGCTTGCTCGCCCTCGGCTTGCAGCGCGGAGAGAAGGTCGCCATTGTCGCCTATAAAAATCGTCCCGAATGGGCCATAACAGATATGGGCGTCCAAATGGCTGGCGGTGTCTCTGTTCCTCTTTATCCTACCATCAGCTCGGGCGAATATGAGTTTATCCTCAACAATGCCGAGGCCCGTTTTGCCTTTTGTGGGTCAGGAGATCTCTACGACAAGCTCCTACATGCCCAGCCTCAAGTATCCAGTCTAGAAAAGATCTACACATTTGATCAGGAAGAGGGACGTCTCCATTGGGAAAGTATTTACACGACCGAAGGAATAGAAGAAATAGAGAAAATCAAGGCAAGCATTAATCCAGAGGATCTGGTCACTCTGATCTATACTTCGGGGACGACTGGCAAACCCAAAGGTGTCATGCTCTCCCACACCAACATCAACCATGTGGTCAAAGAGACGGCGTTCATGTTACCAGATAGTGTGGGCGCGCCTATTCTGAGTTTCCTTCCTCTTTGCCACATTTATGAGCGTGCCAACTCCTATGGCTACATCAATAAGGCCGTGAGTATTCATTTCACAGGTACAGATAATCTGGGAGGAGACGGGGGAGACCTCAAGTCAGTCCAGCCTGTGTTCTTCGCAACTGTCCCTCGACTGCTTGAAAAAGTCTATGAAGCGATTTACAATCGTGGATTGCAGCTTACAGGTACGGCCAAACGCATCTTCTTCTGGGCATTGAGTCTGACAGAAGGTTATGACATCCACAAAAAAATGTCTCCCATCCAAAAGATGAAAATGTCCATCGCGGACAGGATTATATTCTCTAAGTGGCGTGAGGCAGTCGGCGGTAACCTCAAACTGGTCGTGACAGGTGCTGCGCCTTGCCCGACTAAGATCTTGCAAGTTTTCAATGCTGCGGGAATCCCCGTCCGCGAAGGGTATGGCTTGACAGAAACCTCTCCTACTTTGACTGTGAATCATCTGGATATCAACGGAGCAATGATTGGATCTGTAGGTCCTGCGATTCATGGGACAGAGCTGATGATCGACGCTTCAGAGGGAGATTATCGTGCAGGAGAAGGAGAAATTCTGGCAAAAGGACCCAGTATCATGCAGGGATATTACAAAAATCCCGAAGCAACTGCAGGAGCCTTCAAAGAGATTAATGGCGAACGCTGGTTCCGTACAGGGGACATTGGCACGCTTGTCCAAGGTCCAGGCGGAAATGAGTTTCTCCGTATTACAGATAGGAAGAAAGAACTCCTCAAAACCTCTGGGGGTAAATATGTGGCACCTGCACCGATCGAAAATCGGATGAAAGAAGATTTCCTTATCGAGCAAGTCATGGTCGTAGGAGATAAAAAGAAGTTTGTCTCAGCTCTTATTGTCCCCGCCGAAACAGCCTTGAAAAATTGGATGGAAACCCAAAATATGGAGTGGAAAGGGCTCGAAGACGCCATTATCAACCCTGAGGTCATTGACAAATACCAGGATGTCATCAACGTTTACAATCCTGAATTTAGCCATATCGAGCAAGTGAAAAAATTCTCCTTGCTACATGCCGAGTGGGGACCTATCAAAGAAGATGGGTCTGATGCAGAGTTGACGCCCACCTTGAAGCTGAAGCGTCGCGTCATCAGAGAGAAATACAGGACCCATATTGACAATATGTATCAAGGATAGTAGGAATATGGGAATGATTGAATGGCCGATCGTGTCATTCAATCATTCTTTAAAACTAGCTCCTGTCTTTTCTTCTTCACTATTTTTCATTCAACCATTCCGCAAATCCTTTATTCAAGAATTAAACCTATGGTGGGCACACATACTGATTTACAGACCATCCTGCAAGAGGTTCGTGCTTTTGTAGATGAACATATACTCCCTTTGGAACCTATTTTTTTAAAAGAAGGATGGGACGCCGTTCGCCCGAAGCTAGATGTCCTTCGGACGAAGGTCAAAGAAATGGGATATTTCACCCCTCAAATTCATCGTGAGGATGGCGGCTTAGGCTTGAGCAACCATCAGTTTGGGCAGGTCAGTGAAATTCTCGGACGCGTGACGCCGATGGGCCATTATGTCTTCAACTGTCAGGCTCCCGATGCAGGAAATATGGAGATCCTCATCAGCCACGGGACGCCTGCTCAAAAGGAACAATTCCTCAAGCCCCTACTCGCAGGAGAGATCCGCTCTTGCTTTGCAATGACAGAGCCTGAGTTTGCTGGTTCCAATCCCAAGTATATGGGCACAACGGCTATCCTTGAAGGCGACCACTACATCCTCAATGGGCATAAGTGGTTCACAACAGGAGCTGACGGATCGACCTTTGCCATTGTCATGTGCGTCACCAATCCAGAAGAAGAAAATCCTTATCTCCGGGCGAGTCAGTTGATCGTACCGCTGGACACCGAAGGCTTCGTTCACGAAAGACGTATTCCCATCATGGGGGATGAAGGGGAGGGCTGGGCTAGTCACTCCGAGATTCGCTTCGAAAACTGTCGTGTGCCGAAGGAAAATCTACTAGGTGGTGCAGGTAAAGGCTTTGTGATTGCGCAAGAACGTCTGGGTCCTGGTCGTATCCACCATTGTATGCGCTGGATCGGCATTGCAGAACGAGCATTCGAGATGATGTGTGCGCGTGCAGCTACACGAAAGTTGGGGAGCAACCGTCTACTTGCCCATCAGCAAACGATACAGAACTGGATTGCTGAAAGCCGTGCTGAGATTCATGCTGCACGCCTCATGGTACTAGACGCAGCCGATAAAATCGACAAGGAAGGAGCTTATAAAGCGCGTGTAGAGATCTCGACGATCAAGTTTTTTACGGCAAAAGTAATGCAAGATGTCGTGGATAGAGCCATACAAGTTCACGGAGCCTTGGGTACCACTGAGGATACCATTCTCTCTTTCCTATTTCGCCATGAGCGGGGAGCCAGAATTTACGATGGGGCAGACGAAGTGCATAAGAGTCGTGTGGCTAGGGAAATCCTTAAACCCTATGGAGTGAAACTATGAGTGAAATGACGATAGACCAACCCCAAGCCGTCCGTGAGGGAGAAGCATTAGACAAGGAAAAACTATCGGCTCACCTTCAACAGGTTTTTCCTGAACTAGGTTCCGACATAGACATTCAACAGTTTCCATCGGGTTTCTCCAATTTGACCTACTGGGTGAAAATGGGAGCGCGAGAAATGGTACTTCGAAGACCGCCTTTTGGTGCGCAGGTGAAAAGTGGGCATGATATGTCGAGGGAATACCGAGTGTTAAAAGCCTTGAAGCCTGTTTTTGACAAGGTCCCTGCGGTTTACCATTATACAGAAGATGTAGAGATCATGGGCAGCCCCTTCTACTTGATGGAGCGCGTCAAGGGTGTGATTCTCCGAGGAAAAGGTCCTACAGAAGAGCCAGGAGAGCAAAAGAAGATCTACCCACAAGCAGCCTCAGCCTGGATTGATACCATGGTAGAGTTGCATCAAGTGGATTACGAAAAAGCGGGGCTGGGAGCACTGGGGAGACCTCAAGGATATACACGACGCCAAATAGAAGGATGGACACGACGCTATCGTAAAGTGGCGACCGAAAATGATCCTGTCATAGACAAGGTCATCCAATGGTTGAATGATCACATCCCCGCTGAAACGGACAATACGCTCATCCACAACGATTACAAATATGACAATGTGGTGTTCCATCCCGAAAACTGGAACCAGATCATTGCAATTCTCGACTGGGAAATGGCGACGCTGGGCGATCCGCTCATGGATCTAGGAACCTCTATTGCCTATTGGGTGAATAGCTCCGATCCTGCGGCGCTTCGTCAGCTAGGTCGTATGCCGACCTACCATCCTGGCAATCCCACAAGGTCCGAACTATTGGAAATGTATGCTACCCGTTCAGGCCGTGATGTAGGAAACTTTTCTTTTTACTTCGCCTATGGGTTATTCAAAATCGCGGTCATCATCCAGCAAATATACTACAGGTATAAGTTGGGGCATACACAAGACCCACGCTTTGCCCAATTGAATCATCATGCCGTATTGTTTTTCCATCGTGCCTGGATGGCCATTGATTCAGGAAAAATTGATGGGGTGTGATCATTTTTCATTTTTCATTTTTCAGAGGCAGGATATAAAATATGATCCTTCTATTCTTCGGTTTGATCCTTCAGCAAACAGTCACTGGACATACTACCCACCTCTTATCTTATTTTTCTTAGTCCAAATAGATGGACATAAGAAATCGAGTTATAATAGAGCAGGCGTAGCCTCGAATGAAAAGCGCAAGTATGGTCATCCTGACGACCATTCCCGTAGGGAAGGAGGAAGGAACTAAAGCAGTATAACTGAGATGAAATCTCATGTCTAGTGTCGTGTAGATAAGACTCGTTTAGATCTTTCTCCCGCTATGAAGATTGCGGGACTGGCGCTATTTATTGGAGCTACGCTATAGTATACATAACCCTTTTTTTCTGTCCAACTACTTAAAAATATGTTTCAAGATAAAGTTGTATTGATTACAGGAGCTGCTTCGGGTATCGGAAAAGCTACAGCAAAAGCCTATGCTGAAAAAGGAGCAACCGTTGTTCTTTCGGACATCTCGGCAAAAGCTGGGGAGGAATTGGTCCAGCAGATGAAAGAAGAGGGCGCAAAGGCAACCTTTATTCCATGCAATGTAGCCAATTCTCAAGAGGTACAATCGCTGGTAGCACAAGCTGTAGCCACCCACGGCACGATCGACATAGCGGTCAATAATGCGGGTGTCGGTCCCGACCGTGCGACAAGAACCCACCAACACAGCTTAGAAGATTGGGATAAAGTGATCTCAGTCAACCAATCAGGTGTGTTTTACTGTATGAAGTATGAGCTTGAGCAGATGCTACAACAGGGCCATGGCAATATCATCAACATCGCCTCTATGGCGGGCCTCAAAGCACTCCCCAATAATGTCGCTTATGTGGCCAGTAAGCACGCAGTTGTAGGTATGACAAAGACGGCTGCCCTTGAGTATGCACGTAAAAATATTCGCATCAATGCCGTATGCCCTGTATTTACTTCCTCCCCTATGCTGGATCGTCTACTCAGCATGAGAGAAGACATGGATCAACGCTTGCTCTCTACGATTCCCATGGGCAGATTTGCCGATGCCAAGGAAATTGTGGAAGCGATTCAGTGGTTGAGTTCGGAGGCTTCTAGTTTTGTGAATGGCGTAGCCTTGCCTGTGGATGGTGGGCATTCGGCTTAGATGATGGGAGACCCGTTGGGGAAGACCATGCCGTGGCGGTGTGGGGGGACCACGCTGTGGCGGTGGTCCTACGGATAATTATCCTATCTTGTGAGGATTATTTTACAAAATCTACTACTATGAAGTTTCTCCTATATGGAGCCTATGGATATACAGGCAGATTGATTGCACGCTTCGCTCAGGAACAGGGAATGGAACCCATACTGGCAGGACGCAACGGTGATAAGCTCCAAGCAATGGGTTCTGAATTTGGCTTTGAAACCCGTGTATTCGATCTTTCTGATACACAAGCGCTTGAAGCTGCCTTAGGTGAAGTCTCTGTTGTCCTTCACTGTGCAGGACCATTTATCCACACAGCTCAGATTATGATGGAGGCTTGCCTGCGGACCCAAACGCATTATCTGGATATCACAGGAGAGATTCAGGTTTTTGAAATGGGAAAAAGAAGGGACGAACAAGCGCAGCAAGCTGGAATTATGATCATGCCAGGAACAGGCTTTGATGTGGTTCCGACAGATTGCTTGGCGCGCTTCCTCAAGGAGCAGCTGCCCGATGCGACGCATCTCCAGTTGGCATTTGCAGGAAATGGGGGACTCTCACATGGCACGGCCTTGACGATGCTGGAGAATCTAGGAAGTCCAGGCGCCATCAGGAAAGACGGAAAAATCACACCTGTCCCGCAGGGTTATAAGGCGAAGGAAATTTCCTTCAAGCTCAAGCCGCGCTTCTGTATGACCATCCCTTGGGGAGATGTATCCACTGCCTACTACAGTACAGGGATTCCCAATATTGAAGTATACACAGGCGTCAAGCCTTCTAGCTACAAACTGGTCAAACGTCAACGCTATTTTACTTGGTTACTCCGCATGCCTTGGGTCAAAAATCAGGCACGCAAGCGGATCAAGAAAGGGCCTGCAGGTCCATCCGATGCCAAGCGAGAAGGGACAAGAACCCAACTTTGGGGGAAAGTAAGCAACGCAAAGGGCCAAGAAGTCGAAGCCCAGATGCTCACAGCCGAAGGTTATACACTCACCGCACTGAGTTGTTTGGCCATCACCCAACGCGTCTTGAATGGACATGCACCCATTGGTTTCCAAACGCCTGCCAAGGCCTATGGCTCAAACTTGATCATGGAGTTTGAAGGAAGTGAAAGAAATCTCGTTGATAGGGGACAAAAGGTTCATTGATTCATTTTTCATTTTTCATTTTTCATTTTTCATTTTTCATTTTTCATTTTTCATTTTTCAGGGAGCACTTATCATAGTTTGAGCCCATTTACTATTCAAAGTCTCAGAGTGAGTAACTAAATATGATTCTTGCTTACGATGGGACGAATCCCAATGCTTTCATAATCTTTATACACATGACACCTAGAATAAAACCCCTTTTTGATTTATCTGGCAAAGTAGCCATCATCACTGGCTCGACACGTGGGATCGGCGAGGCTATGGCACGCGGTCTGGCTGAGTTTGGTGCCAAAGTCGTCATTACCAGCCGTAAGCCCGAAAATGTGAAGGAAACCACCGAAGCATTTGAGAAAGAAGGCTTCGAAGTACTGGGAATCCCCTGCCATATCGGAAAAAGTGAGCAGCAAGATATGCTCATCCAACAGACCATCGAGAAGTGGGGACGCATCGACATCCTCATCAACAATGCAGCGACCAATCTCAGCTTTGGTCCGATGGAGCAGACAGAAGAAAGTGCCTACGACAAGATCATGGAAATCAATGTAAAAGGCCCATTTGAATTGAGTAAAAAGGCATTTCCCCATTTGTCTAAAAATGGTGGCTCCATCATCAACGTCAGCTCTGTCGAAGGACTAAAACCTGCTTACGGAATGGCCACCTACAGCATGAGTAAATCTGCTATTGCTATGCTTACACAAAATCAAGCCAAGGAATGGGGCCGATATGGAATCCGTGCCAACACTGTCTGTCCTGGACTGGTCAAAACGAAGCTGAGCACTGCACTTTGGTCCAACGAGTCGATGCTAGAACATTATACAGAGAATATTCCCCTACAGCGAATGGCACAGCCTGATGAGATGGCGGGGATCGCTGTTTTTCTTGCTTCTGATGCATCAAGTTATGTGACAGGAGGTGTATTCACAGCCGATGGAGGATATATGATTGCTTAGGTATAACGAAAAATGGACCAAGTCAGGCCTACTTTAGGCAAAAGAGTTGTTCGATTCCTCGAGACTTTGGTTATTTTGAAGTATTTGTAGAAAATCAAATGTAATCCGCATGCAGCGAAGACAATTCATGAAACATCTGGGCACAGGCGCACTAGCAAGTACTCCTGCTATTCAATATGCCTATAATTCAACTGTCATTCAGGAGCTTAGTCAGTATAGATCAGAGCAAGATGTCACAGAAGATGAGACCTTCTGGCATTGGGTCAGGCAAGCATATACCATTACACCAGGGCTCATCAACCTCAACAATGCAGGGGTCAGTCCTCAGACCCGTCGAGTCCAAGAAGCTGAAATTCGATACATCGAGTTCTCCAATGAAACGCCTTCTCACTACATGTGGAAGGTCATCAATAAAAATCGAGAACCGATCCGCCAACAACTGGCCCAGCTTTGTGGAGCTTCTCAAGACGAAATAGCCATTAACCGAAACGCAACGGAAGCTTTGGATACGATCATCTTTGGACTTGATCTCGATAGAAACGACGAAGTGGTTGCCTGTAAGCAAGACTACCCTTTGATGATCCATGCATGGAATCAAAGATCACAACGCGAAGGAATCGAACTCAAATGGGTAGATCTCAAAATGCCGATTGAGGATGAGGATGCCATTATCCAGGCTTATACCTCTCTTTTCACCCATCGTACCAAGGTGGTTCACCTTACCCACATGATCAACTGGACGGGACAGATCCTTCCAGTAAAGAAAATCGCAGCCATCGCTAAAGAACGAGGGATCAAAGTAGTAGTCGACGCCGCCCATTCTTTTGCGCAACTAGACTTCAAACTGGCTGACCTAGGAGCGGATTATGCGGGAGTCAGCTTGCACAAGTGGTTATGCGCACCCTTTGGGACGGGCATGCTCTACGTAAAAAAAGAAAATATTGCAGACCTCTGGCCTCTTTTCCCAACTGACAAGCCCAAGAGCGATGACATCCGAAAATTTGAGAATCTGGGAACTCGCTCCACAGCAGCAGAAATGGCCATCGGACATGCGATTGAGTTTCACGAACTCATAGGTGCTTCTCGCAAGGCAGCCCGCCTGCAATACCTTAAGTCATACTGGGTCGAGAAAGCACTGGAAATTCCTCAGTTTCGACTCTATACCTCTCTTAATCCTCAGTATGGAGGAGCAATCGTCTGCTGTGGGTTGGAAGGCATGAGGTATGTGGATCTTTTCAATAATCTACTTAAATACCACCGCATCCATACCTCTCCTGTCAAATGGGACGGTGTAGAAGGACTCAGGATCACGCCTAATGTCTACACGAGTCTGAAAGAGTTGGATAAACTGGTAGAGGCATTGAAAATCCTTGCAGATTCCGTCAAACGCTAACTTATAAAGGGGACCGCCCCTAGCAGACGGCCCACCTTGGGTAAGAGCGCTTAAGACCATGTTTGACACTTCCAATCTGGCGAAATTTTGTTCTTCTCAGATGGACCCATGGTTCTAAGCCTGGACTGTATCATCTAATGACGATCTTGTGCGTCACTGCCTGAGACGAGGTTTGCACGTGGATGATGTACACCCCTTTAGATAAATTACGCAGAGAGAGGGCATATCTTTTTTCTCTTGGGTGAATGACAGATAACATTTGCCCTTGGATGGTCCATACCTCAAGCTGCTGTATCTCCGAAGGAGAGGTAATTTTTATTTGCTTGGTTGATTGTCTTAAGTTCACCCTTTCCTGTTTAGGAACATATACCTCCACCGCTCTTGAAAGACTCGATGTTCCATCAAAATCTACCTGACGGATACGATAATATTGTGTACCTGTCTTTGGATTTTTATCTTCAAAGTCATACACCTGTACATTTCTTGCATCTCCATTACCCAATACCTGCCCGATAGACTGAAAACGCTCTCCCTCTTCCCACCGCTCAATCTCAAAGTAATGATTATTGATTTCGGAGGCTGTAGACCAATGGATCTTTACTGTATTTCTTGAAGTCCTTGTTGCGCTTATGTCTTGCCACTCCACAGGGAGCGAACCATTGAGACTATACTCTGCACATTCGTTATTCGTACCTGAAGCACTGGTGGGACTGAAGCGTGTAATAAGGGGAAGTAAACCACCAACACTACCTGTGCTCCCGATTCCGTCATAGTATGCATTACCTGGATTTCTTGTCAGAATGTTAGTAGAGAAGCAGTTGCGGCCACGAGAGACGCCTCCTATGAGGTATTCATTCTTCGAATTTACGGCTACGGTATACAGATAATCCTCTGCTCCATTGACGCCATTGCCTCCCAGATACGTTCCATATGTTTGTACGCCTTGGTTCGTGAATATCGCCAAGGTTCCATCGTAGCCACCTTCTCGCCCTTGGATGTATCCTGATCCCGAGTACTCCGTCCGAAACCCTTGACTGGCCCTTCCTACAGCTACTAGGTTTTGATTGTGGTCAATGGCGATATCATAGATAGAAACAGACTGGTTGCGGTTAGGGCTGCGATGGGCGCAGGTTCCCCATACCATGACGTGATTCAGATCAAACTTGGCAAAATAATGCACGCCCGATCCAGCGGTATTGACAAAAGAGGGATACCCTTGACTAAGTGCGCCTCCTCCAGGATTGACAATGGGTACAGAAGCGAAGTATGTATAAGGCCACTGGGTTCCAATGAAAAGATTGCCAGTAGAATCAAATGCAAGCGCACAAGGTCGAAATTTTGTGGCCCACACGCGCTGTCCCGTGCTGTCCATCTCTAATATGAGTCCTTGATAGTTGTTGCTAGGAAAGTAGGCTCCGTTGCCTGGATTATAGGTGGGAGGCACGCCGCTCATATTTCCAGATATCGCTACGTGTCCATTTGTTGAATTATAGGCTACATGGAAAGCACCTTCTTGCCCTCCTCCACCGCCACCGTAATACGTGCTGTACAGAAGATTACCCTCAGGCCCAAATTTAGCGACAAACCAATCTCTCCCATTATTCAAACTGTTGTCATTATAAGCTCCTGCTTTATTCTTGGTAGGGAAATCATTTGAAAACGTATAGCCTACGACCCAAAAGTGGTCATTCTCAGCCATCGCGATGTCCGTGATAAAGTCATTGGCACTTCCCCCCAAATAGGTAGACCAGATCACCTGTCCAAACTTGTTGAATCTTGTGATCAATCCATCTACCGCTGATCGCGTATTGTCAAAGTAGGCACCATTTCCAGGATCGACCAGCGGGTAGCCACTTCCTCCTCCATCACCTACCACGATGATGTCATCATTCTCTGCTACCGCGACAGCATTGATGTGATCACCTCCACTCGACCCGTAGTACGTCACCCACAATCGTCTCCCTAGAGAGTCAAACTTCGCAATGAAGCCATCGTCGCTTCCTAAGAGATTGGCGTTGTAGTATCCACCTGTCAGCGGGTCATATGTGGGAAGCTGGCCTTGAAATCCCTTTCCGACATAGATGATGTTGTCCTCGCTGTCTATGGCATTGTCTGTAAAGGTCATATTGACCTCCCCAAAGTAAGTGTTCCAAGTAAGGTAGGGACTAAGACTCAGGACACCTTGCGTACCTGAAGGAGACAGGGTAATGGGTGTGGGCAAGGCCAAAAGTGTCACGAAGCCTAAAAGGATCAGGCCCACGAAAAAGCATATACGTTTCATGATACTAGGGATTAAATGCGTAAAACTCAGCGCTCGTGGATGCTGCTTATTTACTTTACATCCACATACCAAAGTTGGGGTGTTAAAACGCTGAATCCTTCCGTAGAAGTGGGCATTTCCCTACGTAGTTTTGGGTATCGTAGGCCCAAGCTGTGGCGTGGGCACTGAAATTGCCTACGCCATGGCGTGGATGGAATTTGCCTACGCCAGGCGTGAATGGAATTTGCACACGCTGTGGCGTGGATGAAATTTGCCCACGCTGTGGCGTGGATGAAAATTGCCCACGCTGTGGCGTGGATGGAAATTGCCTACGCTGTGGCGTGAATGGAATTTGCACACGCTGTGGCGTGGATGAAATTTGCCCACGCTGTGGCGTGGGCCTACGAGACAAGGCCTGCCTTAATCGCAAACCGTATCAGGCCTGCGAGATTCTTGATTTCCAGTTTTTGATGAATGTTTTTTCGGTGGGTTTCGACTGTCCGAGTGGAGATGAATAGCGCTTCTGCAATCTCCTTAGAGGTTTTGCCAAGGGCAATGAGAGAGAGGATTTCTTGCTCTCTTTTGGAAAGAATGGAAAGCTTCATCATCTCTGAGGTTCCTCGGCCCAGTGCCTGACTTTTTTGCGTCATACCTAACAAGATATCTGCCTGAAAGTACTTTTTACCCTTGAGGATCATACGGATTCCCATGAGGAACTCGTCCTTATCTGCATTTTTAATGAAATAGCCTGATACACCTAGCTTGATCATCCGTTCGACAAGGGCACGCTCTGCATGCATGGTCAAAATAGCTATCTTAAGCTTAGGATGCGCTGTAAGGAGCTGTCTAGATGCTTCCAAGCCATTCATCACAGGCATATCCATGTCCATGAGGACCAGATCAGGCTGCAAGGCAGGGATAAGAGAAAGGGCTGTTTTTCCATCATTGGCACTCCCTAAAACTTCCATATCCTCCTCTCCATCTACCAATCGCGAAAGCCCATCTAACACGAGCTGATGGTCATCTACCAGAAATATCTTGGCAATCTGTTTCATGCAATAGGAATCGAAATCGTGGCTACTGTGCCTCCCTCTAGTTCAGAAGACATTTGAAACTTTCCCTTAAACGTGCTGAGTCGATTTTTGATATTCAGCCATCCATGTCCATCCGATTCTCCTTGATGCACCCCCCGACCATCATCTTCTACTATAAGGTGTAACTGATTCCCTCCTTGATATAGCTGAACCGACACATGCTTCGCTTCCGAGTGCTTGATGACGTTATTGACGAGCTCTTGTAATATCCGATAGATGGCGATCTCTTTGCGCTCCTCATACCGCTCTTGCAGATTGAAGTGCTCAAAGTCGAACGCTATTCCTGCTATTCCCAACGTTTTGTACAATGAATCCTCAATGGCAGGCACCAAGCCCAGATCTGTCAATGCACGGGGCATCATCTGATGTGAGATCGAACGCGTATCTTGAGCTGTCTCATCTATGAGGGTTCCTAGATAAGTGAATGACTGTTGGGTATCGGTGTCTATCATCTGGTCTTTCAACTGCTCGAAGCCCATCTTGAGTGCTGAAAGCTGCTGCCCTACCCCATCATGGAGATCTTTGGCGATGCGTTTGCGTTCTTCTTCTGTGGCGAGGAACACAGCTTCTAATCCTTTTTCTTGCTCCGAAATTACCGCTTGTTGCAACTTCTGTCCCTGAATGCTACGATAGCGCGTGTAAAACAGGCCTCCGCCTAACGCCAAGGTGATCAAGGCCGCAATGAGTATGACATTTTGTGTTCGTTTCTCCTTTAAATCTGCTTGCTGAATGGCCAAATCTCGTTCCTGCTCCACAATCACACGCTCCTTTTTCTCTGTCTCATATTGAGCCTGTATGTCAGCAATCCGATCCTGTATATTTGCCCCTCTGACGGAGTCTTCTAGATGCTGATGCAAAGATCTGTTGATGTACGCTTGCTTGTATTCTCCCAAATGAAACTGCGCCAAAGCTAGATTGTCGATGGCATTGGCGTAGACGTCATAGTAATCTGTCGCTTCAGCTATTTCTCTTGCCTTCTGCACATAAGGAAGTGCTGCTCGATAGCTTTTCCTATCTATTAAATTTTTGGCGTAGTTGAATGAGACTGTCGCATGACCATGAGGATCATCTACTTCTTTAAACAATTCAATTGCCTTGAGGAAAGCTTCATCTGCTTTTTCATAATCTTCCATGTAATTGTACACACCTCCCAGATTGCTGTACCCCCAGGCGACCTTAAAGTCATTCTCTTGTGCCTTCCAACTCTCCAATGCGGCTAACATATAGCTAAGGCTGGTATCCATACTGTCCAAATCTGCGTAAATCGCTGCCAGATTTTGATTGGTCTGCGCTACGCCTGAATGACTGCCGATGTGCTGATAGATTTGCTGAGCTTCCAAAGTATATGATTGAGCTTGCGCATACATTCCCCCACGATAGCTCACCCATCCGATATTCGTCTTGATCCCTGCGATAAAACTCGTGTCCTTCGCTTCCTCTGCTTGTGCCAATACCTTGACATATTCTTTCACCGCCAAGTCATAATCTCCACTATACAAGGCAATGGTTGCGAATACATTTCCTGTCTGAATCAGCTTATCTTTCCGATCCATCCTAAGGTATAGACTATCTGCCCGCGTCATAAAAAATCTGGCGCTATCAAAATTTTTGATGCGATAGTATCCATATCCCATGAAGAAGTATACTTCGGCCAATCCTCGATCCCAATCCATAGATTCGACTTCCTTTTGGAGGGGGCGGACCAGTTTCAAGGCCAAAGAGTCTTGATTGGCATCTAGTGCTAGATCCGAGGCATGAGTCAGCCATAGGATCCGTTGGGTATCTGAGGGACTCGTCGCGGCTAGATGAACCAGTGAATCAATAGCGGATTGACTCATGAGAGAGAAATGATTCATGAAAGTCAAAAGGAAAAGCAAGCAGAAGAAACGACTAAATATCATGATAGGGGTTATTATTCCTTCAATAATTTAGAAAGTCCATTATATATATTCAATCTTGATCTTATCTTTTCTTATGGATGAATGAGTCTTATCCACCTTTTTCTTAGAATAAATGAGCAGACAAACTTCCACTATAAACAATACTTTCCTTCCTATTTGAGCTATCACTTACCGAATCAAAATGTACCATTTGCGCAAAGTATTTGTCCAAATACGCATATATTTTAGCCGAACTTCCACAAATCAGTGTTTAACCATGAATTTCTGTAGGAAAAATTACGAATCTTCAGTAGCTTAATATAAGAAAGGATCAATATCTACATACGTTTCACTACTACTCACCCAAATTCAATGAAACACGTTCTCATTTTCAGTTTTTTACTCGCCATTCTGTGGAATCCCGTCACCTCACATGCGCAGTTGATTTCTCAAACCCAAAGAAATCAAACTACGCAGGTACTGGATATCGTCTACCTAAAAAGTAAAACCCTTAGATCTGAGTACTTGAAGGTCGAATCAGAACTATGGAAACCTCTACATGAGTCGAGGGTGGCTTCAGGAGAGATGACCGCTTGGTTTCTTTTCGAAGTGACATACCCCTATGGTTCTAATCGGGACTATGACTTTGTCGCCATCAATATCTTCCCAGGCACAGAGAGTTTGAAAAATCAATCCCTTGAGGGTACCAGGGCTATGTTTAAGAAGCTCAATCCTAATGTAGATACAGAAGCCATATTCGAAAAGACAGATGCTTCTCGCGAACTGGTCAAAGGAGAAGTTTTTACCTTCATAGCAGGCACTACTCCCCTCAAGCTTCGGGAACCATCCGATTTTATGCAGGTCAACTTCATGCGTGTGCCTGATGTGGCAGCAAAGTATTACGAAAGTCTAGAGAAACAATATGCCCTGCCTTTGCACAGTCTACGTGTAAAAGCTGGAGACATGCAAAACTGGTCCCTCCTGAAACGTACCCTTCCCCTAGGTGTCGATTATCCCTATCAATACATCACAATGGATGAATACGCCAATTGGGAAATGCTCACCAAGGAACCCACACCTGGACTTTGGGAGCAGGCACATGACAATCTAGTAGAACAAGAAATCTGGAATAAATTTATTGAAGTACGAGACCTCGTGCGACAAGAGACATGGAGACTTGTCTCGTATGTAATCAAGCAAGATGCAATGGTCAGAACGCGTGGAAGATAGATTGTCTTCAGAATGATCTCTCACCATCTACTATAAGAAAGGGTGTACAATTTGCTTGTACACCCTTTCATTTATTTATTATATACGTTCTATCACTTCTTTTTGCTCTCCTGCACTCGTCGATAGATAGAGATCAGGAATCCTGCTGTGAGGATAAATGTCCCCAACCAAAGCAGGTTGATGAAAGGTTTTTGAATCGCTTTGATGATGACGAAGTCTGCATCTGGCTTGACGTACCGTACCTGCAAGTGAACCATGTTTTTATCAGGTTCAATTCCTACGAATGCAAAGTCCATCCCCAACTCCTCGATTCGGTCCTGTATCATGCCTGGCTTATTGCCTTCGATCACAAATACAGGCTGAGTGGAATACGTCTTCCCTGCGCGGAAGGCTTTCAGATTAGCGGCTGCCGCTACGTCGTATTTGGTAAGGTCGGGACGCTGTGACAGATTGGTCAAATTCTCCAAGTAGAACACAACGTCTTCATAGCGCACGGTATCCCCAATCTGCATATCCAAGTTGAAGAAGCGTGTTTCGGCTTCCTCTGACTTGGGCAAACTCGATACATGCACATAGACATCCTTATTCCAATAGATCTGACGGCTGGGGTGGTTGATGATTCCATCCCCCGTCATATTGATCTCAGACTCAGGAAATACGGTAAACGAATGCTGCGTCTCACCGAGTTTATCAAATCTCAATCCAAACAACATCCTTCCATTGATGCGCTCAGGCTCGAATGAAGAGAGGTTTTGATTGAGTTTATTTTGGATCAAATTCAGATCAATCTCCCCCAATACTTCTCGTTGCACTGCGGCTTCATTGTCACTAGTTGAATGAATGTTATGGGTTTCCTTCTTCAAGAAGGGGCCTCTAGGTACAATCAGCGCCCAAGTATCACCTGAAGCATCTTCAAAGGCAATTTTGGCATTGAGTAGGTCTTCTTCTAAAATGCGAAGATCGCTCACAGGTGCTTTTGCTTCTTTTTTCCCAATGTATGTCACGTCATAGCCCCAGATCTGTGTGGGATCATTTTTGGGGAGGAGTACATTGTCCATGCGCTCTTTCTCAGGGAATCGTGCGAGGTCTTCAGGGCGCAGGTTTTTCGAGATTACTTGATCGTATCCTGAAGAGAATAGCATACCGATCAGCATCAAAGCAAATCCAATGTGCACGACGGTTCCTCCCATGACTTTTAGACCCTTTCGATTTTTGCGAAGGAGACTGATGAGTACGTCGAGATTGGCGAAGAAAGCGAATAAAGAAGAAAACAACAGCAGTTCATCTCCAATATTGAAAATGCCAAAATAGATGTAGGAAAAGACATCACTCAGGGCATTGCCTGAAAGCTTCTCTTCAGAAATGATCTCGGCAAACTCGTCATCGAACGCAAAGTTCCATTCGACTCCATACCAAATACCAACTAAAATGGCACATCCGCTCAATACAGCGATGAGGAATGGACGGAAGAGTGCATCTCCAATTGCTTTTCCTTTTCCCATTTTCCACCACAAAAACTGCCCGATCCCCGATGCCACACCAAAGCCTACGGCAAAGAAGATGGTCCATTGATAGTAGAAAAACTGCACATATCCAGGTAGCGCCGCACTGGTTCCAAAGATTTTATTGAAGACAGGCAGAGAGGTGAATACTAGAATCGCTAGGGAAGAACCCAAGAATACCAGTACCCCCATGAATAACCAAAACTCTGCGCTCCACACTTTGCTTTCATCAGATCGTTGTGGAATATCTTTCCAGCGGTAGAACATCACCACGGCCACAAACGTCACATAGATCGCAACCAAGACAAGTAGTTGTCCCGAAAGCCCTAAGTCGGTAAATGTATGAACCGAAGTATCACCCAAAATACCTGAACGCGTCAAGAAGGTCGAGTACAATACCAGCAAGAAGGTGCTGATGATCAGAAGCATCGCCATCTTCAGATAGGCTTTGGTCTTGCGATAGATCAACATCGCGTGCAGCGATGCTACGCCTGTCAACCAAGGCACAAAAGAAGAATTCTCTACGGGGTCCCAGTTCCAGTAGCCACCGAAGTTCAGGGTTTCATATGCCCAGTAGCCACCCATGATGATCCCGATACCGAGAATCATGACAGAGAAAGACATCCAAGGCATAGAAGGCTTGATCCACTGGTCATATTTCCCGCGTATGAGTCCTGCCATCACGAAGGCAAAGGGCACCGTCGTAGAAGCAAATCCAAGGAACAAGGTAGGCGGGTGAATCACCATCCAATAGTTTTGTAGCAAGGGATTCAGACCTGTCCCATTCTTGGGCACAAAGTTGGGATCTGTCGCCCAAACTTTATCGTCGGGGAAGGCATCTTTAATGGTCAAAAAGGGTGTACTCCCCAGTTTCCATACTTCGGGGTCGTAGTAAACGACGAACAATCCCAATGCGATAAGGACTGCGCCTGACACGAGTTCCCAGAGGTGTGCTTTAGCTGTTTTGGCGACCTTGCCCACATATACAAAGTACAAAGCAGCGTATCCCAAGACAAAAAGGAGGAGCAGCCAAAATCCCATGCCGGAGAGCGAGAATACTTCCATGGAGGGAATCAATCCGACGCTGTGTCCGAGTTGGCCTGAGAAAAGCAGTAGTAAGAAACTCCCTCCGACAAATAATGAGGCGAGGTGAAAGTTTCCATTTAGACTAAGCTCATCACGTTGGCGGACAAACAGGTACCCCAGATACATACTGGGCAGTAGTGCCAATAGCAGATAAGCTCCCCAAACGATGGATTCATTTACGTACACTCCCAACAGCATCGAGGATAGGATCAGCTCGATAGAGGCAATGATGCCCATGACGCCATTTCGCCAGTCGGCCTTGCTCCGCATGAGGATGACTCCTAGGACGGCATGCCAGAAGCACCATAGCAGGAAGCTTCCTTCTTGCCCTTCCCAAAAGCAGGAAATCATAAAATGAACGGGTAGCTCATTCGAGGCATGTGCCCAGACATAATGATAGTTGTAGTTGTGGGTGTAGATCAGGCCGAATAACGTAGCGATGATGCCTAGGATGCTCAGGGCATGTATGCCGAAGCCCCAAAGGCCCATTTTTTCCCAATTTGCTTTTTCTTTCCCTTCGCGCATGTCTGCGAGAAAGAAACTGATCATGGCCACCAAGGAGGCCGCAAAAGCAAGAGAGGTAAATAATTCGCCGAGTTTCCCTCCGGTGAATTCCATATATGTGTATTTTTTATAGACTTTGAGAAACTAGATGGCAGGGGATGCACGAAACGTTCATTTCCCGCCTTCCTTATTTTCATGTGTAACCGACTAGATTATTGAATCCCAAACTTTGGCTCCACAGCTGTAAGTTCGGTTTGCTCAAACTTTGATGGGCATTTCATGATGATTTTGTCTGCTACAAAAACATCCTGATTATATTCTCCAATGATGACCACCTTCTCGGCTGCTTCAAAGTTGTCAGGTTTGGGATCATAGTAATGTACGAGCTGTACATTATCCACCGTATCCTTCATATAGAATTGAAACAGGTCACGTGTGGGATCATAATTGGACTGGTCACGGTTGACCCATTCCCCTACGATGTGGACTTCCTTCTCACTGGCTTTGGCTGCGGAGAAGTCTGTGTATGTGCTGGTATTTTTCCCCAGGTTGATTCCCAAAAGGGCTACAAATCCTGCCAAAGCAACCAGAATGACGATGTGTGTTGTTTTCATTCCTTGTATTTATAATCAATCTGAGACATCTAAAAGCATGCCTCTTCCTTAGATCCGATCAATTCTTCTGATCTTCGAATTCCTTCATTTGCTTCTCCAACTGGCTCACCTTACGACTGGTCAATAATAAATAGGTGAGGAATCCCAAGAAAATCAGTAAGACAATCGTCATGACGGCATATATTTTCTCACTGGCAAACAGGAATTCCTGTCTGTGGTCTTGAAGAAGAAAAAGGAAAGAAGTGCCTTTGAACATATAGATGAAACTAAACGTGTGTTTTTAAAACGTATGAGAAAAATCAAGCATTTTCCATGGCGTAGGTGCGATCTGCAGTCCAATCTTCAAAGCGTTGTCTTACTAAAGACAGGCGATACCGCACTTCCCATAGCCATACACCCATAAGGATGAAACCTAGCATCCCAGGATACAAAACCATCCGTACCGTATTGTCCACTTGCCCTTTGGCTACGAAAGATCCTCCTCCTGCTTCGCTTCCGTTGGAGGTAGGATGAAGTCCATCTAGCATCGCAGGTATGACGAAGAAAAGCGGAATCAGCAGGGCAAAGGCAAATACATTATATACAGCCCCTACACGGGCGCGTTGTTCGGGCTCGGTAAAAGAAGAGCGAAGCAAGAAGTAGGCGAGATAAATCAGCATGCCGACCAGAGCACAGACCTGAATAGGGTCCCATGCCCACCAAGCGGCAAAGTCATCGCTGGGCAAGCTATCTCCCCACGTCACGCGTTGCCAGACGATGCCCGTCGCCAGTCCCAAAGCATTGAAAAGAATGCCGACGAGGGCCGCTTCGCGTGCTTTGATATCGAGGGGGAGTGGATCTATACGCACCTTGCGGTCAGGATCTAGTGCGCGAAGCACACGGATAGAAAAAACGACTGAAATGGTCATCAAGACGATCTCAGCGAACCACATGGGTACATGATACAAGATTCCACGAACAGACTGTCCCCAGAGTGCATTCATCAGAGGCATTTTGACGAGCAAACCGTAGGTGATGCTGTAAAGGACAAGACCTACTGCTAGTACTTTATATCCGATATTCCAAACTTGCTTCATATTAGATCTAAACTATATAAAATTCTCTTTGTTCCTTCGTTTCCAAGGATTTCCTATTTTTTCTGCCACAAAATTAAGGATTTTCAACGAAAACTTTAGGTGAAAGATATAGATATTTTCATAGACTTGGCACAAATGGAACATTTGATCTAATCTCTCCAGACAAAGGGGAAAAGAATGACGGATACGACAGTCAACACGGCTGCCATTCCCCCTACCAATAAAAACCGATCCTGCGTGAGGAGCCCTTCGAATCCTTCGATTGCATAGCGAGACAAACTGATCAGCACCAGCAAGACTGGCACTAGCAAGGGGAAGCTCAAGACAGCGAGTAGTGTTCCACGATTTGCAGCTTTAGAGGCGATAGCAGAGACCAGGGTAAGATTAGAACTGAGTGCTGCACTTCCCAGTAAGGTGATGCCCACCATCGCGCCGACGTTGGCGAGCTGTATCTGATTGAGGAAGGCGAATGAAAAGAGGGCGACAATAGACACTAGGCCGAGGAGCCCTAGGTTATAGATGGTCTTGGCGAGGATGATGGAGGTGGGGCTCACGACCGAATAGAGGTAAAGCATATGGCCTGAGCGCTCGGACATAAAGCTTTTCGCTACGGCGTTGATGGCCACAAAGAGCATGATGATCCAGAAGATGATATTCCAGGTGAGGGGATTGAGCTTATTGAGAAACGCGAGGGAGATCACCACGACCATACAAAGCACATAGAGAAGGAGGCCATTGATGGCGTACTTTTGCTTCCACTCTAGCATGAGCTCCTTGCGAAGCAGGATGAGAATTTCTTTGAGGACCATGAATGCAAACTGAATAGAGGCGCAAGCTAGCGAAAAAAGAGGGGAAATGTGGGGAAGGGGGAACGTCTATGAATGGAATATGATGAGGAGTGATTATCTAAAGTCCGTGTTTGATGGCGTACTATCCAAGCGTGTGTAAAACCACTTGTGAACGCGCTTCTTTCTCAGATTAAAATAATTCTCACTTCCTTTCCCCTATTCACATTTTTTCTCTATCTTTGCAATCCGTTTAGAAAGAATAAAGCGTCATGTCCAAGAAATTTACAACAAAGAAACTTCGTCTGCGCGCTAGAGCCAAAAGACGTCGCTTTGCCCTCAAGACGAATCCTCAAACTACAGGTATTCAGTCTACACCAGAACTCGAAAACCTAGAAGTGATTCGCTCTCTGGATTCTAAAGTAAAAGCAATCCAGGCACAGCAAAACTAAGCCCGCGCACATAGAAATAAAGGGAGTCAAATCATAAGATGGTTTGGCTCTTTTTATATTGAACGGCCCGCCAAAGCCATCCATCCTCCAAGGGTGCCATCAAACGCGCATTCTGGTAAGCCCAATCCAGCCCCAAAACCGTATTCGCGCGATAAACTTCGTGCTCCCAACTCACCACCAAAGCCAAATCAGGCACCTTGGGATCGACCAAACACAAGGGCAACAACAACTGCACTTTGCCACGATAATACTGGGGCAGCGCCATGCGATAGTTTCTCTGGACCAATAACAGCGTACGATCCATCGCCTGGCGCAACTGCAACATCAGCGTCTCTGGCCCCGCCGCCTGCAACGACTCTGGAAATCGCTGCCGATGATCATTGACAATGTGCTCAAAATCGACCACCAGCCGACGGCGCGGATCATAGATCAACTCCGATGCGTCTTCAAAATACAGAGGCATCATCGGCTTAGTCGAAAAATGACTCATATACCGATGACTCTCGGGTGCAAAGCAGGCCAAGACCCACTGGTTTTGTCGAAGGTAGCCTGCACGCGTCCGTCGCTTCTTGTGGGGTATAAGGTAGGCGAAAATTTCCTCCAAAGAAGGCGTCAATAAACCCGTATGCCAACAAGCCAGCTTTTGGCCCTTGTCATCCACCGCATATTGGATTTTGCCTTCCTCCTCGATGCGCGCAAAGGTATGATACAGATAGTTGTGCAAAATGCGGTGTGCCTCCGACTGGGAAGGCAAGTCCCAATGCTCTGGCTGCGCCAAATCGTTGAGCTGGCTTAGATGTTCCCTCCAGTCGCCTAGATGGGCAAAGCGCTCCAAAGCAGGACGAGGATCGACAACGATGACCTCCTTAGCTAAGGCTCCATCTTCTCCCTCGAAGGGACTAAACTCTACTTCAAAAAAGGGCTCAATCCGCTTGAAGCCCATCCCAATCACATCCTTGTGATGGAGAAAATAGATTTTTCCCTCCCGCGTTTTGACATATCCATACCCCTTATCATACTGAATGATCTTACCTTTGAGTCGCTCGCTAAGTCGGATCACACCATTCGCCTGAGGTCCCTTTTGGGTGGGTTTCAACTCGAACTCTACCATCTCATGCTCAATCAAGATCTTGGCTTCTCCCTGTATCTCACTGAAATGTACAAACACCCCCTCCGGCACCTCATCTGTGCGAATCTTGCCGAATCCTCTGGATATATTAAAGAAGCTGACGATCCCCAGCGGCATAGTATAGTAGGTGTATTAATGGGTAAGTGAAACAAATTCAAGCGAGATCTTCGCGTTGATTCATCTAAAATCCCATTTAAAGAAGGAAAAACAAGCCGCGCCGCATCGAATGGAAAGAAGTGTTTCGTGAATGGTGTATGTATTTTTGTATGCGGAAAAGATCAAGGACTGGAATAAAGAGCAAGCAGGGAGATGATCTGAATATTTCCCTATAAAAAATGGGCGGAGGAAGCTCCCTGAAAGCTCCCTCCTGCTCCACACAACTATAAAAAACCCCTGAATCGGTGAGACTATGATATGTCTCTATTTTTTACTGAAATGGATTCGACCATCTGACGTCTCGGTAGACATTGTTTCCTGACAGAGTCTCCAGGAAGGCTACAATCGAAGTCTTTTCATTGTCTGTTAAATTCAAGTTCTGGCCTTGTCCTCCAGGCCCTCCACGCAGACGTGGATCGAGATTGTTATTCCCCTGTACGGCAGTGACATCATTGTAATGCTCAATCACATCTGCGAGCGTCGCTAAACTTCCATCGTGCATCAAGGCCCCATTCAATACCCCGTTGGGATCGACCATGTCTCTCAATGTGGGAGAACGCGTGATCGTGATGTCAATCATCCCTGGATCTCCTGCCACGCCGACAACTCCATTGTTGCGAGAGTTGGGGTCGATGTCAAACTCGGGGGCACGGTGACAACCCGCACATCCTGCTCCACCCTGATTAGGTGGTGTCATGAACAGACGCTTGCCCGCGTTTTCTTCTGCGGTGAAGTTGGGGAAGTTGGCGTTGTCATTATTTACCTGACCTCTCCCTTGGTCATAGCGTGAGTCAAATGACTGGATGCTACGAACAAACTGTGCCAGCGCCATCTGCATTTTCTCCTCTGTGATTTCATCCTGTCCATACACGAAGGTGAAGAGTTCCTGATAGTAATCGAGTGCTTCCAACTTTGCGATCAAATCATCTATGCTAGGATCTCCATTCTGCCCACTAAAGCCCATCTCTATATGATCCTGAATCGGTAGGGTTGTTTGTTCCTCCAACGTATTGGCCCGCTCATCCCAGAAGAAATGATCCTCTTCTGCAAATCTTGCATTGATCAGACGCATCGAATGTCGCCCCGTCACACCCGCTACCCCCTGGCTCAATAAACTTCTGTCGCTAAAGCCTGCTGCCTGCTGATGACAACTTGCACATGCGATGGTATTGTCTACAGATAGATTCACATCATAAAACAATACACGTCCCAGCGTCGCTCCCGCATCCGTAATCGGATTGTTCCCTGTATTATCCTCATTGATGTAATTTGGTACCGCTTGGTTACTATAATTGAGCAAATTATCTAGATCAATCCTTCCACCAAACACCCTTTCTATAGCAGATACACTATTGTCTAGGTCATCATTGAGGTCGTCTGAGTTGGAAACATAACCTGTAGGCTGGGTGCATTCCTGTACAGAATTGTTGGGATCTCCTAGCCCATCGTTGTCATTGTCAGCATAGTAAGTCGCTGCCCCAGGGCCTCCACAGATGCCACATTCGTCTATCGTAGAGCTACACAAATCGTTGTCGTCATCCGCATTGGAGACGTACCCAGTAGGCTGCTCGCAAGCGACTTGCGTCGCTGCGGCATTGCCTAGTCCATCATTGTCTGCGTCTTGATACCAAGTCCGCTCTGCGCAAGGAATATCATCTGGCGTTTCAGGTTCACAAGAAGTAAGGCTAAGGGATAGGATAAGAAAGCTGGCTAGATAAGCGGGAATGAAACGTTGCTTGGTATTCTTCATCAGTATCAAATCTTAAGCGAACAAAGTGTTGGTTCGGGTGTGTATTTCTGAAAATACAGCCTAAAGACCGGGCACCTTTTTCAACACCTACCCTCCTTTCAGATTTTTTCCATTTTTTTTAAAAGTTTTCTCAATCGACGCTGCAAGTCTATTAAAATGCTGGGCAAATTCTTTTCACCTATATTAAAAATGAAGCATATGCTCATTAAGGTGTATGAGTCAAAAATCTATAAATGACGTCCCTTTCCCTTCCCTCCAAGAGCTTTATCGTCCTATCCAAACGCCACCTTATTCCCAATCATCCTACATTCTTCATTTTTCACCCTGATTCATGATGAATAATTCTAGGTTTTTCCCATTTTCACATATTAAGATTTAGATATTCGATTATGTCAGATACATCTTCTGTTTGTGAGGAAAGGACCTTCAGCAACATCTTTCAAGAATATGCAAATAACCTTTTCCACTATTTGTACTATAAAACTGGGGATGAAGCGCTTTCTCAGGATCTTTCTCAAGAAGCATTTACGCGGCTTTGGAAAAACTGCGCCAAGGTAGCGCTGCAAACGGCAAAGGGCTACGTCTTCAAGATTGCCAACAATCTTTTGCTCAATAATTATGAACACAAAAAAGTCGTATTGAAATTTCAGCAGCGAAAGCCTTTGAGCCACACAAGTGAGAGTCCAGAGTTTGTGATGGAGGAAAATGAGCTAAAAACGCAATTAGAAACCGCCATCTCCAATCTGCCCGAAAAACAACGGGTCGTATTCTTGATGAGTCGCATCGACAAAATGACTTACAAAGAGATTGCAGCCACCTTGGGGATCAGCCGCCAAGCAGTTGAAAAACGCATGTACAATGCCCTTGACAAGTTGAGAGTGGTCACTGACAAAATTCGTTAGTGCGACCCATCTTACCTCTACAGACCAAAAACGAAAACTTTTTGATAAAAGGGGTAAGTGTTCAATTATGAAAGCTGTCTATAAGGTGATTGATGCAACAAAAAGAATATCATGACAAATGACGAGATGTTACACAAATGGATAAATGGTGAGCTCTCCGAAGAGGAGCTTACTGTCTTTCGGCAGCGGCCGGAATACGAATCCTTAGCGGCACTAGTCCGCCAAACAGATGGGCTATCAGCCCCAAATCTGCCTCAAAAGGAGCAGATATTGAATCAAATCTTGCAGGAGAAGAAAGCCGCACGTGTCGTTTCCTTCCCTCGCTGGATCACCTATGCGGTGGCAGCCTCTATCGTCTTGCTTGCCGTGTGGTTCCTTCTTCCTAACAATCCGTCCAACCCTGTACAGTTCGCTGCGACAGACCAAATGCTGGAAGGCGTATTGCCCGACCAGTCGACCTTCAACCTGAATAAACAGAGTACCCTTTCCTATGATGAAGGAAAGTGGGAAGACCAGCGCAAACTCAAGCTAGAAGGAGAGGCCTTCTTTGCCGTAGCCAAAGGAAAGACTTTCACAGTGCAGACAGCTACAGGATCGGTGCAGGTCCTGGGCACCAAGTTCAATGTTAAATCTCGGGGGGAAGTACTCGAAGTCAACTGCTTAGAAGGAAAAGTATCCGTCTTAGACACAAAAGGTCAACAGCAGGCACTACTCGAAAAAGGAAAAGGAATTCGTCTTGTAGGACAAGAGGCCACCCCCAAAGTGGTGGGTACGGCAGATATCCCCTCTTGGACAAAAGGGACATTTACCTTCCAAGATGTGCCACTAGGAGAGATCTTAGAAGAGATGGAACGTCAGTTTGGAATCCAGTTTGAAACAGGAGAGATTGACTTAGAGGAAAAGCTGAGAACCTCCTTTGAGACAAAGGATCGCAACAAAGCATTCGACAAGATTTTTGTTGGATTATTAGCCTTAACTTATGAAGAAGTAGGACCCAATACTTTCCGATTATTCCCCAAGAAAGAAAATCGCCCTGCTAACGAACAGCCCTAAGACCCTGTTTGAAACTTCAAATATGGTCTAAAGGACTCGTATCCTCTACTTATTTTTATGCATAGAAAGCGTCCCAATATACCCTCTCTTATATTTTTCTGTCTGCTATGTATCTGTACGTGGGCACAGGCTCAGACTGCCAAATACACATTTGGGCAAAAAGGAGTTCCTCTGGAGGAAGTAATCCTGGAGATGGAGGAGAGACTGGGTATCGCTTTTTCCTACAAGTCTGCGGATATCAAGGGCAAGGTGCTCTACAAAACCATAGAGGCGGAAACGATTGAGGGAGCCTTGAAACAATTATTTGCGGGTCAAGGGCTGACCTACAATCAAGTAGACGATACCTATATCATTTTGACCTTAGAGGTCACACCTGCTGTCAATATGCGTGAGCTAAAGGGAGTGGTCAAGGACCGACTGACAGGAGATCCCCTCGCCTTTGCCAATGTTTATTTTCAAGACAGGCGCGCGGGGACCACGACGAAAAAGGATGGCAGTTTCTTGCTCTGGTCCTCTTTGCAACCTCAAGACAGTCTGGTCATCAGCTATTTGGGATATGTAAAGACGATTCTACCTGCACGAGATTTTCTTACAAATGAGGAGGCCGAAATTCTCCTTACCTATGTAGGTCTCAATGAACAGCACATTGACATCACGGATTACCTAACGGATGGGATTGATCTGGCTGAAAACGGAGGAGCGATTGTCATTCGCCCACGTGCAGTCGGTACTTTGCCAGGTCAAGTAGAAGCAGACATCATGCAGACAGTCCAGTTTCTTCCTGGTGTATCTGCTCCAAGTGGCGAGGTCTCTAATCTGTACTTCAGAGGGGGAACACCCGATCAAAACCTTTTCTTGTGGGAAGAAATCCCCGTCTATCAAACCTCCCATTATTTTGGGATGATTTCTGCCTTTAACCCCTATATCATCGACGAGATGAAGGTGTTCAAAGGGGGATTTGGTGCACCCTATGGAAACAGAGTTTCGGGCGTGGTAGACATGCGCTCAGGCGATCCCTTGCAGACCACTCCTCTGGCAGGAGCGGGATTCAATCTCACCCATGGTTACGCGTACACTAAGATTCCTTTTGCCCAACAAAAGGCCCAGTTTATCGCTTCTGTCCGCCGCTCTCACAACGATTTCTGGCGTACCCCTACCTTTGCCGAATATACCCGAAGAGTCCAGCGAGGCTCTATCATTACAGAAGATCTTACAGGCAGAGCACAAGATCTGAGGATTGAAGATGACTTCCAATTTGTGGATGCACATGCCAAAATTGGTTTTAGGCCCAATCCGCAAAATGATATTGCCGTTGCGGGCTTCATCACCACGAACCAGTTTCAGGACTCTATCTTCAATATACTTAGCACGCGCAGACGGCGAGATACCCTCAGGCTGACCAATGTAGGCAGTAGCTTGAAGTGGAAACACAACTGGGGCAAAGGCTGGGCCACGACGCTCAAGGGTGTTTATACAGACTTTTCTTATGATTACAATTTTGATATTCAAGTAGATAGAGGAAATTTTCCCGAAGAAATAGGCATCAAATCTAATTCGATACAAGAGCGTCAGGTCCACCTGGTCCAACACTATGAATCAAAGGATAAGTTTCGCTTGGAGGGTGGGTATCAATGGACAGACTACAAGGTCAACTATCTCATAGATCGGGAGCGCAACAACATCAAGCGAGCAGATGAAGACCTTCGGCTTCAGTCGGATCTACACAGTCTTTATGCTGATTTCAGAACCGATCCTCAGCAGAAATGGGGCCTTCAAGCGGGACTGCGCACAGAGTATTATGAGCAGACGGGACAATGGTACTGGCAGCCAAGGCTCCACGCATGGTACAACTTCCATCCAGAATGGCGGCTTCACGGACAAGCGGGTCAATACGCCCAATACATCAGTCAACTCCTTGAGTTCAATGGAGATCATATTGGCATCGAAATTCCCATCTGGGTACTTGCCAATAAGGAGCGTATCCCAGTCCTGACCTCACAGCAGTACCAGATTGGACTCCTGTGGAATCCTGACTCATGGGTGTTAGATGTGCAGATGTATCATCGCAAGCTGAATGGACTCACTTCTCTTGCGACAGGTTTTGAAGGAATTGATAAGGGAGACTATGAATTGGGAGAAGGAAGTGTTTGGGGCGTGGATTTCTTGATCAAGAAAAAATGGAAGTATGGCAGGACGTGGCTCAGTTACACTTTCTCGCAGGTGAACTATGAATTTCCTGAATTCTTCGATCCTGACTTTCCCGCAGGGCATGACCAGCGTCATACCATTTACTTTGTCAATCAAGTGGACTGGCGTAAGTGGGAAGCTTCTGTAGGATGGAACTATGCCTCTGGTCTTCCCTATGCGGCGTTTGATTCCTTCAATATTATGAAGCAGGACATGGGACCCGATATTGTCAATCCCATCTATGAAGCATACAATGATCGTAGGCTAAGTGCTCAGCATAACCTCAACCTCTCTGCTGCTTACAAACTAGCCCCCAAAGACGCGACTTGGAAGGGCATCATAGGCATTTCTCTTTACAATATTTATCAAAATGAAAATGCCTACAGTAGGGACTCTTGGGTGGAGCTTCGTCCTGGTAGTCCTCCCATTGTCCGAACCAATAATAAGATCAACCTCCGATTCACCCCTAATGCGGTTGTACGCTTTGAGTGGTAAAAATTCCCCCATAGCACGCTTCGTCAAATCATCCGTGATCATATCCCCTACTGAAATACAATCTTGCGCGTCTGCTCCCATTCTTTACCCGAAACTTTTACTACCAAGACCTGATTGCCATTGACAGGAGGGACAAACTGGATAAATTGCTGGGCTTCCATTGTACCTAAGTCACGAGAGATCAATATTCTCCCTTGTAGATCTACGACCTTCAGGACACCATCTGTTAGCGGGCGATCGATCCAGATATTTACTTGAAGATCTGTTTGGGCAGGCACAGGCCAGACTTGGAAGCCATCTAGTGAGAAGCCCCCCACAGCTGTATTTTCCATATACGTCTTGGCCTTATCAAAGGCCCGATTTCCCACTACGATTCCCATTTTACGGCCTGGGATATCATCGGCAGGAGGATGAATGCCTCCCCAAATCCGCGACAGGCTACACTGATCCGATGCGTCGCGATAGGTCGCCCACTGTAGATTTACATCCACCGAAGGACCTTCTTCAAAAACCAAAAATCTATTTTGTTCTGCCTTGAATACGCCCATGCCCCCAGGGAAGAAAGGATCACCAGTTAATCTAGTAAGGACTTCTGCTGCAGCCCGAGAGTAAGTCGAGTGCCCCGATACATACCCAGCAAATGGCGGCGTAATAAAAGTAGGCCTTTGATAGGGCCACCAACCATTGGTATTGATCCAACCTACACCTGCCTCATCCACTGCGGGGTTTGCGATCTGTGCAGGACCTCGCCAGACGTAGCTTTTCATCAAAAAATCTATCCAAGGAAAAACTTCTTTTATGCTGTCGCCATCTCTTACTAATTCTGTAAATCCAGGTTCCAACTTCAAGCCAGTCGGATGATAAAAGGGACTGTCCACTTCTGATGCTTGCCCGATATCCGACATGAAGCGAATCGCAGTCACAGGCCGGACATAGTCATAGTAACCCTTCACACTCCAGGCGGCGATGGCAGCATCATGCATGGCGCCACCGAGGGCAAAGTAACTCTTCACATCCCACTCTAAGTCATCCAATACTGGCCCTTGCCCTTCAAATCTCTTCTCCAACATCGGGTGATCGTTGACATAGTTGAGAATGGTGAACCAGTGCCCAGGAGGGGTCTCCGAGTCGGGTCCATCAGCCCAAAACTCTGCCAATACACGCGTATAATCTCCCCTCGGAACCAGATTGGGTTCGTACGGCTGGCCTGTCACAGGATTGAGATCATGCCCCAAGCCAATGTCTCCTCCTTCTTCTTCTTTGTAAAAAGAGGGATAATCTTCAAACTTATCAGGGAAGTCCTCGGGAGAAATATTGCCAATAGAAGCAGGGGAAATATCCCACATCACGCCATCATCTGGACTCAGATGTCGCGACCATTTGAGGACAAGGGTGAATCCCCAGCGGTAATTATCCATTCCAGGCCCTCCCTCAAAAGAAAGGTACGGCGGTGGTCCTGGATCATGGTAGACTTGATACGCATCACCTTCTCGTTCACGCACGACCCTGTCTGCCTCTGTCATGGCAAAAGGCAGGACATTGCCCCACTCAGGGCTCAAGAAATCAGGAACAGAGCCTCCCATATTTCCACTTTGATCAATGAAAAACTCAAAGGCCAATGGCTGCCAACGATTGGGGTCGCTTATTCCCCAAATTCCAAAATTCTCAATCTCTGTGGGGGGATTTACAGGTTGGTAATACTTATTTGCGTAGTCATTGACTTCATTTGAGCCATCCTTTAAACCAAAACTGATGATCTGGGCTGCAAGATAGTTACCCAATGCGGCGCCTCTTCCAGACTGATAATCTACTTTGTAATAGGCCGTATCATACCCCAAGGATTCCATCAATTGGGCTGCATTAACCAAGGTGCCAATCCCACGTGTCTCGCTCAGAAATCGGTGAATAATCAAACGGTAGGCAGCATAGCTGATCGCTTCTTCCTGCATGGCCTGTTTGTCAACTACCAAGGACGGATCTATCTTCCCAAAGGGAAAAATGACACCTCCTACTTCATTGCCCAAAAAGAAAGGTTGTGCATCCTCTTCATAGGCTGCCCAGGCATCGTACATCGCTGTAGAGATATGATAAAGATTGCGGGCATGGACAGTCGGACGGGCAAAATCCATCCGGATAGCCTCAAGCAGGACTTCATTCCACTGGCGTGCAACAGAGTGATCGGTTTGGGCTTGAAGAAATGAAAGATTTAGGAGAAAAAGTAGGCTCGTGATTCCACCTAATCTTTTGATCATTTGAATACAAGACATCATGGTCTAAATCTTTGAGGGGCTTTCGTTCCAAAAATGACAGTGAAATAATTTACAAATTATCAATTTAATATATAAGAATAAATACCTCTCTCATTTTTGCTTTACTTCCTCAATAAACGAATGCTGACTCCCACTAGTAAATTTACTTGGCAAAAAAAAAGAAAAATGAGGACGAATCATCATCCTCATTTTTCGTGTGGCTCAATATTTATTCCGAATGCTAAACGATTAGATTTCGCCGTTGTCATTTAAGGCTTCCTGCCAGGACTGACCAAAGTTGATCATTTCCAGCGTCGCAACTGAAAGCTTATTTTCTAGCTTCCCAAACTTCTTGCGATAGTCTACCATGCTACGGCGAATCACTTCTTGTGCTTCTTCACGTCCATACACATGGGTAATCTCCACTTTCTTGGAAGCATTGGGTGATTCGACTTCGTCTGGAACCAATTTATAGGTAAGGAAATAGTGCTTCAAGCGGCTGACGATGGCATCGGGGCAGTCCAAAATATCATTCCACTGCTCGTATACTTGGTCGCCTTTGAGCACAGCAATAATTTTGTCATCGGCCTCTCCCCCATCGATCATGCGAAATCCCCCAATAGGAATCGCAGGCACTAAGATATCACCATGAGTGATGTCGCGCTCTGTCAAAACACAGATATCGAGTGGGTCTCCATCGCCGACGATACCTTCCTTGCCTGTCTGCTGCATACAATACTCCGCTACCGAATCCATGCAGTAGGTCTGAGGCACAAAGCCATAAAGGGCAGGTACTATGTTGGAGAATTTCTGTGGTCGATCTACTGTGAGATATCCTGTACGCTTGTCGACTTCGTATTTTACCGTGTCGGTAGGCACCATCTCGATGAAAGCAGTCACCTTCTCAGGCGCATTTTCACCAATTTGCACCCCGTGCCAAGGATGAGATTTATATCGGAGACCAATAAGTTCCCAAATACGGGTTAATGGACTTTTGGGCATTTCATTTGGAGTTTGATGGGATAAAAGATCAAGGGTTAATGCTTGTAAAACGGTTGTCATGTTGGAATTTGATCGCTAAAAATGATGATGGTTTGGTTCACAGTTGCCGTTTGGGTGGGCAAATGTTTCCAGTGAAACATGACGAGTTACGTAGTTACCTTAAAGCTAAGATAGAAAAATGAACGTGCGAGCATTTGGTTTGATTACCCCACATTCTTTTGTAGTTGACTTCTGTAAGAACGGGGAAATGCCCTCAAAAACCAAACCATTGTCTTGTGAACATTTCACACTGCGGGATGATTGGCTTAGCTTAATGATTCAATGGATTTTCTCTTTCATCTAGCCAACCAACCCATTTGGTCAATCAGTAGAAAAATAGGAACAAAAAGTCCTACGCCTACCCATATCCCCTTGGCAATCTGCTGGCGATCGGTGAAAAAATAAATAAGGATTCCCACGACGGCTGTCATGAATGCCATGCCCAGGATGGTCGGTATATCTGTTTTGCGTACCGTCAATATTCCCATGCAAACCAGCGTCAGCAATCCCGTGATCCAAACTTCTTGTGTAAAATGCTTCATATAGGCTATATCCTATTTAAATGAACAGCTAAGAACGGAATTGTGTTCGACTTGTGCGGGGATTTGTTGTGACTACAGGAAAATAAGTAAATGAATCGGTAACTTCCGTTTGTTGATCTAACATGTTTGATCTCAAAATTTATCCTCCTCCCAATCGTCTAGGAAGATGTAGTTAAGATCTTTCCAAACCATTGGTAAAGTTTCTTCGCACGACCACTTTACTTATTTTTTACCCAATACATCTGTCATGTCAAATACAAAATGGACAGCCAACCACATTCCTAATTTAACACATAAGGTCGCCATCGTCACAGGCGGCAACAGCGGACTCGGATATGAGTCGGTGCTTGCCATGGCAGCCAAAGGGGCTGAAGTCATCATGGCCAGCCGCAACCTAGAAAAAGGACAAAAGGCAGTAGACCAGATCAAGAATATTCACCCTGAAGCCAAGGTGACCTTGATGAAGCTAGACTTATCGGATCTTGAATCTGTCAAAACTTTTGCAAAGGCTTTCCAGACAGATTATTCCCGTCTGGATATCCTGCTGAATAATGCGGGTATCATGGCTGTCCCCGAAGGACGTACCGTGGATGGATTTGAGCGACAATTCGGGACCAATCATCTCGGTCACTTTGCATTGACGGGCTTATTGTTGGATCTGCTCCACCAGACGCCCGAGAGCCGCGTCGTCAATGTTGCCTCCAAAGCTGCTGATAGTGGCGCGTTTGACTTTGACAACCTAAATCGCGAGGGCAGTTATTCTCCCTTTGGTGCTTATGGACAAAGTAAACTAGCCAATGTCTTGTTCACCTTTGAGTTGCAACGCAAGCTACAAGCCGCCAATTCTTCTACTGTGAGCATCGCTGCGCATCCAGGTGGCTCCAATACCAACTTGGCCGATGGCGCGAAGATCAATCCCATCATCCGATCGATCCTCACACCTATATTTGGTCTGATTGCTCAAAGCGCAGCTCAAGGTGCCCTTCCGCAACTTTATGCTTCTACGGCTCCTGAAGCGAAGGGGGGAACCTACTACGGTCCCGATGGCTTCAACGAACTACGCGGATTCCCCAAAGAGGCCAACATCCCTTCGCAAGCCCTAAATCGCGATTGGCAGCGACAACTGTGGGAAGCATCAGAGAAGCTCACAGGCGTGACATATCAATCCCTCGAACCCACATCTTAAGATAGGTGGACATAAGAAAACGAGGGATACGAGATGAATGTACCTAAGCGCTGGGTGATTCGTCTCGTATTCCTTTTTATAAGACCCTGTTTGGAACAATGAAAATCTAGCTAACAAGCAGAGATTTTGGGTTCTGAAAGGGCAAACTTCTCGCAGATTTGAGGTTTCAAATAGGGTCTAAGAGTTTCTTGCTCAAAAACCATACATCTCCTTACATTTGTGGTATGATGTATCGTATATCCCTGCTTATCATTCTGGCTCTGTTGGTTTCCTGCCAAAACAACTCACAACAGAAACTGATCTCAGAAGCCCCCCTCATTTCTCAAACCTACACTGACGGTTTGGGGAGAAAAATTCAGCTTTCGGATCGTCCCCAGCGCATCATTTCCCTTGCGCCCAATATTACTGAGATTATCTATGCGATAGGCGCTGAGGACAAACTCGTCGCCCGCACCCAAGCCTGTGACTACCCACAAGAAGTGTTCTCACTTGCAGAAGTCACGACTTTCCCAGCGATAGATCTAGAGCAAATACGCACTCTCAGGCCTGATCTGATCCTCGCCACCAATGAGATTTTTGGTCCTGACGATATCGCCCAGCTAGAGCGTGTCGGAGCCCCTGTGTATATACAAGTGTATCAAAAGATGTCCGATATCTACGATGGGATGGAAGCACTCGGGAAGGTATTTGATGTGGCAGATCAGGCCAAAGCTATTGCGGACTCCCTTCGCGCGCTCGACAAAAGGATCACCCAAGCCACAGAAGGTCAAATTCCCTATAGCACTTTGCTGCTGACCAGTTCAGGAGATCCTCTACAAGCCGTAGGAGGAAAAGGCTACCTCAATGAATTGATCCAAAAAGCAGGAGGAAAAAATATATTCGCCGACATCGATAAGCCTTATACATCCGTAGATCCTGAATCCATCTTGCTCAAAAAACCTGAATACCTCATTCTTCCCTCCACCAATGATCAGGTATATCAACAATTGATCGGGCAGTATCCTAGTCTGTACAATACGGAAGCCGAAAAACTCAAGCAGGTCTTTGTCGTAAATCCCGATATTTACTACCGACCAGGCCCTCGGACTTTAGACGCCTTGCTAGATTTGACGCAAATCCTACATACCCAACTCAATCGAGAAAGCATCCTGAATGCGGAATAGAACAAGAATCATCGCCATACTTCTTTTCTTGGGCTTTGTGTTCATCTTTTTGTTGAGCTTACAAACAGGGAGTGCCGATTACACATGGCAGGATATAGTGGATCAATTATTTGACCCTCAGCATCCCGACAGATTCATCTTAATCGAGTTGCGCTTGCCACGGACTATGCTTTCCCTGCTTGCAGGAGGTGTACTGACACTCAGTGGCTTTTACATGCAGGCATTGATCAAGAATCCATTAGCCGATCCTTATATCATGGGACTGACTGCGGGTGCAGGCTTTGGAGTGAACATCGTCATATTGGGGATTGTCCCGATTGCTACCTATACTATCTGGACCTACCCTACATTTGCTGCGCTAGGGGCTATGGGCACATTACTTTTGGTCGTGGGGCTGGGCTTCCGAGCCTTGCTCGAAGACAATAGCAAGCTGCTGATTGCAGGTGTTGCAGTATCAGCCATATTCACTGCTGCTACAGGTGTCATGATTTATTTGTTGGCCAATAATGACCAACTGAGGCAGTTGATTTTCTGGTCTTTTGGAAGCTTTGGAAAAGCTACATGGGATGCAGTAGCTATAACCGCTTTGATGCTGGGCGTGGGGCTGCTCTTTGGACAGCTCAATCATCGCAAATTGGATGTAATGAGTCTCGGAGATGATCAAGCGCTAAGCCTAGGGCTAGAGGTGCGAAAGTTCAAGTACGGCTTACTCTTTTGGACTTCTCTCATCGTGGGTGGGACGGTCGCATTTACAGGTCCTATCGGGTTTGTAGGCATGATGATTCCTCATTTTTCCAGAAGCTTGTTTGGCGGTCTTCACCAACCCAATATCTGGTTGGGGACGCTATTGGGAGCTGTCTATCTGATGACATGTGATGTCTTGAGTCGATGGATCTTATCTCCAGGCGGCCTCCCGATAGGAATCATTACGGCAATCTTGGGGGTTCCTTTCTTTTTATATTTACTCTTCGGAAAAAACAGTCATTTGTAACACGCTCCTAATCCAAAGACTGTCCAAACCGAATAAGATTTCCGTCTAGGTCAAGAATGGCAAATTCCCGCATGCCCCAAGGCTGATCCTCTATAGTAGAGTTTGGATGTACGACGCCATTGTTTTGCATTTCTTCATAGAGCGCATCCACATCTCGTACATAGATATAACAACTCGTATTCTCAGGGAAAATCTTATCCTCACACTTCCAGAAATGAATGTCCATGTCTTCACGACGGGCTACTGCATAGCTTTCATCTTGATATCTTGAGACAAAACCCAATTTTTGCTTATAAAACTCCATCGTGAGTCCAATATCCAAGGAGGCTAAAACAGGTACAGCTTGCTTAAAATGATACATGTAGGTATTTCTGGAAAATCAACAAGAGGGTTAAAAAATGAACACGAGTGTTTGAGAAACGTCTGTTGACTATCGTGGAATTCAGCAAATGATTCCCCTTTTAGTCTGCCTTCTCACCGAAGTAGGAGACACTAGATTTCAGCAAATATAACCAAATCAGGAAATATGAGGAAACATTCGCAAAAATCCTGCGAATGCTTCCAAAATGAGAGTGTACTTATCGAATGATCACCAAGGGTTCCGAATGCTGAAATTCTTTTCCAACTACCTGAACGGTATAAACTCCTGGCGTCAGAGCAGCTGTTTCAAAAGATACTTCCATAGCTCCGATCTGAGCAGATAAATCTTGAGCAGCGAGAATCCGTCCCTGAAGATCCATCAACTGGATGCGCAAATGTGTTGCTTTCAATAGGTTCAACTGGACATTCACGTGGTCACGTGCAGGATTGGGAACCAGTTCAAAGCCTCCATTCTCCAGCCACGTAGCTTCGATGCTCACAGGGACTACATAAAATGAACTTGTTCCTTCACATCCATAGATATCCACTACACGCACCGAATAAAATCCTGGACTGGATACAGCCAATGTCTGGTTGGTTTCCCCAGGAATAATTTCTCCAAAGAGCAACCACTGATAGGTCAAAGCGCCACTCGCCACCAGTTCCATCGTGACAGAATCGACCGTAATTTCAGGCGTAGGCAGGGCACGTTTGGCCACAATCTGAGGCGCAGAGATGGGAGAGGTACAAAGACCTACTAGCTGTACACTGTATGCTCCAGAGCTGATGACATCAAGAGACTGTAGTGTATCATTGGAGAGAGGTAGCCCATCCTGATACCATTGATAGATGTAATTTTGAGGTGCCATCGGACTCATGAGGGCAATTTGATCCCCTTGGCAAAAATTCAGCGTATCACCTGTACTTAGGAGGGGGGTCGGTAGGCTATCATTGACGGTCACGCTGCGACTGGTGGATAAGGGGATCGAACAAACGCCTTGATAAGCTGCCTGATAGTCTCCTGAGGTTGTCACAGCCAGCATCTCCGCACTTGCTCCTACAATGGCTTGTCCGTCCTTGAACCACTGGATCGTGTAGCCCGCAGGCGCTGCATCCAATAAGAATGTGACCGAATCGCCCTGGCAGATGTCTAAGCCTCCCATAGCTTGGATTACAGGCGCTGCTATGGCTTCCTCCACGACTGCGAGCGAATTGGTTCTTACACATCCCAGATCATCCGTAACCGTGTAGGTATAGTTTCCTGCTTGGAGATTGCTGATCGAGAGCGTGGTGTCACCTGTGGACCACTGGATATGGGCGACGCCATTGGCGCCTGAAATGTTGAGAGCAATCGCACCGTTTTGGGCAGCAGCGCAAGTAGCAGACGTAATGGATGAGTTGACCTCCAATGGTCCGCAAGGTCCATCTATCCGATAGATGATCCCTGCATTGTAATCGGCTCCGTATACTTCGCCTTGGGCATCCTCCCCAAATGTACTCCACTGACGTGTAGTATTGAGCAACTCGTTGGTGATCCATACACCAGGATTGGCCGCATCAGGCTGTGTGCCAAATAACCTTCCTGACTGATAGTCTCCAAAAATATAAATTCCTTCTAAACTAGGACTTCTTTCTCCTCTGTAGACAAATCCTCCTGTCACACTTTTGCCTAGATTTCTTGGATAATCATGGATGGGAAATTCGTAGTTGCTAAAGGATTGACAACCGTTGAGTTGATAACTGAGATTGCCTTCATAACAGCGCCAACCATAATTGGTCCCTCCTACCGAATCATAGGGGGTATAGTGAATTTCCTCTCTGGCTCCTTGTCCGACATCTCCGATCCAAATATCTCCTGTCTCGCGGTCAAAACTCCATCGCCAAGGATTACGCAGACCTATCGACCATATCTCATCTAGTGTATTAGGATCATTGACAAAAGGATTTGTGGGAGGAATGGTATAAGGAAGGGTAGAAACATCAATTCGAAGCATCTTTCCTAATAGTTCCTGAGGATTTTGAGATCTGTTGCCAGGGTCTCCACCTGATCCGCCATCTCCTAAACCAATGTAGAGATAGCCATCTTTCCCAAAGGCGATGTCTCCCCCATTATGGTTAGAGTAAGGTTGTGCTACAGTCATGATCACCTGCTCACTATTGGGATTGGCTCTGTTGGGATCATTGGGATCGACGGTGTAGCGTGAGATGTAGCTGGTAGAGCCTAGAGAATAATAGACATAAAAATAACCATTGTTGCTGTAGTCGGGATCAAATGCGAGTCCCAATAGCCCTCTCTCTCCACCTGAAGTAACTGTTCGAGTCAGAAAGGGGGTCGAGCGTAAGTTTCCTGTAGCATCTAGGATTCTGATGCTCCCGTTTTGGCTGACAATAAAGAGTCGATCGTCTCCCGCGTGGGCGATATCGACGGGATTACTGATCCCACTAGCCACTTGATGTAGTGTGATGCTTGGCTGGGCCTTAAGAAGAAAAGGTGAGACCATCAGCCATAAAAAAAGTATGCGCAAGGTCATATGGATTGGTTTGAGGTGAAAAAATGGGGGAGTAGATGAATATAGGAAATGGAATTTGTATCTCACAATGCGATAAAATAATTCTTACGCTTTTCACATATTCTTACTTCTTCCTTGAGATCTCCCACGAAAACTGAACATATAGGATTAATTGCTTAGACTAATCCCTCAAAAATGCTTATATATGAACAATAAAAATTCAATCAGCCGAAGCATCCAAGCCATCGAATTCTACCGATATTGAACTATATTCTTTTTCCCTATGCTTCCTAAGAAAGTGAAAACACAATAACCAACTCTCATGAGAGATTGGCCCTGAAGAAAACTTCTTTGTAACTCCCAATAAGTCAAATGATCCTGTAAGCTACGCATGCATCAACCTACTTCAGCCATATGAAAGTGAAAGCCCCCATAATTATAGGAATTTGTACTTCTATCCTTGTGATTGGCGTACAAGATTTTCCTATCCCTTATGAATATTTCCTTCCTCCTCCCGAATGTGAAGTTGCACCAGAACATACCTTACTTTCCGATCCTGGCTCCCTTATCTATCAGGAGAATGCACTTCGGATACTTTCCCAGCATCAACCTAGAGATTTCAGATACTTCTTTGAGGAATTTGAAATTTTCGGTCCCCATGAATATGTCGTCATGAACGTACGCAACTCAGCATACTGTTTTTCAGTTCGCATGCGGATCAATCAATGGGGGAATCTTACGCCTCTTCTATCCAAAAATTGCTATAGATATTCCAGAGAATTACTCAGAGTCAAATGGGAAATAAGAGAAGAAGCAGGTGAAAGAGAAGTACATTTTATCGAAATGCACGAACTCATTGATTGAGTGACGCTAGGATCTCTATATGCAGCCGATTTTCAAACGCACATAGAACGAACCTCCTACATTTTTTGACATCTTTTCTCATTTCCGCCCTACACAGCCTAAGAGTACTCGCTTATCAATATCTATTGCTATATTCGAAGCATGGAATTAGTGGAGTTGTCGGCCTTAGCGATCGCCCCTGTGGTATTTATCCTCACTTATATTTATCTGAAAGATAGGTACGAACGGGAGCCGCTAAAGTATTTGTTTATCACCTTTGTATTGGGAATGGCCGTTGCATATCCTGTGGTCTGGGTAGGCAATTTGGTTCAAACATGGCTCCCGATCGATTTCCAAGCAGGGACACTCGAGACCGTTGCTTTATATGCCTTTATCGTAGTCGCCCTCCCCGAAGAGTTGTTCAAGTATCTCGTCCTAAGATGGTATAACTATCCCCACAAAGAATTTGATGAACCCTATGACGGCATCATGTATGGCGCAGTTGTATCACTGGGTTTTGCTACCGTAGAAAACTTCCTCTACATATTTGCAGGTACGGATCACGGTGTGGAAACGGCTGTCTTGCGCATGTTTACAGCTGTACCTGCCCATGCCGCCTTTGGGGTAATCATGGGATATTATGTGGGGAAT
This sequence comes from Bacteroidota bacterium, assembly GCA_038527485.1. GTDB lineage: Bacteria > Bacteroidota > Bacteroidia > J057 > J057 > JALEFZ01. Next base: position 72,865 of record JBCBFT010000020.1, read on the forward strand.
GCCAAATTCTTACACGGGAGCCATCACCCCTTTTGGGAACGCATGAAAGGACTGGGGGCAGCTATTTTGATTCACGGACTTTATGATTACTTCCTATTCCTTGAAAATGAATATCTGGTCCTATTCTCATTCTCCTTACTCGTCGCAGCGCTCGTCCTCTCCCGACAAGCCATGAAACTCCATGCGGAGATTTCTCCCCATAAGCCAGACGATTCCGAGTAAGGTCCTTGTCCTTCCTTTGATCTATCCATCATTGATATCCAATCGATTATCTATTCCTGACTACTTGCTTTATGTCTCCCACTGAGCTATTCGAAATACTTGAACTTAAACATCGTCAATACAATCAACCCAGCTTTATTGATGACGATCCGATCTCTATTCCACACCAGTTTACTCGCAAGGAAGACATTGAGATATCAGGTTTTCTCTCCGCTACCATTGCTTGGGGACAACGCAAAACCATCATCAATAATGCGCGAAAACTGGTCGAAATGATGGATATGGCTCCTTATGAATTTGTCATGAACGCCACGGAAGGAGAGCTTGAACCTGTCACACACTTTGTACATCGCACGCTCAACGGACAAGACTGCCTCCACCTTATCTTGGGCTTACGAGCTGTCTATCAAACCCATGGAGGATTGGAAACTATCTTCAGTAAGGGTATCCAACCTCAGGATGAGGACGTCATGGGAGGGATCATGTCCGCTCGGACAGCCATCACGAGTAAGGAAGACTTTCCGCAGAGAACCCATAAGCATGTGGCCAATCCCAGTCGTGGTTCATCCGCCAAGCGGATCAATATGTTTCTACGATGGATGGTCAGGAAAGATCTACAAGGTGTTGACTTCGGGATATGGGATACCATCGGCATGCATCAACTCATCGTACCTCTAGATGTACATACAGGCAATGTCGCGAGGAAACTGGGACTCCTAGTACGAAAGCAAAATGACTGGAAAGCTGCCAAGGCCTTAACAGATCGTCTGAAAGAGTTTGCTCCCGATGATCCTGTCAAATATGATTTTAGTTTATTTGGACTTGGCGTTTACGATGATTTGTAAAATAGTGCATGTACTGACTGAGGTATCCCCTTTTCAGACTCCCCCAAAAAGGGGGTTTTGCGATTTCCCCAGCCATATCGCCAACCTTCAACGACAACCTTCTGTTTAAGAGGAAGTAAACGATTGGGGCTTTTCAAAGTCTCAATTTCATATTACTCTTTACCCGACCACTTATGAACAGAAGAAATTTTACGTACGGCTTACTCGTAGCACTGCTAGGAGGATTTACCCTTAGTGTGGTATCCTTTACGGGAGGCCCTCCTGCTGGAAGAACAGGAGCACCTGGTGAGCAAACCTGTCAGGCCAGTTGCCATAGTAGCTTTGGACTTAACTCTGGACCTGGATTGGCTTCTGTCTCGACCGACATCCCTGCGGAAGGATACATACCTGGTCAGACCTATGAGTTGACCTTTTCTGTCAGTCAAAATGGGATCTCTAAATTTGGCTTTCAAGGCACGGTATTTAGTCCTACAGCCAATGGCACCGTGGGTACATTGGCTACAACCAGTGACAGCACCCAGCTGATCAGTGGTTCTGGAAGAGATTATATCGAGCACAATGCAGTCGGAACAGGCAAATCTACCTGGAAAGCGTTGTGGACAGCCCCAGAGGCTGGAAGTGGAGATGTAGAAATCTATGCGGCCTTCGTAGCAGCCAACAATGCAAGCGGAAATAGCGGAGATCACGTCTACACTGCGCAAGAAAATATCCCAGAACAAATCGTTTCGAGTATTGAGGGAATCGAGCGGGCAAATGTACTACGTGTAGCGGATTTGGGAGATCAGCTAGCCATCTCCTTTGACATGCCGCAAGCAGGGGAAGTGCAACTTCAGCTCGTTAGTCTCTCTGGACAAAGGATCTGGTCTACACAGGCCCAAATCAGTCAAAATACTTACCAAGGTACACTCGATATCTCTACATATCCTTCAGGTGTCTATGTATTATCTGCCCAAACCCAAGGGCGTATCTTGACACGCAAGGTGATGATCAGATAAAGAAAAATGAAGAGATAAGTCAGGAAGAATAAGCTTTTCGCAAGTATTCCCTTCCTCCTCAAAAACTACCAGATTTCATATTTGCAAACATGTCAGGCAGCGCGAGTCGCTGTCATGGCAGTCCTTTGCCCTGAAATTTGTAAGAATCGTTCGTTCCCCTAACGTTCTTTTTATCTGGATGCTATGGCTCGCTATGGCATCCTTTTTTGTATTTCCATTTTTATTTGTATTTTGTACACAAATATAAAAAGAGGCTTTTTATCCATCTGATTGCGATTATTATGAGCTATATTCCTACAGCACTGCATACCGACCTTTACCAGTTGACGATGGCCTATGGGTATTGGAAGCGAGGATTGACAAACCATGAGGCTACCTTCCACCTATTTTACAGACGGGCTCCTTTTGGGGGGAGTTATGCCATTGCTGCAGGCTTGGAGCAAGTGATTCAATGGCTCAATCAATTTGAATTCCGCGAAGAAGATCTTGACTACCTGGGTCAGTTAACGGGAAATAATGGAGCTGCACTCTTTGAACCTGCTTTCCTAGATTTTCTTCGCGACATGCGTTTGGGCTTACATATTCAAGCCATGCCAGAGGGGACGCTGGCCTTTCCAAATGAACCCATCCTACGTGTCAGTGGACCCTTGATCCAAGCACAGCTAGTAGAAACGGCCTTGCTTAATATGATCAACTTTCAGACATTGATCGCGACCAAAGCCTCACGAATCGTACAGGCCGCAGATGGGGATCCCGTCCTGGAGTTTGGGCTGAGACGGGCACAAGGTCCAGACGGTGCACAGGCAGCAAGTAGAGCTGCATATATAGGAGGATGCATCGGCACATCCAATGTCGAAGCAGGGAAAAAATTTGACATCCCTATTAAGGGTACACATGCCCATAGTTGGGTCATGGCTTTCGATCGTGAGATGGAAGCATTTGAAGCTTATGCAGATGCGATGCCCAATAACTGCATCTTTCTTGTGGATACTTATGACAGCATCGCAGGTGTACATAAAGCCATCAAAATCGGGAAAAAACTCCGAGAAAAGGGACATGAGATGGTCGGTATACGCCTCGATTCAGGAGATCTTGCGGACTTGAGCATTCAAAGCCGACAGTTGCTGGATATGGCAGGCTTTCCAGATGCGGTCATCGTGGCGAGCAATGACCTAGATGAATATCGCATACAAGAACTCAAAGAGGCAGGAGCCCAAATCAATACATGGGGCATCGGTACAAAACTGGTCACTGCCTATGACCAGCCTGCCCTTGGCGGTGTGTACAAATTGGCTGCCATCAAGGCTCCTGGAGAAACATGGAAAAATAAGATCAAGCTTTCAGATGATGCCATCAAGGTTTCTATCCCTGGGGTTCAACAAGTCAGGCGGTATAGCAAGGACGGTGTCATGCAAGGAGATGTGATTTTTGATCAAAGGAATCACCGCCCTACCCTACCCTTCCAATCTGCCCATGATCCACATGTCCCTGTGTTCAGCGAGGAGTGGGAAGATTTACTCGTCCCTATTTTTCAAGATGGAACCTGTATTTACCAAAGCCCCACCACCAAAGAGATCCGGAGACGATCACTCCATCAACTTCAATCTCTCCCCGAAGAGAATCGAAGCCTACAAGATCCTAAGACCTATCCTGTCGGTCTCTCCTATCCTCTGTATCATCAGCGCGCACAACTGATCAATGAGATTCAGGTTACAGCTACTTTAAATGGGCGGGAGAGTACGGGTAGGTAAAAGCATCTAAGGTAGACTTATCGTCTCACTTCTAAGACCATATTTGAAATCTCAAATCTGCGAAAAGTTTGCGCTTTCAGAACATGAGCTTCATCTATTTTGTAAGATTTAGTCCCACTAAATCTTATAAAATAGCTTTCGCCAGAACCTAAGATCTCTGCTTTTTAGCTAGATTTTGATTGTCCCAAACAGGGTCTAAGTTTTCGATTGACTTCAGTTTGTATCTCTTCACAGCTACAGAACCGAATATTTACGGTATAGTCTTACCTCTGAGACACCTTAACTTTTGCGTAATTGTAAATGAGTTCGCGGCTCAGGTAATAGCCACGTTCTTTTGTACGGTACCATGCGATAAGTATTCCTACCCAAAGAAGATGATAAGAATAATTGGAAATCCATGATGGAATAATATCCAAACAAAAACTAAAGCTAAAAAATGTCAGCCATGCTCCCAAAAAGGCAAATACCAGTCCGCGGGAAAAAGCATAAGCGGCATTGAATTCGCCAATTCTATTCGCACCCTGCTTTGCAAAGGAATTCGTATAGTTGAACGCTTGATCTAACTCCGTATTTGTCAAATCCTTAAAGGCCCCAGATAACTTTAATTCATCCTTCAGACTAGATTGTATGTTTAAAATCGTGGGTATCTGAAATTTAGGTGGTGCTTCTCCTGCAATAAGCCGCCTAGAGGGTTTGCCTCTCCATGTCCAGAAAAGAATCCATTCTCCCCAACTTGAAATTGCATTGATAAAGTACCCTAGAATAAAAGCGATCGGAATCGTCATGAGGCCTTTGTCACTGGAAAGTAGGGATTCATCTATTATAGATAAGGCAACCAGCGCCCATACCCAAACATATCCTAACATGAGTTGGGAGAGGGTATCATAAAGAGAAAGGGAGGCTTTCATATACTCGGCTTTTGTTTATTAGGCGGATATACGCATTTTCCTGTATACGATTTTTCACCAGGAATGGTCCAAAGTTTTACCTCCATCTGTGTCGTTTGGGGGTCTATGTCATAGACTATAGCTGCCAGTTTGGGTATTTCTCCTTTGAGAGGCACAGCTTTCTGGATTTCGATCCCACTATCCTTACCTGCTATTTCTTTAGGGGTCTTTTTTCTTTTTGAAGACTGTTCTTTAAACAAATCCCCCATGTCCTCAGCCTTGTATCCCCTACTACCGAGGCATGTCTTATTTTTGCAATTGGGATTGAGGCACATATTGGTAGACGAAACAACTACATCGCAATCGATCTCATTGGAGGCTGTATCGAGCCACGAGAGCGTATCCTCATGGGGGTGAGGCGGAGGATTGAGGTGCGCAAACCTTTGGCCTGCAGAGATCACTACATGTGTCTCATGTTCCTTGGGGGTTTCGCTCAGTTTTTCCCTCCAAATCCGTTCGCTGTAGGAGTGCCTAGAACCGTGATGGCTTACTTTAATCAAGTGTGCTTTATGATTGGGCTCCCTCTTCGCTAGATTTCTACTATCAAATTCATCAAACGAAAAATTCCACACCTCATCAGGTACATCTCCCCCGAAGAGAACTTTTGCCTTTTCACACACAAGCAACAAAGCAGCAGAAATCTGGTTTTTGTCTACATGAACTGCTTTTTTATCCTCTCCATTCTTTTCTAGCAAGATGGAAATATCTTTTTTACTTAATTGTGAAATAAATTTATCTGATTGATCTGGGAAAGGAGCCTTTTTATAGACCACTACATCATTGTCTAAATCTGCCAATATACCCAAGTCAATTACTTGGCTAACCTTGACGTTCAAGCCTTTGGACTTTATTTGTTTCAAAGCAGAAATTAGACTTATCCAGTCTTTCTTATAATTGTTAATTCGATTTCGCTTAAGGCTTAATTTTTCATCTATCCTAGCATCTTGGTTTATCCTCTTCTTATTTTTCTGAATAAAGTCATGAAATTGATTTATATATCTAGGTGTATTCACCCCTGCAAAGACCCACAAATACTCTGGGAGAAGTTCAAGCGCCCACAAATGTTTCCAAAACTCTCCGAAGCCCTTGATGTGGTCAGCATCTGGATGTGAGATATGTAGGAATGCTAGGGAGGTATCTGGATTATTTTTTCGATAAGCCTTCAAATAGGTAAGGGCAGGTAATTCCTCAAAGCGAGGATTATGATGTTTTGAGGAATTATATCCCTTGAAGCAATCAATGATGCCAAAGCGCTTATCGGGAAGTTGTACAAGGATATGGTCTCCATTACCAACATTGAAGACAATAATCCTCAGTTTATTATGTACTGGGGAAGTCATAATAGAAATTGGTGTTGTATAATTCGTATGGGTACAGAAAAGGAGGCCTTGTACAGTATGTGACTACTTTTCAGGCTTCTCTATGATTTAAAAGGGAAAGGGCATCTGAGCAAAAAAGATGAGGGAAAACCACACCCTTTTTCCAAGCGATACAGTAATATAAGTGGGAAATTCTCCTTAAACAAATGATAGTTTGGCAAGTTCTGGATCGACGTATTCTAATTCTGCGCCATATTCCCGTATTTCTCGCATAAAGGTGGTGTACAAGAAGGTCCCTGCCTCCGCTTTTCTACCAATGTCTCGAAGACGAGAAAGAGAGAAGACCGTTCTTCTAGATTCTTTTAATGGATGTATCCAGGTTTTGAGTAATACAGTAGCCTCATCCTGTTCCTCGTCTATTTCCTCGATCTCTCCGTATTCTATGCTGATTAATTGAGGGATGCCATGTGGAATAAAAGGATCAGAAAGATCTTTAACTTCTTCCTCCACCTCTTTAAGAGGGGTAGAGATGGAATGTGTGAGCATCTTACGCATCACATGCGCATACAAGGCTTGCATAAAGGCTTTTTTACCTGGATCTCCAAGCGTAACGATAGCGGTACGTATCTGATTGATTTGGGATTCGTCATCTCGGGTTTCAAAGACGTGTTTCCAAGCCAGGTTGTAAGCCTTTACCTGCTCATAAAGCAACCTGAGTGCGCTAGGTGCCTTAGTATCTAAGGGAGTCCATGCTTCCCAAGTTTCGCCTCGTGGAAACGAGAAGGTTTGGGCTACTCCCACAATTGGAAACGTAAGAGAGAGTTCGGAAATATAGCCGTCGGAGGATTGGTTTAAAGAAAGCTTTTGAGGCAGGAAATCAGACATTTCTTCTTCTACTACCCTTGTTAAGGTAAGCTTTCCTTCCTGATGGCTCAGTTCATACTCGCTTTTTATACCAAATATATCGTCTTCTTCCTCTTCAGTAGCATGCCAAAGGGCGCGTTTGATGAGGAAGCGAAGGTCGAGAAGCGTATCTGGCTGGGGATCATCTGTAGGC
>JBCBFT010000021.1:0-79457 GCA_038527485.1 Bacteroidota bacterium
GATTAAACTTTCCAGCTTCAATCTTAGAAAGACGGTTCTGGAAGTCTACCAAATAGGCTTTCATCTGGAAAATGCCGCTCTAGGAGCGGAAGTCCTCATCATGCATGATGGCAGAGACTTTGGAGTCTCCCTTCCTCCTAATGCCTATTTGGTAGACTTCCAGAACCGTCTTTCTAAGATTGAAGCTGGAAAGTTTAATCGTATCTTATTTAAGCTCCTTCCAGGTGTAGGCGGAACCTTTGATGTCCTCATCGCAAGAGTAGATGTAGCAGACTATGAAGTCTATGATCATGAGGGCTACCGCCTACTTCGCAACTGGCAGCAGCTAGACAACTACCTTCTCCAAGGTAGAGGAAACGTCCTTATCTCCACGGCCAGCGGATGGACAGGAGAGGGAAGTAACTATAACGCCGTATAGCAGGATACCTATATCAGGATGCGCATCTAATATATCCAGTGCCAATTGTCCATTGAGTGCAAAATGGAACGAGATCTCTCCTGCCCTGATTTCTTTCCTGAAACGGGACTTGATCATTTCTTCGACCAGCCTTTCATCGTCTACGACTAAAATCTGGAGTGGCATGTATTCAGATGGATAACCCTACGAAAAACTTGAAGCATGATGTGCATGGGGGATACTCACATTTGATGTCTATAAGGGGATCACAGACGCTTTACCTCTACCAGAGCTTCTTTCTATATTCCTTGATTATCGAATACCCCCTTAAAACATCACGTGTGACAATGCATATTGATATTAGGCTTTTCCCAAGAGAATTGCCAAGACTTTTGATGGGTTGCGGATAAAAAATGAGAAAATCGTGGGACCACCGCTATGGCGTGGTCTTAAACATACAACGTTCCGTTGGTTTTCTATCCTGTTGGTGCTATCACTAGCCACGCCATGGCGGTGGCTCTACAACCACGCCATAGCGGTGGCTCAACCTTAGCCCTCTCCACGAGGCTCCTTACTTCGATCCAGGATGATCGGCTGGGCCTTCGTAGCTGATTGTTCGATGGCCTTAAAGGCAATTTCCTTCACCTGAAGGGAAGCATCATCTGCCTTGTGTGTCAAGGCTTCAATACGTGCCTTTTGCTCACCGACCTTGGCTTCCAAGCTTTTGATGTTCGCTTCGAGTAACTGGATCTTATTCTGCAAATCCTTGGTCTCCAACTGCTGTTTAAAGTCAAACTCCTTGGTAAGTTGAGACTGTAGTTCCTTCTCTGCCTGACGCACTGCCGCTTGCAGTTGCTGATCAAAACTGGCGACTTGCTTCTTGAGTTGCTGGTATTCCTCTTCCCGCTCGGCTATGAGTTCTTCCTTTTGCTTGCGCTCTGCTTCGAAGGCTGCCAGTTTCTCTTCCCATTCCTTTTCTCGTTCCAACTTCAAGGCTTGATAGATATCTTCTTCCTTGCGACGCTTGGTGGAGAGGTCATAGGCATAGGCATCTTGTTCGCGCTTCCATGCGAGCTTTTTGGCATCTACTTCCTGCTTGAAGTTGGCCTCCCAAGCAGCCGATTCTGCCTCAAACGACTCAGACGCTTGGCGGTGCGTGATCAGCAAGGCTTCTAGGCTTTGGGCTTCGGCCTTAATCTGGTAGACTTCCTCTAGCATGGCTTTCTCCGTAGCGATGGCTTGTTGCAACTCTTTGAATATTGCTTGTTCTCTCTCCAACCCTTGCTCGATCTTATCCAGTTGTTCGTTCAGCGCCTTCCGCAGGCTTTGAATATTGGCCGTAGCACCTGATTGGAGCTTTTGCTTGACGGTCTCGACTTCCTGCCGCTTCTTCTCCAACTGCTGGGTGAGTGTCGCATTCTCTTTTTGCTCGGCAGTCAGTTTGGTCAACAACTGTTCATAGGCAGCGAGTATTTCCGCTTTGGTATTGGAGTTAGATATTTTTGCCATGATCGTAGGTTCGGATGGGTTACAGATAATATACCATGTTACACAAAAATGGATAAAAATACGATTATAGGGGGATTTTTGTAGGACCACGCCATGGCGTGGTCTTACACCAATCATAGCACCCACGGGATAAAGTGGCCTCGCTACGCTCGGCGCCCAGGCTCCGTCTCTCCCTACGGTCGAGGGTAAGGTCGCTCTCGCTCCCCAAAAGGGGTAATATCAGTACCGGCAGACTCGAAACCCGACAATAAGGTTGACATCGTCGGGATGGTTGAAGTCGCGAGAGGCCACGCGGCAATCGGAGTCAAGGTAGATCCACGAGCCCCCACGAACCACCTTGTACGAGCCTGAGAATGGACCTGTGGGGTTGGTCTGAGCAGAAGATGGGTAGTTTACATACCAATCCTGACACCACTCATAAACGTTGCCTGACATATCGTATAGACCAAGTGCGTTGGGTTTCTTAAGTCCTACAGGATGCGTAGTTGAGTTACTGTTGTCTCTATGCCATGCGAAGTCGTCCAATTTCCTTGTTCTATTGGTACCAGCATAGATCGTCCGATTGATTACCCCACCTCCCGCAGCGTACTCCCACTCTGCTTCTGTGGGTAAGCGATACTTGAGACCTGTCTGATCCGATACCCACTGACAGTAGGCTTGCGCATCATCCCAAGTGACATTGATTACAGGTCGATTCCCTCTTCCCCAACCTGCATCATTTGGCTTCACTCGACCTGTAGCTTCACAGAAGTAATCATACTGCGCAAAGGTGACCTCTGTCTCTGCCAGATAGAAATCGGATAGGGTAACTTGATGAACAGGCTCTTCATCACCTCCACCTTCATCAGATCCCATCTGGAAGGTACCGCCTGGGATGAAGATCATATTGGGGAGGGGAATGGAGTCTAGCTGAGGTGCAGGAGGCAGGATGGAAGAAACGATAATATTCCCAAGTCTGACAGATAATACATTTTCTCCCACACTATCTTTTTCAAGAATGACAAAGACTTCGATATCTTTACTTGTCAAATCCTCATATACAGGTCTACTTTTGCCATTCTTATACCCTTTAAATGATTGATCATAACGTATAGTACCTTTCCACCGTCTTTCTTCTCCATCCTCTATTGGAACCCTCTCAAGCGTACCAATAGACATTAAGTTATAAATCTCAAACCCTAACTTATCATATCGTTTAGATGATGGATCAAGCGTAAGGACAAATAAGAAGATGTTTGGGAGAATTGTTGAAGTAATTTGAAAAAGTTGGAAATCACTCATAAACTTGGAAAAGACCAATTTTTCAAGTTATGCAAACAAAGTTTACAGATCTGAGTGATTTCCAACTTTTTCAAATTACTTCAACAATTCTCCCAAACATCCTCTAAAACCTGCATTATTTGTATTAGGATTATAAATGTCAGAGATTCTAGATCTATCAAAAACGAGTTCACTTGCAGCAGTTACGTCTGCAATAAGCTCTGTTCCACACCTTAGCCCGTTTTGATCTGGGATGTAAATCTTACAATTTCCATTTACTAGTCCGACAAATAAAGATGAAGCCCTTGCTCGTCGCCAGTTACCATTATTTCGTAAGCTGTAATTAACAGAGCGATGTTTAATCCTATGAACAAATATATTATTGACTAACTTAACTTCAGCAAATAATCTTTGATCTTGGTCAGGTCCATAAATTGTCCCATCTTCGTTGTCAGCTCGTGCTCTGGCATCGCAGCAACCATCTACAGCTACCCTGTCACAGGCTTTCATGAAACAAATAGGACCACTTGGGAAGCCATCTACTTCTACTCGGATACACACATCATAAGTTCCTGGTCCAGGAGCTTCCCATCTAAAAAGATTTGGCGGTGAGGTAGTATTTTGCGTGATTATTTGCTCCTGCGCTCCTTGTACGTTAACTCTTTTGTAAGTAATTCGGTAGCTAGAAAAGTACAGGCCAGAAGGTAATAGGGTATCAGCATTACTCGAAATATCTACTTCGAGGGAGTTTGATATATCTCTAGCTCTGACATTTAAACGTGGAAGTGTAGTCACTTGGTTACAGTCGTTGTTTAAGATTGTAGGACCTGATGCTACACCTCCCATCACGATAGGAATATTGTTGACTCTTCCTCCTTGATTAAGGAAGATGCGTGCGTTAGGAGAGTTAGGCGTTTCTAGACCAATTTCGTCTCCAGGTTTAATCACATTCGCACGGATTAAATCTAGATCTGTAGGACTGACACTGTTCATGATTAACACAGAATAGTCATCGAGGAATTTGAAGGTAGTATCTCCAATTCCAAATTCTGAGTAAGGATTTAGTATGGCTCGCCAATACTCATCAGAGATAGGGTGCGTGAAGTTAGGATTTGAAGAAAAAGGGGTTCTACCTCTTTTCAAAAATGCTTCCTCTGCCTGTTCAAGTGACTTTCTTAGAGAGAAAAAAGAAAGATTACTTTCAAAAGCATCTAATGCTTCATTGGGAATGATATACGCGTCTTCTGAAGGGGGATTTTCTTCTTTCCAGGAAGACTCGATTTGCCTAATCTCGGCCAAGACCTTGTAAAGATGTGCTCTGTCTGTAAAATACAAGATTCCATTTTGGTTTTGAATAAGGTTGAAAACTTGGCTTTGTGCTGTGCTTACTTGACTAGATAGCTGTACACTGTTTACTTCTGAAGTAGAATCTAGACTACAAGAAGAGAGGAGAAGCATACACACACACATGAATTGATATGCTGTACAAATGTTGTTTTAACATGGCTTATTGATTTAGATATCTTTTATATAAGCCTAATCTAATATCAAATTGATTGAATTATCAAACAATAGAATATAATTATATATATAATATCGTTTGATGTAGTAAAAATTAATGTTCAAAATCAGTACTTTGTGAGAATCTAAATAAATGTGTGTCAATATTTCTACCCCCAATACGAAGTAAAGCCTTCCTCTTCATATCGACGATACATCTTGAGAAGCTTCTGCAAGTTGCGTGCATAGGGATAGCCTTTCCTGCGAGGATCTCCCAGCGATTGATGGATCTGTGCATATGTACTTCCTTCGGGGAAGGCTTCCATCTTTTCAGGGCGAAAGAGATTGATGAGACCCAGTATGACCTGCTGTATGCTAGCTGTCGCACCTGTGATTCTGGGTAGGATCTTCTGCACGATTTGTAAGTCTATGGCCTCCTGATGGGAGATCAACTCGCGTATGTCATGGCGATTGATGAGGTAAAAAAGAATCTCGTCGCGTATGCGATAGCCAAACGGCATGTCGGCAAGGGATAGAATCTCATTGATCTCTGTCAAGAGACGGATGACAGGCTGCATGCCAGGACGCTCCGATTGGGGTACATCGATGAGGCGTACATAGGGATTGAGGAGGAATGCATGTGGCACAGGATCTAACGGAGGCACCGCTTCCTCTACGAGTGGCCAATCCAGGAAGACCTCATTCATTTCGATGACGTTGGCGCGGTCAAGGACCTTGCGAGAAAAGGGATAAGTCGATTCGTCTACATTGATGGTACCGATGAGGTAGAGATTGGCAGGAAAGGTAAGGTCCTGTATAGACGCGTTTTCTTGTTCATTTCTCCCCACACCATATGGCATCAAAGGTTCTGAAACGATTTGGTCCTCTTTCTTTTCCCTGGTCTCCATGATACTGAGCACATCGCTGAAATAATGCTCCACCCGTGCCAGGTTCATTTCATCCAAAATAACAAAATAGGGATGCTGAGGATTTGCCTGTGCTTGTAGGAGTACTTCGAGGAAAGGCTGCTTTCTGAAAGTTCCCTGCATGTCCACATAACCCAGGAGGTCTGTATGATCGGTCCAATCAGGGCGTACAGGGATCAAAAAGCAGTGATTTCCATGTCCCATCGCACGTGCAAACTGTCGTACTAGTTGAGTTTTTCCTGTACCTGAGATGCCTGCCAGAATTACGAAGGGTTTACTTTTGAGACAGAGATAAAGATTGGCAATGTCCTGTTTGGTAAAAAAGAAACCCTGTGCAGCTATGTATGCATGTATATGTTCGAGAATCTGACGGGGGTAAATGGTGGACATGAAAGCAGGACTTGGATCAATGAGAGCCTGAATATGAGGCTTTCTCCGAATAATTACACCCTATTCTCGAAATAAAGTGAGGCTTTTTATTTTCTGTGTGGAAAAATGGCTGAGCGTATTTGGCATGTTTGGCTCGATTGCGATCGTTTTGCTGATCCGTGGGCGTTGTTAGTTAGGAAACTAATAGATTTGATTGCTACGTAGTTTGATGACTACGTAGAGCTTGAGCTTCGGATCGTTTTGGCGATCCGTGGACTCTCCTGTTTCACTTATTTTTCTTCTTAATAATTCAGTAGCTCCTCGATCTTCGCAGCCACCTTGTCAGCATTGGGTAACATGGCGGATTCTAGTGTAGAATTGAGAGGAATCGCAGGCGTATTCTCCGCTCCCATTGTGTGCACAGGGGCATCCAGATATTGGAAGCAAGAAAAAGAAAGTCTTCCTGCCAGCGATTCCATGAAGGAGTTCGCCAATACCTCCTCTGTGAGGAAAAGGACCTTGTTGTGTTTTTTCGCGCCTGATTCGATGGCTTCCCAATCCAAGGGCTCTAGCGTACGCAGATCCAGCACTTCTACTTGGCCAGGGAACATTTTGCTGGCATGGGTCGCCCAGTGTACGCCCATACCATAAGTCACCACGAGACAGGATGCTCCATTTTCCACCATCTCTGGATCAGCTGCTTGATGGATGCGGGCTTTTCCCAAGGGAATGACGTAATCATTGCTAGGTTCGATCGTTTTGGAAGCTTTGGAACCAGGGACTTTTCCCCAGTACAATCCTTTATGCTCAAAAATCACGACGGGATTAGGATCTAAGAATGCGGCTCTCAACAGCCCTTTCATATCAGCAGCATTGGAAGGATAGACTACTTTGACGCCTTTGATGGTGAGAATGGCTGACTCGACTGAGGAAGAGTGAAAGGGACCTCCGCTGCCATAAGCTCCAATGGGTACACGGATTAGGGATTGTACAGGCCATTTTCCGTTGGAGAGATAGTAGCTGCGGCTGACTTCGGCGTACAACTGATTGACGCCTGGCCAGATATAATCCGCAAACTGGATCTCCACGATAGGTTTACAGCCTACAGCTGACATGCCCACCGTACTGCCGATGATATAACCCTCTTGAATGGGGGTATTGAACACGCGCTGATCACCATATCTTTTTGCTAGCAATGCCGCTTCACGGAACACGCCTCCTAGCTCTCCGCCGACATCTTGTCCATACAGCAGCGCTTCAGGATACTCCTGCAAGATTTGATTGACGGCATGAAGGGCTGCATCTACCATCACAACTTCCTCAGCTCCCTCAGGGGTTCTTTCTCCCTTTTCCTCTGTGACAGGCGTAGGATGATAGATATGATCAAAAAGGTCCTCTGGACTTGGATCTTCCATGGCCATGGCCTTCTCGAATTCTGTCTCTACATAGGTACGTGCCTGTCGCTCAATGTCCTCTAATGCTTTGTCCTCGATGTTGCGTTTCTTGAGGGCAGCCTGAAGCTTGAAGAAGGGATCATCAGGTTGATGTGCTTCTAGGTCGTTTCGGTACCACTCCTTGCGTACGCCCGATGTGTGGTGGTTCAGCAAAGGAACAGTCGCGTGTAAGAGGAAGGGTCTACGCTCTTGGCGGATGGTATCCAGCACTTGCTGGAGGGTTTGATAGCACTCCTCGAAATTACTACCATCTATGCTCAATACCTCTATCCCTTTGAATCCTTTGGCAAACTCCGCTGCATTTTGGGCATACATTTCTCCCTTATGTGCCGAGATTCCCCATCCATTGTCCTGCACCAAATACAGAATAGGAAACTGATGGAGGGCAGCCATTTGCATAGCTTCTGACACCTCGCCTTCGGTCATGGCTCCATCTCCGATCGAGCAAACAGCTAATGGAGCAACATCGGATGTGGCGAGGTCCTGACTTTCCAGATATTGCATGCCTTGCGCAACGCCAGTAGTCGGGATAGCCTGCATCCCTGTAGAGGAAGATTGGTGTGTGATCTTGGGCATATGGTCCCTTCGTAAAGAAGGATGCGCATAGTAGGTCCGACCACCCGAGAAGGGATCGTCTCGCTTCGCCATCAACTGGAGCATGAGTTCGTGTGGCTTCATACCGATGCCCAAAAGGATCGCATCGTCGCGATAGTAGGGGGAGACAAAGTCTTGTGGCAGCAATTGCATGGCTAGGGCGAGCTGAATGGCTTCGTGCCCACGCGAAGTAGCATGCACATATTTGGAGGTGATGTCTTTTCGTTCTTCAAATAGCTCAGCCATCGCCTTGGCTGTAGACATGAGCTCATATGCGCGCTTAAGCGTATCTATGGATAGGGTAGTTGCAGAATCTTTGGTAGAAGTAGCCATAAGTAATAGTATATCCCAATTTTTGAGTTCCGAAAATTAAGAAAATCCTCGTACATCTAGATAGTCAACTGGCTAGATATAAAATGGGAAGGTGAGAAATAAGCAAAATTAGATGTATAACGCTTTCGGATATTAGATATAAGCATTTGATCGTGAACTATTTATTGGAAAGGGCCTAGAAAGAAAGTAGCAAAACTTTCTGTTGAATCTCATGGGCCTTTCATTCATTTCTGTATTTTTGCAGCGAATCAATGACAGAGGGAGAAAAAACAATAAAACTTCCCTTGAGTCATCTATAAATCCAAGAATGTCAGAAGAAAATACAGAATTGATTTCTATCCTGGTAGAGGAAGGATGGCGCACCCTAGAGGATGAGGCCTATGATGAGGCGCGCGAGATTGCGGAGCAGTTGCTCTCGTATGAAGCAGAAGAAGGATACGCCCTGATGGGACAGGTCCTATTGGCAGAAGAAGGTCCTGCTGCGGCTGTAGCCTACATGAAAGAAGGCATTGCCAATTATCCCGAATCCTGGCGCTTGCTGCTGGAGATGGGTAAAATCTATGCGCAGACAGGAGAGATCGAGACCGCAATGCTGGTATTTGACGAAGCTGAAACAAAGGAATCTGCAGAAAAGCACTGGATTGACTTTTATCGTGCCTTGACTTATCTCAATCAGGAGATGCCAGATGTAGAGGAAGCTTTGAATATTTTCCAGGGGATCGATCATGAAGATCTCATCATCGAAGCATTTCGCCAGCAGATGATGATTTTGACGGCTATCCAGCGATACGATCTCGTCATGGAGCTAGCCAATGAAGACCTCAGCGTATTGCCCCTCCCGCAGACGCCAGAGGAAGAGGAAGCGTTCTCTCAGATTTTGACCTACATTGCACAAGCCTTTTGGTTTGACAAGGATGATGAGGAAGAAGCGCGTAAATACTTACGAGCAGCATTGGATATTGAGCGCACCAATATCGAAGCGTTGGATCTACTGCGTAGTCTGAATCCTGTTTACTCCGAAGAAAGTCAGTTTTATTCGCTGTTAGTAGAAGGAGAGTGGGTCAATCCCGCAGAAGAGGAAGGCGAAGAGGATGACGTTTTTGCTTTTGTGACAAACTACGCCATCGTTGCAGATAGTGCAGAAGAAGCGATGACCATCGTCAAAGATTTTGAGCGCGAAGAGGTACGACGCGATTCCTTGCAGGTGCTAGATGTAGAGGTGGAACCCAATGATGAGGAAGATCCCAAGGGTATCTACTTCGTGACACCCTTTGTCTTTGAAGGAGAAGAAGAAGCACTCATGGACATGATGAACCTGATGATCGAAGAAGGAGAAGGCATGGAAGGAGCGGATAATGACAATGCAACAGGAGATGAATTCTAGGAATAATCTGGCAGATATCTGATGGGCTGCAAAAACCGAAAAGCTATTTATTTTTGAACATATGGGGGGAAGGACTATTTTGCCACAGGAAGGCAAAGAGTCTTTCCCTTTTCTTTTGGGTTATACACACATTGATTTTACACACAAATGAAATACATCACCGAAGCAGCTGTTGCGGATCGTCGCGCCTTGATCCGCGTGGATTTTAATGCGCCTTTGAACGATCAGTTTGAGGTGACAGACGATCGCCGCATCCGTGAGTCTGTGCCTACCATTCAGCATATCCTCTCCAATGGAGGTTCGTGCGTCCTGATGTCGCATCTTGGTCGCCCCAAAGGAGTAGATGAAAAATTCAGCTTGAAGCATGTGATTTCTACGCTGAAAAAGTACATCGACGCTCCGATCCACTTTGCGGACGATTGTGTAAGTGAAGCAGCCGTAGAGATGAGCGCCAATCTCAAGCCTGGCGAGGTGCTGATACTGGAGAATCTCCGTTTTTATGGAGAGGAGAAAAAGGGAAATGAGCACTTTGCGCAGCGATTGTCTCAGCATGGAGATTATTGGGTCAATGATGCCTTCGGTACCGCGCACCGCGCGCATGCTTCTACAGCAGTGATTGCCCAGTTTTTCGAAGAAAAGTATTGTGGACGCTTGCTGAAGAAAGAGATCGACTACGCAGAAAAGGTTCTAAACGATGCAGAAAAGCCTGTCTGTGCCATCATGGGAGGCGCCAAGGTCTCTGACAAAATGATGATCATCGAGAATCTGCTCAATCGCGTGGATTATCTCTTGATTGGGGGGGGGATGGCCTATACTTTCCTTCGTGCCAAGGGGTACAAAATCGGTAAGTCGCTTTTTGAGGCGGACAAAGTATCGCTTGCAGCGGGGCTGATCAAAAAAGCCAACCAGAAAGGGGTGAAATTGCTGACCCCAGTAGATAGTGTGGCTTCCAGCGAGTTTGGCGAAGGAGGCACGATCAAAGTGCTGCGCAACGAAGAGTTCGAAGACGACCTGATGGGGCTGGACATTGGTCCACAGACTTTCCAGTACTACTTTGACTGCATCGTAGGATCGAAGACCATTTTGTGGAACGGTCCTATGGGGGTATTTGAGATGGATTCTTTCTCCAAAGGGACATTTGCGGTGGGCGAAGCCATCGTACACGCGACCAAGGAAGGTGCTTTTTCGCTTATCGGTGGGGGAGACTCCGCAGCGGCCATCGCCAAAGCAGGTTTGGAGGATCAGGTTTCTTACATTTCTACAGGCGGAGGCGCGATGCTCGAGTATCTGGAAGGCAAGACCTTGCCAGGGATTGCGGCTTTGGGATAAGGAATGATACCAAATTAATTCACGAGATACAGGAGGACTCCTTTAGTCAGGAGTCCTTATTCTTTTATCTATTTTGTATCTGAAGTATCCTAAGGATTGTATATCGAAGACAAATTATGGATATTTCGAATACATAAAATGGTCAGAATCCACGCTTATGGTCACCAAGGAAAAACTATTGGCACTCATAGAAGAAGATGCGCTGGAGGATGTGATGGATGTCTTAGGAGAATGGGAAAACTTAAGCAAAAGTAATAGAGAGAAACTTTCCATTCTAAAAGGTCGTCTCGCTAAGGATAATAACACACGATTTGAAGGGACACATACATCCGATACAGAACGGAATGCGATTCGGAAGGAATTGCTAAGGTTTGTCAATGACTTATTTAAAGAGCCTGCAAAACCGCTTGAAGCCTTATCAGAGAAAGCAACCATCTCCACGTTGGAACGCGTATTTTATTGGGCGGCGATCATAGGTCTGATAGGCTTTGGATACTATTTGTGGACGGAAATTAAAGAGAATAAAAAGAAGATTGATTCAATAGAGAATGGTAAAATCCAACTTTCCACTGACTATAGATTACAGTACCCAGATACTGTTACCCTCATACGTAATGGGAGATCCCCACTATTTGAGGGGAAAGTTCAAACCATTTTAGGACCTGATATCGACATGATCTTAGAAAGAGCAAGTGAACCCTATGGTAGAATGGTCCTACTGAAATGGAATTCGCTCAATAGAAGTAAGATTGATATAAGACAGCGTGCAAAAGATATCTCGGACCTCATCTCTCAGGTGAAACCTCCTGTTACGATGATGGAAGATAGAGAGTTGGATACTTCATTTACAGTTGGAGGTCAGGTACTGCCACAATCAATGCCTGTATTTATGGAGGATCATGAAGTGCTCGTAGGGACATTAGATCAATGCTACGCATTCATAAAAGAGTCAGAAAAAGCCTCTATCTATAAGGTCTGGAGTTTAAAAGTTCGCGAAATAGATTGGGTAAGGGATTCTACAAAAGAAGGGCGCGTTGCCGTTTCTGTAGATCTGGATTGGACAAAAGTGACAGATTCGGCTGATTATATATTCTTAGATTCGATGGCATTCTCTAATTTATGATGGGAATTGACTGAAACGATCTGAGGCACGCGCCTGCTTCCTGCAAATGGTTTAAGTTGAAACCTTTGGAGCACCAACGGGACGTTGACGCTGGCTACTATACTACAACAACCACTATTTGGTTAAAGAAAATAGGGCCTGAACGATGCTACACTCAGGCCCTATCTTCATTTACATATTCCTTACAAAATCTGCATCACGTCTGTGCAAACCCGCCATCCACTGGGATCTCCGCCCCTGTGATGTAGCTGCTATCTGCACTCGCCAAGAACAATGCGACAGAGGCAACTTCTTCCCCTTTCCCAAATCGGCCCAGTGTCACCATAGAGGGAAAGCTCCCCGCCATCTGGTTGATGTCTTCTTGAGGGACGTTGTGCTTGCCATAGATTGGCGTGTCGATGGGACCTGGGGCAATCGCATTGACACGGATATTGCGGCTGCCGTACTCTGCGGCTAGTGTGCGCGTGATCGAACGAAGCGCTGCCTTGCTGGATGCGTAAGCTGTCATCGCAGGGAATCCCTTGATATTGATGACGGAGGTGTTGAAGATGATACTCGCCCCCTCGTTCAAGTAAGGATTGGCTTCACGCACAGTGAATAAAGGCCCTTTGACATTGACTCGGTGTACTTCGTCGTAGATATCCTCCGTGAGTTGATCAATGGCTTCCATGCGGAAGATGCCTGCGTTGAGGAACAAGACGTCTATTTTCCCAAATGTATCTACCGTTTGTTGGATCAGTTTCTTGCTATCGACAATACTCGACGCCTCTGCCACATACAAAAGATATTCTCCTTCCAATTCCGATTCGATCGCCTTGAGTTTTTCCTCGCTTCTTCCTGTCAAAACTACTTTGGCTCCCTCTGCTAGGAATAGTTTGGCTGTGTCTAATCCCATACCACTGGTAGCGCCTGTGACTACAGCTACTTTATTGTTTAACTTTTTCATCTGATTAGAATAATTATATTTTAGAATGAGTATTCTTTAACTGGATACGCTATTCTGGAATAATCGTTCCTTTATTTTTGATAAAAATGAAGAAGAATAGTATATCTATTTGATTATCAAGAGAAAAATGAGTGAAGTATTTTAGGTAAAAGTTCTGTAAAACCCTGATTTTGGTATCTTCGTACATAAAAGAAAAGGAGAAGTTATGGCTAGACCCCGTGCATTTGATATGGAGACTGTACTGAACAGAGCAACGGAAATGTTCTGGACACGGGGATATCATGCCACCTCGATGGATGAACTTCTGAAGCATATGAAACTCAGTAGGGCCAGTTTTTACACCAATTTTACCAACAAAGAGACCCTCTATCAGATGGTTTTAGAACGCTACAGAAACACGCAGTCTGGAGTGATCGAACGCGTGATCTCCCTAGGACTTTCTCCGTTGGAGACCATCAAAAGAATCCTGACCGTGGGGCTTCAGGCAGATGCGGAAGGGGCTACCAACAGAGGTTGCTTCATGGTCAACAGTACATCAGAAATGGAGACCCTCAATGAAGACGTAAAAGAAATCATCCGGTGCAATCAGAGAGACATGGAGGGATTGTTTGAACAACTGATTCGTAAGGCACAGGAAAAGGGAGAAATCAATCCATCGAAAAATGCAGCAGTCCTTGCAGCTTATATCTTCTCCTATTTTCAAGGGGTCAAGCTCTCTTCTATGACCCATGAAAATGTAGAAGTACTGCAAGCAACATTAGATGTGATGATGGGTGCTTTGGTGTAGGCAGAGGATTACGCTCTGCGGCTATACCTCTTGGATTGTATCCCTATCCATGAATGCCTGGAATTTCTGTAGGTTGGTGAACCTGAAGATAGCCTTTCAGACACTGCTTGTTGATGCGCTGCAACTCTTCAAAGTCGGGAATATGAACGTGTAAGGGAATTTTGATGAGTCTACGATCCTTTTTTTCAAATGGGGGAGGAACCTTGGATTGAAATAATAAGCCCCAGAGTTGAGGCGTACAACTGTAAAGGATACGTTCTGGTTCATACATTTCCTCCCAATCTGTCATTCGCTCGTTTACTTCTTCAAAAAATCGGATCGTATTGGCCAGCCTGATACGCGAACCCGCTTTCGATTTCCCCCTTGTATTCAAATAGGAAATTTGGGCTTTTCCCTGCCCGTGGCGCTTCATGTACTTTTTAAAGGCCTTGTGTTGATAGGGTTCTCCATCCTCAAAATAGCCCAGCGCAGCAGCTCCCATTTGCATCAGCATCATCGTGTAAGGCGGCACATCTTCCTCTAGCCGGTCGATGTAGTCCCCTAACTCTTCCTCTTCTAGGATGGCAGGCATAGGAAGGGGGAGTCGAAATTCAAATATCGACGCTCCTTTCTCATCCATAGAGATAATGGCATGTTTTTTCTGCGAAAGCGATAACCTTCCTTCGGGCAGCTCAGTTTGCCACATGTCGAGAAGTTCGACACAGGCAGCGTAATCCAGACTAAGGTTAAGCGAATGATTTTTCATGATGCCGAATAAAGGTAGAAGGAAAAAAAGACGAATGCGTTGCAAAGAGATGATAAGATATGTGAATTACGCAACTTTCGCCTAGATGGTTAATGTATTGATAATCAGCAAGTCTTTTTTTAGTTATTAAGAATTAGCTATGTTTGCCATCTTTTTCATCGATCCTCGGGTAACTTTTGTTGTATATGTAGTTAGGGAGTCGATCTCCTCTTAACAATCCATTACTTCTAGACACACTATTACTATTTGATATTCCATCTGATGAAACAGGTAAGAAATTTTCTCCTCGTATTACTTGTCACACTTCCCCCGCTTCTGGGCACTGCTCAAATGTCGCTTAGCCAGCGGGAGCGATTGACGATACAAGCTGTACGTATCACAGAAACACCCAAGGTAGATGGGGTCTTGAACGATCCCGCCTGGAGAGACGAGGTAAGCTCTCAGAGAACCTACTTTGTCCAAAATAGTCCTGACAACGGGGAGCCTAGTGCCTTTGAATCGGAAGTCTATGTCGCCTACACGGATCGCGCCATCTACATTGCCGCTCAGCTGTATGATGACAATCCCGATAGCATACTCACTGAGCTAGGGCTGAGGGATGATGGGAACCGAAACGCGGATATGTTTGGGGTAGGCTTTGATCCTTATCACAAACGCCAAAATGCCTTCGTCTTCTGGCTGACGGCTGCTGGAGTACAAGGCGATTCTTACTCCACGACGAATAATATGGATGACAACTGGAATGCAGTTTGGAAGAGTGGGGTCAAGATTAATGAGGAAGGATGGGCCATCGAGATGGAAATTCCTTATTCACAGTTGCGTTTTCCCAAACAGGAAATTCAGACTTGGGGGATCAATTTCTACCGCTCCATCAGACGCTATCAAGAAGAATCTTTCTGGAACTTTGTGGATGCCAACGTCGACGGTCTGGTGAACCAGTATGGGGATGTGGCAGGAATCGAGAATATTGAGCCTCCCTTACGTCTGTCGATCACACCCTATGTTTCTGCTTACATGAACCAGCAGGGGCAAAGCGGCATGCAACCAAGTATCAACGGAGGGATGGACCTCAAGTACGGAATCAATGAAAGCTTTACGCTGGATATGAGTTTGATCCCTGATTTTGGGCAGGTACAGTCAGACAATATCGTGCTCAATTTGTCGGCCTTTGAGGTGCGCTTGGATGAGAATCGCCCCTTCTTTACGGAAGGAACAGAGCTTTTCAACCGTACCAACTTATTTTATTCGCGTCGAGTTGGTTCTACGACCCAGCGACTGGGAGAAGTGTATGATGATGAGGAAATCATCAGCCGTCCCAGCCAGGCACCTCTCCTCAACGCAACCAAAGTATCGGGGCGTACCCGTGGAGGATTGGGAGTGGGTGTGTTCAATGCAGTCACCAATCGAACCTATCTAGCCGTAGGCAAAGAAAATCATACAACTTCTGAGGAAGGCGATTATGAGGATGTACGTCAGGTGCTAGCAGATCCTATCACCAACTTCAACACCTTAGTCTTTGACCAGAACTTGAAGAACAACTCCAATATTTCCTTGACCAACACCAATGTATGGCGTGAAGGCCGAGGGAGAGATGCCAACGCGACACGGGTAGATTTCACCTTCAACGACAAGAACAATACTTGGTATACGCGTGGATTTGGGGCGTATAGCTACATCTTGGATTACGATTCGGACTCGGGAAAAATGGTCCCTGATCTTGGTTATGCCTACAACTTGAGCGTCGGGAAGCAATCGGGAACTTTCCAGTTTTCTGTCAACCATACGCGAGAGACAGACAACTATAATGTCAATGACATGGGCTTTCTATTTGCCCCCAATGAGAACTCTTACAACGTATGGGCGATGGTTCAAAAGAGTGAGCCATTCTCCATCTTTAACAATGCCAATATCAACGCGAATGTCAACTATACACGAACCCATCTTCCTGACGAATTTGACAACTTCAATGTCAACTGGAACTTCAATATGGGCTTTAAGAACTTCTGGTATCTATGGTTAGGATCAGGGGTGAATCCCGTCACCAATGTAGACCATTTTGAGGCGCGTACGGCTGGCTATGTTTTTCGTAAACCTGGTTCATTCCGTCAAAACTTTTGGCTGAGTACAGACAGTCGCAAGGCTTTTCGTATAGGCATGGGAGGAGGTGTTTGGACGCGCCCTGAGTGGAAATCAGTTGATAACTGGTTTGAGTTCAATCCACGTTTCCGATTTAGTGATAAGTTTACCTTGGAGCACAGCTTCGAATTCCAGCGCAGACGAAACGAATACGGCTTTGCTACTAAGCGATTTGACGACAAAGGGAATCTCTCGGAGATCATCATCGGGGATCGCGAAGTTCGAAATCTGACGAATACTTTTGCGGGGAGCTATACTTTTAACCCCTTTGCGGGAATCACACTGAGGGTCAGACATTATTGGAGTCGAGTGGCTTACGATCGTTTCTGGCAGCTTTCAGAAGATGGGTACTTATCTGATACAGATTACACAGTTCGAGATGCAGAAGGTGTCCCACGACACGATGAAAACTTCAACTTCTTCTCTCTTGACCTTGTATATTCTTGGCAGTTTGCCCCTGGTAGCTTCTTGTCTGTCGTATGGAAAAACAACATCAATACCTCGGGACGAGACACCCAAGTTTCTTACCGTGAGAACTGGGAGACGATGTTGACATCTGACAATATGCTGAATAGCTTCTCTTTACGGATGATCTACTTCCTCGACTATCAAGATGCCAAGAGCTTCTTTAAGAGATAAATAAGAAAATAGGCTGGAGGGGTTCATCCTCGTGATGCATTCTACCACGTTTCAGAATTAGCAAGTTAATCCCCCAATCTGAGGCTGTCTTATGATAAGGCAGCCTCTTTGGGTATGTCGTGCGCTGTTTCTGTATGAAAAAGGCACCACACGGATAGAACCATGCAGTGCCTGCTTACGAGATCGATATTATCTAAGTAAGACAACAGATAAAAGATGTCATCCCATGAGGGGCTTCACTTCCTTCAAGACATCAGACTTTAAAGTGTTAGTAATCATTACTTAATCACTTTAACAAAGACTCTTTTTCTTTTGTCGCAGTACTTGTATGAAGAAGAGCCGCCGCGAGTAACTGACGTCTTTTATCGTCGTATTTATTTTTCTTCATCTTCCTTAGAAAATTGGTTACAGATACACTGCGAGGCAGTGAAATCTGAATAGGTTCCGTCTCCACAAATGGCACGAACACTCCAAGAGGCACAGAAATAGCTAAGTTGTGGTGTATAGGAAGTGCTCGATACATCAATGAGAGGCAAAGAGTAAGGTAGACTGGTCGTTTTTCTACAACAATTAGGATCATTGACTGTGATTTGAACTTGATAGCCTGTTGCTCCTGGTACAGGATTCCAGCTCAAGACTGAAAAACCTCGTCTGTCGATGGTACATCGTGGCTTTTCGGGTGTCGTACAGCAACTGTAAGAAAACTTCTCCTCCCATACACAGTCTTTGCAAGTGTCTGTCACGCGTACGGTATACACTTGATCTACATTGGCTGGGAAAGACCAGCCTGTATACAGGAGATTCCCTTGATCATCAAACCATTCGACTACATAACAAGGATCACCTGGTATCCCTACAGGATTGTTGCCAGCATCTTCTACCCATACAGGATACCATCCGTCGATACATGGATCACATACTGCTGGGAAAGGACTTGCTTCGCTGATGTTACGAAGTCCACTCGCACTGATGGCTTGAAGGGCAGCTTCACGATTTTTAGTACCTCCGACAGTGCCTATCCCTCCCGAACCTACATTGATCGTACAGCAAGAGCTGAGTTTGAGTGAATCACATTCGACGATCTCAATTTTTTCACACACACTGGCACAGCATCCACGCGAATCTTTGATTTTGAGGCACACATCTATTGCCTGGCTAGGAGCAGGGATGGTAACTGTGGAGCTATTAGGACCAGCAGAAATTCCGCACCACTCATACGATACAATGGTGACATTGGCGGGGAGTCCCTGTAAGTCTGCGCTCAAGGTGATCGTGCCGTCTGCATTTTGGGTAATGTTAATTCCTTGTAGCGCATCTGTCTGACAGCTAAGCTGTACATCATCTACAAGTACTCTTGTTACATTTCCTGAGCCTTGATTCACTGCTTGGGCATCCAGAATGAGCTGAGAGTAGTTTTGACTCGCACTGAATTGATAGGTAGAGGTCTGCCAAGTGGTAGAGGTAGTAGCTGTTCCTACCAATTGGTTCGTGTAGGTTGTCCAATCGATCTCGGGTTTCTGTGTACTCTGAGGTACTCCATTAGCTAATCTCGCTTCTACTTGTCCTGGAGGATTGGGTTGATTATCAAATAAACGTATACCCAAGGCATATCGAAAACTGAGGCAATACGTGAGGTCTGCATCACTGCGTACGTTTACATTAATCGCTGCAGCTTCCCCTAGATCAGGATTCTGGAAAGGATTTTCATTCATGTGTAGAATGTTCGTTCCATCGAAGCCAGGATTCGTGTACATGGAAGAAGTCATAGGAAGCGTCCCATTCATGATATTGGGTGTCCCGCGGACTTCATACCAAGGTGGCACAGTATTATTGGTAATGGAGAGGGCATTGGTCGATCCTAGACTTCCTGTAAATGTCTCAAAACTTCCATTGGTGATGAGATTGTCACAGTTTTCACAGGTGTAAACGCAGTTTTGTGTGGAAGCTGGTGAGGCATCTACGGGAGTTGTCTGTACGCTGGATGCTTTTTCGGGAGATACTTCCAGTTGCTCACTACAAGCGTATAAGCCGAAAATGCCTATCAGTAGTAAAGCATAGAAAAAGCGGTTCGTGATGTTTTTCATGTAGGTTCATTTTATAGTTGAAAAATGATGAGACAGGGAGGTTGAATTTCATCTGTGTTACCATTTTAGCTGAGGGCATTTCTAAGATTTAGCAACACATATGGTAAATGTAAGCTATGCTAAATTATTCATTTATAGAAACTATTTGGTGTTAAATATTTTACCTAAAACGTATATTGAGAGTAAATATGCCTGATGAAGGAAAAATGCGATACTTTGCCTTCATAGAAGAGAGGAAAGTAGGTATATACTGCTTCGAGAAAATTAACATGGATAATCTGAGGAAGATGGTAGACCGTCTTCATTTTATCTTCTCAGACGAGTCAATCTGTAGTCCAGATAGCGCATCTAGAAAAGAATTCTGTCCCTTGCACACTTTTTGTATAGCAAGCATGCAACTTCATCTCTTCGAGATAGGTATGATGAAGAAAGTATCTATTTTTATAGCATGAGAAGTAAGCGGATGTTATACGGGGGATTCATCCTAGTTTTGATCATGTGTTGGCCGCTGATCTATACAGGATTTTGGGGTAATGCAGTCGTAGAGCCTAATGCGACAGAGATCCGCCGTTTTGCTTTAGCCAGTTCAGACTTTTGTACGCAAGTTATCATCGATTCTACCATCTATACGCAGCATTGGGATACCCTGATTCAGCCGCGGTTTTGGCGCTATGCGATGGACTTCGGACCCGATACAGTCATTGTCAATATTGCGAAGACAAGGGAGATCATCGAAGTAATGCCCTTGGCGACGGTCCAGTCTTGGGGCGAAAAGCAGAAAAAAGCTTATGAAGACAGTCTGCGTGTAGCCTATCATACAGGAAAAAAAGGCGAGATCTTTTTTACTACAGGTCGCAAGCACTTTTATCATATCCATAAAGTATTACCTGAAATAGATCGTGCCATCGAGATTTTTCAAAAAGAGGGTACAGACCCTTGGTATGCCCAGTCGATTCTGCTGATCGAGAGTCCTGGACGCTTGCAGTTTTCGACAGAGGGGGCCTATGGCGCTTTTCAGCTTATGGAGGGTGTCGCGCGTGAGCAGGGTCTAATCGTGAATGATAGTATAGACGAAAGGGCGCAGTTTGATAAAGCTGCCCAAGGCGCAGCGCGCTTGATACGTAGGGTATGCCTGCCCAAAGCCCGCGATTTGTGTAAAAAGTATAAGCTCAACTATGCCGAGCATGAGCTATGGTTTAGACTTCTAACGATGCACATCTATCATGCAGGGATAGGAAATGTGCGCAGAGTCGTCCAAAAGATTCGTCCCCAAAAGGGAGATCAAACCCTCATTACCAAGATCTGGCAAACAAAGTCACGCCGATTTGGTAATGCCTCCCAAAACTACTCACAGATCACACTTGCCACACTCTTGGAATTAGACGAACTCATCCAAAAAGAGGGGATCTTCTGTCCACTTGCACAGGAAGCCAATGGAGAACTCGTACCTAGAGGCTTGCGGTAAGTATTCTACCTAAGAATTCATATTCCATAGTCCTTGCTTCTAGATTTCCTTTTATATTGAAGAAAAATTTGTCCTATGCCCCGATTATTTCCTCTCCTTTTCCTGATGAGTTTATGGTTCGTCGCGTGCAACTCCGAAAGTTCAGATACCCAGGAGGAAACAGAAAAGACTGAAACACAAGTTATTGAGGAGAAAATGGATAATAACCGTAAAATTCTTTTTTATGGGAATAGTCTGACTTATGGTTATGGCCTGACAGATCGTAGCAACGCTTTTCCCTACTTAATTCAGGCTAGGATTGACTCTTTGGGGATGAACTATGATGTGGTCAATCAAGGGGAAAGTGGCGCAACATCAGCAGATGGTTTATCCAACCTGAGTTGGGTGCTTCAAAATAAATACGACGTGATGGTTCTTGCATTGGGAGCCAACGATGGGCTGCGTGGGATTGATCCTGCGCTGACAAGAAAAAATATGCAGGAGATGATCGACATCGCCCGTACCAAGTATCCTGAGATTCAGATTGTACTTGCAGGAATGAAAGCGCCTCCCAATATGGGGAGCACATTTACGACGGCTTTTGAGACTTTATTTCCTGAACTCGCGATGATCAACCAGACAGCCTTAATCCCGTTTCTCCTTGAGGGAGTGGCTGGCGATCCCAGCTTGAATCTACCTGATGGCATTCATCCTAATCCTGAAGGTCACATCATCGTGGCAGAGAATGTATGGAATACCCTAGGTAAACTACTTGAACCTGGAGCGTCTTGATACGGTGTTTTTCGTGTATGAAAGGTCATGCTTAATATCTGCGAGGGATAAGTTCTTCCTAGAGGAGCATCATATATCTTCCTCTTCGGATCGTCTGATCCGGTACTCTGAGATCAACAAATTCATTCTAGAAACGAGTCGTTGGGCCTTGTCTCTATCGCTGCGCTTGATGCGAAGGATGACTTCCCCTGCTTTTCCTTTGGCGGGCTTGGGTAGATCCTCTACAGATCCTAAACTCGATACATTGATGGTTAGTTTACTAGACCATACACTAGATTTGAAGGAGAGTTCTAGCAGATCTGAGAGGGGGATGATGACATTTTTGGGTTCAGACTTCAGAAAACCTCCTAGGGCATCACTGATCTGAAATTCTAGCCTGATTTCATCAGACGAAGTATGTACAATCCCTTTAGCTTGAGCAAAGCCTTCGTAGACATTGTTGATATGAAAGGGGAGGTGAAATTCGTTTGCCAGCATATAAGTTGCCTTTACTGGCGATGAATTTACTACAAAAAAATCAACCTGTCATAGTATTCGTGCTTTGGGTGATGATGGCATTGACGTGTTGGATCAATTGATTCATCCCGACAGGTTTGGTGATGAAATCAGTAGCACCACTAGCAAGTGCTTGTTTGACAGAGTTTTTATCAGTCCTGCAAGTGACCATGAGGAAGGGAATATCTGCTAGTTCTATGTCGCTCTTTATTTTTCTACACAACTCTAATCCATCCATTTCGGGCATCATCCAATCGCAGAGTATAGCGATAGGCGTTTGCTCTTTGATATATTTCAAAGCTTTGGAGGCGCGGTTGAAAGTAGCTACTTCAAATCCGTGCTTGATAAAGTTATATTCATACAGATCTAGAAGATCCTCCTCATCGTCGATAATGACGATTAAACGCTGCTGAGCCATCCGTCTTTCCCAAATTAAAAACTTCTTCCAATTGAGCTTTTTTCTATATTTGGATAATTAAGCCCGCATTAATTAATTGTAAAAACTACTCTGGAAGAAATTTGTATCCAACACCTTTGACGGTAACGATGTATCGGACACCGATTTTTTCTCGGAGCTTCCGTACATGAACATCGACTGTTCGGTCCGTCACATGTACGTTGTCCCAAATTCGTACCAAAAGGTCTTCGCGGTTATAAACTTTTCCTGGTCTGGAAGCGAGAAAGTAGAAGAGTTCAAATTCTTTTCGAGGAAGAGAAATAGTTTTTCCCTGCTGCTTGACGACGTATTCGTCCTTTACGATTTCGAGATCGTGGATCACAATGACATTAGGATCACGCTTAGAGCGTACTTGGTGCCTTCGAAGCATCGCTTTGACACGACTCTTGAGTACCCTCGGCTTGATAGGCTTGTAGATGTAATCGTCTGCCCCTGCTTCGAATCCTGCAACTTCAGAGTACTCTTCTGAGCGCGCAGTGAGGAAGACAATCGATACATGTTCTAGCCCCTGTGTAGATCGGAGTGCCAAGCAAGTAGACACGCCATCCATCTTGGGCATCATGATATCCAAGATGATGAGGTCAGGTTGCTCTTCCGCTGCCACTTTGAGGGCTTCCTCTCCATCGTTAGCACGGATGACTTCATAGCCTTCCTGTTGAAAGTTGTATTCAAGCAGATCCAGAATGTCTTCTTCGTCGTCGACAATCAGGATTTTAGCAGGTTGGATCAGCGTTTCTTTTTCTTTGATCATAGCGCAAAAGGACGGTTGCTGTGCAAATATGTTAATATATTTAGGACGGTCCTACGATTTAGGCGTCTGGACATATAAAAAATCCATTTTGGAATGAAAATGAACAGGCATAACTATCCTAGCAGGACGGATGGGTTCATATAAGATGGAAATCGCATGTGTATGGCGCTTTTTTTCCATTCATTAGATAAACGACATGAACGCATCTCTATCAAGCATTTGCTTCATTTATATCGATATCAAAAGTAATAAAAATTTTCTTTTTGAAAATTTCTTCCATTTATCCTCAAATAATAACGTGTAGCCATCAAATCCACGAAGAAGGAGTTGGCATAGCGTAAATTTTTGGAAGAATTTTTTGCAAAAAATGGAGCCTGTGAACATTCTTTCCCTAAAATTGATGAGCCGATATGTGCTGTTGGGTGTATGGATAAGTCTTTGGAGCTGCCAGTTAAAGCCACTACCTGATGCTGTGGTGCTTTCTGAGCAAGAGATTGATCTGTCTGAGGTAAGGGATTCTGCCCTACACGATCTGAAGAAGCTTTCTCATATGCATGTAGACACCACGCGCTTTCCACGTTCGTGGGATGGGAAGATGCAATCCTTGATTCTTGATCCTGACTACATTTGGACTTCGGGTTTTTATGCAGGCTGTCTTTGGAAGGCCTACGCGATGACGGGCGATACTACTTGGCTTCCCAAGGCAAGGACCTACACTTGGGCGATGCGCCACCAAAGCCTGAATAGGAGTACCCACGATCTGGGATTTATGATCATGAATAGCTTTGGACAGGGAGTACTTTATGAAGAAAATACTGCCTGGGATTCTGTCTTGCTCACAGCGGCTCAAACCCTCAAAGAAAGATTTGTTCCTGCTGTAGGTGCCATCCAATCCTATGGTTCGCTGGAGGAGCGCATGTGCCCCGTGATTATTGATAATCTCATGAATTTGGAACTACTCTTTTGGGCGAGTAGACAAACAGGAGACACTACCTTTGCACATATAGCGGAGCTTCATGCAGATTTTAGTCTTCAAAATCATCAACGTTCCGACGGGAGTATGATTCATATAGTCGTGTGGGACAAGGAAGAAAAAAAGTGGAATGACAATTTTGCTGGACAGGGAAAATCGGAGAATACTACCTGGAGCAGGGGGCAAGCATGGGCCATATATGGATTTGGTATGGTGTATCAGTATACAGGAGATGTACGCTTCTTGCATGCGGCACAGGCTGCCGCAGCTTACTGGCTGAATCGACTGCCCAATCATGAGGTGCCATTTTGGGATTTTGACTTGGTAGCGGGAGACCCTCCTTTTCGAGATGCTTCGGCGGCAGCCATAGCGACTGTCGGTTTGTTGCGACTAGCAGATTGGACAGACGATGCGCGTTATCGATCAGCAGCCCAGCAGACATTTATTCGATTGTCCCAAGCTCCATACAGAGATTCGAGTGATCCCTTTATCCTCTCTCATGCTGTGGGTAGTGTCCCTCATGCGCACGATATAGATCGACCCTTGATCTACGCAGATTATTACTACTTGGAGGCTTTGGCTTATCTTCTGGAGAATGAAAAGAAGGCTCCATATTGAGAGAAAAATAGGAAAGCAGCAGCAACTAATAACTGAATCATTAGTATCCCCAATGCCTCCCATGGCAAGATTGTGTCTTGAATCACTGCATGAGGACTTGAGGAGATCAGCTGAGCGATCAGATGGATGCATCGTATGCATAAAGTACAAGCTTGTGCCAATAAAGCGTTTAAACCAGGGATCCATATAAAGAGGATCGTCAGAAATCCTGTGAGTACAGCGCCGAATGCAAAAGCACTGACCAACACATTGCTCAGGAGAAAATAAGTTGGAAACTTGCCAAAATGGACCCAGATCAAGGGAGCAGTAGCCAAGGTCGCCACTAGCGTGACACCAATCCATCCATTGAGTATATTGAGCAGTATATAATCGGATTGGAAATAGGCATCCAACGCAGGATATAAAGTCACGAGGGCCACTACAGCCGAGTAAGAAAGCTGGAAGCCCAAAGAAAATACGACCGAAGGTTCCACCATCATCTGGATCAGGGCGGCTAGGGAAACGACATTGAGGATGACGTACCGCTCTCGCAACAAGCGCATCACCAGTATGGTCCCAAACATGAGTGTTGCTCGTACGACGGCAGGACTCGCGCCCGAGACAAACATATAGGCTAGCAGTAGCATCAAAATGACTCCTTGCTTGATCCGCTTTCCTCTTGGAAACCGATGGAGCCACATCAGTAAGAAATCCAGACAGAGAAAAATGATCCCCACATGAAGCCCTGATATGGCTAGGATGTGACTGATTCCCACATCTGAAAAAGCCTTTTTTGTATCTCGATCGAGAGCTGATCGGTCACCGAGTAGCATGGCCCTGGCGATATTTCCCGCTTCGACATCTACAAATAGTGCCTTTAGCCACTCTGAGAGATAGTTTTGCATCCACCAAGCTGCATATTTCCAGTCTTGATTGATACCATGTACACATCCTTGTTCTAGATATAGGCTATGAAGAATCCCTTCCCTTTGGAGATAGGTGCCATAGCCCTGGGAAGAAGTATACATCGTCGTCAGATAACCCCTCACTTGTATACTGTCATATTGCTGGAAGGTAAGTGTATCCTGTAGCTTGCACCTGAGGTCCAATTTTCCTTGAACTCGATGCCATTCTTTTTCTGACTGGTAAGCAAAAGCGTCTATCCATGCTTGTTTGCCATAGGGACTTTCTCGGACCCTTCCTGTCACCACGCCCATGATTTCTACCTCCTGGCAATTGATTGTCTCAAGAGATGGGGCTTGGGGCGATCTGAAGTCCAGTTGAGGCAGTGCAATGCCTATCCAGACGAAGAAAATAGCCAGTACGCTATGCTTGATAAGATCCCCTTGATAAAAGTGGGTGAACCGATAAGAAAATATCCATAGAAGGAGAAAGAGTAGGGGAATGAGGAGAAAGTACCCTCCCATTTTTAGGTAAGGACTCAAGCATATGCCTGAGAAGATGTGCAAAGCAACAAAAAATAAGGGCGCGCGGGCGATCAGTTTCATGGGTGATGAGCAATATTCCTCTGAATATCTACAGCATGATGGAGGATTCGATGGAAAAGTGAGAGGAAAAGTTGTGTGTTAACTTCAGGTACAAGGGAAATAGATAAAGAGAAAAAGCCGAATAGCAGCGTTTGGAAGTAGAGATTTTTTTGGAAAAAAGAAAGGAAAAGTAAAAAAGGCCAAGGGAAAAATATCCCCTGACCTTTTGTGATAAACGATATGCTACTCTGTACTTACTGCATCGCGCGTGCCTGCTGAGTATACAGCTGGTGATAGTGCCCTTTGAGCTTGAGCAGCTCCTCGTGACTTCCATCCTCGATGACTTTGCCATGGTCCACCACCAGGATACGATCGCAATTACGGATCGTAGACAGACGGTGGGCGACCACGATGGCGGTTCGATCTTCGATCATACGGTTGATGCCTTGCTGCACCTGTAGCTCCGCTAGCGTATCTACCGACGAAGTCGCCTCATCCATGATCAGGATCGCAGGATCTTTGAGCAAAGCCCGAGCAAAGGAGATCAACTGACGTTCGCCAGCGGAGAAATTATTCCCTTCCTCTCCGACCTGCTCATCCAGCCGATGTGCATAGTCTCCCAGTCCGATCAGGTCAAGTGCTGCTTTGATCTCTTCATCAGTCGCACCCAATTTTCCATAAGCCAGATTTTCACGCAGTGTACCCGAAAATAAGTGGGGTGTCTGTAATATCACGCCTAGCTGCTCCCGATAGCTATCTAAGCTTCGCTGGCGGTAATCCACTCCGTCGATGCGAAGTTCGCCATTGACAGGCTCATAGAAGCGCGCAATCAAGCTAGAAAGCGTTGTCTTGCCACTTCCTGTAGTGCCTACAAGTGCGACAGACTGACCCGCAGGGATGTGCAGGTTGAAGTTCTGGAAAATAGGTTTGTCAGGTTTGTAGTGGAAATCCATCTCTACAAATGCGATGTCACCCTTTATTTTACCAAAATCATCTACCTCTCCCTCATCCTTAATGGCAACAGGTTCATCTATCAAAGAAAAGATCCGTTCCCCAGCCGAGAGACTGTCCTGCGCCATGGTATAGTACCGCGTGATGTCAAAAATCGGCTCAAAAATCATACGTGCATACAGAAAGAATGCAGCCAAAGTACCAATTGTGATGCCTGTCTCTGCTGTCAGAGCCAAGTGTCCACCAAAGTAGATGACCAGTGCAGCAGCAATCGATCCTGTGAATACTACAATGGGATTATACAAAGCTGAAAAGAAAGAGGCTTTATAAACCGAATGTCGAAATGTCTCTGTCACATCATCAAAACCTTGTGCCGAACGATGCTCCTGGACGGTGGTCTTATTGACTTCGGCCCCATTGATATGCTCGGTCATATAAGCGGCCATCTGGCTGTATGTCTTGCGCGCTTTGCGAGAATATCCCAGCAGAAGCAGGCGCACCCTTACAGCCAGAAAAAGGAGAATCGGAATCACCAACAGTACACTTAGCGAAAGCTTCCAGTTGATGGCAATCATGGTCGTCATACTGACGATGATCATGAACACACCAAAAAGGAGATCTACAATCCCCCAAGATATGACGCGTGCTACTTTGTTGACATCTGAAGTCAGGCGAATGGCCAAGTGCCCAATGGCCGACTTGTCATAGAAAGCGTAGGGTAGCCGCTGGAGCTTGCGAAACATTTGATTCCTCAGATCAAATATGACATACTCCTGTAGCCTTCCCGCCGCATAGATAAAAGCAGCGATGGCGAAGCCTTCTACCAGGAATATACCGAGAAAACCCGCACCAAAGAGCCAGAAACCACTAGTCTGTGTATTGCCTGTCGTTTGATAGGTCTCGACTACAGGCGTAATCCAGGTGTCGATGTATTGTCTCCACATCCAAGGAATGGCGGCATCAGCTGCAGCAGTAACCAGTGCACCCAAAACCAGGAGCACCACCCACTTTTTGTATTGAAACGCCATGGAAAAAATCCGGCGTAAGAAGGGCCACAAGGCCCGTTTCTTCTGAAAATCTGTATCTTCTATGTACATCTTGCTTGAGATTGGGAGAAATGAAGGAAAAATGAGACTGAATACTCATACTTTTGGTCTGAAGTCTCCAGTCGATCGTCTCAAAGTCTCACTTAAGTATTTCAGCTTCGACAGCCGTCTGGATCTGGTGGATCTCCCGATAGTAGCCATGTACTTTGTGGAGTTCCTCATGCGTGCCTTCTTGTACAATTTGTCCTTCATCCAGAACCAGGATGCGGTCTGCTTGCTGGATGGAGGTGATACGGTGCGACAAGATGAAAGCCGTTTTATCACGGAGTGAATCCTGAATGGCCTGAAAAAGGGCTTGCTCGGTCTCCGTATCCAGTGCAGAGGTGATATCATCTAGAATCAACATCTGCGGAGCAGGCAAAAGCGTCCGGGCTAGCGCGACTCTCTGCTTCTGTCCCCCAGATAAGGTGACGCCTTTTTCTCCTACCATGGTCTCATACCCGTCGGTAAACAGATTGGAGATCTCACTAAACTGTGCGACTTGCGCTGCTTCCATGACATCTTCCAAAGGACTTTCAGGTTTTGCGTAAGCGATGTTGTCCTTGATGGTGGTAGAGAACAAGAAAGCCTTTTGTAAGGCTAGACCGATCTGCTCGCGCAGGAAGTCGGGGGCGTAGCTATCCAGCGGTTTACCGTCCAGATAGATCTGTCCCTTTTGAGGCTTATACAAGGCAAGCAATAGCTTGATCAATGTCGATTTACCTGCACCCGTAGGACCCACAAAAGCAATCTTTTCACCTGCCCGTACTTCGAAGGATACATCTTTGAGCACCCATTCGTCTGTCGGCTTGTAGCGGAAATATACATGCTCGAATCGCAAATGTCCCTTGAGCTTTTCGGGCTTCTCGCCAGCTTTGGATTCGACCTTTGCGTCCTCTATCTCACGAAGACGTTCCATCGCTACTGTAGCGATACCCAGCTCAGAGAGGGTACGTCCCAACTGACGCATCGGCCATGCGACCATACCCAGATAGGAGTAGCTACTCAGAAGCTCTCCAACACTCATTTCACCCTTCATCGCAAAGTAACCTCCCGCGATGATCGAGACAGATATCTGGAGAAAGCCCAAAAAGTCCGAGAGCGGCCAGAAAAAGGTATGGAGGACATTTTGTCGGAGGCCCATGCCTCGCTTTTTTTCATTTTGATCGTAAAACTTTTCTATTTCATAGTCTTGATTGTTGTAGGCGATCACTGTGCGGATGCCGTTGAGATTTTCTTGTACGAGATTGTTGAGCTTATCTTGCTCTTCTTCGTGTTCTTTCCAGATCTTTCTTTCCTTTTTGAAGAATAGATAAGATGAAATACCAATCAATGGAGATACCGTAAGACATATCAGGGCATACTCCCAATTGATCATGGCAATCAGGGTAAAGCCAAAGATGAAGATGGTCACGATGCGAATCAGATTGATGATTTGCCCTTTGAGGAAACCTCTGACGGTATCGACATCACCCGTGATCCTTTGGATCAACTCACCTCTTGTAGTGGTGGTAAAATAGCTGAGTGGGAGCTGTTGAACGTGGTCAAATAGCCTGTCACGTAGTCCTTTACCTGCTTTTTCTGCGCACCAAGCTTTGAGTGCATCAGAAGAAAAAAGCAGGCCGCCACGCATCAGGGCGATCACAACATACATCAGGGCAACTCCTAGGAGGAGGCTGCCTAAGTTTGCGACATCTAGTGGAGGAAGCAGGTTGAGAAGGGCCGAAGCTACAGCGTCAGGATCTTCATTGCCAAGACTTGCATCAGATGCGCCGAGTACCACCACATGGTCGATGGTGATTTGTAGGATTTTGGGTTCCAGACTCCTAAATGCAATGGAGAGCATAAGGAGCAGGGCTGACATGAGGTACAGCTTTTGGTACCTGCCGAGCAAGCCAAAAAGTTTTCGAATAGCATTGATCATGGGTATAGGTTTTATTTCCTAACCCACCGTACGATAGGGAATATATCCCAGGTGTAGAGAGATGGAGTTGACTTGAGAAAAGTATATGAGGGACAGAAGTGTACGGAGCCTAACTACTTGTGTTACAGTCCCAATATTAACAAAGTATTAAGGATGCACAAAAATGGGCTCTTGTACAGGGGAAAATTGCGAAAGGTGGGGAAAGAAAAAGAGAGAGGAGGTCGTGATTGCCTAAGATGCTTAGCTACGCTTGAACGTGGGATCTTTCAAACAAAAAACCAGCAGATGATCACATGTGGAGGAGAGTGGATGATCTGCTGGTCTTTTGGATAAAAAAAGATTCCCTAAAAGTTGGCCATACGCGCTGCATACATCAAGCAGGCTTGGATATCTTCGGCTTCTAAAAAGGGAAACTGAGAAAGAAGCTCGTCCGTACTTTTTCCCCCGGCCAGCAACTCAAGGATCTGACTTACGGTCAGCTGTTGATTGCGTACGGTAGGCCGCCCGTTGCACACTTCAGGATTAAGTGTGATTCTGTTTAATACCTCCATATGTTTTCGTTTTTGAAATAAATATATAAACTTTTATGAGAAAAGAAATCACATAAATATTAGATCTTATATTTTTGATTAAATACACTGAAAATCAGACGAATGTTTGCTAAAAAATCAAATTATATGCGATTTTCTTATGATATTTTCTGTATATATGAAATAATTTATGTCCATATTTATAAAAATCCAAATTAGGGGAGTACTTTGAAGGTAAGATATTCATTGTCAAATCTTCTGAGCATCACCAACAGAGACATACACAAAATGAAAAAGATGTTCGTAGGAGGAGAGACGAGCGTAGGCTGTGCATAGTTACTGAGAATCAGAAACATCATGGAAGCTAAGATAGCTACATACCACACTTTTAAAAGAGGACTGACAGTCCGAAAGTAGTTGCGAACACCTACAGCCAAAATCAGAAATAGGAATCCACAATAGATCAACAGTCCCAACCAGCCCGTCTCAATACCAATCTGAACGAATCCACTATCTGTAGGATACTGGGAAAGTAAGGTATAAGGAGAGAATCTTTGTCCGCGTTTGCCTGTGGTCCCCAATCCCGCACCGATCGGATGATCCTGTATGTCTTGCTGCACAAAGTCTTGATTGCGCTCCCTCTCCTGAAAAGACAAAGCCTCCATAGGACTGGTCGTAGTTTGAAAACGTGAAAAGATGGGATGCTCCAAGGGACCAAACATGATCAGCGCCCAAATTGCTGCCACAGCTACTCCGCCCCCCATCCATAGTTTGGAAGGTCTGAGGAATAGGCCGAATCCCACAGCCAGCGGAAATACCAGAAAAGCTGTACGTGTACCTGACAAAAGTAAGGCAACCAACATCAACCCTATGCTCCCAGCAAGACTGAGCCGCTGCCAAGTCTTGAGATTGGGGATGCGCAGGAGCCCCATGGCCAAAATTGCACTGGCGCCCATGATGACACCCATCGAACCTGGATCTGCGAAGAAGGAGAATTTTCTGTACCGTCCCTGAATAAAAATACGCTCAATATTCGGCACTTCTCGTAGCACCCATTCCTTCTCAAAAGCTTGTAAGCCTACGATCTCCTGAAAGATGGCATAAAGTGCACCCAGTACCACAATACCCAGCCAGATCTTGATCATGAGGCTGACATGTCGCATGTGCGTGAGGGCGTACAGCGGAATGAAAAATAGGAAGAATCGACTCGCCGTATCACGTATGGCATAAAACCACGCCACTTGACTAGGTGCTGCATAATTGAATAGCTCTACTACATTGTACCCGAACCAAACGAAAATGGCGAGACTGATGATATGCTGAGCAGGCGCCCATTTGTGCTGACGTATCTGTTTGATGAAGAGGCCGAAGAGCATGAAAATGATGGATGCATCTAGAAATAATCCTAGAGGAATAGTCCCTGTGAATCGCTTGATCCCCATGAGGAGTAAAGCCGCCACCATGCAAAGGTATATCCCAAACCGCAGGTTGAACATGGCACCCATCAATAAGGGAAACATGAAGAGAGAAACGAGGAGTACGGCACCCGAAACCCATCCAAATGTACCGATTTGCCAAGCCATGACCATCGACAAGCAAGTCAATAACAAGTAGCCTATGGGTGTTTCTAGCTTGTACCGAATCACCTGATCCTTGATCCACTGCCTCAAAGACAAGGAAGGGGGATCTGATGTGGGTTTTTCGTCGGAAACATGAAAAAGAAAGGGTTGCATGTAAGTTCTTCGTTTCTGTCTGGCACCAGCCCACAGACGCGAAGCACAAGCCAGTTGTCACCTAAGACGACATCTGATGGGGGATTGGTGGGGTGTTGGGTTTGAGTAAGAGTAAAGGTACAGATTTTCAATTAACCTGTAAGTGATAGGTTCAGAAAGGGGGGGCATGTTGGGGAATTCATTGCCTCTATGGGCTTTCATCTTGCCTTGAGGGATGTAGAGGAATGGGTGCTTTTCCTTTTACAATACCTTCCAGATGAAAGTTTTATCTTCTGAACGTATGATTATCTCGAATGTAAAAGATCAGGAATGAAAGTTGAAACGCCTTATTCCTTTGGTCTATGCGCAGGCTAGAAAAATACGATCTTCGTAAAGAAGCCCAGACAAATCAGCATACAAAAGCCCAGTACCATTTTTTCGTGTACACGCTCTGTAGCTGTCAAGACATATTCTCTTTTTCTGGGAGCGAATGGATTCTTCATCTTAGTTATTTTCTCTTAGTTGTGTCACTCATTGACAGTACATATATACTGCTTTTTGAAAGGGAAAATCAGGAAGGGATAAGTAGCGGTCTAAATTGAGGGACGAGCCGATGAATGTATCACATGATTGGATTTTGCTCGAAAAGTCTAGACTTTTAAAACGTACGAAATCTTTATTTTATATTAGAATTACTGATTTGCGTTTATCTTGATGATCAGTAGGGAAATAGCAACTCAAGGGGCATGCATGGCCTTAATAAATTATTTCTACAAAATAAAGATTCTCTCTCGTCTGTAGAGACGCGATAAATTGAGGTCTCTAAATTGAAAATGAATTTTATCTAAATGCATTCGTGATGATCACAAATGAATGTGAAGGAAAGTTAGCGAACCATTGAGGTGACACCTTTCGTCTTATGTGCTATTTACCCGTGCTTTCAAATGTATGAACTTGGAGATAATTGTTATTTCTTTGCGTAGGTCATCAACCAAGATTTTACAGACTAAGAGGAGAAGAATAAGGCAAAGTGAGGATGGACGTATTAAAAACGAATGATATGTAGTATCTTGAGTCTCTTGGATAAAATTTAACTTCCCCTAGACAGATCAACCAGGATTAAGATTCATGAAGGAATTGGTAAGTAAGGCTGAGTTTGTTCGAGCGACGCAGCTTGAGCGGTATGGAATGGCAGGAGTAGCAGGTCCTTTGATGCGCCTGACGGGTTTATTCAAATTCAATAAACTATATCAAGAGATTCAGGAGAAAGAAGGGTTGGAATTTATAGACGCCTTCATGGAGCGAATGGACATAGAGGTAGAATGGGAAGGAAAAGGATTGCAAAAAATTCCAAAAGAAGGGCCTTTTATTACAATATCCAATCACCCTTTTGGGACATGGGATGGGTTGATTTTATTGAAACATCTCGCCAAAGATTGCCCACATTTTAAGGTCATGGCCAATCGCCTGGTCCAGCAAGTAGAGCCGATCAAAGATTATTTCATCTGGGTGAACCCCATGGAAGCACAAGGCTCCGCCATCAATGTTGCAGGCATGAAACATGCCTTGGAGCACCTAAAGGCAGGGCATCCGCTAGGGCTTTTTCCTGCGGGAGAAGTATCGACCTTCCAGCCCAAGTCTCTCACTGTCTCTGACAGAGCCTGGCAGCGCCCGGCCGTCAAACTGATCCAGAAAGCAGGCGTCCCCGTTATTCCCATTTATTTTTCGGGTGCCAATAGTCCTTTGTTTCACCTCATGGGCATGATTCATCCCCTATTTCGTACGGCTCAGATCCCACGTGAAAGCCTCAAAATGGCCCATTCCAAGGTCCGTGTACGCGTAGGCTCCCCCATCTCCGTACGAGACATCAAGCAAATTGACGGGGTAGACCGTCTTGGACGATACCTGCGTGCTAGAACGTATTCTATCGGGTCAAATCTGGAAGTGGGGACATTCTTCGGCAGCCGCAGCAGAAACAAGCCCACACAGAAAGAGCAACCCATCGTCGATCCAAGACCTCAGCATCTGATCCTTAAAGAAATAGAGGCACTTGGAGAAGAACATAAGCTCACATCACAAGCAGAATTTGATATTTATGTAGCTGCAGCGCAGCAGATTCCCAACCTGCTACAGGAGATCGGGAGATCTCGCGAGGTCACATTCCGTAGCGTAGGCGAGGGCACTGGACAGTCCAAAGACTTGGATGAGTTTGACCTGTACTACCTACATCTGATCATGTGGGATAGGGAAAATAAAAAAATCGTAGGTGCCTACAGGATGGGGCAAGGAGATTTGATCATCAAGAAATATGGCAAGCAAGGGTTTTATACCTCTTCCCTCTTTCACATGAAAGATGATCTGGTTCCTGTATTACGCCAGTCTGTGGAGTTGGGAAGGTCTTTCATCATGGAAGAGTACCAACGCAAGCGACTGCCCTTGTTTCTGCTCTGGCGTGGGATCTACACCTTCCTTAAGGGGCAACCCCAATATCGCTACCTGATCGGGCCTGTGAGCATCAGCAACGATTACACCGATGTGGCCAAGAGCCTGATGGTGGCGATGATTGAACGCTATTTCTTTGATCCTGAGCTATCTCAGTATATCCAGCCGCGTAAGCAGTTTCGTCCCAAGATTCGAAAAATTGACCTCAATGATCTCCTTGATGGGGTAGGGGATAACCTCAAGCAGATCGATCGATTGATAGAGGAAATCGAACCCAGCCATTTTCGCCTACCCGTACTCCTCAAAAAATACATTCGCCAAAATGCGCGGATCATCGGCTTCAATGTCGATCCGTTGTTCAACGATGCACTCGATGGTTTCATGGTGATGGATTTGACAGAACTTCCCGAAGCGACTGAGGAGAATATGACCAAATAGGTAGCGCGCATTTTTCATCCTTCATGGCACATTTTTCATGAGACTTACGCTGGTGAGTCGGATACACCTTGAAAAATGAAAAATGAAAAATGAAAAATGAAAAATGAAAAATAGATCATGTCAGCTTTTGGGCATACTTTCTTTTAGATAAATTTTTATCATGGATATTATTGTGGGTGAAATAAAAGTTTGAATACCCTCAACTATCCGGATCCATGACCCTTCGTCTACGCATCCTTGCTCTCTTAACCACTATTTTCCTGCTACAATATTCTGCTATTGGTCAACTCCCTGTACCTGAGGCTGAAGCAGTATATGGCGGAAACATTCTTGCTATTACGGGGATCAAGACCTCTTCTACGAGCTCGCGCATCTTTGTGACGACTGAGAGCGCCAACTCGGCGTTTTTCATGGATGTAACACATAGCGGTGACAACGCTACCTTTGGAGATTTCCAAGTAGTCGGTGCACTAGATACAGAGGCAGGTTTTGGATCAGGTATCGAACAAATCGATGCACACACGACTTCGGGACATCTTTTCTTTATCCACCAAGGGTTTTTATACCACACAGATCCTACAAGTGATGTTGTACATTCTGTAGATGGGGCAGGTGTAGAGTCTTTATTGATAAGAGGAGATCACCTCTTCTACGTAAAAGGAGCCGAGCTGTATCATGGAATTTTAGATGTAAGCGGCAATTTTTCGGCAGGTATTGGCGCCCCTCTTTTGTTGCCTCCTGGTGTCAATCGGACCATACTCCGCATTCATCCTACAAATCAGAAGCTCTACATATTTGGACAAGGAACTTCCCCCCTTTTGTACATTTCATCAGACGTGTATACCTGCTTACAGGCATCTACTATCTTGAAAGATTATGCGCCCATCAGCTTGACAGGGATTGTCGAATGGACAGCTTTTGGGATTGCACCTGACGGACGTCGCTTCATAGCGGGTACCGACTCCAAGCAGAAGATCATCGCTTATGCAGACAACGATTCTGTCTGGACACACCACAACTTAGGCATCGGCGGTGCGCCTGGAAAGAACCTGGATTTTGGAGGCAAAGCCAGTAGGTATTCGGTTTACTATGGAAGTATTCATAACAATGATAACGGTCTCGTTGGCAGATGGAAGACCTCTGGTGCAATGGGACACGAAATCCATCTCCATGGTGGTCCTGTATATGTTGATCCCCAAAACCCTGAGGTGGTCTATTTGAGTACAGACATGGGCATAGGAGTTTGGGATAATAGAGGCGAGCAGATTGTGGAGATCAATGAAGGGATAGAGGCTGTACAAGTCAATGGGATGGACATAGTTGCTCGAAAACAGATCGCATGGGTCGCTTCAAATTCGGGCATTCGAAAAGTGAGTAACTATCCCAACACACCCACTTGGTCTGCCCCTCATTTCCCCAATGGAGATCATACTCCTTATTATGCTGTGGCTATGTCAGGTCAAGATACGCAGACTGTTTACGCTTGTAATCTCCGCGTATACAAAACGGAAGATGGGGCGCATTCTTGGCATCGCGTGTTCTCAGCCGAAGATCCGCCTTATGATTTCCCTTCCACAGAAAACCTGACTACAGGCGCAGCGCGCATACAAGCT
This sequence comes from Bacteroidota bacterium, assembly GCA_038527485.1. Taxonomy (GTDB): domain Bacteria; phylum Bacteroidota; class Bacteroidia; order J057; family J057; genus JALEFZ01. The sequence continues at coordinate 37,207 of JBCBFT010000021.1, forward strand.
GTCAAAACATGCCCCCTCGACGAAAATATCGTCATGGTAGGTTATGAGATGGAGTGGGGAGAGAATGGAGGATTATTTTATTCGCTAGATGGAGGAATGACGTGGCAGCAACAACTTATCCAAGCTACTACCACAGGTTATGATGTGAATGTGAAAGACATCGTGTTTACGCAGGAAGGCATGGATACGGTAGCCTACATTGGCGTAGCTTATAACCATATGGTTGCAGGTGGTCATGCAATCTATCGTCTCGTCAAACATGGGACTTCATGGACCGTGATGCAAGACATGGGCAGTGGAGGCACAAGCACGGGATCAGCTATTATAGTCAGTGTTACGGACATTTCTCGAAGTCCAAGTGGAGATACGCTGGTAGCTTGTGGGATAGATATAGAAACGAATCATCCTGTAGTTTACTTCAAGGATTTGAAGGGGACGAATGTGTGGACGCCTTACACGACCTCTGGCTTTCCTTTTTCCCCAGGTAAAATCGTCAAATCCCTCACGTATGGAGTAGATACTGTATATGCAGCTGTCGACGAAGAGATATACTATTTTTCTAAAGGAGCCTCATCGTGGACACGAGGGTATACCTATCCCTCAGGAACCCAAATTCAGTTTTTGCATGACGATGCCTTATGGGTAGGAACTGAGACGGGCTTATATGGGCATCGAGGAAAGGGAGTAACTACTGCTATTAACTCTCAGCCAGAGGTTTCGCTGATTCAAGCTGTGCCCAATCCTGTAGATGTTTTCCCTCTTGAGGTTCGCTTCCCCTCTTTATCTCAAGTACCTACAGAAATGCGCATCTACAACGCCGCAGGGCAGATGACCGCGGCTCGACGATTTGGCCCTGGGCAGATCTTCCTGCTAGATAAATATCCTTTTCCAGTACCAGGTGTATATTTGATTGAGGTCAGAAATGAAGGGGTAGAGACTGTGTTGAAAGTAGTGGTACAGTAATAAGGTTACGGCAAGCAAGTAACTTGATCCTTAAATGTTGACAAAATTTTTCAATCGCATGATTCACTACATTTCTTCTGCTGTATCCCCTTTCTGATTCGCTTCTCTTTTCGCCTCCTCTGCCATGACCTCCAGCTCTTGATTGCCCAGCATATTATATAGCGCATGAATCATGACGCCAAAACCAACGCCAAAGATGATGAGCAAGGTGCTGATCCAGCCATCAAACGTGAACGAAAGCCGTATAAGTACAGTAGATACCACAAAACCCGCATTGCGTATCAAGACGCTGTAACGATCCGTAAAATTCAGCGAAATAATCAGCAAGACCACATCTACCAGGATCAAGATCAGGAAGAAATCCTCGTAAAATACATTGTTGATATCCGATAGATCTTTGATGATCCCTTGATTGAATTGGGAGATCTCGATCAGCCATTCCCCAAAAGCAATGGCAGACAAGATGATGAGAAAAGGAAGAAGGATAAGGGTAGAAAACTTCTTCAGTGTAATGAAACGACTGTAGCGAGGAGAGGCAGGAATACGAGGCCTTGTACGCATCAGTTTGTAAAAAAGAAAAATCAAGTAGAAGATCACGACTACCCCTATCATGTCTGCCGCTAGGTCAAGGTTTTTGGCATTGGATAAAAAAGTCATGCTTTTATCCCAAACTCCTGTATCGGCAGTAGGCGGAACCACTTCTTCTACTTTAGTTCCTGTATAGTTAGATTCTACTTTCGCAATGTCCTTGAAAATCCTTCTGAGGACAATCAATGAAATAATTTCATATTGCTTTCCTATAGCAGTAGTAAAGGAGGAGGGGAGATAATAAACAAGGAGAAATACTTCAAAAATCAGGATGAAAGAGAAGGGGGTATAAACCGCCGAAATAGGATTGACGAGAAGTTCGCTGTGGATTCCCAGTGTCCCACTTTCAAAGTCGAAAATCAGGATAAGGCCTAAATGGATGAAAAATCCTAACAAAGCCAAGCCTATAATCACCCTTTCTAGCTGATGTTTGTAGTGGGGCTTGAAGATCCGATCAAACCACTTGTGTGTGAGGGTAGTAATGCGCATTGCCATGAAAAGTCCAACTTCACGTATAACTTATTTGTTTGGTATAGAGCCATTTTAAAAGCGCCGAATCTGGAACTACTACCTGCAAGATTTTGGGGAAAAGAGGAAGTTATTTTGGCTCGTGCTGTGAAGAAGAAAAGGTGATATTGCCTCCATTCTCCTTTAGCTCTATTTTTGGGTAAAATGAATGGCAACCCTACGCAAGACACTATTTGCTACAGTCTCTAAAAAAGATTTACACTAGAATCTAATCTCTCATCAAAAAGGAGTATTTTTTCACACCTACTGACACAATGTCGCCTCCTTTCCTATGAAATTTTGTCCTCCTGCTTATCTTATGAACAATGATCAAGCACTTTTGATCAGTTGTGAAACACGCTCATTCAATGTCATCGACAAAGGATGCAAGATCTCCGTATCTAGATAAAAAGTTAGACTTGTGGGAAAGTTGCGAAAAGAATCGAACGATGAATATTTTTCCCCCCACAAATCTTTTATTAGAAGCAACCTCACGAAATTTTGATAGGTCTTATAAACAGCTTTCGCGTACCCCCAAATAGTAGCTGAAGTCATGAAGAAGTCTACATTCGCTTTTATCCTTACATGTATCATCCTCGGACTAGGTCTGCCCTCCCTAGCCCAGCAACACAAAGGACATCCCTTTGAAGAAGTAGGGCGCAACCTCTCCAAGAAGGGGAAGGAACTTCTGCGAATCGTAGACAATTACTCCCGAGCCCTCGCCAGCGATCCTTACAACGGAGGATACTACAACAACAGAGCAGCGGCTTATTTTGACAATGGGGACTACCGCAAAGCCATCCTAGATTATTCCAAAGCTATTCAGTTTACCGATAATAAGTACGTCAACCGCATGGCGCGGATGTACTACAAAAGAGGACTGTGCTACTATATCTTGGGGGAACACAATAAAGCTGTAGTAGATTTCTCTTCTGCGATTTCATTCCGACCCGATATTTCTGATTCCTACTATTTCAGAGGAAAAGTCAGAGCCATGATCTTCAACCAGCAGAGTCTGGCACGCCAAGACTTCATGCGTGTACTAGATCTAGCAGATTCGCCCTCTGTGCAAAAATCTTTCAGCTATCTCTTCTTGAGCCAAGCGCAAAGAGCCGAAGGAGAAGCTTTTGCACTCCTACGCTCCATCCCACCGATCAACCGCATGGATATCGCGCTGATGAAATATAACATTGCAGGATTGAAAGCCTTGCAAGGGGATAGCTATCAAGCGATCCGCTACCTAGAAGAAGCCCTTAGAAATGGATATTCAGATAAGCAATGGCTCATCCGTGACATCAATTTCCGTAGCCTTATTGATAACCGAGAATTTCACAATCTTCTGTATCGTTACGGCCTGAGATACCAACTAGATAATAGAGTACCGCTTTATGTGACAGGGAAAGGCGTCCAATGTGATGAGCCCACGCCTGTACAGACTACGCGTCCGGCTGCCTTGCGTGGATACAGCCTCAACTTCTCCGACCCCAATCGCAACAATCGCATAGACATTGGAGAAACGAGCTACATCGTATTTTCTCTAAAAAATGAAGGCCAAGGTGTGGGAAGGCAAGTCTCGATCTCTGTACAAGAAATCAATCGTGTAACGGGACTAGACTATAAAAGAAACGTGGCCGTCGGTGACATGGACCCTGGAAGCCGCATAGACATCAAGATTCCTGTCAAAGGAATGACAGCTGACAAAAATGATGTAGCCGAGTTCGAAATTAATGTAAGGGAGCAGAATGGCTTCGACGCAAGACCCATGCGCATCAGCATACCTGTGAGTGCTTATATGCCACCGATCATGGAGGTGACTGATTACAAATTTGCCTCTCAACTGGGAGGACGCGTACGACTAGGCGTGCCCATCATGCTCAAACTAGCTGTCAAAAACAGCGGACAAGGAGCGGCTGAAGGTGTGCAAGTCAAGTTTGAATTGCCTGAAAATGTGTTCACCGCTGGGGAAGCAGCTTTTGACCTACAAAACATGGCCCCTGGAGAGATGCGCATTCTGGACTTCGAATTCTTTACCAATACAAGATATAGCTCTGATCTCATCCCCATCGTTGTACAGATTACGGATGCGAACGGAAAATATAAGAAGCGTCAAAACCTGATCCTGAAACTTGACGCACAATTAGAGGTCGCTGACCGTGTCGTGATTACTTCGGTACCTGACCCAGCTGTAGACATCAAACCTCAGGATATACAGCTGACATCGGATGTCGATCGCAACATCCCGCGCTCAGGCAACCGCAACGCCAATGGGATCGCTGTCGTCATCGGCAATCGCGATTACCAGAATCCAGATGTACCACGCGTAGACTATGCGCTGCAAGATGCAGCCAGCATGCGCAAGTACCTCGAAGAGGCCTATGGCTTCGATCCTAACAACATCATTTTCCTCTCGAACGCAACCCAGGCAGACTTTAATGGGACTTTCGGGACAAAGGATGACCACAAAGCGAGACTCTTCAATCTAGTTAAGGAAAATGAGTCAGATGTCTTCGTATTCTACAGTGGACATGGAGCACCTGATCTAGAAACAGAGGAAGCCTACTTCGTTCCTGTAGACTGTGATCCTTCGCTCGTCCGATTCAATGGATACGCGATCAACACACTCTACAACAACCTAGCGAAGATTCCTTATCGCACATTGACCGTCGTACTCGATGCTTGCTTCAGTGGGACATCTGATAGAGGAACACTGATACCCAGAGCTTCACTAGTGAGAATAAAATCTAGCGCGAACAGCATCTTCAAAGATCCCAAAGCGATGATCTTCACCTCTGCTACAGGAACACAGATCGCCTCTTGGTATCCAGAGCAGCAGCACGGACTCTTCACCTACTACTTCTTGAAGGGATTGCAGGGTGCGGCAAATGAAGACAAAGATCGAAAGCTGACATTGGGTGAAATGAAAGCTTATATCAACGACAATGTGCCTTACATGGCAAGAAGAATGAACAACCGGACGCAGACTCCAGAGGTCTTTGGAGCAGTGGAGGGTGTACTCTTAGACTATTAACAGCTTCATGGATCAGTGACAGTATCATGGTTCACATTTCTGAACAATGACCACTGAAAAATGAACACTTTAAAAGCGTGAGCTCGGAAATAGATATATACCTCATAGCCAGTGCGGTAAGCACCTATTGAGAGACCGACTCCTTAATCAAGATTTAAATCATTAATCGAAAAGATGAACATGAGACAGATTCTTTCTATCCTAACTGTGATGCTCGCACTGGCAATGGCCGTGCCCGCGAATGCACAATTGAGCCTCCGTAAAGAGGAGAAGCCCAAAAAAGAGCGTAAAGCAAATGAGCGTGCCGAAAAAGATGCCATCAAGGACATCAAGTCACGCGCAGTAAAAGAAGCCCGTAAGGAAGCCCGTAAAATCGGCAAGCAAGATTTCGTCACATTCCCTGGTAGCCTACCGATGGCCAAGCAGTTGGAGCGTGTATGGGTCATGCAGTACGAGCGCAACAAGGACGGTACGCCTAAGTACATCTTCGCAGACGGAAACGGTGTAGGTAAAACGCAGACAGCGACTGAATTGCAGGCAATGGAAGCGGCCAAGCTACAGCTAGCAGGACAGATCTCTAACGAGATCAACCAGATCGTCGAGTCCAAGATCGCCAACGAGCAGATCGACCGCGAGACAGGCCAGTCACTGACGAAATTTATCGCAGGTGGTAAGAACTACATCGTCCAGCACCTCGGATATGTTCGCCCTGAGTTCAAAGTATACCGCAACGTAGGGAAGAAGGACATGGAAGTATTCGTGAAAATCGGATACAACGCGGAGGAAGCATTTAGAGCGGCTGAGCGCGCACTCGAAGCAAAGGCTCGTGCAGAGCTAGAAGAAGAAGCCGATCTCTTGATCGATGAAATCAACCGTCTACTCGACCGTTAATCCATAGTATAGGCCAGCCCACGCTGTGCGATGTATAGCGTGACTGGCTTTTTAGAACCGATAACAGGGGCACGAGACCCCAGAGATAATATCCATCTCGATTCTCGTCTCTCGATTCTCACTTCTCAAAACATCATGAAGAAAGCCCTACTTTTCCTTTGTATATCGTGTTTCGCTTTGGCACTCTCAGCCCAGCGAGTCAAAAAATCTACGGGTGAATATCAGATCAATCTCACAAGGTCTGATTTCAGCGAAGCCGAAGCATGCCAGAAGTGCCAAGAGATCGCCATGATCGAAGCCATAGAAAAGCAGTTTGGCCGTGTGATCTTGCAAGGAAACAGTACCTACATCGAGAATACCAATACAGGAGAAAAGGTCGAAACAAACCAGATATTCAACGTGATTGCAGAGACGTATGTAAATGGAGAGTGGATCGAAACATTGGAAGAGTCATGCGATCGTTTTATAGACAATGGAGACTTTTGGGTTAAGTGTCAGGTGAAAGGGAAAGTACGTGAAATGGTCGCTCCCAAACTGGATTTAGTAGCCAAAACGCTGGACTGTGAATCCAAGACCTGTATCACCACAGAGTTTGTCGATGGAGAGTCTTTCTACCTTTATTTCAAATCTCCGATTGATGGGTATTTGACCGTATACATCGGAGATGCCGAGATGACTCAGCGCCTTTTACCTTATCGTCAAATGCCCAAAGGCATGCTCAATGGCGTAAAAGTCAAAGCAGATGAAGAGTATATTCTTTTTTCTTCACGGGAAGACCAACTCGAACTCGGTCCCTACGTAGAAGAATATGAATTCTATACTGAATCAGATGTAGACCAGAACCGACTCTACGTCATCTACAGCAAAGATCCCCTTGTTAAGCCTTCTCTCTATCGAAATCCTGACCAAGGCGCAGGAGAAATGCCCATGCAGCTACCCATCATGGATTTCCAAAAATGGTTAGCGCAACAGAGACGATATAACACAGATATGCAGGTGCTTCGCCTGGATGTCACCATCAAAAAATAGGCTTTGGATGTCACATCATCCTAAACAATGGGAACTCCCCCAACCAATTAGAATCTCATGAAGAAAGCGATCATCATATCACTGGCTCTCTTGCTTAGTGTATCCTATACTCTTGGCCAAAGCACCTATGAAAAGCTCAAAAGAGAGCAAGAGGCACGCTTCAAGAAAGAACAAGCCGAACAAAAACAACGTATTGAGCGGAATATCAGGAATCAGGATGCGATGATAGAGCTGAAGGTGGACAATCAGAAGAAGCGCATCTGGCTCAAGCAAAGCCTTCAAAGTGGCACGCCCCAACCCAAGATCGACGAGCCAGACAATCCACGTACTTTCGATCCCGATAATGATGAGCGCATTCAGTTTGATCGCATCATCACGACGCCAGAGAGTGACGAGCCATTTGAAAGCATCTTGAAGGATAGAGAGAATGAAGTTGACGATGACGCGTTTGAAACGATCATTCCTCAAATAAATGAAGAAGTAAGAGTTGAGATCTCAGGATTAGAGGCACAGTTTGATGTAGATTATTTTGGAGAGGCCCTCTCTGTTAATTATGATCCGAACATGTTCTTTAAGATGGACCGTGTGAGCGAGAATCGCATCGAAGAACAAGTTCGTCGCCTGGAAGCCTCTCGCTACATGCCCCTACTCAGCCAAATCAAGCAAAAACAAGCCGAGTACAGCCTAAACGATTGGGGATTTTGTCACCTCATCAATACCGCTGCAAAGGAAATGTATCCCTATGACAAGAATGCACAGACCGTATTTAACTGGTTTATGCTTTCTAAGGCAGGCTACATTGCGACTGTGTGCTATGAGAACAACCAGGTATTCTTACTGGCTCCTTGTAAGCAGACTCTCTATGGGAAGACTTTCCTTCGCTCCAATCAATATGGCAAAATGTATGCCCTAGACCTGAACGGAGGCAATCCTGAGATCCGCAGTGCCAAAGTATATTATGATGAAGATGAATCAGGTGTGACAAGAGGACGGGGTAATCGAGTCCTTGATCTCAAGATGACTCAAGCACCGAATTTTGCGCCGCGCAACAAAAAGCGTCTGCTGACTTTTGCCTATGAAGGCCAAAACTATGAGCTTCCCATCGAAGTGAACGTCAACACCATTGAGTTCTTCAAGACCTATCCATTTGTTGACCTAGATATTTATATGGGGACACCCTTGTCCTCGCCTGCTCAGCGCACGCTGGTGGCTTCGCTCAGAGAGATGGTCAAAGATCTACAGCCTATGCGCAATCGGCGCACCGTAGAGGAGGAGCAAGTGAATTTCTTGCTGCGATTTGTCCAGACAGCATTTCCTTATCAGACAGATGCCATGCAGTTTGGGGGAGAGAAATACCTGTTTGCAGATGAAGTCCTTTTCTACAAGTACAGTGACTGTGAAGACCGTTCCGTCTTATTCTCATGGCTGGTTAGAGAGATCGTGGGCCTAGATGTCGTAGGCGTGCTGTATCCAGGCCATGCAGCTACCGCGGTGAGCTTCAACAGGAAAGTGCCTGGAGATTACATTACCTACCGTGGAAAAACATACACGATCTGTGATCCAACTTACATCAATGCAAACTATGGAATGTTGTTACCTGATGTGCGTGGACAAATCGCCAAGGTCGTAGACCACCGCTAGTCACGGATAAAAATAATATGTGTAGAAACGCCGTCAATGGTATCTCCCGTTGATGGCGTTTCTACTTTTTTGTCATTAGCAGCATGTCATTCCCTGCGTTCCCGCTGTTCCTGCCTTTGATATTTCCTGTGCCTGAAACTGATCCAGGGCATGATTTTCATGATTCGCTTTCTCCAAATTATAGGCAGGATCATTCCATTCGACGTCTTCATGGAAGTAATACACTTCCCATCTGTGTCCATCAGGATCTGATACCCAGTATTTGTCTTGTAGGGCGTAGCAGCAGTTGGTGCCTTTTTCTTCCAGCGTTGCAAGTCCTGTAGTTTTGATTCTGCTGTGGTGTGCAGCGAGTATTTCTTTGGTTTCTACTTGGAAACCTAGATGGCCAAAATTGGGCTGGACGCGGTCGGGACGCTCTACAAAGGAAATGATGAGGCGAGGCGCTTCCAAGATGTACTTGGCGTATTTGGGCATTTGCTTAGAAGCAGGCTGATCAAAGAATTGATCGTAAAATTGTACCGTTTTGTCAATGTCTGTGACATAGAGCGAAACGTGCATGCGAGGAAAAGAGGGTAATTGAGTCATATTCTATCGGTTTATTACGATTATTTAGGCTAAAAATAAGGGAGCATGAAGCTCCTTCGCTATAGACGAATCTAGCAGCAGCGATCTACTTGCCCAAAAAACTGGCTAAGCAATTGACTGGCTGCTTTCCAATGGGTCTGGTTGATACAGTAACAGGTACGGGGCCCTTCGATTTCCCCTATGATGATACCTGCTTGTTTTAGTTCCTTGAGATGCTGTGAGACAGTAGACTGTGAAAGGGGAAGCTCTTCGACAATATCCCCACAGATGCATGAATTCTTGCGAATGAGCACTTCCAGGATGGCAATCCTTGCGGGATGTCCTAGCGCTTTGGCGATCTGTGCCAGATGATTCTGGGCAGGGGTGAACTTTTCTGTTTTACTAATTCCCATATCTTATCGTAATGATACGATGAAAAATAACTAATCGCAAAAAACCGATGGATAAAAACAAAAAAATCCCCAGCTTCACAGCTAGGGATTAATTAAAAAGGACTACTACTACTACTCGCATGATATAGTCAGGGACTCGAACCCTGTGGTGATACCGTTTATCTACTATATGTGTTGTGTTTCCTTTTCCTTACAATACAAACGTACCAAGAAGATTTATTATTTGCAAGTTTTTCAAAAAATAATCTTAATATTTTTTATAATTAAAATGATACCTATATTTTTTTATCAATATTTAAAATATTTCCTATCCAGAAGCTATATAAACGGATAGAAATAGAGCATACGCAATACGCTTCCAATATGTTTGGAAATAATGGAAGAAAAACGCCGAAAATTTGAGATTGTTTACACAGAATGGAGGCTTTCATTTGGGAATATGAAAATCGTCCTTCTACAACGATTTCGTAAGCGCAGAAATTATGTGCAGCTTTTGTACATCGACTGCATGGCTTGCTTATCCATGACGCTAAGTAAGAAGTCAGATCCAGAGAATGGATCCCTCAAGAGATGATATATGATGTTTAGAAACTTAGACCATGTTTGGAACAATGAAAATCTAGCTAAAAAGCAGAGATATTAGGTTCTGACGAAACAGATGAAGTTCAGGTTCTGAAAGCGCAAACTTTTCGCAGACTTGAGGTTTCAAACATGGTCTTATTCTTTTCCAGACGAAGGAATCGTTTGAGGATTGTCCGTAGAGAGTGGGGAGTGATTCTGCCCATTTTCGGCAGGTAATTGTCTCAGCAATTGATCCAATTTCTCATCCATCGCTTCTACTTTCAAAATCAAATCATCGTTGTTGTCTCGTACCATCTCCTCGACGAATATGGCATTGACGATCGATAGCCCAAAGAGGCCACCTGAAACGACAATGATCACAAAGTATAGACGAACAAAAAAGACAGCCGTATCGGACATAGTAGGCTCTGCTGTCTGAATCAAGGCTTCGGGAACTTCATACCATCCTTCTATCGTGAATACCTTGAAGATATTGTAGAAAGAGATCAGTGGGTCGCCAAAAAGCTGGGGAGCCGCATCCTGAAACAAGCGACAGCTGATCAAAGAAATGATGAAGCTATAGACAAAAAAGGCAAGCAAGACGAAGATAGAAGCCTTGAATGCACGACGAATTCCCGCAACCAACTCGCGGATGTTGGGAATAAATTTGATAAACTTAAAGAAACGGAGGACCCTGACTACCCTAAAGACGTAGATGAAAGCCAAATTTGGGAAGTTATGGGCAAAAAGTAGGAAGATAGAGGGAAAGCTTAAAACGAGGATTAAAAAGTCGAATCGATTCCAACCAGAGGACCAATAATTTTTCCATCCCCCTTCCCTCACTTTGACGATTGCCTCCATCAGGAAATAGAATAAAAAAACTGCATCCAGGGCACTTAACCACCAAAACGCCTCAAACTGCTCAAAAGAGAGAAAAAAGAGTACGATCGCATTGAGCATGATGACAAATGCGATGTTTCGGTCTTTAGTGAAGAAAAGTTGAAAATGTTCCCTCATGTATGATGTTAAATCCTTGAATCGCTAAGACTATATTTGGGGAAATATCAATCAAGTTAAAAAAAGAGATGCGAAATGGACGACGTCAAGACGCGAAATGCCCAGATCTCTAGCAGATATGTAGTTCCCAACATGGTCTAAGATAGGAAAAGGTCCTGATTTCTCTGAAATGCTGACCAATAATGATGATCACGAATGAGCGAGTCTCGTATTTTCTATGTAGAGACGTCGATTTATCGCGTCTCTACATAGAGTATGAATCCTATCTAAATTCATGCGTCATAATCACCTCTAAGTGTGAGGAACGCGTACGATTTTTCTTTTTCTGCAGGATCACTTTTTGTATCCTTCTTCCATGGTCGCTTATGCACGCTAGAATTCCCTTATATTTGTAGTCCTATCTCATATTTATTTTTTCTCTATGACCTCCTATATTTCTCCAGATAAAGATCCACTTGGACAGGCTGTACGTGACTATATGAAGGGTGAGCGAGAAGGAGAAATTCATGTAACATCTGACATTGCTGTAGACGATGTAATCCCTGTGCCTTACCTATTTCGGATTTGGGAAGAGATGCCGCAATGGGAGCAAAAAGCGATAGACCTCGTCTATGGCAAGGTACTAGACGTCGGGGCAGGGACGGGGGTACACAGCTTGATTATGCAGGAACGTGGACGGGAGGTTGTCCCAATAGATGTTTCGCCAGGGGCTGTAGAGGTGATGCGCCAGCGAGGACTTGTGCAAGCTCAGCAGGCTCAACTAGAAGATATGCCTAAGGCGAGCTTTGACACGATTTTCCTGATGATGAACGGAATCGGCATTGTGGGAGACTTGGATCGCCTAGCGACCTTTCTTTCATACGCCCACGAAGTCCTCAAGCCTGACGGCCAGATCTTGCTGGATTCTTCTGACCTGATCTACCTATTCAGCCATGAGATCACCATAGACGATAAATTGGAGTTTTCTATTCCCTTTCCCCAGGATCGATATTATGGAATCATCACCTATGAGATGGAATATAAAAATATAAAAAGCGACCCTTTCCAGTGGCTGTATATTGATTTTCAGCGTTTGGAAAACATCGCTTTTCAGTGCGGATTTCACTGCCAGCAGGTCATGCAGGGCAGTCATTTTGAGTACTTGGCTCGCCTGTCTCTCAGAAACTAAAGCTCTAAGGCAGCGCCACGATACGGGTATTTTCAGACCAGAGAAAACCCTGTCCAATCTTTAGCACATAGACGCCAGGGGCAACAAATGGGATCTGTAAATCCACCTGAAATGATCTTCGATCAGGTCTCAGCAAACCATAAGCCACTTGGCGACCCTGCAAGTCTATTAAAGTATAATCCAGGATTTGGTTAGCTTTGTTGATGACTTCTACAGGAATGATCTGCCCACTCCCCGAAAAACTACTTGGGGTAAAGAAGGTACGTTCAGGTGCATAAAAGACCTCCACTAAAGAGGAGTAAGTAAACTTTCCGTCTATGTCTTCTTGTTTGAGGCGATAAATATTTTGTCCTCGCCTGGGACTACTATCAAACCACTCGTATTCTTTCAATGTCTGGCTATCGCCCGCAGCGGTAATCGTGGCCAACTGTTCAAAAACCCCTGAATTCTCTCGTTCTACGACAAATCGGTCGGTATTTTCTTCTTGGGATGTTCCCCAAAATAGCCTGACACGAGAATCGACGACTTCTCCTTCTACATAGGCCCACTCGATGGGGAAGGAAGTAAGCGCGAGATTGACAGCTCCTTGTGCATTGGCTCTACCGTCTCCAAAAAAGCCGAAGGTGTCATTGGTCATGGGCGTAGCCGATTGCTTGATAAAGGAAGTGATATCTGTTTGTGTCAGCTCGGGATTGACGGACAAGATGAGTGCCGCAATTCCTGAGATCTGAGCTGAAGCTGTCGATGTTCCCCCAAACCAACGGGTGTAATTGCGATCTGTATAATCCCCGTTGAATGTGGTGGTATCTGTATTGTATCCATTGTTGCCCATACGATCTAGGGAAGAAACATTAGAGAATGCAGAAGGATTACTGGGAGCAGCTATGTCTACTTCAGGTCCATAAGGCGCATACGTCGGACGGTCTCCCAATGCATCCATTGCTGACACTGTCAAAACAGATGAGATAGAGGCAGGATAACGAACACAAGTACTTGTATTAGATGCATCTATAATGCCTGAAGCATACACAACCACGCATCCCTTTCCTTCGCGTCCAAATGTCAAGGCACTGTCGATAGCTGCCAGGACAGGAGGGAAAAAGGCGTCATTGCTCGTACAAAAGTCAGCTGCCCAAGAGTTGTTGATGATATCGGCTCCGTTTTTCCAGGCGTAGTTGATCGCGTCAGCGGCCTCCGATACAGCCGATAGTGTGAGCGAGATATGGAGAGGCAATATCTTTACTTCGGGGGCAATACCTGCCACTCCGATACTGTTGTGAGAGGCGGCAATGATTCCTGCGATGGCGACGCCATGTGCCTGTGGATTATCTGGATCAGAGATCGGTCCTCCCGTAGGTGACAAAACTGTATCTGCCATAGAAGCGCCTGGCAATACTCTTGACGTCCCCGTCTTATCGTTGAAAAGGTCCACATGATCTTCTACTCCTACATCCACTACGGCCACGATGATGTTACTGTCTCCCTTGGTTGTACACCACGCCTCGGGCGCGTCTATATCTATGTCCACTTTGGAGCGATTGAAGGGATAAGTAGGGGAGAAGTTGGGTAAATCATCTGTATTGTTGAGATAGTACTGGAAGTCGTAGAGAGAATCCGAAGCCCCGCAGGTCTGTACCTGATCAGGAGCCATTGTAGGACTGGCCGCTTGTGCAGAAAAAAGGAAATCAGGTATCGCATAGGATACTAAGCCACTTTCCTTGAGGAGATTGGCCACATCTAAGGCATGATCGGTAGTCGATAGTTCGATGTAAGGAAAACCTCCTATGGTTGTCCCGAGTTTTGAGTTGGGATAAGGAGAAAGCAGCAGCTCTACCTCTTCGGTACTGGCTTGAGGAGTCAGTTGGTAAAGTACTTTTTGTGTCGGCCAAAGCAGAATTCCCTCAGGAGTCCTTAGTCCTTGCGAGATACTTTTTACAGCCTGTGTTTCAATTCCAGCACGCTGTATAGCGTCGACGATGTGTTCGCCTGTCTGACATTGGATGAGTTGGCGCTTGATATGGGGCGTACGACGAAGTCGTGCTTGAGCATCCAAAGGGGCTTGGTAGAGTACAACGGCAGATTGGAGATCTTTGGAAAGGGCAACCTTTTCATCTCCAGCCCAAAAGTACGTCTGCCCCATCAGAAAGGGAGAAAGGATACCCTGTAAGGCAAGTAATATGAACAGTCTTTTCATGTTTTGGGGAGTCCAGTTACAAAGCTAGTCAAGAAGTGGGTGATTGTTCTTCTATGCTAAACTAAAACAAAATGGAAAGTTTTCTTTTCTCCCCTTCATAAATGGACATAATTAGAGTTTTTTTGGATCGTCAAAAAACTCCATTGGTATGCGACGTAAGGATCTTGAGCGGTTCACGGTTGAATATCAAATGGTTGGCTAGGAGTCGCCAGTTGTCCATTTTCGAGAGATTGTATGATAGAATTTAAATATTTACTGAACTTTTCCGCTCCGGAAGGACTGAGGTGGTTCGCATCAAAAAAATCGGATGAACGGTAGAGGGGATCATCCATATGATTGAGGTACAATACCTGATGCTTTCTCGCAATCGCGTCTGTGGTTTGAACCATATGCTGCAAACGATCGGGGTTGAGCCCACTAAGGTAGGTGTGCCACATCGGAGTGGAAACCAGAATAGGCTCGATGCCTTTGGACTTACAGAGTTGGATCATCTCGGTCAGGTACTGTTCATTGGCTTCATACAACTCAGTATCATAGAAAAGGTCGTGAAAACCAGCAGACTTTCTCCCATTTTCTTCAAGATCTCGTGTCACCGTAGGGCCATACCATCCTGTATTGTCACATTCGACTAGCGCATCTCCCTCTCCCTTATAGTATTGGCTCGTCTGGTCCACCGCACGTTTGACCGTTAATAATGCCAACAGACTGTAGTTTTCAGGCTCGTACCACTTGGTGAAGAGATCGCTCCCGTAGTAATGGTGATAGTAATACGTCTTGTTGTAGATCCCTGGATAGAGATAAGATTCTGACCCATAGGTAGGGTAGGAGATGGGAAGGACGATAAATTTTAGTTTGGTGAGCTGATCTATGTATTTCTCAAGCAGAAACTGATCAAAGGCCAGGGTTTGCGCAGTATAAGCTAAGTTGAATGTGGGTCTAGCGATGTGGTGTGGATCTATACCCAAATAGCTGTGAGAACTGCCCAGAATCAACACTTCCCATCGATCCAAGCTTGCTTCGAAGTTGGCTTTTTTGAAGGCATAATCATTGGGAAGCTCCTTTTGCACATACTCTAGCCCCCCCAGCAGTAGTAGGATGGGGAGTAAAAATAGTGTCGTACGTAGGAGGATTTGTTTCATTTTCCTATCTCCTTTTTGAAAGATGAGGGGTTAAAACTGAAAATAAATAAAGGCGCGACGTTCGTAATTGAAATATAGGATTGTCAATGCCATGGCGTAGTAGATCCCCCATCGCAATACGACAGGTAGCGGAGCGATTTCTAGTGAGTGCTTGGTCTTACGAATCATCTGTACCCGCTCAAAAATTAGGAAAGCGATGGCCCATACAACCTTCCATTTGAATCGCTCAGGCATCTGGAAAAGTGAGGGTGAACAGATACGCATGAAATAATCCCATGCATACTGAAGATTGGGAGCCATGAAAAATATCAAGGCAAAACAGTTCAAGACCGTTGTCAAAAGCATTTGCCACAATGCCTTAAAGGTTCCTGCAATGGTAAAAGGTGGTCTGGTTTCCTGTACATTAGATTTGAGTTTGGGGAAAAATATATAAGGGATATGGTATAATCCATGCAGCGCACCCCAAACGACAAATGTCCAATTTGCGCCATGCCATAATCCGCTCACAGCAAATGTAATGAAGAAGTTGCGGATGATTTTCCCTTTGTTTCGAAGCATACCTCCGCCACTTAAAGAGACGAATACATAGTCCCTGAACCAAGTCGTGAGAGAGATGTGCCACCTCCTCCAAAAGTCCATGATGTCGCGTGCCATCAGTGGATAGTTGAAGTTGCGCATCAAGTCAAAGCCTAGTAGGCGTGCAGTTCCAATGGCAATGTCTGAGTAGCCAGAAAAGTCACCATACAATTGAATGGTGAATAGAAGTAAACCGATGACGAGCACAATGCCGCTGTAGCTTTCAGGGCTTTCTAAGATAAAACCCACTGTTTCGCCCATGGTATCAGCGACAACGACTTTTTTGAACAAACCCAGCAGGATCTGTCGCAAGCCATCCTTCGCCCTTTCGGGTTTAAATTTTCGTATTTTCTGAAATTGTGGAAGGAAATTGGAGGCGCGCTCGATAGGGCCCGCGATCAATTGTGGGAAGAAACTCACAAAAGCTAAAAAAGCGATGAGATCCTTGCTCGCTTTGAATCGCCCTCGATAGATGTCAATGCTGTAGCTTAAGGTCTGGAATGTATAAAAACTTATACCTACAGGAAGGATGATCTTCAGCGTCCGTGCAGGTATCTCGTATCCAAACAGCTGGAAGAGGTCAATGAAGCTATCGACAAAGAATCCAAAGTACTTGAAAAAGCCGAGTAAGCCTAGGTTGACACCTAGACTGACGAAAAGCCAAAGCTGTTTCTGTTTTTTATTGGGCGCTTTTTCGATTTGCATGCCCGCGTAGAAGTCAGCCAGTGAGCTGATGACGATCAGGGACAAAAAGCGCCAATCCCAGTAAGCATAGAAAAAGTAACTGGCTGCGAGGATCAGCAAATTTTGCACTTTGACTCGCCTGTCTGTGGCGAACCAGTACAAAAAGAAGATGAGTATATAAAAAATGGCAAATTCTAGGGTGTTGTAGAGCATGCCTGTCTCCTCAAGTTATGGGAATGGATAAAGGTCAAAGCTTGAAGATGAGGAGAATTCGCGATCTGCGATAGCGTCTTTGTTTCAATGGCAATATTAGGCGAGGGAAAGGCAGGAAATGAACATTGAGAGAAGGAGAAACTGAAACAACTAAAGTCGAAAGGATAGTCTTTTACTTCAGGTGTAAATATTGGTCGAGGACGGGCAAGTCAGCCGCCACCCAATCCAAGGCAGGAAGATCTTCAGGCAAGTACCAACCAATCTCTTCGTGATCTGTCAAAGTAGGTTCTCCTGCTACCCACTGGCAGACAAAGGGGTAGAGGCGGATGACGCCTGTTGGATAAGCATGGACTACATCGATCAAGCGTTGCAAAATCCGAATTTCCATCGCCAACTCTTCCCAGATTTCGCGTATCAGAGCTGCTTCAGCTGTTTCTGTCGGATCTAGTTTTCCACCTGGAAACTCCCACAAACCGCCATGTCGAAGCTCGATTTTCCTTTTGGCAGCCAAGATTTTTCCGTTCCTCTCTATAATTCCACAGGCAACGTCAATCATATCATTTCTCTAAAAAATATACCATCCCACAGGTAGCGTGCGAGGCTACCTGTGGTCCATCTTGTCTGTCTTATTGGAGTTTTCCTAAGCCTTCTCCTAGTCTTGCCAATGCTTGATCCAGCTCTGCTTGCGCGTAAGCATAAGAAATTCGTGCATGGGTCTGTGTACCGAAAGCAGAACCAGGAACCAGTGCAAGTCCCACTTCATCTATTAGATAAAGGCATAATTCATCTATGGTCTCGATCTTCTTTCCATCAGCTGTATGGCGACCGATAAAGGCAGCAAAATCTGGATAGAAGTAGAAGGCACCATCAGGCAAGTTGACCTCTAGTCCAGGGATGGCGTTCAACTTTTGGTATAGTTCATCTCTACGCTCCTTGAAGGTGTCGCGCATCGCGTAGGTAGGTGTCAAGTCTTGTGTCAGCGCAGCTACAGCTCCCATCTGTGCGAATGCATTGGCGCCTGAAGTCACCTGTCCTTGCACCTTTTCGCAGAGTGCAGCCACCTCGCGCGGAGCCGCGATATATCCCAGGCGCCAGCCTGTCATCGCAAATCCTTTGGAGAAACCGTTTACGGTGATGACACGATCTGCAATGGGCTCAAAGGTCCCCAAGCTCACATGCTCCTGACCAAAGGTGATGTATTCATAGATCTCATCTGAGATGATGTAGGCATCAGGATACTTCTCTAGCACGGCGACCAGAGCTTCCATCTCCCCTCGGCTATACATAGAGCCTGTGGGATTGGATGGAGTGGTGAAAAATACCAGTCGCGTATTCGCTTGCATGGTCGCATCCAACTGCTCAGGCGTGACTTTATAATTTTGGGCAATGTCTGTCACGATGACTTGTGCCTCGGCTTTGGCCATGTGTACCATCGCGGAGTAGGAAACCCAGTAAGGCGCGATCAGCACAGCACCGTCTCCAGGATTCAGGAGGGCCATGGCTACATTGTATAAGGATTGCTTGGCACCTGTAGAGACGACCACTTGGTTAGGCGCATAGGTTAGTCCATTGTCGCGTTTGAGCTTCTCTACGATGGCATTTTTCAGTGCAGGATACCCCGCCACAGGTGGATAATGTGTATAGCCTTGATCCAGAGCTGATTTGGCTGCCTCACAAATGTGTGCAGGTGTATCCATATCAGGCTCTCCCAATGTAAGCCCTACCACATCACGGCCCGCAGCCTTTAGTTCGCGGACTTTTTTTGAGATGGCAAGCGTAGCCGAAGGGGCAAGAGATGTGATCAATTCAGAAAATGCCATAAGGTTTAAAAATGTTTTGAGAGAGAGTTTACGTTGAGTTAACAAAATTTACAGAAAGGATTTTGCGGGTTTGGCGATTACTACTTTGTAACGTCTCGTGATGAACGGTCCCTTGAAAGAGTAAAGCCAGATGAACAAAAGCTTCCTGTTGTAGCGAGAAGATAAAATGCGTACAGTCCCTCAGCGAAAGTAACAGGAAAAAATTGCGCTTTCCTCATGATTTGTATGAAAAATAAGCCAAACAGAAGCATATCATCTTCCAAAATGGGCATATGCTCTCCTTACAGTCCAACTATTGGTCAGGATTGCTTGTCTCTAACATAGATTGAGGGAAAAATTCCCTATCCCTACATCTAAAGTTGTCGTATGTATCCCTACAAATAGTAGGATTGTACACAAGTCAAAATGGAGAAGAGTAATCGCCTCACTTCCATTTGCTATGACTCAGACAATGAAATTCTACGTGTTATCATAAAAAATGAACGTTATGAAATCCCCTTTGGCAAAAACATACCTATTGTTATTACTCCCTGCCCTATGGTTATTTAGCTGTGGTCCTTCGGATAAGGAAGTCTTTATGGAAGACTTTGATGTCATGATGGCAGAGGTGAAACATCAGCGTGTGACGTATACCGTAAATGACTGGGAAGAACAGGACGAAAAATTAAACGAGCTGCTAGATGAGCATTACCAAGACTTCGAAGATGAACTGACAGAAGAAGAGAAGCGTCATATCTGGGGAGAAGTTTTCTCCTACGGCGTCTACCAGCACGGAGACGATGTGATCGACCACATAGAGCGCAACGAAGAAGTCTACATGCGTATGCTCGAACGGAATCTGGACTTAGTAGAGGCCATGGGCGATGAGTTTTTCCATCACATTTTACCTGAGCTCAAAGAAATGGGACCTGAGATTCAGGCTTTGACAGAGAAATTGGTAAGGAGACTGGAAAAAAGAGGTACCCTAGATCGCTTAGAAAATATACTGGAAGACTTTGGCAAGGATATGGAAGAACTGAGCAAGGATCTGGAGAAAAATGAACGCTATGAGCGTCAGAGTCGCCGGGACGAGGAATCGCAAGATCAGTTATTCTAGGAAAGGTTCACAAGTCCTATATTCTTTGAAGCCTAATCGTTTGCCACCCGTCGTATCCAGGATTATATAGAGAAGCCCTTCTTGCACAGAGAAGGGTTTTTCTATTTATTCATTACAAATAACAGGATAGGAAGTGTACATTCTGAATAGCTGAATTAACGATGCTTGGATATTGACCCCTTCCTCATGAAACCTCACCTTCAATGCATTTTTGCTGCGTTCCTGTTTCTCCTATGTCTAATAGGTTCTGCTCCCGCTCAAACTCTCAACGATTCCTCTTCTCTAGAAAAACGATGTCTTCAAGAAGCGTGGCTGTTTCGGCAAGATTCTTCCTTTGATCTCGATAAATGGGATTTGATCACAGCCACAGTAGACAGCCTGCAATCTCCACATGCACACGCATGGGCGCACAATACGCAAGCAGCACAAGATCTCAAGGATGCACTTGCGCTATCGACCCAAGATTCGGTGAATGGTTTTCCTAAGCCAGGTGACATCCGTCTGCCATCCGAAGCCATCCATACCGCACACGATTTGGGACGTGCCCACTACAGAGTATATCAAGATAATTTAGAAACGAATGCCCTGAATGTAGCCTTGAATAGCTATAGATTGGCATTAAATCTGATCGATTCCCTCTGCCTCAGTCAGAGTCACCGCGAGAGTCAAAGCCACGTAGCTGAGATCAATGATGAGGTCTTTGCTGAGATGATGGATTTGCTATACCTCATGTATGAAAAGACACAAAATCCCAAGTTGTGGGAGGAGATGTGGTACGTCGCGGAGCGCAATCGGAGTTTCCAACTCTTCCAGTCCATGCTGAACAGCCAAAAGATATCCTCTTCTTCTGATGCGCCCTTTCACCAGACATATGGCCCAACTCCCATAGCAGATATTCAAGCCCAACTCCTTCCCGATGAGCACATGCTGAGTTATATGTATGGAAAAGAAAAGGTGTGGGCCATGAAGCTAAATGCGCATGATCTAAAGGTACAATCGGTAGGTTCGGTCGAATCTGTCGATGAAGGCGTCCAGAATATGCGCAAAGCACTGACGACTTATTGGGAGGGTAGGCAGACCTGTCAAGATACTTCAGAGAATGGCTGTGACTCTGTAGGTGCCACTGCTTTCACGCAGCAAGCCCACAATGTATATCGCCAGATTTGGCGTCCAAGCTTCGATGAGAACGGATCATTTCCTCAGCGCGTAATTGTCATTCCGCATGGCCAGTTGTATTTGCTTCCTTTTGGTACATTACTTACCAAGCTTCCCGACATTCCTGATCGGTGGCGTACCCATGATTATCTCCTCCAGAAGTATGAGATCCAGCAAGCGTACTCCGCCCGAATTTGGTTTGTACAGCATACCCACACCCCATCCAAGAAAGGAAAATGGGGATCTTCTTTCGCGCTTGCTCCATTTTTAGGGGGAGTACCAAGTTATTTGACTACCCGTAGCCCAGCCGATCGTGCTTTTTTTTCCTCTCTTCCTCATAGTCAGCAAGAAATAGACGCCCTTACTTCTCATTGGAGAGTACAAGTAAAGACAGGGGCAGAAGCGGTCGTTCAGAGCTTGCGGGAAAACCAGGAGCCTTTTCAAATTCTTCATATTTCTTCTCATGCACAAGTACATATCCATTCATCTTCGGAGTCCTTTATCGCTATGGCAGACACTCTCATGAGTTTAACAGATATCCAATTGAGTAGCTTACGTGCAGGTTTGGTGGTATTGAGTGCTTGTGAGACAGGTATTGGCCAGTATCAGAAGGGAGAAGGTGTATTGAGCTTGGGGAGGGCTTTCCATGAAGCTGGAGCGACGAGTAGCTTGACGACCCTCTGGCAGGCAGAGGATGCTGCGACGAGCAAGATTGTGGCTCAATTTTATCATCATCTGGCTACAGGTATGGATAAGACGCAAGCTTTGCAGCAAGCACAGATGGACTATATCACACAAAGTGACCGTAGGCTAGCGCATCCTTTTTTCTGGTCTACTTGGGTACTCATGGGAGATGAGCAACCCATTGATACTCCTCCCATTATCCCCGCTTGGGTATGGATATTGACAGGAGCTAGCATTTTAGGCTTGGGTTGGTATCTAGGAAGAAGGAGAAGTAAGCGCATGCGCACCTAATTTTTTAACCCATCATGTGAGATGGGGTACTTCTGCGTCTCATCAATATGTAGACAAATAAAAATGAGAAAAATCAAAGAACGGATCTGGCTATAAATCTATTTTTTCCGTCTTGTATTCGTTCTGTATTGTCATTTATAGAAGAAAAGCTAAATCTCAAAAATAATGCGTAAAAGACATAGCAAAGAAGCCCTGATCGTCTCAGGGATGAATTTAATTCGTAGACAAGGCTATCATCATACAGGAATCAATGACATATTGAAAGCCGCCCAAATACCTAAGGGGAGTTTTTACAACTTCTTTGAGTCCAAAGAAATGTTTGGAGAAGCAGTCATCAGAGCTTATGGAGACCAGCAAGTAGCCTTTCTCAAAGGGGTGCTGGATCACAAGAGAGAAAGTCCGCTAAAGCGCATCGAAACACTCTATCGCACGATCAATCGGTATCATGAGTCAGAAGATTTTCGCCATGGTTGTCTGGTCAATAATATTTCTATAGAAGTAGCAGGAGCAAATGACAAGCTTGCAGAAGTTTCGGATACGCAATTTCGCCGCTGGATGGACATTATTGCCGCTTGCATTGTAGAAGGACAACAAACAGGAGAGATCCGTGATGATATTTCCGCTCTTCAACTGGCCCATTTGATCCATACCAATCTCTACGGTGCACACGCCCGAATGAAAGTTACTCGCAATCGAGAAGCACTTGATATGGCATTAGAGATGAATCTCCAGTATATCCAAACGGTTTGACACGTAGGGCCACCGCCACGGCGTGGTCTCACAATCCACCGCCACGGCGTGGTCTCACAATCCACCGCCACGGCGTGGTCTCACAATCCACCGCCACGGCGTGGTCCCACAATCCACCGCCACGGCGTGGTCTCACAATCCACCGCCATGGCGTGGTCACCCAACCTCATAACCATAAAGTTGAAAATTTTTGTAGCCAAGCTTCCTTTTCTCCGTATTCTTTAAGGTTGATAGGGACGCCTCCCTTCATTTAATCACTATTACTTCATCCTTATGAGCCAAACCAACCAGCTAAATCAGTTTTTTGAGGAGAATAAGCATTCTTGGAATGCCCGAACGGATATCCACCAAACATCGGAGATGTATGACATGACAGCCTTTCGAGCGGGGCAGACCTCCCTACGTGAGATAGAGTTAGCAGAGGTGGGAGATGTCCAGGGGAAAAGCATGCTCCATGTCCAGTGTCATTTTGGGCAGGATACCATCTCATGGGCAAGGATGGGGGCCAAGGCGACAGGTACAGACTTCTCTGATAGGGCCATAGAGATCGCCAGATCCTTGGCTGCAGCGGAGTCCCTCGACACACGCTTCATTTGTGCCAATACCTATGATTTACCAGAGCATCTGGATGAGCAATTTGACATCGTGTTTACCTCTTATGGTGTGATCGGCTGGTTGCCTGATCTGGAAAAATGGGCAGAAATACTCGCACGGTATGTGAAGCCTGGGGGCATCTTTTACATGGTGGAGTTTCACCCCGTCCTGTGGATGATGGATGATGAGGTACGGAAAATCACGTATTCCTATTTTGAAAAAGGAGTCATTGCCTATGAGGAATCTGACTATACCGATCACGAGGGTAAACATGGTACGACCAAAAACTACGCTTGGAACCATAGCCTTTCGGATGTCATTACGCCATTGATTGCGCAGGGATTGACGTTAGAGTTTTTGCACGAGTTTGACTATTCTCCCTATGATTGCTTTCAAAATGCGGTATCTGTTGGGGAAAAACGTTGGCAGGTGAAAGATTATGAGGGCGTCTTTCCACTGGCTTACTCCATTAAGCTTCGGAAGGATTGAGATTTTGGGCTAGGCAAATTTCCTTTATCTTTGGCCGTCTGGATAGATCAGAGGGACGACATATATGTGCATCCAGCCTTTCAATGACCTTCATACATCCATTTACCACTATACATGAAAAAGAAAGTACTCGTAGTCACAGGAGGAGGCGACTGTCCTGGGCTGAATGCTGTCATCCGTGCCATCTACAAACGCGCCAACCTAGAGCCTGATTGGGAAGTCGTCGGATCGATCGATGCTTACAATGGGATCTTGAAAGATCCTCCAGAGTTGATGCCTCTCAATAGCCAAAATACAGGAGGGATTCACGTGAAAGGAGGGACCATCATTGGTACGACAAATAAGGGAGAGCCTTTTAACTATCCCATGGAGCGTCCCGATGGGACCATCGAAGTAGTCGACATCTCCGATGACTTGATCGCCCGGATCAAAGACAATGGGTTTGAGGCTGTGATCAGCATTGGAGGAGATGGTTCCCAGTCTATTGCGCACCGCCTATTCCAGAAGGGATTAAATGTCGTAGGTGTACCCAAAACAATAGACAATGATCTGAGTGCAACCGATATGACTTTTGGATATCAGACGGCGGTACAGATCGCAACAGAGAGCCTCGATCGACTTGTGACGACGGCAGAGAGCCATAGCCGCACGTTGATCATGGAGGTCATGGGACGTGATGCAGGATGGATCGCCCTGAGCACAGCTGTCGCATCTGGGGCAGAGGTCTGCCTGATTCCTGAGATTCCTTATGACATCCACAAGGTGGTCGAAGCCGTCGAAGCGCGCTACATCAACGGTCGAGGCTTCGCCAACATTGTCATCGCCGAAGGCGCCAAGCCCAAAGATGGCGATGTCGTAGCCCGCCAAAGCGATGAACTGGGATATGGCAATCGCGTCCTCGGTGGAGTAGGACACATCCTACAGGATCAACTCAAGAATGCCAATTGTCAGGCAAGTACACGTGTGACGGTGCTGGGACATACCCAGCGGGGAGGAATTCCCATTGCCTTTGACCGCATCCTGGCAACACAATTTGGGATCAAGGCCTTCGAGATGGTGCTAGAAAAGAAATTTGGCCGCATGGCTTCCTATCGCAACAGTACCATTGTAGATGTGAGTTTGGAAGATGCCATCACAGATTATAACTACATTCACCCTGACGATTATCTCATCCAAACCGCTCGTGGATTGGGTATGTGTTTGGGAGATTGAGGAAAAAAGATTGATTACGTAGAGACGTCGATTTTTCGCGTCTCTACTTATTTATCGCGTCTCTACTTGTAGTCTGGTCCGTCAGGAAACGAAAAGATTGAGCGACTGCATAGTTGGATGACTACGCATAGCATCTTGTTTCACTTTTTCTTATGGTCAAATACCTAATTCGCCCTTTCCTCTACCACCGCATCTAAGCATTGCTGGATAGCTTCCACATAAGATGGCCATTCTTCTTTTTCGCCTTCTGTCAATGCCTCCAAATGGGGAAGTGCTGCCTCTAGATAGGTATAAGGTTGGATATACCTCCCCTTTTTCCTTCTTGCATCATATCGCTCTTGGTATTGCATGTAGGCATCAAACGCCTTCTCCAAGTAAAAATTGGCCCAGCACTGATGGGCAATGGTGTGATGGGAATCATAAGCCAAAATTTCTTTGTATGCGGCTCTTGAATAGGCATGTTGTCCCCTCTTCCAAAGAATGGCAGCCAGCGATTCTCTCGCTTTCACATCTTCGGGAAATGCCTGCAAATGATCTTGAAGAAAGACCACTTCATCGATTCCAGGGAGGATATTTGCTTGTACCAAGATCGTCGTAGGGGGTGCCCAATCGAAAGGTTGAGGAAACGGATAAGCCTTTGCTGAAGGAGGAGGCCCTAGTTGAGTCACGAATAACTGCCAATATACATGTGCCGCTTGCTGGCTGGAGACATAATCTGGACTGATATGTGGAGAAGGGGTTTCGGCACCTCTAGCTTTTTGCCATGCGGCTAAAGCTTCTTCATATTGATCTCGCTTCCAAAATGTGAAGGCACTGGCCAGCCAGATTTGAGGATCTTCTGGATAGATCTGCCTTGTCTTCCAAAAGTAACGGTCGGCCTGTGCATAATGACCTGAATTGTACTGCTTGACCCCTTGGTTGTAAAGGTAGGGAGCC
Organism: Bacteroidota bacterium; assembly: GCA_038527485.1. GTDB lineage: Bacteria > Bacteroidota > Bacteroidia > J057 > J057 > JALEFZ01. The sequence continues at coordinate 63,410 of JBCBFT010000021.1, forward strand.
AAAAATTCCAGCGTTTCAGCCGCCATCTCTCCAAATCGTCCTTTATCTAATTCCTGTACTGTGGCCAGATGCGTATAAGCTCGCTCCCAGGCATCTCGAAACTTACGGGCCTGCTTGGGACTTTTACCCAAAGCATAGTAAGCCTCTCCCAATAGATAATGAACTTGTACAAGATGAACTTCAGGAACTTCGTCCTTAGCTAAGTGTTGTGTCAGCAATTTAACTACCGTGGCATGGTCGCCTTGGTCCCATGCGACATGGGCCCGTAAAAGCGGATCATCAGGGATTTGTGCTTGTAGACCAAAAGCGAAAGTGCAGAGGATCAGGAGGATAAATGGTTTATTCATGCTAAAACGAACATAGTGAAAATCTAGCACCCTTCGTTTTATTTTAGGTGAATGGTTGGATCTGACGACTCATTGTCCATTCACAAGGGAGGAGTTGTTTGTGTTCTCCTTCAATTTTTTCACCACTTCTTCAAATATCTCAGGTCGTTCTATCCAGACTGTTTGTATCCCTAGTGCTTCTGCTGCGCGGATATTGGTCCGAGAGTCGTCCAAAAAAAGGGTCTCTTCTGCTTTCCAACCCATTTGCTCCAGTGCCATCAAAAACATGCGTGGATCAGGCTTTTTGACCCCCATTTCAAATGAGACAAACAGATGATCCATGGCCGCAAACATTTCCGCACATTCTGGACTGTAGTGATCAAAGTGTACACGGCTGGTATTACTCAGGAGGGCAAGATCAAAGTGCTGGGAAAGCTCCTGAACCATCTGTGTACGGCCTGGATAAAGCCGAACGAGGAGATCGAGCCAGATGGTTCGGATTTGTTCCTCTTGAGCTTGTAGCTGAAAGGTGTCGATCAAGCCTTGGGCAAAGGCAGGAAACTCAATTTTACCCTGATCCAAGTCGGCAAACCAGTCATACTGAATTTCCTTACCTAGAGTCATAGGCTCGACACCTACGGGTTGTAACCTGCGAAAAGCTGTCAGCGTCTTGGGAAAGTCGATTTCGTATAGAACGCCTCCAAGGTCGATGAGCAAATGGCGAATATGTGAGAATGAAGACATGCAGCGCTTATTATTTGCCCATAAACATAGCGTTTTCCCCGTAGCTCGCTACAGGAAAAACGCTTAAGATATGTTGGAAAAAATGAAAATATAGCTAAAAAGCAGTGAGTTTAGGTTCTGAAAGTATAAAAGACCAACAGAGTTGAAATCTCAAACACCATCTGATACCTTATCAGCTCAAATGGGCGCTTTTTTATGATTCGTTAGATGCGGGTTCTTGAGGCTTGGGAAAAGGTACCATCACTTTAGGTTCTTTTGGCTGAGTAGGTGAGGCAGCCTCTGTGGTGGAGGGAGACACTTGATTTTCCCCCTCTGAAGAAGCTGTTTCTCCCTTACTATCCTCAGTCTTCTCTCCCTCGTTATCTGCCATCCCTGTCCCTACTCTTGCCTCGCGAATCAGACCGAAGGTCATCACCAAGCTTGTCACCAAAATTGTCAGCAAAAGAATGCCTGGCTGGAATTCTTCTGAAGCCAACTCTGCTGGAATAGAGTAAAAGAGCAAAACGGTGATCAATCCTCTCGGAGCGACAAAAATTTCGGGTGTAATATCCTTTCCCATGGCTACACGCAGTCCCACGAAGCGACTTCCATAGATCGCGACAATCGCAAAAAGGGTAATCAAAGGCACTGACCAGTGAACGAGGTCCCCTAGGACAATCGACATCCCAAAAGCCACAAAGAAAAAGGTTCGGACCAGGAAGGCCGTTTCCAGTGTGATAAAATGTAAGTCATGGAGAATGTGCTTGAGCTTAGACTCATCTACCAAGTGTTTGAGTCCGCCCCTAAAGAAGACCTTTTGGTTATTTAAAGCCAGACCAAATACCATGATGAGCGGAAGGGGAGATAGATGCAACTGCTTTCCTGCTGCATAAAGCCCCACGAGTGTGGCCATGAGGAGGAAGAGTTTGGCTCCTTCTGTCACATACTGAAATAGGATAATCAATACATAACTAAAGACGACAGACAATAGGATCGTCAAACCTAAATCAGAAAGCGTGTGGATGATTTCGCCTCCTCCTGCACCTTCTTCCCCAAAAGGCAAAAGAGCGTAAAATAGGATGATCCCAACGATATCCGATATAGCTGATTCATAGATCAAAAGTTCCTTCTTGATATCAATCAAACCTCCGACACTAGGGATGATGACGGCACTACTCAAGACAGAAAGCGGTACTGCATAGAGTAAGCCTGTGTAGAAGCTCATATCAAGGAAGGCCGTCAACGCCAAGGCAATAGCTGCTGAGGTGACGAACAACAAAATGATGGCCAAACCTGTCGCCTTCAGAATCAGGCCTGTTTTTTCTTTTTCTAGTTTGAGATCAAGCGAGGCTTCTAGTACAATCAGGATGACGCCTATCGGTCCCAAGATATTGAGGGCACCTAACAAGTCTTTTTGGTCTATGCCTACAAACTGTTGGATGACATACCCGATGACCATGAGCATAAGCACGGCGGGTATGTTGGTTTTCTTGGCGAGTATGTTGGCAAAATAGGAGGCAATCAAGACAATACTACCTCCCAATATTAGGTCATATGGCTCCATACTATTCAATTTAATCTATGTTCCTTCGAAAATATACGCAATGGGATCAATTTCCCTATAATCAGCTACAGTATAAAGAAAACTAGACTAAAGAGAAGAGATGTTGGGAGCACGTCTTTTAGTCCGTTTGAAGTTCTGTAAATGATCTTAGCGTATGTATTATAGACGAATTCACGAACTGATTGTTGGATACATATATATCATTTTTGCTTTCTTATGATAGATTAGTGATTATCACGAATCAATTCAGATAGGATTCAATTTCTATACAGAGACGCGATAAATCGACATCTCTACATAGAAAATACCCTCCCCACTCATTCGTGATAATCCTTATTCCATTAGGACCTAAAACTTTATTGCAAAATGATCTTTTGTTGAATAGGTCGCAGAGGGGTACCATCTGAGGCTTTGGGGCTGACGTAGATTTGGTACATGCCGGGGGAGGCACCTGAGAGGTCGACGGTATAGTCTTGGACTCGAAAAATGCTACTGCCTCTCAAAATGCTTCCAGTAGGGCGAGCCCTCCGTCCCTGCAAATCTATCAATTCCCAATCAAGCGATTGGATATCGGGTATGGCGGCCCAGTCAATAAAGAGCTGAAGTTGACGACCGACCAGTGGCGAAGGCGCCGCGACAAAGAGGGGACGAATGTCTACAGGAGTCGTATTGAATCGAGAAATAAGCGTCCAATCACTTGTATCTCCATTGGCAAAAAATATACGTGTGATCCAGTAATAGGAGATATCTGGTTGGAGAGCAAATTCTGTAGCAAAGGTGTCCCGAGTGACGGATTCTCGTGTATCCCCCGCACAACCTTTGAAGCAAAATCGATTGTCCGACAGCACATACTCATAGCCCGTAGCACCTGGGACTGATTCCCAGACGATGACAAAAGAGTTGTTGACAGGGCCAGGGACTCCCTCTCCTCTGTGTTCGGGTAGGAGGTGACGCTGAGCCATGGAGAAAGGCAGGAAAGCCAGGAAGCTAAGTATGAAAAAAAGAGGGCGCATGAATCGAAATGCTTTTGTGTAACCTATAGTTTGAAGACAGGTATGAATACGTAAGTTTATAGCGTGTACATTTCCCTTACGCAAATAAAAGTAAGCGATTTCCTCATTCTTATTGTCTCATATCAGACAGATCTTATATGGAAAAATATTGGGATAGTCTGGAATAATCTGCATGTTCACGCGTTCTGTTAACTTATAGACAAAAGTATATGTTTGCGCACTCACTATGTGCTTCCTGTAAGTTTAAGCGTGAAATTCGAAATAAGCGAGGCAGTACATTTTGGATGTGTCTCAAGAGCAAAGAAGACTCACGCTTCGCGAAGTATGCTTCTCAGCCTGTACTGCAATGCATAGGCCACGAGAAGACCGATATCTAAGTAGGCCATCAGAAGTGGGAGGCATAAACATGATAAAGATTCCTTAACAGCAACACTTTAAGTCTCTTATCTTGAATGTAGTGAAATCCCTCACGGGATTACGTCTCAACATCTGACCTCTTACTGAATTATTCTACCTCTATATTCTCCAAAAGGATACGCGAAAGCTCTTTCAGTTCTCCTTTCTCAAATGCTTTTCCTGTGTCCTCCAATGCGACTTTTCCCACCTCTGCCTTATAATTTACATAGTCCTGCCAGCGGATACCTCCTACCTCTCTAGGATTGAGCGTCTCTCTGAATCTAATGCCCCCACCATTGACATGATATTCATAAGCCAAATAGTCCATGTGGGAAGTCTCAGAGTGTATCCAATAGATGAACACATCATCAAAATCTTCCCCTCCTCCTTCTTCTGTAAATGTTACTTTGATTTTATGGTAGTTGCTCCCTTTGATGGCTTCTTGTCCTAAGTATTGCTTTTGGGTAGCAGGATCATTGAGTGGTGCAGGCAGCAAGGCAAAGTAAGCGACAGAGTTGACCGAGTTGGCGTATTTGGTTGCCATCGTATCTGGAACGGTGGCTACTTGTCCGCTGATCTGACGGGTAAATGCGCCGTTATTGAGTGCATCGTGGATGGTATCTCCTTCTTGGGTAAAGGTACGGGTGTAGGTAAAGGCTTCTCCCGTCTTTTGAATAGTATAAGCTTTATCTCTGAAAGTAAAAGCCGCAGCAAAGTCCTGATAGGTAGGCCCTCCATGAGCTGCTATGCTTGCATCAATGATTTCTTGAGCAGAGGGTGTGGGTTCTTGGGGAGACTGGCAAGCAGCAAGGGATACAAGTAGAATGGTCAGTCCCAAGATATATTTTTTCAAATGCATATTTTTCCTGCAAGTTACGTCCTATAATTGGGGAGAAAATGTAAGTAGCAGGACAGAAAGGCCAAAACATGGGCTTCAGCAGGTGGACAGAAGAAAAAGGGGAGTAGAAACCGATGAAATAACCTGTGGTTGAAACTACCTGCCTACATGAATGAATATCATGAATCGGTTGGTATCGTATTTTTTATATTGAGACGTCGATTCATTGCGTCCCTACATAGAAAATGAACCCTATCTGAATTCATCCGTGATAATCATTATTATATCACCCTTTCGGGATTTGGAGCTGATGTGTTTACCATACATTGTACGTACGTTTCTATATAAATACAAGAACATGAGCACAGAAAAGCAAACAATTGCCCTAGTAGCCCACGATGGCCGAAAAGAGCTAATGATGGAGTGGGTCGCTACCCATGTACGTCGCCTCTCACAGTACGACATCGTGTGTACAGGGACGACAGGAAAAAAAGTACGTGAAGCACTGGAAGCAAATTTGTCTTCAGAGATCTTGGATACCATCGCTATCAAGCGGTTAAAGTCAGGACCACTGGGCGGTGATCAACAACTAGGAGCGATGATTTCAGAGGGAAAAGTAGACCTCTTTATCTTCTTTTGGGATACGATGACAGCACAGCCACATGATGTGGACGTAAAAGCTTTGCTACGCATTGCGACGATGTACAATGTCCCCACGGCCATGAACCAGTCTACGGCTGACTTTTTGTTGAACTCGCTTCATCTCGAAGATGGGTATCAGCGCGTGCATCCCGATTTTGAGTCTTATCAAAAACGCAAGGTCTAATTATTGGAAAATGTAAGTGGACCACTCCATCGGAATGGCCCACATAAAATGGATAGATGGAAAAAATCTTCAGCAGCCTATCGGTTGTGTTGTAATACTAGCTTTTTCTGGATGATCCCTTCCTCGGTCTGAACACGCAAGATGTAGATCCCATCTGCGAGGGATTGTAAGTCATTCATCTTGTACACTTGTACCCCTGCTGCTAGCGTCGGGCTTTGTTCTCTCCTCACCTGCTTTCCTTGCTGGTCAAATAGGCTGATCTTAAGGGCAGATTCTGTCTCGAGTGACAATTCAATTAGGAGTACATCGTGCGCAGGATTGGGTGTGATCTGTACATCCTGAATTTGAGGAGCTGCTGTGCGTTTGCCCCCTCCTGCTAGAGTTGTGAGATGCATTTGCTAGATGGGACGCATGATGAAAACAGGATGTCAACAGAAAATTTTCTTTTTCTTGATTTTTTATTCTGTCATGGATAAATCCCAATGTAATTCTACGCTTCAGATGGGGTTGTCCTTAAAGGGGGCTTTTTCCTCTTTTGTATCAAAAGATCTATGAATAGGTGGCTGCTGATTTCTCTTTCTGCCAATATCGATTTGTATGTGCCTTTTGCAGACGAGAAAGGGCTGCTTAAATCGGACTATACCAATGATGACCTACACATCAAAGGGGGGGCTATCGCAAATGGATGGAGATCATTCAGCCCTATATCCTAGCAAAGTAATACGCCGTTTCAATAAGTAGGAAACAGAAAGAAACTCCATTCGGGAAATTCCCAAATGATGAGTTTTTTTCGTTTTTGGTCGAAATCTTACATCATAAATCAAACCGATGGGGTATAAGGCTTTCTCAGCTGTCTTTAAGATATGTAAAATAGCACATGCAACTCATGCTAAAGAAGTAGGCGGAAAACACGTAAAAATGGCTGATTTACCCACAAAAAATCCACAAAACTTGGCTAGGAGAGAGGTTCTTTTAGTTTTAGCCCTGTGAAATATTCGGAGCGAGGTGTAAAAGGATAGAGAATTTCGTCACTTTCGATAAATACTCAATTTTAACCGAAACCTCACATCGTTCATTCGTATCAGAGTATTATACATACTTTCGCCCCAAGAAATTTAGGCAAAGAGTTTGTCGTATTATGCTAAAGAAAAATACAGACTTTTGAACCCTAAGTCGTTCTTTACGTAAGAGATTCCTTGTATTGTGGAATTAATTTTATTTTATGAAGAAAGTACTATTAAGTTTGTCTATTCTTCTTATCGGGGGAGCATTGATTGCTTTCACGGGACTGGAGGGTGTACAGAACTTGCTTGATAGCACCTCAAACACCAACCTTGCAGGAGTCCAGGCTCATTCGCCTGTACTGAAGTCACAGCAAGCACACTTGAGAACCATTGATCCCTTTGACATCGACATCATCCCGACCAGCAAGCCTGTGCCGGAGACGGTGCCTACAAGTAGCCCTTTTGGGATGAGAGTTCACCCCATCCTCAATGTAGAGAAGATGCACCTAGGGATTGATTTTCCAGCGCCCACAGGGACGCCTGTTCTAGCAAGCGCGACAGGACGTGTAAACAAGCTCAACACCAGAAGCGATAGTAGCTCATATGGCAAACATATTGTCCTAGAGCATGACGAGATTTTCTGTACGCTTTATGCACACCTTTCCAGAGTTAGTGTTGCTTATGGACAGATCGTCGAAGAGGGGGACACCATCGGCTACGTAGGAAGCACAGGACGAAGTACCAATCCGCACCTACACTATGAAGTCATTCGCGATGGTATCCGCGTCGATCCAGAAGATTATTTGTAAGCAAGAAGACAGAAACAGAAAGGCTGGGATAGATTAAGCGTACATTTCACACGCCCCCCAGTAAATTCTAACACGCTGTCGAAGACATGCAGATTTTACAACAAACAGCAAAGCCGATGCTATTTACAGCGTCGGCTTTTTTTATGTGTAGAATCGAGAGACGAGAGCAGAGACTTTAAAGTATAGCTTTTTAAGTAGACATCGGGGTGCGGTATTACTACTAGCACTTTAGGTCTCGGCTCTCCTTGAGCAACGTGAAATCCCGCAAACGGGATCAACATCTGTCTGTCTCCTTATTCTTCTTTCGCATTCAGATTCTTCCGATTATCATTCGGGTTGCGGTCGATCAGTTTGTTGATAGGATCGATGCCTGCCTTCAGCGGAAGCATATCTACCACAATTTCCAGATTCGTCGTATCCTGATTGAAGCGGTGCTTCTGAAGGTAGATCAGCGAATCCTTCCCCTTTTGGTCCTCCACAAAAATTCCCACGTCAATCCAGTCATCCATAGAGACCTGCGTTTCTGTTCCCAGACTATCCGCTACGTATTTGACGGTATGGATTGTCATATCCACCTGATACTGCCCATTTTCAAGCTCGGTATATTCAGTCTCACGCATTCTATTCTCGTAGAGGGTGATATTCTCAAACATATCTGTGATCAGGTATTGAAGCGTGTCAGGTGTCACATCACGGAAGTAAGCCAGCAGGTCAATGGTCGTCGGATAGAGATCCTCTCTAAACGCCCAGTCATCGACGAAGCGGTTGAGTGCAGAATTGATGCTGTCCTCGCCGATGTAGTCTTGTAGGGCATACATGACGAGCGAGCCTTTGCGATAGTGAATATATCCCTGACCTTCTACGAGCATCAATGGACGCTCTTTTTTGCGTTCGAGTCGACGTCCTCCGAGGTAGCGATCCAGCTCATACTTGAGAAACTTCTGCATCATCTCAGGTCCGTAGGCTTGCTTCATCACCATCAGGGCGGAGTACTGAGACAGCGTCTCAGACATCATTGCGGCACCACGCACTTGCGCCTGTGTCACCTGATGTCCCCACCACTGGTGTGCCATCTCATGTGCCGTCACATAATAGGCGATGTCCACATCATCTTCGCCTACATCCAGGATGAAGCCCATACTTTCGCTGAAGGGAACCGTATTCGCAAAGGACTGTGCAAAAGATCGATAGCGCGGAAACTCCATGATACGCATCTGGCGGAATTGGTACGGACTGAAGTTGGTACTGTAGTAAGCCAGTGCGTCTTTCATGCCCTGCATCATACGATCCAAGTTGTAGGCGTGCCCTTTGTGATAGTAAATCTCTAGATTGATCGAGTCACCAAAAGGAGCCAGCCACTTTTCCTTGACAATGTCATACTTCGCAGAGACCAAAGAGTAGAAGTTAAACATCGGGATGTCCATCTTGTAGCGGAAATAGCGACGTCCGTCTTTGTCGAACTGTTCTTGTAGGTAGCCAGGTGCGAGGGCTACTTGATCATCTGATGTACTCATGAGGATCTCGAATCGAATATTGTCGGCATCATCTCCGATGAGATTGTTATGCAATCCGATGGAGTCATTGATCGGGCGTGAGCGCTCTTTCTCTGGAAGTCCTCGTTTGCGGCGTTCGTCGTCACTCCCCATCTCAAACGAGACATCATATCCAATGGCAGGGAAGTAGCTGGTGTTGAAGAAGGTTCCATTGCGCACGACCTGCACATTGCCCGATCCACTTTCTTTGAAGCCTAGCGTGCGATACGCACCGTCAAAGCTGACTTTAATGCTGTCTTCGGGCTGAAGGGCAGGTTCAAACTGGTACATGGCAAAACTAAATTTGTCCTTCATTTCGAGCAGACTAACGGAGCCATTCCATGACGAATCAAAAGTAGTGAAGATGAGATCCTTGTAATTGAGTTCTTGCTCCACAGGAAACTGAATGAACAGCGTATCAATGGCCTCAGCGGTTTTATTTTTCATGACATAAAACCCTTTGATGTCCACATCCTTGCTGTAAGGGAAGATATCCACCGCTAGATTTGTCTCCACGATCCGCGGTTGAGGTTTATCCATATACTGCTTCAACTCCCGTTCGTATGCCTCTTGCAAATCCTGCCTCTCATCTGAAGTCACAAATTCGTTTAGAACGGTCGTATTGTAGTAGACGATCCCACCTGCCGTGAAGAGCATGATCAGCGCGAGTGAAGTAAAGATGAGCAAAGGACGTGCAAAGCGCTGCCTAGCCAGATGTGTACGCGTTTTAAAAACAGTATCTGTTCCGCGTACCGAGAAGGCAACGGCAATTCCAGAGAGTACCAGTGAAAAAGCGACGCCATAAAAGGTATCCCAGGAAAAGGATAATACTCTGAAATTGAAATTATTCATATCAGAGTACGCACCCAAACTCCCTCCACTGATATCAAACAAAGGATGCTCTAAACCAATCTCGTTGAAGACGAAGGTGATGGTAATGAAGAATAGGATCATGACGCCGTGTCCCAGAAACTTATTGTTCACCATGACTTGGACGAAGAAGGCAAACAGAGAGAATAGGGCGAGGAAAGAGAAGGTTTCGGAGAACAGCTTCGAGAAGTAGACCTCTAACTCGAAGTCAAAGTATCCCAACGAGATCTGAGTAATAATCCCAATCACGATCAAAGCCAACAAAATCGTGGCATGGACCATCATGAAACCTGTGAACTTACTCAAAAGGCTGATGTCATTGGGGAAAGGAAGGGTATCGTAGATCTGATTGATTCTCAGGTCTCGCTCACGCCAGATCAGTTCTCCCGCATAAAAGATGACAATGATGAAGAAGAATAGCTCAAATGATTTGAGCACCTCTAGGATCAAAAAGGTCTTGGGGAAAGAGTCTGTCCCGTACATACCTCCTAGATTCATCGAACTTATGATCACAAAGATTAACCCAAAAGAAACAATGGCAATGAACGGAATAGATCCTACAATCTCTTTGTAATAGAGTCTCGAAAGATGCCAGATTCGTAGCAACTGTGTCCTAAGGCCTGTAGGCGCAAAATGCTGAATCTTGGGTATGGAAATTTCTGACTGAGTCGAAGTGCTAGCTTCTTTTTTCTGCTTGCTCGCGCGCTTTCTAGGCGTACTGAAGGAGAAGGTAAAATAGGTTGTAGCCAATGCCGCCGCCGCAATACCTAACCATATCAGGCGGTTTTGAAGGACAAGACCTGTGAGGGGAAGCAAACGGGTATTTTGTTCGGAGATTGTCCAATAGCGTGCAACACCAGATTGCATGCGTAAGCCAAAGGGATCGAGCCGTGCAGCAATTTCTATATTATCAACTTCTGACAGCAGTTGGCCTGTAATCAAATACAGAACGAAAAGCCCCAGCCCTTGGACAAAGACAAAGAGTAAACGTTTGCTCAAAGCGCCTCCCATAAAAAAGAGCGCCCCTGATATGATGGCATTCGGTACGACGATCAATGCAAATGGCCAGAGATAAGCCGCTACGCGAAAAGTCGGTAAAAATCTTTCGGGATCATTAAGAGGCCATAAACGACCTGCCATAAGACCTAGAGAAATACCTGAAAGAATCAGGATCAAAACAATCAGAGAACCTATGAACCTTCCGAATAGATAGTCACGCTTTTTGATCGGACTGGTAAATAGCATAGAATATGTCCGATGCTGAAAATCTCGCAGCACAGGCACTCCCATGATGGCCGAGCTGATGAAGATGCCGATGATAGACATAATCACTGTTTGGACCATGATGACACTGGGTGCATCTTCCTTGAGGCGGCCTGAAGCTCCTCCGATGCTGAGATTTTCCCAGGTTACGGCCAGCATACAGATCAGGAATAGAATCCCAAAATATATGTAGGTCGCAGGACGCTTCGCCCTGTACCTCAATTCAAATTGTATAATTTTCCAGAGCATAACTTAGGCGTTTACAGGTTGGGATAGGACAGCATGTATATAGGAGAAGTACACATCCTCGAGATCAGCCTGCTCTGGTTCAAACTCTGGGCTAGGTTGGGTCTCACTGTATACGTGAATCTTGGGCTTGCCAGCGACCATACGATCGGAGATGACCATATAGTTTTCTTTGTGTTCGGCAAGTGCTTCCTTTTCGATGCGCTTGGTCCATATTTTCCCCTCCACATCCGAAAGTGCCTGCAAGGGATGTCCACTCATCAGGATTTGTCCTTTGTTGATGATGGCCATATCTGTACACAATTCCTTTACATCTTCCACAATGTGGGTAGACAAGATGACTACCGCATTTTCTCCTAACTCACTCAGGAGGTTGTGGAAGCGGTTGCGTTCGGCAGGGTCGAGACCTGCGGTTGGTTCATCTACGATGATCAGTTGAGGATTGGCCAGTAGGGCCTGGGCGATGCCAAATCGCTGACGCATACCCCCTGAGTATCCGCCAAGATTTTTTTTGCGGACATCGTAGAGGTTGGTTTTGTGGAGGAGGGCTGCCACGACTTCCTTACGCTCTCTGCTGTGCGTGATGCCTTTGAGTACTGCCAAATGGTCTAGTAAGGTCTCCGCACTCACACGTGGGTACACACCAAACTCCTGAGGAAGATAGCCCAACACTTGGCGAACGCGATCTTTTTCTTTCAGTACATCGATATCGCCCAGCTGGATTGTGCCTTCATCTGACTCTTGCAAGGTCGCTATGGTACGCATGAGGGATGATTTCCCTGCTCCGTTGGGACCAAGTAGCCCAAACATTCCTGTAGAGATGTCGAGCGAAACGTTTTGCAAGGCTTTCACACCGTTGGGGTAGGTCTTGGAAAGGTTGCGTATGGTTAAATTCATGTAGTCGGTAGGTTAGGGTTAAGATTGATACTTGGAGACAAGATATGACCTTATGTATGATAAGGTTAATATGTTACAGATGGAAGATCCTAGAGAAAGGATGGAAGGGGCTCACCTGTGATCTATCAATATAGAGCATCCTTCGATCAAATATGTAATTCTATCGATGTCAAAATTCTCATTTGTAGGTGAGATCTGAAGAATCCTATCTAATTTGAGTTTTTAGCCTGCAATTTTAATTTCTATGCAAACATCAACTATTACTGCCTCTCTCACCTTATGCATGGGCATATGCTTGTTGCTATTTCTTCCTTCGTCCTCTTTCGCGCAGATAGAGACCGATGTATTTCTCATTCCATTATCCTATGAAGGAGGTCAAATGAAGCTGGGTGAGGCGAAAAATATCACGAATCGGAAAGGCTATGACAATCAACCTTCTTTCTCACCAGATGGAAGCAGCGTCCTTTATGTAGCAGCAGATGATTCGGGGCAGTCAGATATCTTCTATTATGATATCCAGCAAGGCGGCACGTCTCAACTGACAGAAACTCCCCTGAGAAAGGAGTATTCACCCAAAGTCACTCCAGATGGCCAGCATGTGACTGCGGTGGCGATTGAAAAAGATGAGGTGACGCAGCGCATTTGGAAGTATGGGCTAAAATCAGGAGAGGCCCTATTGATGGAAGAGGTAGATTCGGTGGGATACTATGACTGGATTGATGCCGATCACCTAGGATATTTTGTATTGACAGATCCTTTTACCCTGCAAGTGACCAATGTCAAGAAGCAGGAACCTCAGATCATCGCAGCGAATATCGGCAGTGCCATTCACACCCAGCCAGGGACAGATACGCTGACTTTTATCAGAAAAGATGAGGAGGGACGCGCGTTTATCTGTGCTTATCATCGCAGTTTGGATGAGGTAAAAGTGCTGGCAGAAACCCTTGGAGGCTCGGAAGATTTTTGCTGGTCTGCGAGAGGGACGCTACTACTGGGAGATGGGCAAGCTTTGTATGAGCTAAATCCTTATACAGGAGAGGAATGGAAAAAGGTATCAGATCTAACAGTCGGTCGTTTTTATAGACCCAAAGTGAGCCCTGACGGAAATTATTTGGCCATCGTCGTCTATCAATAGCCCCTATTTTGGGTAGGCTTGTCCTCATAATCTGGCAATTCACAAACGGAAAATTACTTTTCTAAAGAATCTTTTTGCTTTTGACTAGGGATTTGGGAGGCTTAATAATTTTTTCCCTAATTTGAACCCGAAAACATAAGGAAATTAACATACGCCGAATATAACATGAGAGAGATACAATTTCGTGAGGCCCTTCGAGAAGCCATGAGTGAGGAAATGCGCCGTGATGAGCGTGTATACCTAATGGGAGAAGAAGTGGCTGAATATAATGGTGCGTACAAAGTAAGCCAGGGTATGCTGGCCGAGTTTGGCGAAAAGCGCGTGATCGACACTCCTATCTCTGAGCTAGGTTTTTCTGGGATCGGAGTAGGGTCTGCCATGATTGGCTTGCGTCCCATCATCGAGTTCATGACGTTCAACTTCTCTTTGGTAGCGATTGATCAGGTGATCAACAACGCTGCTAAAATGCACCAGATGAGTGGAGGTCAATATCATGTACCGATTGTATTCCGTGGTCCGAGTCAGTCTGCGGGACAGCTTGCGGCTACACACTCCCAGTCCTTGGAGAGCTGGTACGCCAATACACCTGGATTGAAAGTAGTTTCTGTATCTACACCTGCTGATGCAAAAGGTCTCCTGAAGACGGCTATACGTGATGAGAATCCTGTATTGGTCATGGAATCGGAGCAAATGTATGGAGACAAAGGGCCCGTGCCTGAAGGAGAAGAGTTCCTAATTCCTATTGGAGTAGCTGATGTCAAGCGTCCAGGTACAGATGTCACGATCGTCACCTTTGGTAAGATGGTACACGTCTGCTTAGATGCAGCAGCCGAGCTCGCCAAGAATGGCGTCGAAGCGGAAGTCATCGACCTACGCTCGCTTCGTCCGATCGACTACGATGCGATCATCCAGTCGGTCAAGAAGACCAATCGCTGTATCGTCGTAGAAGAGAATTGGCCTTTGGCAGCATTTTCTGGAGAATTGACCTACATGATTCAGAAGCGTGCCTTCGATTATATGGATTCACCCGTGGTACGCGTGACGGGTCGTGATACGCCCATGGCATTCTCCCAGTCACTTGTAGATGCGTTTTTGCCCAACGTCAAGCGTGTGATCGACGGTGTAAATGCCGTAATGTATCGCAACTAATTTGAGTTAAAATATAAATAAAAACTCCTAATCAATTGGTTAGGAGTTTTTTATTTAGAAAATAATAAAATCAGACTCACTAATTTTATATTTTTTGGGGCGAAAATGAAGGGCAGATCTCCCGTAAATTTGTAGTGTAAAGATCAAAGAAACCTACTCAACTATTTGCCATGACACCCCTCAATACCTATAACATGAATGAAGACCTTACACTACTTACCGACGAAGTCCTGATCAATCGCATTGTCAATCAGAAAGAAGAAGCGCTTTACAGCGTACTGTATGACCGATACATGGATAAGGTATTTCGCAAGTGCATGTCTTTTGTGAAAAATGAGGATGTAGCGATGGATATGGTGCAGGACATTCTCTTGAAAGCCTACACTAGACTAGATCGTTTTAAAGGCAACAGTAAATTCTCGACTTGGTTATATGCCATTACATACAACTACTGTGTAGAGCACTACCGCAAAGAGACTAGATATACTCAAATCGACATCAACGAAGGAGCAGATATCGCGGAGCCCGATGACCAGTTCTTAAATGATCTACAGTCATCCAGAACTATCAAGCTCAAGAAAGCACTACAGAGAATCTCAGAAGAAGATCGCGACCTACTCGTGATGAAATATTACCAAAATGTTTCGATCAAAGAGTTGATGGAAAAGCTACAGATCACAGAGAGTGCAGTGAAAATGAGATTGGCACGCGCCCGTCAGCGCATCAAACATCTCATTAGCCAAGCAGAAGCGATCGAGGACACCTTCAAAGCACCCCGTAATTTGATGCCTGTAATGGTTTCTGAATCCATGATGAGTTATCATCCTTTTAGCTCTGTCGCTTAACCTGCTAAATAAAGATGGAAGGCCTAACCCATATAAATCCCCAAACCTTCATTTACCCAAAAGAAATACCCTAATCCAATTATTTGATATTCCCCCTTTCAGCAGGCAGCGATTGTGTTGTCTGTTTTTTTTGTGAAAAAAGTGTAATTTCATTCATTATAGAGCCTAATGTATATGTCAGCGTAAATAGCCGCAGTTCCCTAAGAGCTTGCGTATAGGACTCATTCATCTCTATTTTCTCCCAAGTTAAACGCAAGTTAGGTCTCTACTCTCGATTCTATAGACTCTGTTTGGGACAATGAAAATCTAGCTAGAAAGTGCAAACTTTTCGCAGACTTGAGGTTTCAAACATGATCTAAGTCTTTTCTCTTAATCACACAGCATGAAATTCCACAACCAGTATCTCCTCGCCCTGAGCTTGACCAAAGGGATTGGGCCTGTCACCGTCAAAAATCTCATCGCTTACTGCGGAAGTCCTGAAGCCGTCTTCTCTGCCTCTAAGGGCAAACTGATGCGTACACCTGGCGTAGGAAACGAGATCGTAGGGCGCCTCCAAAATGTTGCCCATCTGGAGCGAGCAGAAAAAGAACTGAACTTTTGCACCAAGCGCAA
>JBCBFT010000022.1:0-77302 GCA_038527485.1 Bacteroidota bacterium
CAAAAGCCTTTTGATAGACACCCGTGTCGGGAGACATCGGGCGAGCCATTTTTTATATGAATCGATTACATCTGTCCGTCTACTTATGTACCATCTTCGAGACCAAAATCCGTGATTAATAAGTTATGCCCACCAGGAAAAGTATCTCTAATATCTATAAGCTTGAGCTCATAACACGAACCTACTGATACTTTTATGCCTTTACTAGGCTTCTTTCCCCTTCGGTCAGTAACAATTCTATATGGACTCCCCTCAGCATTAGCATACAAAAGGTAGTAGTTTCCTACTGAATCAATTTTATGGATCTCATAACATTTAGTTCCAAATATTAATCCAATATTATCGAAGTTTTCAGATCTACTTTGAAATCCTACACTTACTACAAATAAGCAAATGGTCAATAGTATTAAAACCTGTTACTTTCATACTCTTACACTCTAGTAGCAGCAACATATAGTTGAGATATTTTCGTCTTACTTTGTACGTACCCGGGTTCAAGAAATAAAGACTCATCCCTAAACCTCACACCCTCAAGACCACAGGCAGCACAAAATAACTCAATACTGCCACCACCGCAATCGCCACTAGATTCAAGGCGAAGCCTACCCGCGCCATATCCCGGATGGTAAACTTCCCCGTCCCAAAGACGATGGCATTGGGGGCGGTCGCAAAGGGCAGCATGAACGCACATGAAGCGGCAACCGCTGCGGCACTCATCAAGACGAAGGGATGAATATCTAAGACAGGCGCAAGTGCAGCCAAAACAGGCATCATGAGGGTGGCCGTAGCCATGTTTTGGGTGATCTCCGTGAGGAAAGTGACCATGCCCGTCACGATCAGCAGTACCAACCAGGAAGGTAGCCCCTGCAATCCCCCCAACTGATCGGCCATCCACTGGTCGAGTCCCGATAGCTGAAAAGCCTCTGCTACACCAAAGGCTCCCCCAAATAACAGTAAAATTCCCCAAGGAAGCTGTTCGGCGGTCTTCCAATCCAAGATGCGATCGGTTTTGTCTTTGGTCGGAACCATGAACAAGACGATTGCTCCGACAATCACCACCATGCTGTCATGCACCCCTGGAACCAGATCATTCAACCAGTACCTCCTCGTCATCCACAGCAGCGCAACAATCCCAAACACCCACATGACCCATTTTTCTTCGAAAGACATCGGCCCCATCGCTTTGAGTTGCTGGCGAATGTCTGCCCGCGTGGCACCCGTCTCTAGCCTCGGCATAGGAAAGGCCACATGCACCATGTACCACCACGTCACAAAAAGTAGGATCAAGGAGATGGGCACGCCATACAGCATCCATTCCAGAAAGGGGACTTCAAAGGCATATTCTTTTCGGACAAAACCTGCAAAAATCAAGTTGGTAGGCGTCCCGATCAAGGTAGCAATCCCACCAATGGAGGTGGAATAGGCCAGAGAAATAATCAGTGCTTTCCCCAATTTTTCTTCTACTTCCTTCCCCGATGCCTGACTGATTTGTTCGACTACGGCCAATGCGATGGGCACCATCATCAAGGTAGTGGCCGTATTGGAGATGCCCATGGAGAGCAGTCCAGCCGCCAGGATGAAGCCGCCTACGACTCCTTTCAGGTTGGAACCCAGCCAGGCTACGATGCTCAGGGCGATCCGTCGATGCAGTCCCCACTTTTGCATGGCCAAAGCCACCATGAAGCCACCCACAAATAAAAACATGACAGGCTGCATGTAGACAGAAGCAATGTCTTTGATACTGATGCTCTCTCCTGCGATGGGAAATAACACAATGGGCAATAGAGAAGCCGCAGGAATGGGGATGGCCTCTGTCACCCACCAAGTCGCAATCCACATGACGGCTCCCAGCACCCATACTCCGTCTGATTCCAGCCCCTCAGGACGTACAAAACATACGGTCAACACAAACAATAACGGCCCCATCCAAAGACCCAATCGCTTCAAATCCATTTTTTCATTTTTCAATTACAAGGAAAGCTACAAAGAATGTGCTTTAGCTTCAAAAGCCATGGGAGAGACACGACAATGGCCGAGCGTGGGCTTTCATTTAGGAGTCTATACACATCGCAGACTTCTCACATGCCATCCAGTCTCAGCATTTTCACTTAAATTCTCACTTATCCCCCAAAATCACTCCCTTCTCAATAATTCCTTTTATTTTTGCCCTATAAAAGACGGATACAGAAGCGAATGAATTTAGCAGCTGCCATACAAGCGGAATACTTTCAAACCCTAAGTCAATGTGCGGAGGAATTAGGCGTACGTGCCTATGTGATTGGAGGATATGTAAGAGATTTTCTCTTGAAACGCCCTTGTAAAGATGTGGATGTTGTAGTAGAGGGAAGAGGAATCGACCTTGCGCAACTTTTTTCGAAGAAAATCGGTGCAAGAGATGTCGTAGTCTACGAAAACTTCGGCACTGCCATGGTCAAAAAAGGAGACATCGAACTAGAATTTGTGGGGGCACGCAAGGAGTCTTACCGTCGCAACTCTCGCAAACCTATCGTAGAAGAGGGAACCCTCACAGACGACCAGATCCGCAGAGACTTTACCATCAATGCACTTTCCATTTCTCTAAACAAAGAAGATTGGGGCGAGGTACACGATCCTTTCGAAGGCTTGGTAGATTTGGACAATGGCATCATCCGTACGCCGACGACTCCAGCCCAGACCTTTTCGGACGATCCCCTACGCATGATGCGAGCCATACGCTTTGCCACACAGCTTAACTTTCGCATTGAGGACCAAACATTCCGAGCGATTGGGGAAAACAAGACCCGAATCGACATCGTCTCCAAAGAACGCATAGAAGTAGAGCTCAATAAAATCATGAAGGCACCTAAACCTTCTATTGGTTATAAGCTGCTATTCAAAACGGGGCTCCTACACTTGATATTCCCTGAACTGGCCGCTATGCACGGGGTCGATTACATGAATGGTCGGGGACATAAGGACAATTTTTACCACACCTTACAGGTCCTCGACAATGTCGCCGATGTATCCGACAACCTCTGGCTCCGCTGGGTGGCCATCATGCATGACATCGCCAAGCCGCTCACCAAGCGATACGATAAGATCCGTGGATGGACCTTTGATGGGCATGAGGACAAAGGCGCACGCATGGTCCCGAAGGTCTTCAGGAAGATGAAGCTCCCCATGAATGAGCACATGAAATATGTGCAGAAGCTAGTCGCCCTACACCAGCGACCGATTGCCCTGGTATCAGAAGAAGTCTCGGACTCCGCCATCCGACGCATCGTCGTAGATGCAGGTGAAGATCTGGAAGATCTCCTGACTTTTTGCCGAGCAGACATCACCTCCAAAAACGACAAAAAGGTTGCCCGCTTTCTCCGAAACTACGAGGAGCTAGAAGCCCGCATACACGAAGTCTCTGAGCGAGATCAGCTCCGAAACTGGCAACCGCCTGTCGATGGAGAAATGATCATGACTACCTTCAACCTTAACCCCTCCCGTACCGTAGGGCAAATCAAAAATGAAATTCGAGAGGCGATTCTGGAGGGTATTATTCCCAATGATAAAGAAGCAGCCATTCAATATATGCACGAAATCGCGCCCAAATTTTTGGAAGGGAAAAGCTCGTAAAAAAACCGTCTACTGCTCATACACCTACAATTGATTCATCTTGATAGGATCACATATTTATTTCCGACACATATGAAAGAACTCTTGAAAACCTCTCTTGGTAGACTTCGAATTGTGGCGATTGCTGAAGGGGTCTCCTTCCTTTTGTTGCTGTTCATCACCTTTCCGATGAAGCGCCTCATGGGAATTCCCGAGCCCAATTTTGTGGTAGGCATGGCGCATGGCTTGCTGTTCATCGCTTATGTGGGGATGGTCTTACAAATGAAATTTGAAAAAGATTGGAGCTGGAAAAAGACGTTTCTCGCCTGGGGCGCTTCGATCGTCCCCTTTGGTACATTCATAGCGGACAAGCGCTTATTTAGAGAAGAATAATCCCCCTCACACCTACCCTCCCTGCAAATCCATCTGCTTCAACTGGTAAAATGAGGGGAAGAAAGGTGGATAAAAATTGCCTAATAGCCCTAAAAAACGCTACTTGCGAATCGCATGATCAGATTATTTCTCCATGTACAATCGACAACCCGCAAAATTTCGAAATAGCCTATGTATACGTTGATGTTGGTAGCCTTTGTCATTGGCTACTTGGGGATTGCGCTCGAGCACCCACTAAAGATTGACAAGGCAGCATTTGCCGTCCTTACGGGGGTAGTCTGCTGGACGTTACTCGTCATCGGCCAGGACCAAATTCTACCTGATAGCAAAAGATTCCAAGACTACTCACATGAGCATCACATCCTCGCTGCAGCCGAAGGACACAGCGCAGAGACCTCGGACAATGTCCACGAAATGGATGCCTCACACAGTGAAGGAAGCGATCACGCGACAGAAGGAACCCACACGGAAGCTGCAGGTGGTCACTCTCTCAAGGAAGAGTTTATTGAGCATGATCTTTTGGAGCACCTCGGAGAGATCGGAGCTATCCTCTTCTTCCTCCTTGGTGCCATGACCATCGTCGAGCTCGTAGATGCCCATGAAGGCTTCCGCGTCATCACCGACAGGATCACCACTACAAATAAGGTCAAACTCCTCTGGATTGTCAGTATCGTGACCTTCTTTTTCTCCGCAGCCCTAGACAACCTGACCACGTCCATTGTGATGGCGGCGCTCTTACCGAAGCTGATTCGGAAGCGCCAAGACCTCTGGTTCTTCGCAGGTATGGTGGTCATCGCCGCAAACGCAGGGGGCGCATGGTCTCCTATCGGGGATGTGACGACCATCATGCTATGGATCGGGGGACAGGTCACTGCGGCCAACATCATCGTCAAAGACTTTATCCCGAGTATCGTCTGTCTCCTCGTTCCCCTTCTCATCTCATCCGTGATGCTTAAGGGAGATGTAGAACGTCCCGATGCAGATGCTGGGAGCCACATGACACCTCCTATCGAAAATTGGGAGCAATTGCTCATTTTCTGGTTAGGTGTAGGTGGTCTTCTTTTCGTTCCTGTATTCAAAACGGTCACTCACCTTCCTCCTTATCTAGGTGTCATGTTCAGCTTGGGCTTGATCTGGGTTGTGACAGAAGTACTTCACCGTCGACGTACACCTGTAGAGCAGCGTTCCTCTCTCTTGGTATCCAAAGTTCTCCAAAAAGTAGATACACCTTCTGTACTTTTCTTCTTGGGGATCCTCCTAGCAGTAGCCAGTCTTCAGACTGCTGGTCACTTGGCCGCACTTGCTACGAGTATGGATACAGCTTTCTCTGGCGACATCTACACCATCAATATCCTGATTGGTCTGCTTTCTTCTATCGTGGATAATGTGCCTATGGTAGCCGCTGCAATTGGTATGTATCCGCTAGATGTATATCCTGTAGACGATCCGTTCTGGGAGCTTCTTGCTTACTGTGCAGGTACAGGAGGTAGTGCATTGATCATTGGATCTGCCGCTGGTGTAGCAATCATGGGTATCCTCAAGATTGACTTTGTATGGTACTTGCGTAAGATCTCCTGGCTAGCACTCGCAGGTTACTTGGCAGGTGTCGCGACTTACTGGTTGCAAGAGATGATCATCGGCTAAGCAGCTGAGCTGATTACATAAAAAATTACACAGGAAAAGCTGGGCTGATGCTCGGCTTTTTCTGTGTAAGTACCTATCCCAATAAAAATGTAAAATAATGCCTCCTTTAGATTGTGTCTGAACAGCTTCAGTTACAAACTGAAGGGAGCTAGTACTATTTGTGGCAAGGCAAAGCGTGCTGCCAAGCCATCAGACCAACCAGAGCGAGCATCTTTTACCTTGACTTACACCCTACTCAACCTTCACACCTGCACTACCATCTGGCCAAAGATGAATCCATACAGCTCGCTTTCCCTCTTCAGGCAGCCGTTTCATGGAATCTGCCACTGCCTTGAGAGAGTCCTCATTGACAAACTCGCTAGTGATAAAAACCTCTACCTGTCGGACCTCATGAGGCAAATGACGATACAACAAATCATACGCCCATCCACTGTCCACACCTGCGTAGTCAAACACTTGAATGCTGTTGTCCCCTTTGGAATAGAATTTTCTTGCCTCTCGATCAGATGTAACCTTCAACAAATGGTAATCCTTGATGATGTATTCGAAGCTACCAGGACTTACAGCTAACTCAGCCCTTGAGCTTTCTGGTTTCTCTTCTGACGGATACTTTACAATCCGAAACTTATCCAAAGTCAGATTCCCTAACTTATATTTGAAGCCAGGACGATAAATGATTACTCTATCTGATTCGGGTTTATAGGTGTTAAAAAGGGTATCTTTATTTGCGAAAGGAGTAGATTCATGAAGTGCGGCCACATAGGATACGTACTGGGTTCCTTCAAAATGCAGCATAAAAATGCGAATATCATCGAAAACCACTATAGACTTCCCTCTCATTCTGAAGTACTTGGGAAACTCTAGGTCGGTACGCCATTTTACCCAAAATGTCTGATCTTCACTGTTGACCATGTAGTCCTTTACCTGAGGCTTTTGATCTTGTCCCCTCACGTGTGCCCACCCCCACAGACTAAAAAGAAGGAGAAACAAAATACTTTTGATTAGAGCCATCGTACAATTTCGTTATATGTTTATTCCAGCTATGAGAATTAAGTATTTTTTATGAGAAATGCTGTCTTTTTTTGATAAAAGGGAAAAAGCAGTTAGCTCCCCATTGGAAGTTCTATTTTACCCATTCTTTCCTCTCTTATTTGAAATTCAACATACCTATGTATTTTTGGCTAGAGAACAAAGGGACAAATTGCCATTCTCCCCCATGATCTCAACTTTATCTCACAGATGCTCTCTTTTGCTTACAGTAATTGGGTATCTTAGGTACGAGTCATCCATTATGCAAATCAAACAATTAGTCATCATATGTTGCGTTTTTTTCTGGAGCTTTTGTAGTCTTCATGCGCAATGGTCATTAGATGTCAAAAATATTCTCGGTGAGAAAGCAAATACCAGAGTCTTTCTGGGGTATGAAAGTCCAACCCAAACGTCCAAAGCATTTACAGCAGAAGTCATCATTCGTCCTAGTGCGACAATCGTTGAGCCTCTGACTGTCAAGGTCGACACGCTTCAAAGACCTAAATTTCAGTCCCTGACGATCAAGAAAAATAAGCAGATGGTGGGGAAGTATCGTGCGGAACCTATGGCAATGACCCCTGTCTTGATTCAGAAAGAAGTCAAGCTCACCACGAGCCGTTCACGCATCTTTACCTTGGACTTTACTCTTCCTCCTGGCAAAGGATACTTGATAGATGTTGACATATTCAATCCAATATTGGACAAACATACCCTCCTCACGTTGGAGACCCCTTTCCTCGTACATCCTGAAGATGAAGTCAAGCGGTCGGATCTGCTGATCAGCTATGTTCCTGGCTTGAGATCCGCCATGGAACAGCCCATTCTTTCCCGCATCCTCAAAGATGATACGCCAGAGATCTACCAAGCCTTGAAGTTACAAGCGGTGGGCTATGACGCCATCACCATTCGTTCTATCCTCTATCAGGAAAAATCTCAGGGAGATGGCGGAAGCTCGCAAGCTTTCCAATCTGTGTATCAAGCAAACAAAATCATCTACCCTGATACTAGGGGACGTGCAAATTTTCAGGATACCTTGGACATTAGCAAGATTGATCCTGGAAAATATTTGATCTTAATTTTAATTTATTCGGGACAAGGAGAGCCAAAAGTCGAAAGGGTACGCTTCGTCAAAGGTCGTGACATTCAGCGTAGGATTTTTGCGGATCTGGACAATTCTATCCGTATGATGCAATACTTAGCCCCTGAGGATCGTCTAAATGAACTCTTACAGAAGGATACAATTGTGGTAAAAGAAGCCGAATTTCGAAGGACTTGGGATCGGCTCTACCCCAAGGACACACAGGAAAAAATGGAGGCCTACTACCAGAAGGTGTATGAGGCCAATAGTCGATACGAAGAAGCAGGTAGCGCAGGATGGCAAAGCCAAAGAGGAAAAATTTTCATCTTGTATGGAGATCCTACAGAGGAGATGGTAGAAATCCGTGGGAAAAGCTATCTTAGATGGATATACCCTAAGTGGTCTCTCTCATTTTTGTTTGAAGAGCGAAACCAGAACTGGGTCTTAGTCGAATAATGAATGCATAGTCCTGCTTATTTGAGGAACACATAAAAACGAATCATCAATCTTGGCAAATAGTTTCCAAAAATACTTTGAAAGGCATTTTCCCCTAGACAACCTACTCAATGGTACAGGTAAACAAGAGGAAGAACTCGCCTTCAACCAGTTTCGCCTCTCTGCTCGCAAGCGTGCCGTCATGCTTGCGCTCAAGTTCAGTCCATGGATTTGTTTGGTTGTCTTTAGTTCTACCTTTGGGCTACAACTCCTCAGCGAAGGAGCTACACTATTTGGAACCTCCTTTTTCACCAGTCTGGATGCATTTGTGCAGGAAAATACATGGTGGATCACCCCTGCATTTACAATCTCTATTGCAGGCTTGATTGGCTATGGTACCAATTATATTGCCATTCGCATGCTATTTCGACCGGTCGTCAAGCGCCCGATCTGGGGCCAGGGCCTGATTCCCTCACAGCGTGAACGCATCATCTACACCCTCGCCCAAGGCATGCACAAACACATCCTGAGTCAGGAACTCATCCGCCGTCGTATCGAAGAAACAGGGCTCGTGACCAAGATCAACGATGTCGCACTCGATGGCAGTATCAGCTTACTTCAGGATCAGGAACTGAGAAAAGAGACCAAGGACTGGGTGCGAGGAAGCATAGAAGAGTTTGCAGGCCGTCAAGACGTGCGTCAGCACATACGCGAGATCGTGGACGATCGGCTAGAGCAAAATCTGTCCAAGGGAATGGAAAGATTCATCTTGCAGACCTATAAGCGGATGAATAAGGAGAAATACGAAGAGGCCATCGACCGCATCACGGAAGAAATCCCTCAAGTAGCGCAGCAAATTATTGAGCGATTGGAACATCAGTTGGATCGTGCGGTAGCATTTATCCGAAAAAATAAGCCTACTTCCGAAGAGCAAATCATGAGCATCTTCATCGATTTTCTCAACAGGATCGACATCACAGATCTCCTCGCCAAGCAAATGGCGCACTTCGATGAAGCACGCCTGGAGCGTATGATTTGGGAAGCCACCAATGAGCAATTACTCTATATACAGTATTTGGGAACTGTACTGGGAATCTTAGGTGGTCTAATCATCTTCAAACCTGAAGTCATGGGTCCCATCTTTTTGCTCGTATTTGGCATCCTCTACCTCGTCGATAATTTATTGTACAAGCTCAAACAAAGTTCCAACACTGAACGTTCGAGTTCCTAGGCATTGCCATTTTTTCGCAGCATCTTTGTTGAATCTTTCATTTTATGCCTGAACGAAAGGTCGGGCTTGTATAAGAAACTCTGTAGTCCATGGCTCAAACAGCTACCGCATCTCCGCTTTTGCATCGCGACATCAAAACAGACTATCTCTCAGGAGCCGCTCCCTTACGTCCTTTCTATCAGTACCCCCTGCGCGAAACTCCTTTTGAGCAGGTTATCACAGATAAGACTTTTCCCACTGCACGTAGAGAAGCGCTCTACCAAGCACTTCAAGATCAATATCAAGGATACACGCTTTCTCCTGCGCTTTCTCAAAACCTAGAGAAGCTCCGTGAAGAAGGTACGTATACCCTTACAACAGGACATCAATTGGGCTTGATGGGAGGTCCCTTGTTTACCACCTACAAAGTGATGAGTACCATCTGGCTGGCCGAACACCTCCAAGAGGCGTATCCAGATCGCCATTTTGTGCCCGTATTTTGGATACACACAGAGGATCACGACTTTGAGGAGATCAATCATTACTATACAGCCTTCGGGCAAAAACATACCTACAGAGGGACTTTTCAGTCTGCTACGGGATTGCATGTACTAGAGGATTCCATTCGTGAGATCATCCCTTCACACTGGCCAGATGAGTTAAAAGCTTGTTGGGAGCCTGGACAGACACTGGCTCAAGCCTACCGTCAATTCTACCATGCGTTGATGAATCAGTATGGACTGGTCATCCTCGATGCTTCTCATCCCTTACTCAAAAGCCAGTTTAGAGAGGTGCTCAAAGGAGAGGTGGAAGGGGCACATGCCTTTCACAAAGTCAATCTGACGTCTGATCATCTAGCAGATGCAGGCTATAAGCGGCAGATTCATCCCAGAGAGATCAACCTTTTCTATCTGGATGCTGAAGGAAGAAACAGGATAGACATTGAAGGGGATCATTTTCATGCCTTGGAGCGCAATCTGCGGTGGACCCGACCAGAACTACTTGCCCTCATAGAGACTGAACCCGAGAAGTTTAGTCCCAATGTCAGCCTCCGCCCATTGTACCAAGAGATAATTTTGCCCAATCTAGCCTATTTTGGGGGTTGGGGGGAATTATCCTATTGGCTGCAACTCAAGGGGATTTTTGATCAATTCGAAGAAAACTTCCCTGCTGTCCTCCCCAGATTCTCAGCTACTGTTTGGACGCCAGAGATGGCCAATCAGTGGGAGTCGCTAGGCTTTCCCTTATCTGATATTCGCCGTTCCTTGCACCGATCGTACGATGCCTACATGCCGAATATCTGGGAGGATGATACATTCCGTGCTTTGGAACAGGAAATCTACGAGAAACTAGAGACGATGCGCCAATACATCGAATCGGACATCTCCCCTACCCTCGCAAGATCAGCCGCCGCCCTGAAAGTCAAGAGTGAGAAATATCTCTCCCGCATTCATCACAAAGCCTATAAGGTCAAACGCAACCGCTTCCCTGAGGCGTTTCGCAAAATCGAAGAGACCAAGGTACACATCAACCCAGATGGTACTGTGCAAGAGCGTGTGTGGAGCCTCGCAAGCCTCGAAAGCATGACGCCTTTTGAATTTGTCGATTTTATTTACCAACAGAAAAAGGCACTATCTCTTGACCATCATCATCTAGTGCTTCCTAGCTGAGGAAAAATACATTTGCCACTACCGAAACCGATAGGTCAAGCCTACAGAAACTCGATAGTAATTCACATGCGGTAGTAGAGAGTTGCGCGAATAGGCTTGATTGGGACTTTCGGAAGCCTCTAAAGCTTCTGTTGTGGGTAATTGAATGCTGCTCACACTAGATCTCCTTAAAAAGGACGCTTGAGCATCCATGCTCCATTCAGAACTGATCTTCCAATTGAGCCCTGTAGCGAGTCCGTAAGAGAGGTAAGTAGGAGAACTTAGGGAGACAAAATCTGACTGTTCTACAGCGTCGATGAGTATACCGGAGCCAGGAGTGAGAGCAAACTGATCCGATTCGAAGTCCGCTAGACGATCCGAAAAGTCTGAAGTAGCTCTACTTATAGGAACAGCCTCGCCCGCGCCTAATGCTTTGGCTACATCTTTAGAAAATCCTCTCCCCAAAGTTCCCAACGAACTGTAGTTTTCTGCGCTACCGACCAGCTCTACAAAGTAGCCATCGGCCTGTGTGATACCGAGGCTGCCTTCCAGATAAGGGCGAAGTTTATGTTTTCTCTCATCCAAAAATGTCCATCTACCTACAGCATCCAAACTATAGTTGGTTCCTACGAAGATGTAGGATTTGAGGGCTTCACGTGTGATAGGCGTATTGGGGATTTGTGCATCATACACGACTTGCTCTACGGACTGGTAATCTGCATAGTAATACGCATCGTCCAAACCTACTCGAAGTCCTGCGCTCAGCCGACCGCCCCACTCTCTCATGAGGGTCAGGCTCGCTCCTGGCTGACGTGAAAAGGCGAAGGGATTTTGAGATAATGCCAAGGGCGTATTCAAGGGCTGGGGCATGGTGCGGAACATCTGATCATATCGGAGACCTACAAGCCATCTTCCTCCTATTTTGTGAGCGGGCGCATCCGCTGCAGGAAGCACAGCTGGCGATGAAAGATGGGAGAGGACCGCACGTTCAAATGTTTGCTCCTGTATATTCTCAAGTGCGAAAAGCTGAGGGGCAGATGGAGATTTTATGGGTGTGAATGTAGGTACGGGTTCAGGGGAATGATCAATGTTTTTCCTATCTACCCCCTTTACTTCTATTATTTGTACATTAGATCTTTGTGCATCATATTTCACGAAGGTTTCCTGCATAGAAATAGTTTGGCTACTTGATACTTCTCTAGCATTCTCTACTGAGACGAAGTGCGAAGTCTCCATGGTATCCTCAGGACAGATCATATCATCTGCTAGCTGCTCAGGGGTGATTTCTGCATGATCCGAAGCGGGCGAGTCTACCTGTACGACTGAATGGGGTTCTTGTGCTGGAGAGAAATGCCCCTCTTGGTACATCCATGATCCCGCTCCTACAGCCAGGAAAAAGCAACCTGCGAGCAACAACCAAACCCATCTTTTGGTGCGTGGGGGAGGTGTCGTCCCGTCGAGTAAGTGCTCCATGCGTGCCCAGTCTGACTTAGGCTTGTAGGGACGTGCCTGCATGGCTTTCTTTCGGATATTCTGATCCCAATTATCCATGATTTACCCTCCTTTCCTGATTTTGGACGCGTGCCAATGAAAGACGAAGCTTTTTGCGCGCCTCTGTTAAGTAAGCCCTAGAAGTAGATGCGCCAAATCCCAGTTTTTGGGCGATCTCCTTGTGTGAATACCCTTCGATGATGTATAGGTTAAAAACAGTCCCCAAAGGCTCGGGTAAAGATTGGATGTGTAATAAAACATCCTCAGCCTCCATCTGATCGAGGTGGTTCTCATCACCCGCGAGGTCATAAGCTTCGCTAATCTCTACTTGCGAACGAAACTTTTTTTCTTTGCGCAGGTGGTCGAGGCAGGTATTGACCATGATCCTTCTGATCCAGCCTTCGAGCGAACCTTGATTTTTATACTGATGGATGGCTTTGAAAACCTTGATGAACCCCTCGTGGACCATTTCGTGTGCCAAATCCCTGTCTTTGAGGTAGCGATAGCATACCAAGGACATGGGGTCGAAATATTTTTCATAAAGGTGCCGCTGACTCCGTCGGTCGTTTTTTCGACAGCCTTCGATCAACACATCTTCTGTCATGCGAATCACCTTTGGTTTCATTCAAGCACCTTTTGATAGATAGACGAAGGATCTATCCAAAGTGCTGATAACAAACATAAGATTTTTTCTTTTACCCCATGAGAGCGCTACAAAATCTTACCTTTTACCCTATGCAACCATGAAAGATTTTGGCCATTTACGTCATTTTTTTTCGCTATTTTTCCCTGTCTCCCTTTTTATCTCCCTACTTTCATCGATATACAAATACTTGGATCATGGATTTCCTTCTCATGCGTCTGGGGTTTCCCATTCGTCAACTTTTATTGGGACAAAAACAAAGGAAAATATTTGACTTTTGATGAAAATTCCTAATTTAAGTAATAGACGTTAGGATGAATCAAATTAAACCTTGTCCTGTGTAGTATGAATTGAACAAATTTACGTTGTCATTTTACACAGCCCATTTTCCCACACTCACTCACTCATGACACTCAAAACTGTTTGGAACTACCTTAAACTTTATGCTCTCTCTTTCAACTTAAACACTGTTTTCACCCTTTCTTGCCTATTTTATTTGTTAGCGCCCCAAGTTTCTGCTCAGGGCTCCTTCAGCGTATATTTTGATGTAAATTCATCAGAGCTTTCGCTTGAGCAGTCTGAGAAACTCAAAACTTGGCTTATCCTGATGGAGATTCATCAAGATCACACTTTTGAGGTCTTTGGATATACAGATGATCAGGGGGATAAGGAATACAACACCCAACTCTCTCAAGCGAGAGCAGAATCTGTCAAACAGCTCCTAGTCAAAGTTGGCGTACCTGAATCTTCTATCATGGATGTCATAGGGATTGGTGAGCTCAATACGATCGCGCCCCAGCCCTCTGCCGCTGCACGTAAAAAAAACCGCAGGGTGGATATCATGATCACCAGGACTTCCCCACAGATGGCGCAGGTTAGAACCACGGGACTCCCACGTGGAATGCCTAAGGATACCGTAGCTGAGGCTACGCCAGATAGTGTGGCGACACTACCTCAGCCTGATTCTACCCTGGAGGAATCTCTGGATATGGACAACAGCTGCGAACAAGAGGTACGCATCTTCAAAGGAGAAGGAGGAGCAGAAGCCACGATTATCCCTGGAAGCTTGGGTGCGGAGGGCTTGGCCTAC
Organism: Bacteroidota bacterium; assembly: GCA_038527485.1. Lineage (GTDB taxonomy): Bacteria > Bacteroidota > Bacteroidia > J057 > J057 > JALEFZ01. The sequence continues at coordinate 14,248 of JBCBFT010000022.1, forward strand.
ACGATTGAGCTATGGGCCATCCACACAGGAGAGGAAATGCTACAGAAAGGAATGTCTACCATCACGCTAGACGGAGATTGCTTATCCGCAGGTATGATGCTCATGGTTAGAATCCGTAATGAAAAGGGGGAAGTCGTACGCCATTTACCTGATTCCTGTGTAGTCGTCAGAGCCCCTATTCGTCAGTATGATCCTGAGCATCTGCTATATTTGGCCAACTTTGGGAAGGACAGTAGTGGTCTTTCTTGGCAATCCACTCGTAAAGCGCCTAAATATTTTCGTTTAGATGGACAAACATATGCAGAGTGGAAGATCAATGGCTCTAGAACTTATGCTCTCGAAAAGCGCGTTGCAGGGAGTTTAGAGCAAAAAAATGAGCCATACATATGGTTTAGCCTGAAGAACTTCACACAGGAGAATAGCAAAATTTTCATCCTAGCCGATCAAACAGTAATTGGTCCCAATTGGCGAGGTCCTCGTCTATGCTATATCCGTCAAGGCTGTGTGAAGCTTGACAAAGCATATGTCATGATCATGGCTGAAGACAAACACGGGGCCTACATGCTCTACAAACCCTTGAGTCGCATGGCCCAAAAAGGAGGCAAATACGTCATCCAAAAAACGGATTTTGAATCCTTTGAGTCCAAAGAAAAGGCTGAGCAGACGTTTGCGCAGCTGACAAGAGGAGTCAATTGAGTCGGTGGACATAAGCAATAGGGTAATAGAAAATGATCCTGTAGTCTAGGGTTAAAACCACTATCCTAGATTATGCCACCCTTTCAGGGTTCAAAGCTGGTTCATTGTCCTGAAGAGACAGTGGCATAAAGCATGTGGAGTTTAGTCCCATGCTCAAATCGTTTGGTACATAATCCGTTTTCTCTGTCTACTCACTTAACCAATGAGAGACGATCCCTAATGGAATCGCCTCTCATTTCTTTATTTCTGAGATCTATTTTTCTAAAACTCCAAACGATACGTCAAAAGCGGGATGATCCCCAACTGGAATCGGGTCACGACATCATCTGCGACGGCATCATAGGTATAAAAAGCCACATTCTGTGCATTGGTCGTATTCTGAATGTCGATGCCTAGACTACGGGTGTAGCGTGCACGATGGCGCTTGAACATCAACCTGAAGTCTACCCTGAAGTAATCGGGCAACTCTTGAGTGAAAGCTGCTTGATCGTCAAAGACGGTTTGCTGCGCTGCGCGGGAAGCCGCGAGATCAATAGGCTGGGTACGAAATCCACCTGCGTAGATCGCCCGAATATTCACCCCTAGACTTCTTCTCTTTCCTTTCCTGCTCGTACGGTCACGCTCGTAGCCAGTCGTCAGAGCAAAATTGTATTGTCCGTTGAAGCGCGTATCCCAAGTACGCTCCAGATAGTCTGTAAACTTCGAGTCATAGATTGCTCCGCTGAGCAAGACATAGTAGTTGTCGAAAAGCGTTTTCTCCAAAGAGAAATCCACTCCCATATTTCGTCCTGTACCCATATTGGATAAAGAATCAGTGACAAACCCTTCCTGCAAGTTCAAAATCGAGAATGTACTGTTGTTCCCTACTCTGATGGGGACATTGTATAGGAACTGTGCATAAGGCTCTAGCTGAAAGACGAAGCCTTTGCCAAGATTCAATCGGTAGCTCAAGACCGCGTGATGGGCACGTGTGAAGCCCAGGTCCAAATTCGGACGTGTGCCGTCTGGCGCTTGATAGTAGTAGACCGAAGGCATTTGCTGCTGGCTGTGGAGACCATAGGCAAAAGAAACACGCTGGCTCTGACTGATCTGATAGTGGATACTGGCGCGAGGCTCGACAGCTACTGATTGATTGAGTGTCAGATACATCCCGTGAAGCCCTCCTACGACGCGCAGCCTAGGAGAAACCTGATAGGTCGCTTGGACAAATGGCTGGATCAACTGCGTCGCACTTGTATCAGCTACGCGAATCTGATCCGCAGGCTGTCCCAGTTCTCGAGAAAAGCGACTCAAGGCCTGATTATTCTGCTGGGTAATGTAAATGCCCTCCTTGAGCGAAAAAGAAGGAGAAAAACTATGCGTCAGGCTCGAATTGAAGGAAATGCGCTGCTGAATCAATTGGTCTACAGATGATTCTACTGTGGTAAGGGAGTCCTGGATGAAATTCCCGATGCGCCGACTGTCATTGCCTGATACGGCCAGTACAGATCGCCAAAGGGTGCGATTGCCCAGAATTTTCTCATGGGTAATGCCCGAGGCTGCCATATTCGAGGTGAACTCGATATCAAAACGCTCTTTATTCTCTACACGCTCTCCTGGCTGTCGCTGCCCCGTGAAGATGTTGCTACTCAGACCGCCCATCCCAAAGAAGGTAAAAGTACCTGCCTTAGCTGTGGGGAAACGCAGATTAAAGGCCAGATCCTGATAGGTAATGTCTTCTCCACCAAAAGTCACACCCAACAACCCTAGGAGTCCTGTGAATGAATAGCGATAGTTCACGAGGTAAGAGCTTCCGTTTTCTCTAGACAGCGGTCCCTCAGCCGAGAGGTCTACACCAATCAATCCTGCCTGAAGGGTATACTCTGCGCGCTCCTCATTTCCTGCGCGTAAGTTCATATCAAATACCCCTGCCAGCGAGTTTCCATACTGCGCACTAAAAGCACCTGTGGAAAAGGTAGAATTTCCCAACAACTGAGAGCTCAAGATGATCGTTCCCCCTCCTGTGGGAGAGATTCGATCGGTGAATGTACCTGCATTGGACAGGTGATTGGGATTGACGATGTCCACGCCTTCTAGCCTCCACAAAATTCCGTTGGGAGAGTTGCCACGAACTACGAGGTTATTGGCTTGATCATTGGCTTGGATCACACCTGGAAGCGAGGTCGCCACACGCGCAGGATCAAAATATACCCCTGCAAATCGTTTTGATTCCTCCACGGTTAGTGGACGCACACTGGGCTGATCAGACTGACGATAAGACTGATCAGCGATCGTGACATCTTCTGATTCATACAACCATTGTCTGAGGGGAATATCCAATACCGTCTGCTTACCTGCATGGATCAAAAGGTCTGGTAAGACATACGTCTGGAATCCCTCCCCACTTACTGTCAACTGGTAACGTCCAGGGACTAAGTCTTTTAATCGAAAGCTACCCTGTGCATCCGTCGTGACTGTCTGCGTGTCTGCTTGGCCTTCTATTTGTATGGAAACGCCCTCAATAGGCTGAGAGGTTTCTGCACCTTTCACCGCTCCTCTTATGTCCTGAGCAATATCTGGATTTTGAGCTTGGGAGTTCATGACAAACCCAATCAAGATCAGAAAGGGTAAAACATATTTCATGTATAAGTTGCTTCTCATGTAGGTGATTCGTCGTAAATGTATGTTAAGCGTAAAATTAAGCTGTTGATTTAGGTGCAAGTTTTGCCTGACGTTGTGCGAGGCCGTTGTGTGTCTACTCCTGGTATGGGCATTCGTTTATCAAAGATTTCACATTTTTCGTTTACAAATACCCTTTTTCCCTGGATGGATGGAAAATAAGAGTCAATTGCATGAAGGAACCTGGATCTATGGAAAACGTTTGCTCTTTCACGCATGTATCCCCGTTTTCTCTTCGATGTTAGGCTTTACACAATGTGTATTCTCCCTACTTTTCACCCATTTGATATAGATAAATACATATTTCCTCCCTTTTAACTTCGAATCTATTTTTTGGTTCAAACCCCATAACAACGTTAGAATTTTTATCTAATAATATCTCATAAAAATAAAAAGGCAGAAAAATGAGGGGTTTATGACTCCCCTATTTTCCTGCCAGAATTCTTATGTGATGAACTTAGATCGCTTGGTGATTGAATGGCTGAATGACCATCTCAGACACAACACCAGAACTAGGCTGCTGGCAGAGGAACCAAATGGCACGCCCTGCTTCTTTGGCTGTGATGAACTTGTCTCGCTGCACACGGATGTCGATCTCATCCCAGAAGGGACTGTCTACTCCTCCTAGATACAGATTCGTAATGCGAATGTTGGTGCGGCGAAGCTCCTCGCGAATGGACTTGAGCATACCATTGAGGCCATACTTGGACGCAGCATAAGCGGCCGCTCCTGCCATAGGCGTTTTCCCCAGCACGCCTGGGATATTGATGATGAAGCCTTTCTTAGCAGCTTTCATCGGAGGAATGAAATGCTTGAATAGCATGAAAGGACCTACCAAATTGGCTTGAATCGTCTGCTGGAAATCATCTACAGACAGACTTTCGAGGGGCTTGATGATCCCAATCCCCGCAGCATTGATCAAAATATCCAACTGACCGATCTGTCCATGGATAGCCGCTGCCGCCGACTCGATGCTCTGTTCATCTGCAAAATCAACCGTGAACACACGGTCCCCAGGTACACTCAACCCCTGAGCAACTGCTAATAACTTTTGGCTGTCACGCCCTGCAAGGTATAAATTGGCCCCCGACTGCTTGAGAAGCTTGGCTGCCTCATGCCCGATTCCCCCCGTTGCTCCTACGACCAGAATGTTTTTTCCCTGAATGATTTCCATAAATTGATTTTTCTCTTTTCTCCATCAACTCTGGAATGAAAGGGATGTTTGAAGCATCCAACAGAAACTCTTTCCCTCATGCTCCAAATCCCCACCGCAGCTCTAGCGGATAATGATCCGACCCTACATCAGGCCCTATCACGCGCTTTTCGATCACAATGTCAGCAGAGTGTAAGGCATGATCCAGGGGAATCCCCAGGTTTTTCCATCTCGTCGGCCACGAAGCATGGTATCCCCTCCCCTTTCGACTGTCCTGTAGCTCATTTGCCTCCAAAAAATCCTGGAAAACAGGATGAAAAGGGGTGATGTTAAAGTCTCCGACAATCAAAATATGCGCTGGTCGCTCCTCCAATATGCTTCCCCAATTTCTCAATATCTCATCCCGAATGAGTAAATCCCTGACATTGGGAGGTGAAGGAGGATGAAAGGCCCATAGATCCAAAATTTGACTGTCTATTTGAATTTGCACTTCCAGTGTGGGTGCATGACAATCGGCCAGCCAATGACAGGCTGTGGACTGGAAGGGATACTTACTCGCGATCATTTGTCCGAAATAGCCCTCATTGAGTACTACTCTTCGATAGGGATAGTCCTTGTAGAGGGTGCCTAATCGATTGTGCCAAAGAGAGGTATACTCTAGCAATACCAGGACATCTGGATTTTGCTCCTGCAAATAAGGCAAGACCTTCTCAGGTTCAGGATTGGCTTTCTCCAGATTGAGCGAAACCAGCGAATAGGTAGGGCCAACTGCCTGTATTTGTTGTCCAACATAAACAGGAAGAACCTGAAAAAGATTGAAGGAAAGGCAAATCAAAGCAATACCTAAAAAAATACGATCGGCTTTTCGAAGGAAAAAAAGAAGTGCAAGACAGGATAACAGGGTGAAATGAAGTGGGAAATGTAAGTAGATACTCCAAGAGGGTACTTGGGCATAAAGCCTTCCCATGATGATGACCAGCGCCAAAGCAAGGATTCCTATTTTCGCCAACAATCGGAGGATCTTCCCCATATAGATTTTTATGTTCTTTGAAGAGATGTATGAACACACGAGGCTTTAGTATGAATCATTGTGTGAAAATTATGCCGAATTTGGCAGCAATGAAAATCAGTCTTTTTAGGCTCTTGTACAATGGGTCTGCCCCAATATCAAGTCCTCTGCCCTACTTCAGGGCAATGACGTGTATTGTGCAGGGCACAGGGTACATGCTTTCGCGCAAAACGAAGGTTTTTCCACCTACTACTGGTTCCCTTGAATAGCTTGATGCCCTCCGCTTCGGAATCAAACTCAAACATCAAGACGCCCAATGGGGCTGAGGACTGCTCCTGGGCAGACTTTACCCGCAGGTGCTGCCCCAATATCCGATCGATCTTTCCTTTCTGCTTTTTGCTCGGCTTAGCCTTAGAGGTATTCAAGTATTCATCCAGGGAAAAATATCCATCAAACATCGGTTCACAAGCCGTACAGCCATTGGTAGTAGTCATCGTACACAGCGGGACATCTTGAGGAATGGACTGATCAAACCGTGTACAGACTCCTTCGATTTCACGAACCGTCTGCGTGTGTGGATGTTTCCACCGCTTATGAATTCCCGCAGAAAATACCACATGAGAGGCCGCTTCCGAATCATTCAGATCCAAGACCTCTTCCCAAATCTTGATATCAGAAGAAAAATGAGAGCCATGGTGTCCCGCCTTGACAAACTGAGCCTTTTGGGTGAGTATCGCTTGCAAGACGCCAAAGTCATTGGCTTGCAGATGGGCCAGCGCATCCAACCAAACCATCCGGTGCGTATCCCCACTGAAAACTAGGTGATAGGGACCAAAAACAAACTTCACGATGGAGGAAACAAGGTTTTTATCCAACTGCTCTCGCAGTTCCCCCTTTTGTACAAAAAACTCATAGATATACTGCCCAGCCATCACCTCCTGAAAAGATTCTAAATGATGATGGAGTGGTGCAAGGGCATAGGCATAGACGCCTTTACCTTTACCAAGGGGCAGCGGACTCACCCCTATCATTCGCTCGAATATCCTGGGTCTCTTCTCTTTGAATTGTAAAATTCTTCTCAGTTTACGCTCAAAGCCCTGAACCTGGCTACGGAATTTAGGGTTCTTTTTTTCTTGGGTAGCAAAGGCGCGAGCGTGTCGTTTCAGCTTTCCGAAGAATTCGGGCAACTCTGTTCCCCCAAACCACCAGAAATATTCTACTTGAATATCATTTGCCTCTACCCAGTCCAAAAGATCGGTTATACCCTTTAAGTGATCATGATCAGGATGAGAAATGTAGATAAATGCGATTCGAGGAGGTTTATGTGGGAATTGCTGGTGTAAATGCCGGAGAACGGAAAGCGCAGGCAGTTCTTCCTGACGCATGGGTGTGTGAAAAAAGCAGTCGATGATCCCAAATGAACCGTCAGGTAGGTGCATCAAGATGTGGTCGCCTTGACTCACATTGAAGGTATAGACTTTGAGTTTTCCTGTCTCCGTAAAAAGCCTTGTAGTAGAATTCCCCATCTTCATTCAGCAAATTATCCCCTCCCCTCAGTTCAATCTATCGGCTCAATATGATATGTATAGGTCCCACTGCGAATCTGTATCGCAGTCAAAAGAAACTGGCTGTCGGTGTATTTGATGCCATTTTCTGCTAGCGTCTCCTGATGAAATTGGTCGAGCCTCCGCTCCTTGTCTATCAAGCTGTCCAAGCGTACTTGTACCCCTTCAGCCTCTGTTTCTTCTTGCTCTACAGTTCCACGCATGACGTCTAGGACTTGCCAGTCGACCAGTTCTTTCAATGATTCCAAGCGATCTAGTATTTCATCAGGTTCTTCTCCAGCATTTTCTCCATCTTGCGCGCAAAGCTTAGGAATTTCCATCTTTCCTAAATCTGACAGTGGCAAGAGCAAAGCTTTAAGAACAGGTAGTGTAAATCTTTCTTCGCGATACCAGTCCCAGACACTATACGCGATCGCAATCTCAGTCAAAATCCTCCATTTAGAAGGCCATTTTGGTGCTGAAACATCTTGCCAAGCAAGGATCTTTTCGGGTGTTTCCAAAGGCAGATGCAAGGCCTCTCCATCCCCTTCTTGAATGATCAATCCTGCCCATTGCCCATCCCAAATATGGCGGTGGACTTCGATAGTCAGTGGTGACGGGACTCTCTGCTCTGTTAAGGTCAACTCCCAGTCTACATCTCCTGCAAACCAACCCTCAAGATCTTCCTCCTCATCAAATCCTTCTATCCAATCTGTCCTATCTGCCTGTATATCTTGTTTGAGAACTTTCCTTGCGAAATATACCTGTGTCGCATCATTCACCTTCCCCTGAGGCATCGCATGAAAATTCAAAACTGTCGCTACCGTCTGATGCTCAGCGACTCTGGGAATAGCTAGATCATCAATAAAATGGGCGATATGTGTCGAGATCTCATGGAATATCTCCTCAAATTCGCTGTATTTCTTTACAAAGAAAAAATCTGCACCTGCTTCCTCAGCCTCTTTCCTTCTGTCAGGATATCCCGTCAATACTATGATCAGCGCCTGCGGAACCGTCTTCCGAATATCTTCAATGAATTGAATGCCTGCCTTCTTGTGTTCTTTCCCCAAGTGAATGTCCACAAGGAATATCCCCTTCTCGTAAGCCCCTAGTTCTTTGGGGGCTAAACTATGGGCTTCACTTTGGATAAGGACATGATCCTCTATTCCCTCACCGAATGCCTCGCGAAGGTTGAGTCGGATTTTCTTAGCTGCCCGCTCACGGATCGTCTTATGATCGTCCGTCACGAGTATAGGTACCTGACCCATTGCTTGATATTGTATAGCTTCTGTGCGCATCGGCTGCCTATATTCAATCCTCTATCCTAAAGCGGAATTTCCACAAAGAATTTGGTCCATTTGCCATAACTGGACTCGAAGCGTATGCTCCCATTGAAAATGATGGATAAAATTTCTCTCACAAAATAGAGTCCCAGTCCAATCCCATCTTCTCTGTCTGAATGGCGATAATCAAAAATCATTTCACCACGCCTTTTATCGATCCCTATCCCGTTGTCCCACACCGTTAAAATAAACGTATCTTCTGTACTTTCGTTCGCGATCCGAATCAGTCCTTCCTGCCTCGAATCAGGGTTTTCGTCGATGGCTTTGACAGAGTTAGAGAAGAGGTTGTATACAATCATACTGAACAACTGCGGGTCCCCCTCTAGCTCGAGTAATCGATTAAACCCTTCTTGCTCAAAGCGAATTTCTGAAATATGCTGGAACCGCTGCTTCTGAGATTCGGCCCGAAACTTCTCAATATTCTGACGTATGATGGGGCGTACATTGAAGACTTCGTTTTTGCGATTCTTAAAATCGAACTTGTCCAGTAACTGCTCGATACTGCGCGCATTGCGTCCTACCTGACGAAACAAGAGTTGGAATTTTCCCTTCATCGCCCTTGATAGAGAAGGATATATTTGCTCCTTGATCTCATCCTCCATGATGGCAATCTCGATCAGATTGTTTCGGATGTCGTGATTGATTCCTTGTGCCAATGTAAAGTAGACCTTTTCATACCCTTCGTTCTTTTTATGGGCTTCCACCGCATCTTTTTCTGCATTCTGAGCACGAGATTGTGCCTGCTCGATGTAGGTTCCCGTAATCAAGGCATTGACCGTCAAATAGCGAAAGGCTTTGATGAAGGTCTTCAGGCCATGTTCAAACCTGCGGGGATTTCTGTAGTGGATCAGTAAAACTCCCAGGTCTTGCTTCCTAAATTCCAGCTTAATCGCGGCTATAGAAGCCAACGCTTCTTTCTCCCAAAAGCTCCTCTCAAAAAGGCCTCCTGAATCAATCGCATGGGAGCGAAGGAACTGCTCAAAGTCTGCTTGCTTATGAAAATACTGAGTGCCACTGCGCAGAATCGCATTTGCCAGTGCAAAAGAATCGCGCATCTCGGCTTCTTGGGCAAACTCCTTACGATGGTCTTGATGGAGGAAGACACCCGAATGAATCCCTTCACGCTTGGCGATATTTTTCTCTTTTCTTGGAAATAATTGGATCAGATCCGCATCTAGGATTTCTATGCCTTTATCTGTGAGTGTCTGTAAATATGAGGCGTAGGAGGGCTCTGATAGCTGTTCGCTGAGCAGGGTAAGTTGATTGATGATCTGAAACATCTGGAGGGTCATGCCTCCCTTTTGGGTGATCATGTTGAGGAGGAGGTAGTCCTCAGGGGCGAGATCGGGCTCCGCCACTTTAGAAAATAGGGTAATCAACCCTACGATACGTGTATCAGATATGACAGGAACAAAGATCCCCGAGCGCAACCCATGTGTGGAAAGCAATGCCCGGAAATCGGGAAAATATTGTCTTAGCTGAGATGCTTGCAGGACCAAGCTTGCCTCTTTCCCTCTCGTATATTTAGGTCCGCGCCCCTTGGCCCTTGGGAGAAAATATTCTTCTTCATTGATCGAAACTATCTCAAAGCCTCTCCTCAAGGCAAAGGGAATGATTTCTTTTCCCCTCAAATTTAACTCTCCTGGAATCTCGTGATAGGCTTGTTGAAAGAAGGTATGCTCTCGCTGCTTACGTTCCCATGCAATGATGTAGGGGGTCTGAAAATAATTTTTGAGAAAAGAGACAATCGGTTGATAGATTTCCTCTGCTTCAAAAATCCCAAAAGGACGGACCAATCCCTGAAGGGAATAATTGACACGTTTGAGCGTAAAATCCTTGGCGATCTCCTGGGCATATTTTTCTAGTACACGGGCTTTTTTCAAGTCAAAATGATTTTCCCGTCGATCATACAAATTGATCGCTCCGAGTGTACGCCCTTGATAGTGCAAAGGAATAGATAGCTGAGACTTTGCCCCTTTATAGCCTACTATGATAGCTATTTGATTGCTTGGAGATGTCCAATAAGATTCTCCTGTCTGGATTACGTGGCGAAATATTTCTGTTGGGGAAGGTGTTTGGTTTACGCGATCCAACCTATCCTTGGTAAGTACTTCTTCTTCTACTTTAAAGACGATGGGACGTTCGGGCAGCCATTGATCCTGCTGACCAAAAGGAATCAGCGCAACATCGCCTCCCATATCGGCGTGAACCAACTGCGCAAGCTCTTGAAGAATGGCCTGAAGGTACTGATCAGGGTCTTCTATCTGAATAAACTGATCCAAAGTCTCTTTGATCCTTAGATCTTCCTCTATCTCGAATCCCCTAAAAAAAGGCTGGGCACAATTGTCAATGTAGAGTTTGAGTTCGATCAAGTCGGCATACGAGAAGGTCTTGCCCGTCTGCTTGTGGTACCCCACTTCGAAAACGCCTAAAGCATAATCACGATTCCCTCCTGCGCGTTCGAGTCGTTTTTTCATAGGAATGAACAAGCGAACCAGTTGATCGTGTCCAAACTTTCGATACACCTCTGGATCAAAATGAGGATCTTTGCCAATCTCTACTACGATCTCTTCTTGAATATCTCCCTCCAGATTCGCCAGCACTTGAATATGATGGCCATCGACTTTGAGGACAGCGTCACCTGCCACCGTGTAGGGTAATACATCTGCATCGGTGAGCGCAAACTGGCGATTCAGCTTGTCACTTTGCCAAGCGGTAGGGTCGACAGGAGAATCCTTCCTACTCGCATTGTACTTGACTTTGATGGTACGATCGAGATGGTCTACTAGGGAGAGACTCGCATAATCCAGCCCGAAGAAATCGATCATTTCCTGAACGGCGATCTGACATACTTCATCCAGATTTTCTTTCCGTGAAAGGGCGTTGATTCGATGATGTAGGGGAATGATGTGCTCGGGATATTGTTTAAGTTCTTTCACACGAGAAAGCAACTGCTGCGGTTCAGCCGTATTCAAATCCAATTGCTGAATAAGTCCTTCGTACGTGTTTTCCCAATCTTCTCTTACGGACTTTGATTTCGCTTGCTTCTGCCACATCCACAGCCAGGCAGTCCCCATTATCAGAATGGTGATCCCCAGCACTATATGTAAAATATCTACTGGCATACCGTATGGTATTCGGTATTTTGATACAATTCGTTTTGGGTCAAGTAGATCTCTTGCTATTTCTTCTCATCAGCAACATTCCTCCTAAAATCAACATCCCAAATACAAGAAATCCAATCTCGGAGAGGGCTGCTACAAATGCAGTAAGGACAACAGGTATGGTCGCTAAGAAGAGACCCGCCACAATCCCTATTTTCGCCCATATTTTCCTTTGGGGTTTCTTCCACTTTGCCTTATTGAGTCGTTTCCAGCTCCGAATCCCCCATATCCAGGCAAAAACGCCACATGCCAACCAGCCTGCGATAGCAAGCAGGGCAAGATTCCCCAGCGAACCCAGCGCAAAATAGATGATCCCATAAAAGGAATAGTTCGCAAGTCCGCCTAAGCCAAGAACCCAAGAAGGATGGGGAGCTCGATTCATTTCTTGCGGAATGAAAGTAGAAGAAATCTCAGAAACAGAGGGATCAGCGATGGCATTCTGAATGTGGGGGACATTCATATTTCCTTTTGTTGGCAGACTCCAACCCGCAATCATCACGGTAAGTAACAGGAAGAGACGATTTTTCATGTAGTAATCCTGAAAAGCTGTATGAACAGGTTAATATATAGAAATATTTTATATGACTATAAGATAAGAAGCATGGATTTGGCTGCCCATAAGTCATTGACTTACTTTGTCGCCAAAACATGCATCTCAACATAGAAATCAAGGCCCGAACCACTCGTCACGAAGCCATTCGGAAAACGCTTCAAGACCTCTCGGCACGATCTGTCGGCTTAGACCATCAGGTAGATACTTATTTTCACTGTGAAAATGGCAGGCTGAAACTTCGCCAAGGCAACATAGAGCAGTCCCTAATTCACTACAATCGCAGCGATCAGGCAGGTCCCAAGGCTTCACATGTGCACTTATTTCATCCTCAAAATGGAACCGAAGAACTCAAAGCGGTCCTTGTATCAGCCTATGGCATCTGGAAAGTCGTAGACAAAAAGCGAGAGATCTACTTTGTAGACAATGTGAAGATTCATCTGGACAAGGTAGAAGGCTTAGGAACTTTTGTAGAAATCGAAGCGATAGATAAGGATGGCAGTGTAGGGCAGGAGAAACTGCATGCGCAGTGTGCCCATTTCATGGACCTCTTTGAGATTGCTGAAGGGGATTTACTCAGCAGTAGCTACAGCGACATGATAAATACGTAGGACCACCGCCATAGCGTGGTCACCCTTGATAAAATCATCACCGCCATGGCATGGTCACCACCCTAATAAAATCATCGCCCCATCGTGAGCGATTATTGCACAAAAAACCCAGAGAGAAAACGAACTGGTTTTCTGTCTGGGTCTCCGTAATAGGAAATGTAAGGCTAGCCTATAGCTAACGAAAATATCCTTTACTCGCCTCCTTGTTCGATCATGAGGCCCCTCAAAAAGAAGCAGATACCTGCAGCAGCCAATCCGCAAGGCACCCAAAAGAAGTCCGAGCCAATAGATCCGTATTGACTAAATGTTGTCAACACTCCAGAAATGGCAATTGCCGCACCTCCTAGCATGAGTCCTTCGCCTTTTTGGGATACCTTGGGTCCTAGATCCAGCTCTTCCCATAGCTCAGCAACTGCATCTACGTCCTCAGGAGCCACTTTGAGCAATACTTCTCCATCTTTTCCTCTTTTTTCCGCTAATGCATCAAATAAATCTAATGTCTCTAATTCAGACCGTATCCCTCTCTGGCGCAATAGTCCAGCATGTCGATGAGCAAGCACGGTATCACGATACCGTGCTACAGTAACCATTTTTTCCTGCATGATGCAATTCGATTAATAAATTCCAGTCTTGTCCTTGGAATATAAAATACCAAACACCCTTCAACTTTCAAAACATATTCAATCATCCCTATGGAGAAAAATAGTTGCCTTGACGTAAGGTATTTTTTCAGTTTGTAAGAAAGATTGGGTTGGTCAAACTCTCCGTAAAATCATGTATTTTATCCTATCAAAACAAATTTCATGCTCAACTACAGACTCATTCATCCCACAGATGCCGAAGCTTTTCTTTCCCTACTTTCAGACATTGAGCATGACTCGCCATACGTACTTTACAAGCCAGGTGAAAGAAAGACTACCATTGCGAAGCAAATGGAAGAGATCGAGGAGATTCGAAAAGCGAAAAACAGCCAAATGTGGGTAGTCGAAGAAGGAGACCAGTTAGTCGGCTGGTTGGGGGCCTTTGGGGATAAACACAAAAGGACAGCGCATACAGCAATGATCGGATTAGGCGTACGGTCTGGTTATCGAAACCAAGGGATTGGCAGAAGACTCTTCAAAATTCTGGATCTTTGGGCCCGAATGGGGCCTATACGCAGGCTGGAACTGATCGTTCATGTGGACAACGATCCAGGCATTCATCTGTATGAAAAAATGGGGTTTCGGATTGAAGGCCTGAAAAAGGGGTCCTATTTGATAGAGGGGGAATTAACGGATGAATATTTGATGGGAAAATTGTTGTAAATGGACTTGCTTATGTAGGGATGTGGCTTGTTTGGAGACGTGGTTCGTTTGGAGATGTGGCTTGTTTGGAGACGTGGTTCGTTTGGAGATGTGGCTTGTTTGGAGATGTGATAAATCACGTCTCTACCATAGGGGATCGGTCATGCGGAAGGCGTCCTCTATATGGTGGATCAGCGGATCCTCTGGCTTGTTCATATTGATGGCAATGATGTCAAACCGCATGGGTACGGTCCACATATTCTTCTCGTGGAGATAGGCATCAACCGTTTTGAAGAGCATCTTCTTCTTGCTAGCTGTAACGGCTTCTTCTGGAAAGCCCCAGGCTTCACTCGATCGTGTCTTCACCTCCACAAACACCAGCTCGGCTGGCTCGATCCGCAGGGCCACCAAGTCTATTTCTCCTTTTTGGAAACGATAGTTGCGATCCAGAATATGATACCCCTTGGCTTCCATGAATCCAGCTGCAACTTCTTCTCCTGCCTTCCCCAATTCGTTATGTGCCGCCATAATTATGTTTTGCTCACAAAGATAAGCGACTAGTAGCGATAATCCCTCCCCTTGACTTTGAATCCTGGTGGGATACGAAACTGAGCTAACTCGAAACTCGAAGATCCAATCGATACCAGATCAGTCAACACAGACAAACCTTTCTGTTTCTTGATGGTGCGTAGCGGAATGCGTCCCTCCAAACCAGGAGCAAGCCAGCTGGCCTTGGAACGTGTATCTGAAGGATAAGCACCTGCATCTACCCGATAGTCGTCATTGACATAATACAAAAACTCCGTTCCATCTTTGACCATGCGGTATTCCTGACATTGGATGCCCTTCAGTTCTAGCGTACCACCTGTAGGTTTGGCCTGAATGTTGGCGACTTCTTTCTGCGGCTTGGCCATGTCGCTGTGAGCTGAGTAACGATAAGCCAGGCGATTGGACATATCAATGCTGAACTGATAATTAGAATCCGCAATGAAGAGGAAAGTCTTGGGATACATCCCTCCCCCCAATTGTACAATATAATCGGCATCCTTGATGTGGATGGTCATTTTGTCGTTGGGTTCGTTGCGCTTGATCATTTCCGCATTAGGTCCCTGAAATTCAATTTTATACCTCACCGTCCCCTCAAAAAAGCTGTCGCGTGTCTGGGCAAATACGGTCATTCCCAAAAGTAATCCGCCGAAAAAAATGATCAATTTGATGGTGATGTTCATATACGAATACCTGTGTGTTTAATAAGATTTGAAGATGAGCGACATGAGACGAAAGACTTCCAACATAAGTTATCCATCTACTTTACTCTTATTTTTCAAAGTAAAAACCAACTCCACTACAGATACAATTTAAGTATCCTTTTCCCTCCTGCTCAAGTATAAGGATAAGGCCTGGAAATGTTACAACGTCTACCTGTTAAAAATATGCTAAAAGGAGATACGTAGGAGAAGGTTTGAAGGAACGGAATACGTCAGCTTCTCTTTTCTTTACTTTTTCCTCACTTTCTTCAAACTTAGCCTGTCCAAACGAGTTATATAGCGAAAATTGAATCTGAATTGAGATACAAGAGTTTAAGACAATGCGTCAATGACCTGGAGAAACACGGACAACTGATCCGGGTCAAACAAGAAATAGATCCCTATCTAGAAATGGCCGAGATTCAGCGTCGTGCCTATCTTGCGGAAGGACCTGCCATTTTATTTGAGAATGTCAAAGGAAGTAAGTTTCCAGCAGTTGCCAACCTATTTGGGACAATGGATCGGGCACGTTTCATTTTTCGATCGACTATCCGACAAGTTCAGAAGATCGTCTCACTCAAAGCGGATCCGACTTCGTTTCTAAAAGCGCCCCACAAGTTTCTCGATACTCCCTTTGTTGCCGTCAACGCACTCCCGATCAAATCGAGATTGGGTGCGCCCATTTTACATGGCAAGACGACGCTGGATCAGCTCCCACAAATACAGTCTTGGCCCATGGACGGCGGTCCTTATGTACTGCTCCCACAGGTCTACTCCGAAGATCCTGAACAGCCAGGAGCGATGAAATCCAACATGGGTATGTACCGCGTGCAGATTGCAGGCAACGATTATATCCCCAACAAAGAGATAGGGCTTCACTATCAGATCCATCGAGGCATCGGTGTCCACCATAGCAAGGCGCGCGCCCGCAACGAAAAGCTGAAAGTATCGGTATTTGTCGGGGGACCACCCGCCCATACCTTCGCGGCGGTCATGCCGCTACCTGAGGGGCTCTCCGAGCTGATGTTTGGTGGCATGTTTGCTGGACGCAATTTCCGCTACGTACATGACAATGGCCATACGCTGTCTTCGGATGCAGACTTCGTCATTACAGGCACGATCGACCCGACACGTACCAAACCTGAAGGGCCTTTTGGAGACCACCTGGGCTACTACAGCTTACAGCACGAGTTTCCTGTCATGACGGTAGATGCGGTCTATCACCGCAAGGATGCAATCTGGCCTTTCACGGTAGTGGGACGCCCTCCACAGGAGGATACGACCTTCGGTGGATTGATCCATGAGGTGACAGCAGCTATGGTACCTGTCTCAGTTCCAGGGCTTCATGCCATGCATGCAGTAGACGCAGCAGGGGTACACCCTCTCTTACTCGCGATCGGAAGCGAGCGCTATGTCCCCTACGGAGACCGCTATCCGCAGGAACTGCTGACTGTCGCAAACGCGGTGCTGGGATTTGGACAAGCCTCTCTAGCCAAGTATCTCATGATCATCGCCAAGGAGGATAATCCGCCTGATATTCATGATATAGGACCCTACCTACAGTTCATGCTCGAACGCATTGACTGGCGACGAGACCTCCATTTCCAGACAAAGACGACGATGGATACCCTCGATTATTCTGGAACAGGTCTCAATCAAGGCTCCAAAGTCGTGATGGCCGCAGCGGGGAAGCCTATTCGCAATCTCCATACAGATCTACCTGAGAATTTCCGTCTACCTACAGGATTTAGCGAACCCAAATGGGCGATGCCGGGGATCCTCGCTGTGCAAGGACCCAAGTTTGCAGAAGCTAAATCGGCTGAGCAGCAGGCACAATTGTTGGCCCAAACCTTGGAGACTGTAACAGGAATCGAAGCGATCCCGATGATTGTCCTCTGTGATGACAGTGCATTCACGGCTCACAATCTCAATAACTTCCTCTGGACGACTTTTACACGCTCCAATCCCTCTCACGATATATATGGAGTGGGCAGTTTCACAGATCATAAGCATTGGGGATGTACAGGCCCCTTGATCATCGATGCACGAATCAAGCCACATCATGCGCCTCCTTTGATTGAGGACCCTTCGATTACCCAAAGAGTAGATGCGCTGGCCGCAAAAGGAGGTCCCTTATATGGAATTTTTTAACAGCACTATTCCTATTGAAAGCGAGTAGATTGTATATGATCCATTATTCACTAGAGATAGAGATGTCATGTATGACAAACTTTTTATCCAGCAGCAGGTTCAAAAAGTGGTCATACAAATACACATGCTAGCAAGACCATGTATTTTACAGCAATTAGCACTATTGTTAGCTTACTAAACCCTATTTCCCCCTTTCTAGTGACTAGAAAGGGGGCTTTCATCATCCCGTATCATGCTTAGATCATTTGGAAAGTATAAGACCATGTTTGAAACCTCCAATCTGCGAAAAGTTTGCGCTTTCAGAACCTGAACTTCATCTATTCTGATCAATTTAGCCCCACTAAATCTCACAAAATAGCTTTCGCCAGAACCTAAAATCTCTGCTTTTTAGCTAGATTTTCATTGTTCCAAACATAGTCTAAGTAATGTATGGGAAATATTTACCCTCATTTATACAGATGATTACCGTAAATTTATTACATATATTAAATATTACTTTATCTACATATTATATTTTCTTAAATCAATGAAAACTCTTCAATCGCTCACCTTTTCTTCCATCATTCTTATCGTAATTAGTATATTTCTTACAGGCTCAACTTCTCCGACCGATCCAGCAGACCTGATCTTGGGTACTTTTTGGGCTCCTGATAAAGATGGTAAGATTGAGATGTATAAAAAAGGAAATACCTACTGGGGAAAGCTCACATGGGGAAAACAAATGGATCTAAAGGATACAGAAAATCCCGATCCTGGTCTTAGATCTCGCAAGGTGATAGGAATTGATATTTTCATGGACTTTGAGTACGACCGTGAAGAACAAGAATGGGTCAATGGCAGGATCTACAACAGTTCTGATGGCAACCTGTACAAAGCAGAGCTTTGGTATGAGGATGGGAATACAGAAACGCTAATGGTCAGAGGCTATCTGGGCTTACCCATTTTTGGTGTGACCAAGGAATTCGAAAAAATAAAGTGATAAGGAGCATAGCTCACCATTATTTTCATAAAAATTTCTTCTTCATGCAGCATTTGATGTAATACCTCCGTCATGAAGCAAAGAGGGAGAAATGTATCTTGATGCTTATAAATGGTGTTGTTTTGGGGGACTGGGGATAATACTCTTATTCACTTCAGCTTGTAATGTAGGAGATGAGGCCATGCCTCTACCTTCGATAGAGGTACCTGTAGCAGCTCCGCGTCTTTTTGCCACCCGTACCGAAGGCGATCTGACGCTCACCTGGGGCTGGTTCAATGCAGGCGCCCAAACTCCCCAAGGCTTTCGTATCTATCAAGGGAATACCCCTATTTTATCCGACTTGACACTTCAAGCGAACCTGTCAGGCGATCTTTCTTCATGGCAACCACCCAATCTTCAAGCTGGGGAAGTCTATTATTTTCAATTAGAGGTAGAAGGGGAAAATGGCCAAACCGTGCGATCCAATACAGTCATGGCCACGCTCGGAACCTCATTTGGAAGGAAAGCCCTAATCCGCTCACCTCAAAAAGACTATTCTCACGGACGCTGGTCCTCCGATGGACAATGGCTCGCCTACAACGTGGTAGATGGGGAAAGTGATGCACAAATTTTTATTACACAAAGTGGAAGTTCAGAGACCATCACATTGAAAGGATCAAGCCCTAACTGGTTTCCTGAAGATCTTCGCATGATTTACAGAGGGGGAGAAAGTCAAGTAGAGAATCAAATTCTCACCTCATTGTTTATCACTTCCCCTTCGCCAGGATTTGCACCCACTGCTTCTATCGGTGGTGATGCCGATTATCGTTATCCCACAGTATCTCCTGACAGTAAGCAACTTGCTTTTATATCAGATAGAAAAGAGAGTGAAATTTATGCGCTCTACACATATGAGTTGGCGAAGGATAATTCCTTCAGGTATTGGATAGATTTTGTCCCCGATCCCACATGGCCTTACACAGCCTTCGAGCAAGCGCCACAGCATATTCAGTGGCATCCTTGGGAACCTTTATTGGTGTATGATCAGTTGGTTTCACATACATCAGCAGATCATACTACACCTCTTATCAATCGAGACATTTACTTTTTTGACTTTGAAAAAAATGAGGTAATCCCGATCGAAAGTAGCACCTGGGATGATCATAGCCCTGTCTTTTCTCCCGCGGGCAATGCGATTGCCTTTATTAGCGATAGAAGTGGACTATACGAAATTTGGGTAAAAAATCTGTTTAACCAAGAGCTTCGGATGATTACAGGAGATGGCGTAGATTTTCCGCTTATGGCTGCATCAGGAGGACTAGAATGGAAAAAAAATGGAAGCGAAATCATCTACACAGGCTTAGATGAAAACGGTAGAAAGGGTATTTACACCCTTTCCCTTCAATAGATTCAATAAAGCTTTGACATGACGTGTGAGCGTGAGGGAAACATTCCCTTGCGCTTTTTTAATAACCTATCAGATAGACGAATCTAGCCTCATGTTATGAAATCGCTGTTCGAACAGCAGGGGTAGATTTTACGGACACCTTGCCAGTGATATGACGGGCTGCCACGCGCGCGGTGAAGATACAGTTCCCTAAAAATGTACCCTCTAGCGCACGTTTCCCATGAATACCTCCCCCTCCAAAACCTGCGTTTTCCCCTACAGCATAAAGTCCTTCAATGATATTTCCATCCTCTCCTAGCACGCGACTATTGAGATCCGTTTGGACTCCCCCCATGCTTTTTCTCGTAAGAACGAACGCACGGATCGCGATAAGCGGCATGGCACTGGGGTCCATGATGCGCTGGTACTTCGTCGTTCGGAGCTTATCTCCACGATACATACGAAGTCTTCCGATACGCTGAACCTGTTCATCCTGGCTGTTGGCTCCTTCTTCCAGTGCTCGATCAAAAGCTTGTATATCTCTTTTGAGTTGTTCTGCATTTACATCCGAGGTTCCTGTCAGGTCATTCATCTTCTGGACGAGTTCTTTAACAGATTCTGCTGTCACAAAGTCCTTGCTGCGATTGAGCATCGTCCGTACGAGGGGCTTATTGCCAAAGAGGATATTGCGGATGAATCCGATAACGTCTCGATTGGTCATTGCCTCATTGTAGAGGGAACCTGACACTCCTAGCTCTTTGAGGGCAGTCTTGTAGTTGAGAATTTGCCAAGAATACTGCTTGGGTTGCTGGCAGATCTCCGATACGAGGTGGCGCGTATCGAAGCCCGTAATCAGGGGGCCGATCCTTTTGCCATGGGCATTGACCCAGAGAGCGGTCTTGGGTGGGATTAGGCTCAGCCCATGCAAAGGATGCTCCGCATCGGGATGATGGACGCCTGCGGCATAGTTCCACTGATTTTCCAAATGCGTGATTTTGGCTCCGACTTTGGCTGCCACATCATGTATTTGTCCATCTGCCCACAGGTGCGAGCCTGAAAGCATATATCCAGGCTTTGGCCCTACTTCAGGATTCCAATGCTGCTTTACTCTTTCTACACTACCTGTGATCCCGCCGGCTGCTAGCACAATTTGGGGAGCCTCCCATTCAAAGGGTTCTCCTGTATCTAGATCCTTTCCAGATAGACGATGTACATTTTCTCCTAAATGAATCGCACCCACCTCTTGGCGAAATTTTAGGGTGAGATGATGCCTAGCGGGATGCTGAATCAATTGCTGCTTGATGGTTTCACTCAGTCTCCTTCCCGCTCCCCAAACGACATGAAAACGTGGAACTGAATTACCTTTCCTCCTATGTCCCCTTTCGATCCACTGGACAGAAGGAATATACTTGATGCCTTTGGGTTTGAGCCATTCGTATACGTCGGGAATACAATGGGTAATATATTGCTCTGCCCACTGCCTCGGAAGATGATCCTCAGATCCAAACTCCGCTGCAGAACACCAATCTTCAAAAGCTTGACTGTGATTGTCAGTAATTTTTGCGCGACGCTGAAAAGGGGAATCTACATAAAACAATCCTCCCATAGACCAACGCGCAAGTCCACCCATCGTGTCGGCGGGTGCTCGATCTAGTAGGACGACACGCAGCCCTGCATCTAAAAGTTCAATGGCAGTAGTCATACCTGCCAAACCTGCTCCGACAATCAGTACATCTGTATGGCTCATAGTAGTAGTTTGATCCTTTTTGGTCAACGATCGACTATTGGAAACACAGAGCTTCCCTTCCTTATTCATAGATCCTTCAGCATCCTCCCATACCCATTTGGCCTCTAATAGCTTTGTATAAACGGCAGGATTTTCTGCTCAGAAGTTATATAAATTTAGATTATGAAATCTGCAGAATGATCTTTATGGCTGTGTGAAGCATTCTTTTAAGGTAGCTGGGTACTCATTTTATCAAAAAATGATGAAGCCAATTTTATGAAAAAATAGTTGTTCATACAGAAATATTCACCCTGATAAACCTTATGCTCATTCGTCGTTATCCTTTTCCCATTCCTTATTTTCAAAATCTTCCTATCAATTTACCAAAGATTTATCATATTCACCTTATATACCTGCATAGGAAGAGAACACAATATTTTATCTGTTAAAGAATTTATCTACCTGATTCACATACTATTCTTCAGAATCATGATGTTACTACGCTTCTCATTTCTCCTTTTATCCCTCTTTGCGTTTTCACTCTCCTACTGTCAAGGATTGTTTGATGAATCGGATATACTGCGGATTCGAATGGTAACGGATATTCCAGCAATTTTGGCTGATAGAGGGGATTCGGTCTCTTACCACAACGCCATGCTCACGTATGAGGATGCACGGGTAGGAAGTCAAATCAATTTGGACGTGAAGGTGAAGGCAAGAGGCAACTTCAGGAAGCAACCCTTTGTCTGCGAGTTTCCACCTCTACGTGTCAAATTCAGAAAAAAGGATCGTGCGGGAACGATGTTTCAGAAGTATAAAAAACTCAAGTTGGTATGCCACTGTCAAGGCGATGATCTTGTGATGCAGGAGTATCTGATTTACAAAGTATATCAGACACTTTCTCCCTATAGTCTGAGAGTCAGGCTGGCTGAGATTACATATGAAGATCAAACAGGAGATAAATATCCCGAGCGTCATCTTGCTTTCTTCATCGAGGATATCGATGATATGGCCAAGCGACTGGGTGGCGAAGAAATAAAGGATTCTCCAGGAGATCTTGACAGTATGAATCGTCACTATATGGCTATGGTCTACAGTTTCCAGTACTTCATAGGCAATAGAGACTGGGATATGGTCATTGGAAAAAATTTCAAGTTCATTTCTCTCCCTCAAGAGACAGGCCTCATTCCTGTACCCTATGATTTTGACTGGTCTAAAGTGGTGAGTGCCCCTTATACCGGACTACCTGAAGACTATGACGCCCGCAAGATTCGCCCCATTTGCCGCACAGAAGTAGAATCCAAAAAAATCATGGCAGCATATCAAAATGCTAAAGAAGAAATTCGCGCACTTTATAAAGAAGCGAAAGGAATCAGTGGGAGAGACAAAAAGCGTGTCATGAAATTTTATGATGACTTTTATGATGACGCCCAAAATAGCCAATTAGAGGCTTCTCTTTTTCAAGGAGGATGTAGCGGTAACTAGGGAATCTTGCGATAAATCATCAATTTTTTACGCAATGTGAAACATTTGCCGTAAATTGTACATGCACTAGGAACAAGTTCTCGCTATTTTTGCTGTGTTTCCTCAACATTCTTGGAAAAAATGTAAGAGAATTAACCACTTTCTTCAACCCTTGAATAGGAAACAGCGTCTTTTTACAAATTCTATTGCGGAGATTTATGAAGCTCAAGTATTTTATCGGTACATGGATATTGATTCTAGGTTTTTCGACTTGTTTCCTAGTCGCAAGCCCTAATCATCCCCAGGCATCAAAGTCTTCAGCCTCTCTGCTTCAGTTTGATGTCCATAGCCTCTCTATTATACCTCAGTGGGCTACTTTTTCGGATGAAAGGGATAGCACGAACATGCAGTCCACACACGACCCAAACGAAGATTCTGAGAATACAGATATTCAAGAGCCTCCTGCACCTGCTGATTCTACCCTCTCTCCTACTTGGTTACAAATGACCAATGCCATTCTGAAGATGTTCATGACACTTTATCAGTACTCTTTTCAATAGCTTCCTTTTTCCCATTCACGTAGTTGATAATTTTTATCCAGACCTGATCAAATTTGATGTAGACGATGTGGGTTTCTCTTGAAGAATCCATGGGATCGCCTTATCATTGCATTGTATGACACCCATCCAATTTTCTCACGCCAACGGCTTCCCCGCAGCTTCCTATCGCACTTTTTTTGAAGAACTCCACCCACATCCTGTACATGCTGTACCCGCTTTTGGTCTAGGAGCATATCAAATCAAAAAAGATTGGTGGCCATTGGTAGATGAATTAATCGCACATATTGAAGATCATGGAGACTATCCAGTAATCGGCCTGGGCCATTCTTTGGGGGGAATGTTGACGGTATGGGCAGCCCTCAAGAGACCTGATCTTTTCTCCCAAATCATCCTCATGGACCCTCCTACGATAGGCTTTGTGCGGCGACTGGCGATGCATCTTGCCCGAAGCTTGGGACTTCTCGAACAATTTGCTGGAATCGTACGCAAAGCCAAAAACCGCAAAGATCACTTCCACGACAAAGAAGAGGCGTATCACTACTGGAAAGAAAAAGCCTTGTTTAGGAACTTTGATCCTCGGGCCTTCCAGGATTATGTAGATGCGAGCTTAATCCCTCATCCCTCCTCGGCTGGATATACCCTAAAAATCTCTCGTGAGTTAGAGGCACAAATTTTCTCGTCGATTCCCTTTAACTTTCAGTATCGACCTATCCAAAAACCTGCTTTTTATCTCGTGCCCGAACGATCAGTTCTCAACCCTCAGGAACAAAAGGAAATGGCCAGAACATTCCACGATTTTCAGTTTATTTCTACAAAAGGAGGCCACCTATTTCCGCTTGAAGAACCTAAAGCCACGGCTGATCTCGTCAAGGATTTGATTCATCAATCTTAAAGAAAGAACAGATTAAGGCTAAATATAGATTCCAAATATAATCTGGAGGAGGCAGTGTACCACTTTTTTATTTGTGTAGGTACTTAAAATCTGTAGGTTTGCGCCATGCGAATAGTATTCATGGGGACACCTGAATTTTCGATCCCCACACTCGATATATTGGTACAAGCAGGCTACGAAATCAGTGCTGTAGTGACAGCGCCTGACAAGCCTGCGGGCAGAGGCAACAAACTACGCCCTTCGCCTATCAAGACCTTTGCCTTATCCAAAGGACTACCCGTCTTACAACCCGTCAAGCTGAGAGATCCTGCCTTCATTGAGGAATTAGAAGCGATCGCCCCTGATCTCATGGTCGTCGTTGCTTTTCGCATGCTCCCTGAGATGGTATGGAGCATCCCTAAGATTGGGACATTCAACCTACACGCTTCCCTCCTCCCCGACTACCGAGGAGCTGCACCCATCAATTGGGTGCTGATCAACGGGGAAAAGCAAACGGGACTTACTACATTTTTTATCGACAAGCAGATAGACACAGGAAGTTTGTTGCTACGTACAGCAGTAGATATCCCGTATGAGTGGACGGCTGGCGACTTACACGATCGCATGATGGTCCAAGGTGCTGAGCTAGTCTTAAAGACAGTCAAAGGATTAGAGGCGGGAAGCCTGACTGCCCAACCTCAAGACGAAAGCCTGTATCAGCATCCAGCCCCCAAGATTTTCAAAGAGGATTGTAGGATAAATTGGGATCAACCGCAAGACAGTGTGTATCACTTCATTCGTGGGCTCTCGCCCTACCCTACTGCATTCACCATGCTGGAAGATAAGATCTTTAAGGTCTTCAAAGCACGAGAAGCGACAGGAGATGCTGCACAGCCAGGTACACTCAAAGTAGAGAATGACCAGCTATTCGTAGCATGTCAGGAAGGATGGCTTGAGTTGCTGGAGATTCAGTTGCAGGGCAAGAAAAGAATCTCAGCGGGAGATTTTGTCAGGGGATACAGAGGAAGCCTTGAGAAGGTGGAATAAAGTATGGCTTTTTCTTATCTTTGAAATTACTTTTTCGCAAATGCCTCGTACATGAATACAAAGAGAGAATCATGCGAGCTACTTGTGTGAATTTTTCTTCTCTTTTTCTGCTAGTCTATCTATGAAGGATCTCTCATGACAAGTTTTCGCAGCAAGCTATATCCTACATCTACCAACAAAGTGCGTGTCGTACAAGAAAGCTCCATGCAATACTATGCAGGCTTGAATGTCTTGATCATGCTCTATGTTATCGCGGCTATTTCGACGGGAGATTTCTCCTTCAATCTATTGTGGCAGGTGGTCATCATGGAGGTAATCGCAGTAGGATTGGGCAATATGCTGGGCAGGGCACGCCTTCATCGCAACTATGCGGAAATATTCTTCGTCGGAGACCACTTCTCCCTGATCTCTGTCTATGAAGTAGTGACAGAGCGAAAAAATCATGCCTTTCCTATGATGTACGCCAGTCCTTCCATGAATCCAGAAGGAGACCAGCTTACCTTTCATTTTAATGATCAAGTGATTACGCTCAGGCGCAAAGATTGGGAAGAATTCGATTTAATTGCGGACTATATGTTTGCGCGATTCCTGTAATTCGAATCCGCTCAAACGGAGCTTTCATTAACGAGGATCCTGCATGTATTGGTGCGGTATATTCTATATAGAATATCTCGATTTATTGCGTCTCTCAATAGGAAATCAGTCCTATCGAAATTCATTCGTGACAATCACTCTTACCTACGGATCAAAATCTTTGCTCGAATCGCATCTTCAGGCGTGCGCAAAATAGCATAATACGGTCCTGGTGCCATCTCACTCAAATCAATCTGTACTTTGGGAGCAGACGGGTTGACGAATTTTACCTTTCTCAAGAGTGTTTCTTTTGACTTGGGGTCTATGATGAGTACGACTACTGAAGTAGGTTGTCGGATGATAAAATCCAATGTCAGTTGATCCTGAATGTCGAGCTTTTCGATCCGCATCCCCGACTTAAAGAAAGAAATGGTATCCAAAAACGTGACGTCACCCAGCATGGACCTCATCCCTAATCGGTACTTGTTCCACCCTACACTCGGGTTTTTATCAAAGATACGATAGGTCTGCTCTGCTCTCGTATCGGCTAAGCTGGTCAGTGTATCTAGCAAGGTATAGACTGTGTCGTTGAGGCTTTTCTCTATCCAATAGGAGTCCACCATCAAGTGCTCCTCTGCCTTCCAACCTACGGCTACTGAATCTCCTTGGCGCCTAGCAAAAATATGGGTGAGCTTAAAACTGATTCTACTTTCTTCCCCTCGTACCATTTCCTCCTCTGCCTCCTTCAAAATATCTTGGTCACAATCTCCTGTCTGCACGGTCAGTTTGAAGGGCTGAAACGCAAAGCCACGATCATCAGTTAAGCGATTATTTACTTCAAGGATATAAATCGTCTGGGGTTGTAAGCGCTCCTTGAGGGTCAGGAGGATATATCCTAGTTTTGTCTTGTATTCCAACCCTATTTTGATGGACTTTCTGGGTTTACCCTTGGGATACAGTCGGACACTCTCTGCTGTGAGTGTAGCCAAGTCCAAGGCATTTCCTTCAGGGGAGAACCTGACTGTCACGGTGATATTCGTATTGCAAGCAAGATTCGTAGCTCCTTCACTGGGGAAGGTTCCTTGCACATAGGGGTTTTGGGCGCAGAGCATGTTCCCTAATATTCCCAGAAAAAGTACGAGTAAAAATCCTGCTTGTAAGTTCATGTGTCCCTTTTTACGGATGCAATATACAAAGCTGCTACATATGGTCTTATCAAAAACTCCTCTTACGAGTCTACTTATTCCTCTCTTTCATATGCTTTTTCTTTTATAACATGGTCTCTAGTTGGATATACTTAAGTGAGCCTTAGGAAGTTTCTTTTCGAATATTTATAATAATTTTCTTAATGTTACGTATTCGTCGACTTATGGTACTATGAAGCGAAGGGAGATCTCATTTAGCGAACAGGAAATTGTGCAGGGATTGAAAAAGGGCGGGCAGTCAGCCGAGCAGATGCTGGCATACATGTACAGGACATATAGGGAACAAGTACTGATTCGTCTGCAGCAATACAGCGCATCTGAGGCAGAGGCAGCAGATGTATTTCAGGATGGTATTATTCAGATCTTGATGGCTGTGCAGCAGGGAAAATTTAGAGGTGACAGCAGCCTCAAGACCTATCTATCTGTCGTATGCAGAAATCTGTGGTTCAAGCAGATTCGGAGCAAAGATGTCGCTGATCGGTATGTCCAGAAAGTCGATACCCCTGAAGCAGATTTTGAGAGTCCTGAATGGCTCCTTTTAGAAGAGGATCAACTCACACAAGTACAGTCTTTTTTGGGTCAACTAAAGGCTAAGTGTAAGGAGGTACTCAACCTATGGGCGCGGCATTACTCTATGAAAGAAATTGCCGAAACACTAGGTTATCAGAATGCTCAAGTAGTTCGCAATAAAAAAAATCAGTGCTTAAAAGAAGTAAAACACAGACTTGCTCAGGACCCTTTGATACAATCGTGGCTTTCAGAATTGTATGTGTAAGGCAAACAGCAGGTAAAAAAACGGGTTGAGAAGGGTAATGGAACAATTTGAACAAATAGAGGCCTATCTGTCGGGGGAATTGGAGGGGGATATGTTGGCACAGTTTGAGGCGCAGCTTCAAACGGATGCTCAATTGGCAGAAGAGGTACGACTGCAAAGTGCCAGCCACAAACTACTTCAGGCAAGTCAACAGGCATATTATAAGGCATTTTTACAAGATATAGAGGCAGGATACCAACAAGAGGCTAGCGTTATCCCATGGTACAGCCGTCCTGCCTATCAGATGGCTGCTGTGCTGTTACTTTTATGCTTGGCCGCCGTGGTCTGGTTTCAGGTGTCCTCTCCAAGCGAGACCTACACCTATGCAGATGCTTTGCAACCTTATCCAAATTATCTGTCTGCTCGTGGGGGAACTGATATGGACTCTTTACTACAAATAGGATTGGAGGCCTATGATAAAGAAATGTATCCCTTGGCTGTAGAGTCATTGAAGGCATTTTATGAGGAAGCCGAAAATGGGAAACAAGCAGAATTGTATTTGGGTATTTCCTATCTTTTTGATCAAAAATATTCACAGGCAATCGATATTCTGGAGCAGATTTCTCCTTCAGTAAATTACTGGTATACCGGACAATGGTATTTAGCACTTGCTTACGGTCTAGGGGGGCAAGAGGCAAAATCTCAGGCCATTTTTAAAGAAATTGCTGCAAATGAAACAGGCTTATATCCCTATCAAGAGCAAGCCGTAAAGTTACTGAAGCCCTAATCCTTCATGATATGGGACCCCCATCTCCATGCGCTGTGTAGTCATGTATTTACGCAGCGCATGTTGTTTTACCTTGTCCTTTATTTGCGCATAAAATGCGACGAAAAGCGGCTAGAGATTCTTTTATCGAGTTTTCTCTAGCTGTGAGGGAGGTCATATTGGCCCACATCAAACTATTCCAAACCCTGCACACAGCGTTCATCCTCAGATAAGTATATATGTAACCTTTTAGAATTTAAAACATTCCACTTGTCTGTGTCTTATTGTTTTAATTCAATCTCGCAATATTGCGCTACACCAATCTTTTATTATGAGACTTCGCCCGTTAGGTACAACAGATTTACAAGTGAGTGAAATTTCACTTGGCTGTATGTCTTTGGGCTTGGACCACCAAGAAAATGCACGTATCATTCACGCTGCTTGTGATCATGGCGTAAATTTATTTGATACGGCAGATCTCTACGACAAGGGTTTCAATGAAATATCCTTGGGAAAGGCATTAAAGGATAGGCGAGATAAGGTCTTTATTGCCACAAAAGTGGGAAACGAGTGGCAAGAAGATGGCATGGGATGGCAATGGAATCCCCATAAGTCTTATATTCAAAAAGCTGTATACGAATCATTACGCAGATTAGATACGGACTATATTGACCTTTACCAATTGCATGGAGGGACCATAGAAGATCCTTTGGACGAGACAATTAGTGCATTTGAAGAATTGAAACAAGCGGGACTCATCCGTCATTATGGCATTTCTTCTATCCGCCCCAATGTCGTCAGGTCTTGGGTTCCCCATACGAATCTCGCCTCTGTGATGACGCAATATAGTTTGATAGACAAACGTCCCGAAGAATTCACCCTCAATTATTTGAGCCAGCATGGTGTGGGAGTGATCGTAAGAGGGGCCATTGCTAAAGGATATCTTGTAGGCAAACCTTCTATGGACCTGTTGGGTCATTCTTCTTCTGATATCCAGTACTTTACCCAGAGACTCATTGAACTTTCACAGGACACTCCCTATTCTCCCTTACATTTAGCTATTGCATTTACACTTGGACATCCTTCGACTGCAACGGTAACTGTAGGAGCCTCTAGGGCAAGTCATATCATTCAAAGCGCAGAGTTGATGCAACTACCGCCTCTCCCTGCTGAGCTTTATGACGCACTCAATGCCCTGACACCTGCTTTTGCCTACGATTCGCACAGATAGATTCTTACGGTCTGTATCTGGCTTCTTTAAACATCGCCTCGTAGTCTGTTCGCTCAATCAGCTCCGCCAATGTTACCTCGGGGTGTCGATCCATATAGGCTTTAACGATCTTCCATCCTGAAAAAACACCAATACGAGGAGCGGATTCTATGACTAATGTGGTCGTATAAGGTTTTTCGGCTAGGTAGGTTTGCTGATAGGCAAATTTCGTCTCAAATAACTTGTCGATCAACTCTTGGTAAATGTCACGCTCAAAGAAATCTGCCCATTCCATTTGGCTTTTTGTGTACATCATCAGGGTCGAGTCCGCCTCATAAGGCAACATCTCATGAACAAAATACTGCTTGATGCCTGCGCGCATGACGCCGTCTAAAAGTGTTGGGCTCTGATCATTGGGAAGGGGAGCCACTACGCCATCGGCAATGAAATGCATCATCAGTACGTCCATATTCTCAGGAGTGTATCTGCGACGAACGAAGGCAGGGATTTGAGGAGGATAATAATCGAATGACTTACCCATAAAGTAATGCAGTCCCACACTTAATTTATTTTCAGGAGCTGCAAACTGGTCTATATCAGCAGCGGTAGAACGAGGGTCGTAACCATTAAAGTGGGTATATAGGGTATCGATCTGAACATCAGGTAGTACCTTGTGCATGCGCTGAAGCGGAGGCATCAACTGCCCTTCAAAATCAAAATCTTCGGGATATTGCTGGGAAATAGAATCTGAAAGGGCTACCATGGCAGAGTCCGAAAGCAAGCCAATCCATTGGATGCGCGCGAGACTATCTGCCTCAGATTGGGTCAACCTGCCGAGCTTGACATAATAATCGTAGCCCAAGAAGTCGAACAAAAATGATTGGTCATCGGCTAGATACTGGTCGAACACTTCCTGTTTCTCTTCGGAGGACTTACCTTGCATGGCATGTACACATGCACTGATCTGCTGATCGAGCCTAATGATAGGAATTCGGTATTCATCTCCTTTTACATCTGAATCTTTCGTGTCTTCGCAGGAGGTCATGCAGATGGCTATTCCTAGCAGCAACCCCCACAAGGGGAAAAAGGTCTTTGGATAGGTCGATTGAGATTGAAACATATGTGTTAGGAAGTATTCGAAGGATCGGTTAGTTTTGATCGCCATAAATATGGACTTTTTTAGGAGATATTTATTGCATTTTGTGCTGGCGTGTGACATTCTGCAAGATCTAGAGTCTCATATATTGGAGAAAATATGCGATTATACGCCAGGAGTTTTCCTTTCGTTAGTGAGAGGAAGTGAATGATCTGGATAGAAGGCCCCCTTTCTTGTCTAAGCTCGTACATAAGATTTTCTGTTCTAGCCATTACACACTTTACAAGTATAGATGTATCATGAGAAAAATTACGCTCCTTTTTTTCCTAAGTTTTTTGTGTTTAGGTGCCTTTGCTCAGGAAGGCCTGAAGATTGGACTTCGATTCAGCCCCATCATTTCTAATGGGCAGATTGTAGATGCCAATGGAAACACGGTCGCAGATGATGTGACAGCTAAGGTTGGTATTTCCTATGGTCTGATGGCCAACTATGGATTTACAGAAAATTACGGGATCCATTCAGGTGTCCACATCGTCACCAAAGGATTTAACCGTGCAGGTGGAGTCATTGTGGATTCTGCTATTCAGAATATCGAGGAAAATGTATCTATCACCACAGTAGAGATCCCGCTTGGGCTCAAACTTCGTACGGGAGAGATCTCCAACGGACTCCACATCAACGGACTTTTTGGCCTAGCACTAGAAATCACCGCATCTAACCGTAACCGTTGGACGGGCGTCAATCCCTTCACTTATGAGACAGGTGCTTCAGGAACCTTCCAGAACCGATTTGTGACGCCCATCAACCTTGGATTTATCTTTGGTGCAGGTGGTGAATATGAAATCAATAAAGTAGGAATCATCAACTTCGGGCTGGTGTATCACCGTGGCATCACCAACATGAATCGCCAGAATATCTACGCTGAAAATACACGTGGGTTTACGGAGACGTACCGTGTGAGCTACTACTCTTTGGAGCTTGGCTATTACTTCTAAGAGATTTTTCACGATCTGCTATCTCGCATACCTGTACTATGAACCTATAAATCCGTCAGTTTTTGCTGACGGATTTTTTTGTATCCAAACAAGAAGTTAGATGAGGTCTATGAATGATCGCTCGCCCTAGCCTGATAGAGATGATCTCCAAGACGCGCGCTTTTCGGCAAGCTTGCTCAAGCTCTACCCTCGACCTCCTCAATCATCTTGTCGACTTTTTCCTTCAGTCCCTCCTTGAAGGCTGCCAATCTCTCAGCTAATGCTTCATCAGTGGCGCCCATGATTTGTGCGGCCAGGATACCTGCGTTCTTTGCTCCATTCAGGGCGACGGTCGCTACGGGCACGCCCGAAGGCATCTGTAAGATCGAGAGGACGGAGTCCCAACCGTCGATAGAGTTGGAAGACTTGATGGGAACGCCGATCACAGGCAGGGTAGTCAAAGATGCCACCATCCCTGGCAAGTGCGCCGCTCCTCCTGCTCCAGCAATGATGACTTTGATTCCTCGAGTTCGGGCCTCTTGTGCATATGTCATCATGCGCTCGGGCGTGCGGTGAGCAGAGACAACCGTCGTCTCAAATGATACACCCAATGTCTTCAACATTTCTTCTGCTCCTTCCATGACGGGGAGGTCAGATTTACTGCCCATGATGATTCCTACCATAAATTATTTGTTTGATTGATATGTCTACCAAAAATCATAACGAATATTTTCATATACGCTTGAGTAATCTTTAGAAAATGGTCCTTTCCCCTACTCCACTTGGTTTTGTAGCTCTGCCGCAATTACTCGTACGCGATCCAGAACTTGCTGCGCTTTGCGTTTAAGGGATTGGAGGTCTTGATCTAAGACGGTGATATGGCCCATCTTGCGGAAGGGACGTGTATCCATTTTACCGTAGATATGAGGATAGACTCCAGGGATCTTAAGAATATCTTCCATGCCGTCATACACAGCGGTTCCACTGTGTCCTGCGGCTCCCAGCATATTGACCATGGCAGCAGGAACCTGCTGATCTGTCGCGCCCAGCGGCAAATCCAAAATCGCACGTAAGTGCTGCTCGTATTGTGAGGTAAAGTTCGCTCGGATGGTGTGGTGACCCGAATTGTGTGGGCGGGGAGCCAGTTCGTTGATGAGAATCTCTCCCTTTCGGGTCAGGAACAACTCGATTGCCATCAAGCCTACATAAGAAAGCTTCTCCACGACGGTACGTCCGAGGGCTTGCGCCTCCAAGGAAACAGAAATCGGGATATCCGCAGGCGCATAGAGGTATTCTACTAGATTCTGCTCTGGATGAAAAACCATCTCCACTACAGGGTACACCACTGTATCTCCTTGGGGATTGCGTGCTACGATCACAGCCAATTCCTTTTCAAAGTCGATCAAAGATTCCATGATACCTGGCGCATCAAATGCCTCTTCGAGATCTTCTTCTGATTGGATGATTTGTACGCCTCGACCATCATAGCCTGCACGTCCCAGTTTATTAACCGCAGGCAGAAAATCCACCAGTTCTTTCGCCTCATTTTTATCATCCACCAGTTTGAAAGGAGCCGTCGGGAGGCCCATTTCTTCGAAAAATTGTTTCTGTTCTCGCTTATCTTGAATCAGCTTGATGATTGCGGGCTCGGGATACACGGTTTTGCCCTCCTGTTGGAGTTTGGCCAGCGCATCTGCATTTACATTTTCAATTTCGATCGTGAGTACGTCCAGATCTTTTCCAAATGCATATACAGTATCAAAATCTGTTAGGCTTCCCTGCGTAAAATGATGTGCGTAAGGCTTGGCGGGTGCCTGATCTGAAGGGTCTAATACACTGATTTCCAAATTTAAATCTATGGCGCCTTGAATCAGCATACGCCCCAATTGTCCGCCTCCTACGATCCCCAAACGAAGGCCTTGATGAAATGCTCTCATAACTACCTGCAATTATTGCCCCTCAAAGGTACGGTATTGCCTTGAGAGGAGAAAAAC
Organism: Bacteroidota bacterium; assembly: GCA_038527485.1. GTDB lineage: Bacteria > Bacteroidota > Bacteroidia > J057 > J057 > JALEFZ01. Next base: position 48,242 of record JBCBFT010000022.1, read on the forward strand.
GAATAAAGGTAACCTTTAAATTCATGAAGAGTTTGTTTATTAGAGATATATTGGACAAGGCTTTTCATCTACACATCATCAGCTATGCGCATCATCTTATTTACAGGTAAAGGAGGAGTAGGCAAAACTACCACAGCAGCAGCGACCGCCTACCAATCCGCTAAAATGGGCTACAAAACCCTCGTGATCTCTACAGATCCTGCCCATAGCTTATCCGATGCACTCGATGTAGAACTCAAGCCAGAACCGACTTTCATCCGAGAGAATCTGTGGGGGCAAGAATTTGATGTGTATTACTCCATGAAGAAGTATTGGGGTAACATGCGCCAACTTATGCGCACCATTTTCAAGTGGCAGGGTATGGACAACATCGTCGCAGAGGAATTGTCCGTACTCCCTGGCATGGAAGAAGCTTCTGCCTTCCTGTGGATTGAGAAGTACTATGCAGAAAAGGCTTACGATGTCCTGATCATCGACAGTGCGCCTACAGGAGAGACGTTGACCTTACTTAGCCTTCCTCAAGTGACGCAGTCTTGGTTGACCAAAGCCTTTCCAGGGCAAAAGTTTGCCGTCAAGACCATCGGTGGCTTCTTTCGAGCAACGATGGACATCCCGATCGATAAGGGGTACGAGGAGTTGGAAGCCCTCTTTGGGAAATTGGAAAAAGTCCAGCAAGTGATGATCGATCCAGATGTGACCTCTATTCGGCTGGTCGCGAATCCCGAACGGATGGTCATACAGGAAGCAAAGCGTGCCTACACCTATCTCCAGCTTTATGGCTACAATGTGGACGGAGTCATCGTCAATCGCGTTCTACCTGAGGGGAGCGGAGGGGAGCTATTCGCCAATTATCTCAAGTCGCAAAAACACCATTTGGTAGATATAGAGGAGAGTTTTGATCCTTTGCCCATCTTTCAAGTACCGCATCAAGGGCAGGAGGTATTTGGGTTAGAATTGCTAGAACACATTGGGGAAACGATCTATAAAACGCTGGACCCCACCTTGGTATTCCACAATCAAAATCCTTTTGAAGTCAAAGAATTTGACAGTTACTACGAGATCCATCTAAAGGTTCCCTTTATTCAGGAAGAAGATTTCGAGCTGCAGAAGTTTGGGGACGAACTCGTCATCGATATTGGCAATAGGCGAAAGAATATTTTTCTTCCTCGTTTTGCGAACTTCTTACAATTAGAAAGCTACCATTTATCACAACCCTGGCTTATTGTAAAGTTAAGTAAAAATTAATCCTCCCTGTCAATCGGTTCTATTTGAATAGACTTTTTCTTATCAAAAAAGAAAGCAGCAACTTTATAGCACATAAATTATTCCAACAAACTAAAAAGATATATCAGAGTATATTATACGTTTTTGATTTTTTATATAGATGGAAGTAAGGAAACATTAGGATAGGTAAACGTCTGTGTAAGGCCCTTACGGTTTCTTATTTTTTTCGCCCCCTAGCAGGTTTCAGAAACCATTTTTAGCGCATTTTACCATTCCCGTACTTCGTTTTTTTAGCGCTTCCCTACTTTTCCACATGTCAAACCGTTGATGAGGTTGCTTAGGTCATTTGCGAGAAAAGGGATACCATTGGACCGAGATACATGATAGTACATCTACATAATCCGTAAGTTAGATACTGTAGATTATTCCTTTTCCAATTCGTTATTTCTAATCTGGGTTACAGCGTGAAGCGTAAGATACTTCCATTTCTCCTCTCTGGCTTCTTACTGGCTGCTGCTGTGCCATTATGGCAAATGTATGCGGATGGATTACCCCTTTCCTTTCGTCCCAAAATAGCTGCTGCAGCAGCGGCTGATGAACAAGTAGTTGCTACGATGTCTATGACGATTTTTCCCAACGACAGCGTAGCCGACATGAGTTATTGCGGTGATACCGCTACGGTCGACATACTGGATACGCTACTCGAAGCACAATTTGTCTTCGACGTACGCGCCATTGACTTTTCCTGTATAAAAGTGATATGGGACGAATCGCTCTACACCGAGCGCTGGGATACATTGGCACAGACCCAATTTTGGCGTCGCATCATGAATCTGCCTAAGGATTCTTGCATCGTCAATATTGCCTCGACACGAGAGATCGTCGAAACACTCCACATCTATGATTGGGAAGGCAGGACCGACTCTGTCAAAGAAACTTATAAAGACAGCCTTCGATTGGCTTTAGAACTACAGCCAGAAGCCGCTATTTATGTCACCTCAGGAAAGTCGCATTACTATCACTTTGATCGGATGCTGCATCACATCGGCGAAGCAGTCGATATCTTCTATGATCGGGGTGTTGATCCTTGGTATGCACAGGCGATTCTTCTCATTGAAAGTCCTGGTCAACTTCAATACTCCCCTGTGGGGGCGTATGGTTCTTTTCAGCTCATGAAAACCGTAGCCATCGAGCAGGGGCTGGTCGTCAATGATACCGTCGATGAGCGTGAAATATTTGACCGTGCAGCCTGGGCCGCAGCAGGTCTGATCCAAAAACGATGTGTGCCTCATACCCGACGTATGCTCCGCAAAAGAAACATCGCCTTTCAAGAAGATGATCTCTTCTTCCGGCTGATGGTGCTACACGCCTATCACGCAGGGGCGGGCAATGTAGAAGGAGCCTTGACGCAATTTGAACCAACCGTAGGGGGACCTGAGATCATCCATCAACTCTGGCATACTGAGTATGGCGGCTTCAAAAATGCTTCGCAAAACTATTCTCAGATTGCTCTGGCATCTTTGATGGAACTAGACAAGATCATGACACACTTACCAGATACTATTTGTCAGACCCAAGAGGTGATCGCCTTTAACGATGGCGAGATGACGATTGGACCTACAGCACCCTAAAGAGAATCATTGATTTCTGAATAAGGAGACAGCCTTCCCTCAGCATGAGAGAAGGCTGTTTCTTTATCGATATACCTAAGTTTGTGTGTTTGAGCTGTACATACCCATGTGCATGTACAATCAAGCTTGATTCTTGAGCAAAGCGAAATCCTCTGTGGAATCCCTTATTAATTCTCTCTATTCACAGGGATGCTGCTCACGAGGGTAATGTTATTGGGATCTTCGATGTCATACTGGAAGAAACCGTCTTTGCCGATCATGAGGGCATATTTTCCAAGTGGGATGACATCGTATGCATCAATATTCTTGAAACGTGCCATGCGGTTGTCATCGATTTTATTGACATCCGAAACATCAAATACTTTCAAGCCTGCATCACCATCGCATAGATAGAGTACTTCCTCTTGTACACCCAGCCCTTGAGGGTTGTTCATGTCATAGGAAGCTACCAAAACAGGATTGGTCAGGTTTTGGACGTTGACTACATGCAGTTGGTTAGGCGCACCTCCACATCTTGTTCCTTCTCTCAGTGTCACAAATGCATAGGTAATACCTTGTACATCAGCTACTACGACAGGATCGCAGGCACGTGCATGGGTAAATTGGCTTGTGTAGGTAGGTGTTGCGGGATTGTCGAGGCTATAGATAAACATTCCTGTCATCGTACCGATGAATAGACTCCCACGGAAAGGATAAATCGTTTCTACTCCTCCCCAGGAAATACGCTCATCTGATACTTTCATCGGATCAGCCGTATTGCTCACGTCAAAAGATAGGAGATCGGTCTCTGTCACTACGTACATGTAGTTGTTTACGAGCGTAAATCTCGCCATAGACCCACCGATACCTGTAGGAACTTCTCCTCCCCCGCTTTCCAGCGCAGGCTCCGCAGAATTATCTAGAGTGGCAGCGGTAAAGTCAATGAATACATTGCGACGCATCCAGCCACCTTGGCCACCATTATTGGCACAATCTACTTCTTGCTCGATTTCTCTGCGATCAAAACGAACGGCAACACCTTGCGCCTCATCTGCCCATAAAGAGGGATGCCATGATCCATACTCAAATACGTCCTCGTCACGACTCAACTCTACAGGATTGTTCGGATCGATGATGCTGATAGCCACCAAATCCATGTAGCTATCCGCATATAATACATCTCCTTTCACCGCCATGTCGTGGCTACCAGGAACTTTGATGAAGGAAAGATTGACTGGATTTTCGGGGTTGGAGTTATCGATGACGTGGAAGCCTTCGTTGATCTCGTTGATGAGCAGGAAGTTGTAATAGTAGTAAAGCTTACCAGGGTTGACAAGCTCTCTTGCTGCCTCCACGCCTACACTTGCACGTACTTCTGCCTTGCTCATGTAGACAGGCGAAAATTCATACACGATTCCTTTTGTCACGCAAGTATCTTGCAGACAGCCTGTAAAGCTCAGGGAGATGGCCAATACAGGGAGGAAATAAAGCCATATTTTTTTCATAATTGCCATGATTAGTGGTCGTTCTTTGTAAGTCAGACGCAAGAAGTAAAGAGAGTGCTGGAAAAGTTTCAAACTTTTATTTCTTTACAGTCGTTGTTGTCTGTCCAGAAAGAGAGGCAAATTCGTATTTTTGTCCTTCTTTCGCAGGAAAGATCTTCACGTGCTCACTCGTCCATTTTGTACTCGTACATATGAATATTGCTGAAAATATCGCTTCTATCCAGAAAAAGATTCAAGCTGCTGCCCAACAAGCAGGCAGAAATCCAGAAGAAATCACCCTCATTGCCGTTTCCAAAACCAAGCCTATGGAATTGATCCAGGATGCATTTGCAGCGGGACAGGTAGATTTTGGAGAAAATAAGGTACAAGAAGCCCGCGAAAAACAGCCTGTATTGCCTGACGCACAATGGCACATCATCGGCACCCTTCAGCGAAACAAAGTCAAATACATCGCCGAGTGGGTCCATCTGATTCACTCTGTGGATAGCGAAAAACTCCTCAAAGAGGTAAGCAAGCAAGCGGTCAAAGCAGAGCGTGAAATCTCTTGTCTGCTCCAACTCAATATCTCCGAGGAAGATGCCAAACACGGACTGAACGAGGAGAGGACAGCTGACATCTTACGTCGCATGGATGAGTTTCCCAATATCAAAATCAAGGGTTTGATGGGAATGGCGGCTTTCAGCGATGATGAAGCGTTGGTACGCGGGCAGTTTAGGCGGCTCGCCAAAGCCAAGGAAATGCTGGCAGCTATCGAACATCCGCAGATCGATATGAAGGAGCTTTCGATGGGCATGTCGGGAGACTTCGAATGGGCCATCCAAGAGGGTTCTACCATGATCCGTGTGGGTTCAGCCATCTTTGGATCGAGAAATTATGTCTAGAGGCAATGCGCGAATTTTTGGGATTTTTGAATGGTTGAATAAGCAGATAGGAATTTTTCACAAAACAGAATACCCTATCTATCAAATACTTAAACAGTCGATTAGAAAAGAAAGATAAAAAAACCTCTATGTCTCATTAAACTTTTGAAAGGTCGCTCCATCCAAGTTGTGTATTTCGAAAAAACGCACAAAAGAACTTTCAATATTTAGAGACAATGATTCAGTCAAGCTTTTTCACACAAAAAATCACACAGATTCTCCTCATTACAGGTGTTGCTTTTTCGCTTTTCTTCACCGCTTGTGAGCAAGAAAATGTAACAGAAGTCGCCCAGGAAGACATCGACGTAGTAGAGATGGATGCAGCGCTAGAGGCAGACTTTGAAGCGGTAGATGACCTGAGCTTCGAAGCCTTGGAAATCACAGATGCTTCTCGCTTCGCCCGCTCGTATAGCGCGAACAATCGCTTGCTCAACTCTCCTTGTGTCACGATCAGCAACGACTCCGTCAACAAGGTCCTGACCATTGACTTCGGCACAGGATGTACGGGGCCCGATGGCAAGACACGCAGTGGACAGATCGTCATCGACTACACGCGTCGCCTTTACTGGCCAGGTGCTACGCTCTCCATCGACCTTGTCAACTATGCCGTGGACAGCGTACAGATCGACGGAACTAAGACCTTCACCAACTTAGCCCAAAACTTCCAGGATACGATCATGATGAATGTGACCTTGACGGGAGGTTCGATCACCATGCCCAATGGCGCAACGGCCACCCGCGACTACACACGTACACGTACATGGCTGAGAGCCTTGAATCCCATCAACGACCAGTTCCTTGTAGATGGCTCCGTCTCAGGGACGCGCTTCAATGGCAATACCTTCAGCATCGACATCACAGAGACGTTGGTGTTCAGACGTGCGTGTCGCCTGCAAGGGATCTACGTACCTGTAGAGGGGGAGAAATTTATCCAGCGTTCGGGCCGACCCGATGTGACGGTGGACTACGGTGATGGCACGTGTGATTCGATGGCGGACATCAGCGCAAATGGGAATACGATTACGGTGGATTTGCAGAATTAATTCGAGAATAGAGAACCGAGAGCCGAGACTCAAGAGCCGAGAATAGAGAATCGGGACGATAGAGACACCCTCGTAGATTAGATCTGCGGGGGGGATTGTTTGGTGGGGGGACTCTGCCGAAGCAAGCTTCGGTTGCGGAGCACTTGCTGCGGTGAATTATGGACAGAGCACTTGCTGCGGCAAGTTATGGACAGGGTACCTGCACTTGCTGCGGCAAGTGGCTACTTGAATACTTCTAATCCATCGGTTCGATCAAAGACTTTGTAAGAGCGCATGGTAAACTTTCTCAAAGCATATTCTTTCTCCTTGAGATAGATAAATTCCTCATCAGGAGATATGCCAAATTCACCAATAGGCACCGCATCCTTCGCAGGAATTTTATAATCAAAGAGATAATGATGGGGGATGAATTGATGCTCAGAAAAGTACTCAGCAAGTAGATTTTTGACCTTTACCAATTGTTGAAGCTCTACCTGATTGGCCTTTTCTTCCCCAAATACAATCAATTTTCTCGGCTTATCAGATCGGCTCCCATAGATTTCTTTTCCTCCAAAACGTGTATAAGTATTGCTTATCTCATAAAAAGCCGTGTAGTAAGGAGTCAAAAGCGACACACTGATCCACAAACATTTTTCCTCTGTCCAATGAGGATATTCATTTCTCTCTAACACGTACCGAACGGTATATTCAGGAACAATTACGAAAGAAAAATCTATCTTATGAATGGGCTCCTCTTTCTCAAATGCTTCCGTAAATTCATGCCAATCAGGGATTTTCCCCGTCAATTGGAGGTGATCCCTTTTTCTGTCTACGATTTTCCAATAATCTGCGTACCCATCGAATGATTCAAATGCTGTGGGATCACCAAAGGGATAATAATTTCGAAGATGGGCGATGATGTCCTTGACAGGTTCAGGTCTGCCATCAGGGACTTCTCCTTCCATTTCCTGGGGGGGATTTTCCTCCATGAACTGATCATAGGTATATCTTACCTTCAGCCCCAGTTCCCTTTCCAGGCGATCGATGTCCTTTCGGTCAAATGTACATCCGTAGACTTTGAGGATTCTAAGACTTTTCATCTGAGCAAAGATCTCCCAACTGTCGGGGATGGAAAGGGGGTTAAAGCTGATATCAAGTTCTTCTAGCTTATCTAAAGCTGCCAGCCCTTCTGGTAATCGCTCCAGCCCAATCGTAGACATCCTCAGTCTGTTCAATTGGGATAGCTTCTGAATATCATTCGATAAATAAGGAATCCGATTATCGTCTGGAAAGCTGGGTCGAAGATTGATCTCATCAAAGCCATCTGCATGTCCCCAAATGATCCAGTAAGAATCTTTTTCTGTATGAAGATTAAGCGATGTGATGTCTGCGAGAATCGAATCGTGGGTAATGAGCCATTGACTAAAATCTTCTGATTTCTTAACGGGAATGGCATATTCAAACTGAGGTTCTTCCATCATGAGTGCTTCTACAGATTTTCTACTACACGAAATAGTTATAAAGCTTAACAAGACGAGTAGGAAAAATGTGAATATTTTTAACATTCCATTTATAAACATTATGCTTCCAAAATAACGATACATCAATCTTACCCACTATCTATTATTTAGAGAGGTTCTATGCTGAAGAAGTATAGAACCTTAATTAATACCTAAATCGTCTATCTAGCAACCATATTCTGCTACACTATGAGGAATATTTGTAGAGTTACTTGCACAACCATTAGGACTACTAAAAGTATTAAACTTAAGTTCATCTTGGATCTCAAATTTCAGTTCCTGCTGTAATGTGGCCGTGGTTGGGTTACTAATTTTATTATCCTTTAGTCTCTGTTCCACTGTATTTTTGGCTTTGTTGAAAGCATCTGCAAATAATTCAGCTGCAGTAATACTTCCAGTTAAAGCAGAATTACTAATTTGGACACACGTAACTCCTAAATCAACTAACACTTGTTGAGTGATTTGGCCATTAGTAGAACGTTTTACAGCTATAAACCCTACGTTAGAAATTTCCGCTGTTTGTGAATTATAGCCTACAGGAACAAATTGGAGATTGTCAGGACACATGTCTGAACTTGGATCAGTAGCTGTGCCGCCTGGATCATTATTCCCGGTCGAGCCACCACCTGAAGTAGGATCTCCATTAGTTCCCCAAGTGGGGATAGTTCCCCCATACAAGGGATCATACTGAAGGACAGGGCCTAAGTTGATCCAAACAGAACTACCTCCTCCTCCTGTATTTCCAGTTGCAACAATGGTTACAGGCTCTTCAAAGTATTGAGGAAGCTGCGCATGAGCTTTGGTTACGCCTAGCATCATAAACACTAGGAGCACTATGTAGAGTGTAGAGTGATGTGATTTTCATGTTGGGCTTATTTTACAATTTTGGTTGATCTTGTTGTATGCGTGCTGGAGAGTCTGACGATGTATATACCACTTCCTATATTAGTCTGAAACTTAAATCTTTGCTGACCAGAAGCAAGCATTTCATCTTTCAGTGTATAGATGAGTCGCCCGAAGAAGTCAAACAATTCGATCTTCACATGATCTGACTCTTTCAAGTAAAACTCCACAAGTAATTTCTCCGAATCTGATCCCAGGCTGACGTTCAGCTCGCTCAAAGAAGCATGAGCCATTGCCTTCCTGGCCCCATGATTCTGTTGTAATGAACTCAGAGCATCTTCAGCAAGCATATTGCCCCCTTCTAGCGCCTTAGTATAGTGATACTCAGCTTTTGCTATATCTTGGTCGATGCCCTGCCCGTTCTCATAACACAGCCCCAACATAAAGTGGCAATTTGCATGATCTTGGAAGGTACCAAACTCAAATAGCTTGAATGCTTTTACATAATCTTGCTTGCCTGCAAAATCGCCATAATACATGTAGCCCAATGTATAGAGAGATGATTTGTGCTGTGCATTGACAGATTTCACCAACAGTTCTTCTGCTTTGTCATAGTCTATGGGGACGCCTGTTCCAAACATGTGGGCATATCCTTTGAGATAGATGGCTTGTACAACATATTCATTGACAAGGTCATCTAACAATTGATGCGCAAGATCTACATTCTTCCAGTTTGGATCAGGCGTAAGGAGATAAAGTTGTGCCAATAGTACTTTCCCAAGCCGACTCCCATTATCGGCTTCTTGTTGATAAATACTTTGTGCTATTGCCATATCTACAGGAACACCTCTACCCCTTTCGTAATCCTGGCCCACTGCCAAGCGATCCAAGACTTCTGGTGTATCATGTTGTTGTGCAAATGAACATAGGGATAGCAAAAGCAATACTATTGATATCCCTACTCTAAGTGTGATTTTCATAGCAAATAAATGAAAGTGAAAAATTGTGTTTGTACATCTTGCGCATGATGTGAATACAATAACTTGAAAAATCTGAGATTGACCAAATAGATATTTAGTATATATCTCGTAACATACTCTTGTCTGAATCTAGGAATCTCAACTCATACGCTTTCATTTACAGCTGTAAATCGGCTTTCCGAAGCAAGCTTCGGTTACAGGGCACTTGCTGCGGCAAGTGGCTACGCACCCAACTCATACCTCGCCTCCTTCTTGATCGCTTGTAAAATCTCCACAGGGGTGATTTTGACGACTTTGCTCTCGATGACAAAGGAGCTGGTGACGCCCGAGATGTGTTGGAAGATCCAATGGACGATGGTCTGCACATTGTCGTGGGCTTCGAAGGTGAGCCGCACTTTGATGTTGTCGCGGAAGCCCGCCGACGCACGTGGCGAATAATCCTCTAAGGCCGTAAGCCTCGCCTGTGTACCCGGAATCTTGATTTTGTCGCCACGATAGATGATGCGCTGAGAGAATAAGCGATATTTGAGCTGCATATCGCGGGTCATGATGTCGATGTGGATACCCTCTGCCACATAGCCCACGTGTTGGACTTCGTCCTCCTCTGTCTCCCTAGGAGCCAAATCACCCTGGACTTCGAAGTATTCCTGGATTTTCTTGCTCAAGACCTCAATCTGCTGAAAACGCTCTTTCGCCATCTCCTGAACCAATTCGTCCTCATAATGCGTAAAGTTATCAGGGTGGTACTTCTTTCGGGCTGCTTTTTGTAGGTCCTTGAAGCTTTCTACTGTCATTTCTCCCAGGGGCTTCCCAAACAATTTCAGGATGGCCGTCTTATCTGATTCTGTGATGCGCTCATTCATAACTCAAAGAAATTGATTTATTTCCTTTTACTAAAACCCATATTCCATATATATCGTGACAATCAAAGGGAATTTGCATATACGACTCACCATCCTGACAGGATTTCTCCTCCTTTTTTCCACTCTCAGAGGTCAATCGTTGTACCTGATTTCATTTTGTGACAAAGGACCTGCACCTGTTCTTACTGTAAAAGATCTGTCTCCCCACGCATTGGCACGCCGAGCCAACCAAGGGCTTCCTCCTACGGATTTTTATGACCTCCCTCTCTATACTCCTTATGTACAGCTCATCCAACCACAGGTAGACAGCCTTCGCTATGCCCTCCGATGGCTCAATGCGGTCAGCGTTTCGGCTACGCCAGACCAGATCCAAGAGATCTCTCACTATCCCTTTGTCTCAGAAATTATCCCTCTTCAGCAATCGCTCCTGATATCTGAAGCCTCTCCTCAGGAGCGAAATATCGATACCCTGCTTTGGATGCAGCGCAATCTGATGCAATTGGATACCCTACAAGGAATGGGATTGACAGGCGAAGGTGTACGTATCGCCATCCTGGACGTAGGGTTCGAGTATGCAGACAAACATGCAGGCTTGGCAGAAGTCTTTGAGGAAGCACGTATCTTGAAAACCCGTGATTTCTACGATGGAGACAACAATGTGTACCACCATGATATCCATGGCACGAATGTCCTGGCTTGTATCTCAGGGAAATTTCGCGATGGACAATGGCTAGGGTGTGCGCCCAAGGCGGAGTTCCTGCTGGCAAGAACCGAACACAAGATCAAGGAAAAGCCTGTGGAAGAGGATCACTGGATGGCAGCCGTTGAGTGGGCCTACAATGAAGGCGCAGATATCGTCAATACCTCTATAGGCTTTGTCGCCCAAAACAATGCCTTCGAACTCTTGGATGGAAAAACACTCCCTGTCTGCAAAGCTGCACAAATCGCTGTAGACAAAGGCATGGTCGTCATCTCTGCGATGGGCAATCAAGGTGAGAGGAAGAAAGATTATCTCAATGCGCCTTCAGACGTGCCTGGCGTACTTTCTGTAGGTGGTTCCTACCCGATGATCCACGAATCGATCAAGTTTTCTTCTGTCGGTCCCAATGCAGCCGGTATGCTCAAACCTGATATTTCCGCGCCTGCCTTTGTGGTTGGATTGAAGAAAAAAGAAGGCTACAGTGAGGTTGCAGGTACTTCTTATGCGACGCCCATGATTGCTGGCCTAGTCGCTTGCCTCCTTCAAAAGGAAGATTCTCTTCACCCATCAGAAGTATCCGAACGCCTCCGTAAGTCAGGACATTTCTATCCTTACTTTGATTATGAGTTGGGGTTTGGGATTGCACAAGCCCCGCAGCTGTTTGAGGAGGCGCCGATGCGTCTGGATACTACATTTGATGTACGGCATGTAGGGGATACGATCTTTGTGACTTTCGACGAGGAGACGATGCTAGATACGCTGGCGCATCCTTATGGCCCCAATTTACACTTCCACTTTCAAGGACCTGAGGGAAATCTGATCGCTTACCAATCGTTTCGCATGACCAATGAAGATAGAGAATACTATTTTCTCTTACGGAGATATATCAAAGGCGTATTGCGGATCTGGTTCCAAGGCTATCTATATGAGGAAATATATAGAGACCCTGCTTCTCTGAAAAAAGATGCCATCGAAGACCAATAATCTTGTTCTCATCATCTAGGAGATAACACAAGGCTTCGATTGTGATCGCTTTTCCCCCTTTCACTCTACAATCATTTCTTCGCACATATATTTCTTTTTCACCTGGATACTGGGAGAATCAGTAGGATCGTAGTACACCTCCACACATTTGAACAGCCAAAACTCAACAGGTACACGCTCCTCCGCGACACGTACATCCTCCAAGTCATATATAGAAATATACATACTGTCGAAATTGAAATAGTGTGTACTGGAAAAGCCTCCTACAGCTGGAAGGCCAAAAACTGCTTCATCTAGAGTCCCAGTACATGAGGTGATCTCTTGCAGGTCTGCGTCTTCAAACAATGAAAATCGAAGCTTATAACAACTCGATGACTTTACATCATAATGAAATAGAATCGTCACATGCTTATTCGTATGGAAATAGCCTAAACCTATACAGCCCATCAATGCTACCATACATACTATAAGCCACCACTTTTCTTTGTTCATTTCTTCTTGTGTTTAAATGGTCTGGGGTCGTAAATGTGTATGTACGAAACTCAAACGAAACATTCAATCCTATTCATAACTGTACAAAATAACCCGTTCACTGTGATTGTCTCTTGAACTGGTACTTTCTCATAAGTCCTGTGTGGCTGTTTTATCAAATACCTCCTCTAGATTGCGGCTGAAGCATCCTATTAGCTTCAATTGCAAACTGGAGGAGGTCAGTTTTACGCGTAGTAAAAGATGGATGCTTGCTAAGAAATTAGCATTTCTTCAATCCGTATCTTTTCTATCAGCTTTTGCCAGGCGTTACATAGCTACCATTCTTAGGCTGAAGTGATCCCACAGCGATGAAAATGATGTCTAGCACGTAGAGGATACCAAAAAGCCCGCCTGTAAATAGCTTGAGTAGTCCCCAACCTGTATAACCTAGGTAAAAACGGTCGATTCCCAGGCCACCCAAGAAGATCGAAAGCAGCAAGGCGATGCCCCAGCTACGGTCACCTGTGGTCATTTTACCTTTCTTGATCATGCGCGCTTCCTTACGCTCCAGCTTACGCACCATCTTTTTTTGCCACTTAGTCTGTGCCATGTCTTCCATTTGAGCCCATGGATTTTCTACAACTTCTGCCTGTGGCGTGCTAAAGGGCGCACTGGATTGTCCTGCATATGCAAACTGGAAACCTGTGAGCATGAAGAGCGCTGTCAGCCCCCATGTCAAGAATGTGTACAATACTTTCTTCATTTAAATTGAAATTATGAGGTTAATTTTTCGAAGATGCTATCTGAGTATATGAGCATTATGTAAAGAGCGTGTAATGAATAAAGCCCATTACATCAGATGCAGGTTAAAGAAGAGAAAAGTCACGAATAGATGCATGTGGAAATGAATATCGTAAGTCACTTCTTTTCAGCCGTGCACATTTCTATTTCTACTGTGTAAGGAGTATAATATAAGCAGGGTCCACAAAAAAACCACCCCGAAGGGTGGCGCACGTATTTATAGATACTTCACATTTGTTACATGTCGAGTGGGATGACAAGCATGTAGGTCTTACTCGTCTTTCCTAATTGTCCCGCTTGATGTCAAACTTGTCCATTTTATTATACAAGTGACTTCGTTGAATATCTAGAAGCTCTGCCGTTTTGGAAATGTTCCAATTATTTTGCTCTAATTTCTGCAAAATGAAACTTTTCTCTACATGATCTTTGAACTCCTGGAACTTATCAAACTCATCGTAGACCGAAATTGACTTGGCCTTACGCTTTTTAGGTACAGCAAAATCCATGACATCTTGTGCAGAGATCTCCCCATTACTCAAAATGGCCAATCGCTCCATGACATTGCGCAGTTCACGGACATTCCCTGTCCAGTCTAGTCTTTGCAGTTCATGCATACCTTCAGAGGTGACGCGTAGATCGGGCATTCCATAGTCTCCTGCGATTTCTTTGATAAAGGAACCTGCAATCAACGGGATATCATCTTTCCTTTCACGTAGCGGAGGCACATGCACCAAGATCACACTCAGTCTATGGTAAAGGTCTTCGCGGAAATTGGCCTGCTCGATTTCGTGCAAGAGATCTTTATTCGTTGCCGAAAGGATGCGTACATCCACACTGATCTGCTTATCAGACCCGATACGGGTGATTTTATTTTCTTGCAGGGCACGGAGCACTTTGGCTTGTGCGCTGAGGCTCATATCTCCGATCTCATCTAGAAAGAGTGTCCCGCCATTGGCTTGTTCAAACTTTCCGATTCGTTGCTTGTGCGCACCTGTAAAGGAGCCTTTTTCGTGACCAAAAAGCTCGGATTCAATGAGTTCTGAAGGAATCGCTGCACAGTTCACTTCGATTAACGGACCTGAAGCGCGGCCACTCTTTTCGTGTATCCATCTAGCGACCAATTCTTTCCCTGTTCCATTTGACCCAGTGATCAACACGCGCGCATCTGTGGGTGCCACTCGGTCGATGGTCTCCTGTACTTTCATCATCACAGGGGACTCGCCGATGATGGGTCGTACTCTGGAAATTTTGCGCTTGAGTTTCTTTGTCTCAACGACCAGGTCCTTTTTTTCGATGGCATTCCTTACAGTGAGCAGCAATCGATTCAAGTCAGGTGGCTTCTCCAAGAAATCGTACGCACCTTTTTTGGTAGCCTCCACAGCCGTCTCAATGTCTCCGTGACCAGAGATCATGATGATCGGTGTTTCTGGCTTTTCTGCCACTGCACGGGACAGCACTTCCATCCCATTCATCTTAGGCATTTTGATGTCGCAAATGACCGCATCATACGTATGTTTTAGTAGCATATCCAACCCTTCTTTCCCGTCGGCTGCGAGTGCTACCTCATAATCTTCGTACTCAAGGATTTCCTCGAGTGTCATGCGGATCACTTCTTCGTCATCAATGATTAAAATTTTGGCCATATATAATGTAGCTCTTTTAGGACAATATTAGGGCCTATTCGTGAATAACACAAGTCCATTTGTCCAAAAAAATTGACGATTGGCGCAGGGGTGTAAGAAAAGTAGACATAAAAAAGAAGGGGACGTCTTTTTTTGAGACGATGAAGACCATATTGGAGACGATGAGACCGCTTCGCGATGAGAGGAGAGACTGTCCCTATGGGACTTTGGGACTGAAAGTGGGAGTGTGTAGTCAATACCAACGGGACGTGGACGCTGGCTAGGGCACCAATGAGACATTGGTGATAGCTAAAGGTGATAACCCCAGAAAAAAGTGAAACACTCAACCGCTCTGCGTAGTCATCAAACTACGCAGCACACAAATCTATTAGTTTCCCAACTAACCACGCGAGAAAGGCAGAATCATAGCGCCAACGGGAGCGAGGAGACTCATAACACCAACGGGACGTTGGCGCTGGCTAGAAAGAAAAATACCCCTGAGAAAAAATCTCAAGGGTATCACTTTCAGTCTCACAGTCCCTTAGGGACGGTCTCAAGTCTCAAAGCGAAGCGGTCTCATCGTCTAGTTTACAGATTCTCCAAAATATAATTTGTCATCTGCGTGTATAAATGGTAGCGTGTGTTGCCTCCATAAATCCCATGATTACGGTTGGGATAGAAGAAGACATCAAACTGCTTGTTAGCGGCAATCAGGGCATCGGTAAATTCTACTGTATTTTGGAAGTGAACATTGTCGTCGCCTGTACCGTGGATCACGAGTAGATTACCCTTGAGTTGGTCTGCAAAGTTGATGGGAGAGTTTTCGTCGTACCCTCTGGCATTTTCCTGTGGACGCTTGAGATAGCGCTCTGTGTAGATCGTATCGTAAAATCTCCAATTGGTCACAGGTGCTACGGCAATTCCCATTTTGAATACACCTCCTCCCTTTGTCAAACAAAGCGAAGTCATATAACCTCCGTAGGACCAACCCCAAATACCGATACGTTCTTTGTCGATGTAGGGGAGATCGCCCAAATACTTGGCTGCTGCCACCTGATCCATCGTCTCATAGCGTCCTAAGTTCGCGTAGGTACCTGCACGGAAGTCGCGCCCACGGCCTCCTGTTCCTCTATTGTCTACACATGCTACAATGTATCCCTTCTGCGCCAGCATCTGAAACCACATGTAATTGAACGCATCTCCATGCCCCCATGCATTCATCACCTCTTGGCTTCCAGGCCCCCCATAGACAAACATCAACACAGGATACTGCTTCGTCTCATCAAAGTCGGTTGGCTTGATCATAAAGCCATTCAAAGAAATCTCCTCATTGCCCTCTCCTCTGTAGGATGGCGTATAAGCAAAGTTGAAAAAAGAAGGGTCAGCTACGTTGTGACGGGCGAAATTCTTTCGTAGACGGTCGTTTTTCTCCAGAGATTTGATCATCTTTCCTTTAGCGTCTCTCAACTCTGTCTGCGTGGGTGTCGTCGTATTGCTGTAGGAGTCCACAAAATAGTTGAAAGCAGAACTCGCCGTCACATTATGCGTACCTGCGATTTTCGTCAGCTTCTTCTTTTTCTTTCCGTCCAATCCGATACGATATAGATGACGTTCTAAGGGAGAATCTTCTGTTGAAGTATAATAGATGATTTCATTTTCCTCATCCACCCCGATCAACTCATCTACCGCCCAGTCTCCCTCAGTCAAAGCACCCACCAATTCGCCCGCTATGTTGTAGCGATAGATGTGCATGAAGCCAGAACGTTCGCTGCGCCACAGGAAGTCGTCGCTATCCGATAGGAAGTACCATGTATCGTCAGCGGGTTCTTTGATGTAGGTTTTGCTCTCCTCAGTCAAAATGACGGACGTACTGCCATCGGTGGCATTGGCTAGGAGGATGTCTACCTTATTTTGCAAGCGGTTCATACGCATGACTGCCAGCTTCTCATTGTCGTTGGTCCACTTGATGCGCGGGATATACTGATCTACTTCTTCGCCTACATCTACCATCGTCGTTTTCTTCGCCTCTAAATCATAAATATGGATGGTCACTTTGGCATTGTCTTCTCCTGCCTTGGGGTACTTGAATTCAAGATGATTGGGATATAGGCTTCCTGCCAGTTCCATATCCCACAGCTTCACTTCGGACTCATCAAATCGATAGAAAGCCACTTTATTTCCTTCTGGTGACCATTTGAAAGCATCTACAAAGGCAAATTCTTCCTCATATACCCAGTCGGTCAGTCCATTGATGATCTGGTCATCCTTTCCATCCATTGTGACCTGGGTTTCTTTCCCTGTCGCGAGGTCGGTGAAGTAGATATTATTTTCATATACAAAGCCCAACTTACTGGCGTCGGAGGAAAAGGTAGGATTGGTCACCTTTGCCCCCTCATGGATGAGGCTCACTTTCTTGCTCTCCCGATTGACGACCATGCACACTTGCTTGCGCGAACGGCGAAAGATCGGCTCTACTTCAGCCTGTAAAAGGATGGTCTGCTCATCTGCACTGAATTCATAAGAAGAGATCTTACTGGCACTTACGGGGAGATTCAACTCACTAAAATCAAGAATTTGATCTACTTTTTTCTCGTCTTCAATGCTGAAGCGAGCAATGCCCTGCCCATCTTCCAAGACACTATAAAAATTATCATCGGCCATCCAGCGAAATTCACTGGGTGTCACTGGATAAAAGTCGTAGGTGCGCCAAATATTTGAAATGGTGATGGGCTTTCCCTGGTCTGATTGTGCCCATGTAGGTGAAATGAGAATCAAACTGATTCCCAAGAGTAAGGCTACTTTTTTCATGAAATCGCGATTTTTTCCTGGAAAATTAATACAACACAAGATATTGAACAATATGGGGATTACCCGAGTAAATCTTTCAAATCATTGAATGAATCTTCAAATACCTACTCCTACCACACTTCCTCATTCATGGGTTGAATCTTCCTTGAGTTGTAGGGCTTCTATCCCTTCAAGAATAAGCTTGTAAAGCACAATACCTGTAGCTACTGAAATATTGAGACTGTGTTTGGTCCCAAACTGAGGGATCTCAATGGCATAGTCACTGAGGGCAATGACTGCATCAGATACGCCCTGGATCTCGTGTCCCAATACGACGGCGTACTTGCCTTGGGAATCTGTTTCAAAGCTGGATAAAGAAAGAGACTCGTCTACTTGCTCAATGGATAAAATGATGTAGCCTCTATCCTTCAACTCGTGAATCAACGTGAGCGTATCCTCTCTCTTCTCCCAATCTACGCTTTCTTCTGCTCCAATGGCGGTCTTCCTAATCTCCCTGTGCGGAGGGGTGGGCGTGATCCCACAACAGTAGACTTTTTCTACTCTGAATGCATCGGCTGTACGTAGGACAGAGCCGACATTGTGCATCGAACGTACATTGTCGAGTATCACTGTGACGGGAACTTTGGGAGCCGTCTTAAAATCAGCTACACTCATCCGATTGAGTTCGTCTATAGAAAGTTTTCGCATGGCACAAACTTAAAACAGCCTCTTAAAATTTCTTGACAATTTGGCAAAATAAATCTCTTAACTTTCCACTTATGTTCTTTCATTTGCTAAAAGATTTCGTAGGCAAAAGAATTTTTTAATGCAAAAATAGTATCATATCTTAAACTTTTGATATTAGTATATTTTGCACTTTATCTGCATGCTTTCCGCAAAAACAACAACCCAATGTTGCATATGAATACACCTAATGCCTAGGAACGAAAAACCATGACTTGAAAATTTCTATGAGAGATTTAAATCTAGACTGAAAACAAACCGCTTGCCAACTTCTTGCTGACAAAGCACGAGATTATATTGGCGTAACATTGGGTTTAGAAATCTCATCAAAAGACAACGTTATGTTTTAATTGTCTCCTAACTGTCTCATTCTTAGAAAATGCCATTAAAATGGATACTTTTCCCTCTTCTCGTGCTTATTCCACTTCTACTGATGCTTCCGAGGTAGAAGGCGCAACCATCGTCTTCGATGATCAGCTAGTTACGGTTCTGTGTAATTCCCCTTTTGAGCGGCTGTATTCTTTTGAACCCTTACAGGCGATTGGCCAAAAGCTCGACAAGCTATTTCCCGAAGCCCTCATAGACTGGAGACAGCTTCCTTCCCAACTGGTACATTTGTCTCCCTCTAGCCCATTAGAATTTCAATTTATAAGAAAAAGAAAGCCTCCTCTGTATGCACGAATTACGGCTAGTCCTGTAAGAGAAAAACTGTATTTGTTAGAATTTTATATACCTGAGGTTAAGCCGCAGCCCACTTCCTCCCCTTTACCTGCTGAATCCCTCCTACAGCAATTCATGGAATTGACGCTCCCTAAGTTTGGAATCGGTCAGGTGCTTATCCTATCTAGTGATGCTACTCCATATAAGAACTATCTATTCAAGCATTCCCACCAAACGACTACTGTAGAAGAGATTCATTTAGCATACTGGGACCAGTGGCAGGTAGCTTCATGGTTAGATTCCCTTCCTAAGCAAGGATTCATTTCATATGTCGATGGAAATTCTGATTCCCTTCCTGTAGCGATCGCTCATGAAATTCAGGGGATCGTCCAATGCTCTGCACTCTGTATCCAAAGATTGCCCCAAACAGATGGGGTGTTGGTATGGGGCTTCCAATCCACACCCGATATGTGGTCTCCCAATTGGGATCGTGACAACCCATTCCTTGTCTCGCTCATAGAGGAGACGCTACGTAACCAATCTCCCCACGAAAGCATCAAAAATATATATGACCGCTACCAGATCATTGCCGAGATCACCTCTGATTTTATTTTCGAATTGGAGGTGAGACAGGATGACATTGTAGAGATCAAATGGGTGAGCAGCAATGCACGTCTTATCCAGCAGGTGCCTCAGGACTGGAACTACACACTGGAAGATCTGTTGGAATATCTACATCCCGAAGATCGCATCAAGGGCTATCAAGCCTATGAGCAACTCAAAAGAGGAGAAGATGCAGAGATCCTGATCCGATTGATGCTCCATCAGCAGACTCCCACATGGATGCGGGTCCACGCCAAAGCCATCCTTCAGCCTGCAGCCCATGTCAAAATGCAGATCTTCGGCGGACTGTCCAACCTGACTCCCCTCAAGTCTGCCGAAAAAATCATCGCCTCTCAAGAGCAACGCTTTCGCCACCTCATGGAGGCACTCCCTCTTTATATCCGTGTGATGGATCTAGAAGGAAGATGGCTCTACGCCAATCAACCTCTGCGAGATGTACTCCAAATTGCAGAAGGAAGCTACATCGGAAAAACTTTTCTCGAGCTATTTGATCCACAATCCAAGCTGGGACCTGTAGCCAGAAAATCGTTTGAACTCGATCAACAGACCCTCGCAAGTGGTGAAGCTCAAAAGTGGGATATGGATCTCACCCTCCCAAATGGAGAGAAAAGAAAGTGGTCGGTACACCGTGTGCCGCTCAAAGATGACATCTCCAATCAACCGTACCTAGTCATTGTGAGTCGGGATGTGACCTACGAACGTGAAGTTCATGCTGAACTCATCCGTAGTGAATCAAGATATAGAGCACTGACCGAGAGTATTCAAGATGCATGTATCGCCATCAATGATCAATTTCAAGTAGAGTACTGGAACAAAGCGGCTGAGGCACTTACCCTGATTCCTCGAAAAAAGGCGCTAAAAGCATCCTTGCTAGACTTATGGCCTCAACTACAATCCAGTCAAGTCTATCAGTATCTAAAAGAAGTAATCGAGCAGCACGCGCCACAAACCGTACAAGACAACTTCCTAAAAGACCAGGATGAAACGGTCCTGCTACACTTCCATATTTATCCGCGCGAACAGGGCGCACTGCTGCTGATCAAAGACCGTACAGAGGTCGCCCAACAAGAACAAGCCATCCGTGAAAGTGAAGAACGGTTTCGCCTGCTGTTCGAATTTGGGACCGATGGTATCTTCCTAGTCAAAAATGGTCTATTCTTTGATTGCAACTTAATGGCTAGCAAGATTTTTGGATTCTCTAAAGAAGAGATTATCGGTAAGACACCCAATATCCTCCAACCTGAGTTTCAGTATGATGGACGCCCGACCCAAGAGGTAATGGGAGAAAAAATCCAGCGCATGATGCAGTTTGGGGAAGTATTTACTGAGTGGCTATACCAAAAGAAAGATGGGACTACATTTGATGCGGAGTTGAGTTTGAAAACCATCAGCATAGATGGAGACGTATTTATCCAGGGAATCGTTAGGGATATCTCAGAACGGAAAAAAGCTGAAAATCGCTTACAAAAGCTGACAGATGCTTTGATGCAGACCAATCGAGAACTGCAACAGTTTGCTTATATCATTTCCCACAATCTCCGAGCACCCATCGTCAATCTTACCTCTCTATGGGAAATATTCACAGAGAAATCAGAACCTGAGAAAGAGGAGGTGCTTATCCATAAGATTGGGGCTTCTGTTCACCGTTTAAATGAAACAGTCAATGACCTCATCGAAATCGTAGCTGTCAGGGACAAGCAATCTTATTCACTAGAAAAGCTGGACATTTCCTCTACAGTTAAGGGGGTAGAGGTGAGTATACAAGAACAGATCAAGCAAGCAGGCGCAGAGATTCAGCTTGATCTTTCTGCGGCTCCTTTCGTCTATTTTTCCCCCATTTATCTCAAAAGTATTTTACTCAATCTTCTGAGCAATGCCCTAAAGTACCGGCGATTAGGTGTCCCCCCACTTATCCAAGTTTCTTCTGAGGATTTGGAGGAGTTTATCTGTCTAAAAGTAGAGGATAATGGAATTGGGATTGATCTGGAGAAGAATAAAGATCGCATGTTCAGGATGTATCAACAATTGCAGGAAGGAATCGAGGGAAAAGGGCTCGGATTATATCTTGTCAAGAGTCAAATAGAATCGTTGGGTGGTAAGATTGAGGTACAAAGTGAACGCGGTGTTGGAACAAAATTTTTGCTATATTTTCGGAAAATTCAGTCGAAATAAGTTTACACCAAAGACAAATGACCATCAAAAGGGCGTTGATCATTGATGATGATGAAATCAACAATTTCATCTGTATCAAGAACATGAAAGACTCAAACTTTGCAGAGCATGCCACTTATTGCCTGCGAGGTCAGGAGGGATTGGACGAATTGAACGATGCGGCAAAAAACCGCCCAGAAGATCTACCAGACGTGATTTTCTTGGATATCAATATGCCGCTCATGAATGCTTGGGAGTTTCTAGATAAATATCAGGAGATCCAGAAAAGTTTCAAGAAACCGATCAAACTGTTTATTCTTTCCTCTTCTGTGTATAGAAAAGATATAGAGAGATCTTCGAACTATGACATGGTGACTGATTATATCATTAAACCTCTGAGTAAAGAAAGCCTGCGACGCATACAGGAGAAGTACTTTACAGATACTTCTATAGCTTGAGTAATACGAAGGGCCGTAAGTAACTTCTCAGCATGTTTCCCAATTGATTCACTATATACTTGGTGAATAAATCATTACATGTTACTGAAAAAGAGCGCTTTTGGGGAAGAATTGTGTCTTTTTCCTGTGCAAAACTCCCTGTTTTCTTTGGTTAAAACATTACATCAGTCCTTTCTATGACGTAATGATTTAGAACAATTTGATTTGATTTTAGCAAAAAAATGAAACGATAGGGCATATTTCCATTCGAAATATGCCCTACATTGTTACAACAAAAAGGAGAATGATTGGAATTCTTGCGAATTTTCGAAGAAATGCCTAAAAATTCATATGTATTTGTCTGAATATTTGTGATTGGAAGATCCATTAGCCAACTTGAAACATCACAAAAGAGCCGCTGGATTTTTCACATATTCTCCAGTCATGATCCATTTGCAAAATATCCACAAATCCTATCCCATGGGGAAAAGGAGGCTTCATGTTTTAAAAGGCATAGACCTCGATATCCATCAGGGAGAGCTTGTTTCTATCATGGGTTCTTCAGGCTCAGGTAAGTCTACCTTACTCAACATCCTCGGTATACTCGATGCCTACGACGAAGGGATCTATAAACTCAACGATATTGAGATTCGCGACCTAACAGAGACTAAATCAGCCCACTTGCGCAATAGGCACATAGGGTTTGTCTTTCAATCCTTCAACCTTATCTCTTTTAAAAACGCGCTTGAAAACGTCGCCATGCCGCTCTATTATCAGCGAGTGCCAAGACGAAAAAGGAATACCCTCGCCCTTGAGTACCTCGACAGGGTCGGCCTAAAAGAGTGGGCACATCATATGCCCAATGAACTCTCAGGTGGACAAAAACAACGTGTCGCAATCGCGAGAGCCCTGATCACCGAACCCAACTTGATCTTGGCAGATGAGCCTACAGGCGCCCTCGATACCCATACCTCCTATGAAGTCATGGAAGTGCTTAAAAGAGTCAATAAAGCAGGAATGACCGTCGTCATTGTCACCCACGAACATGACATTGCAGAGATGACCGATCGCATCATCCGACTCAAAGACGGGCTGATCGAATCTACTGATGCCCAGAGCGTGACGCAAAATGAAGCTTGATGACATCTTTTTACACCTCTCTCACACATAGTTTCCATACTATGTGGTAACTTTCATATGTTTATTTTACACTACCATCGCATCCTAATATTCCCATCCCCATGAGCCGAACAGCCATCGTCGTTATACTTGTTGCCATCGTGGCATTACTCCTCAGCACAGGCTACTACCTCTACCTCAAAGATCAAGAGGCCCCCATTAAATTTGGCACTGAAAATGCCCAAACAAGGACCATCGTCAAGAAAACCGTGGCTACTGGCTCTGTCGTTCCACGTCGCGAAGTGGAAATGAAACCTCAAGTATCGGGCGTCATCGATAAAATCTATGTGGAAGAAGGCCAAATCATCCGCAAAGGAGACCTCATAGCTAGAGTACGAATCATCCCCAATATGGTCACGCTCAATAATGCTGAAAACCGACTGAGCCTGTCCAAAATCGCCTTGCAAAATGCCAAGCGCGAATACGATAGAAACAAAGGCCTCTTCGAAGAAGGTGTCATTGCCGAGTCTGCTTACCGCCAGTTCGAGCTGACCTATGAAAATGCGAAGGAAGAACGTCAAAACGCTGAGGACAACCTAGACCTCATCAAGAGAGGGAGCAGCCGTCGTTCAGGTAAGTTTACCAATACCAATGTCCGCTCGACGATCACGGGCATGATCCTGACTGTTCCTGTAGAGGTCGGCAACTCTGTGATCGAAGCCAATACATTTAATGACGGGACGACCATTGCCACAGTCGCCAATATGGATCAGATGATCTTCGAAGGAAAAGTAGATGAATCCGATGTAGGAAAAATTCGGACAGGTATGGATTTGATCCTCCGGATCGGTGCGATAGAAGATGAGACCTTCCTGGCTACCCTAGAACGCATCTCGCCCAAAGGAGTAGAAGAAAACGGAGCGATCAAGTTCGAAATTGTCGCTGCCTTACAAAAGCCCGACAGCAATCAATCCTTCATCAGAGCAAACTACAGTGCCAATGCAGACATCGTCCTCGAACAAAAAGACAGTGTATTGGCCATCTCGGAATCCCTCCTACAGTTTCAAAATGATTCCCCTTTTGTAGAAGTAGAAACATCTGAACAGCAGTTTGAGAAGCGCCAAATCAAGACAGGCCTGTCAGATGGCATCTTTGTAGAGGTAGTAGAAGGCATCCAACTCCAAGACAATATCAAGAATCCCCAAGAGGTTATTGAGCAATAGTTCAAAAAATAAAGCTAACTTGCTGAAAGCAGCCCACTTTGGCTGGATATTGGCAAGAGAAATGGGAAATGAGGCCTTAGCCACCTCGCGTACCCCGTTCTTGCTAGGGACTTCGCTTAGTTTCATCTATGGAAGTTCCCAATTTTTAAGTATGTTAGCTTGAGAATGAGGAAAAAATAACGCTCATGTTTTCGTGAGAGATTTTGGTCTAGCTCAAGAAAATAGTTAGGATCTAAATCTGTCTAAATGAGGCATTAGCATTCCCTTCTTCCCATGTAAGTCCTTAGACTCTAGAAAAAGGGAAGGTTATTTTTTGATCATTCCTTAAGATTTAATTTGGGGATAAGATCTATATGAAAACCGCTTGTATACGGTTAGTCATTTTGCTCACACTCTTGATGGGAGCAAGAACATGTATCAAGGCATATGAAGCTGTCGACTTGGACAGCCTCATGGAATCTATTGCTTCCCTCTCACCCGAGGCGCAAGCCGAAGTCCTGCACAACGAAATTTTTAGACTGTCTGACCGAGGGCTCAAGGATGAAGCCTTTTCATTAGCTGAAAGAGCCAAAGCCAAGTCTGCGGAATGGGGAGATGTCAGACTTCGCGGCGCGACATATCAGGACATTGCCTATCTTTACAAACGATGGGAACCCTACCAAGGTACTGCCTACTATTTCGAGTTGGCACTGGATATTGCGTATCAATATGCAGACGTGATTGAGATCAAAAGTTTGCTATTTGAACTGGCTCAAGTCTACACATTGAAAGGCAATTATGAACAGGCAATCAAGCACTACGAAAGGGTGCAAGATCTCGCAGATTCGTTGAAAGATACACTGTCCATGGCCATGGCGCAGCGTCTCATCGGAGATATCTATGTAAAACAAGCTAAGTATGACATCGCCAATGTTTATTATTACGCAGCCTTGACCTATGCTAAGTCGGCGAGAGATTCCATAGAAATATCAAATGTGGCAACGGCTCTTGGCAAATATTATTTGGCACAAAAACACTATCCCCTAGCGATAAGATTCTTCAAGCGTTCGTTGGATATCGAGATCGACCAGCGCAACCAGTCACAAATGGCGACTGCCCGTGAAAATTTAGGTTTAGCTTTCTTTGCCACTGACAGCATTCGCCAAGCAAGAGAAGAATTTGATGAAGCCCTGACGATAAGAGATGAACTGCCCAATCTACTGGCTCGTTCCCAAACACTCGACTACATCGGCGATACCTACATGAAGGATGAAAGCTATGGCTATGCACTCCAAGCCTATCTTGAAGCCCTCAGATATCAAACCCAGGTACAGGATACCAATTCCCAAACACTCTACAATATCGCCAATGCACACTTTCACGAGGACAACTACAAAGAGTCCATCAATGTATTGCAAGCCTTGATCGACCGGTCGGCCAACTCCCCATTGGACACCATCCGCCGCAGTGCTTACAAACTCCTCTCGGACTCCTACAACCGATCCAGTGATCTGGACAAGGCATTGGAGTACTATCAGTACTATACAGGCTTAAATGATTCCCTCTTCACTGCCCAAAAGCAACAGCAAATTGCCGATATCCAGCGTCAAAATGAAGAGTACAACCGCAAAAAGCAATTGGCTAAGCAGCGAGTAGACCTAGAAAATGCTGCGCTGAAGCTTCAGCAAACACGCCTTATCATATACGCTGCGAGTATCTTACTCTGTCTGATTATCATTTTGGCTTTTGTCCTGTATCGACAAACCAAAATCAAGCAGAAGGGCAACGACCAACTGGCCTTCCAAAATAAAGTCATCAACACCCAAAATAGACAGCTCCATAAGATCAATCAACGCCTAGAAGAAGCCAAGCGGCAAGCAGAAGCAGCGTCGGTCGCAAAATCTAACTTCCTGGCTACGATGAGCCACGAGATCCGGACGCCTATGAATGGTATCATAGGACTGATCAGTCTACTCATGGATACACAGCTCAACAAGCAGCAGCAAAACTATGTCCGAGACATCTCGACCAGTAGTCAAAACTTGCTATCACTCTTGAATGATATCCTGGATTACTCACGGGTAGAAGCAGGCAAGCTGGAGCTAGAGATTCGTACGTTCAACGTCAAAGAACTCCTCGATGAGATCATTGCCTTATTTACCATTGCTGCCCAAGAAAAGGGGCTGGAACTGTCCTACGAATTGAGCCCACGTGTCCCCCAATACATCGTCAGCGACTCTAACCGCTTGCGTCAGGTACTGGTAAATCTCGTCAGCAATGCGCTGAAGTTTACCTCTCAAGGCTATATTCGTATCAAAGTAGACCTCAAGAAAGCTTCCAATACCCCTCCACAGCATAACCATCCTTTTGAGCTATCATTTGAAGTAATTGATACAGGTATTGGAATTCCTGTTGATAAGCAACGGGCTATTTTTGACTCATTCCAGCAGGTAGACAACTCTGTTTCGCGCAAGTTTGGAGGTGTAGGATTAGGCTTGGCCATCACCAAGCGACTCGTCCAACTGATGCATGGAGACATCACTGTGACCAGCCTAGAGTCAAAAGGATCTCGCTTCAACTTCTACATCACGACAAGAGCAGACCGTGAGGCGGAATTTCGTCAACCTGTGGCACCAGAGAAGGAATTCGCAATCGATAAGAAGTTGGGAAGCCGATTCCCCCTCAATATCATGGTGGCAGAGGACAACCTTATCAACCAGACTGTGATAGAAGGAATTCTAGAGAAAATGGGCTATCAACCCAAGCTAGTTGATAATGGGCAGGAAGTCCTGGATGAGATGAAAAATAACCATTATGACCTCATCTTCATGGATATCCAGATGCCAGAAATGGACGGGCTGACCGCTACCCAGCATATCATCGAGCGCAGTGGTCCTGAAGGACGTCCTGTCATCATCGCCATGACTGCCAATGCCATGTCAGGGGTACGAGAAGAGTACCTGCAAGCAGGGATGGACGATTATGTAAGTAAGCCTTTCCAACTCAAGGATCTTGAAGATACCCTAACCAAATGGGGCAGTAAAATTATTGAGAATTATTATTCTTGAGTCTTACGACAAAAAAAGCGGCGTAAAAGACTGATGCTTTAACCATCAGTCTATATTATGCTACAGCTATCCCTTAGCTACTTCCTTCTATTCATCACCCAAATCAAGCCTGCAATCAATCCAAATTGTATGGGCCATGACTTGACATAGGGCCATAGATAAATCCAGATAGGTCTCCCCTTTTGCGTCAATGTGAAAAAGTGTTCCGACGTCCACCAGGAAGGGTCGTGATTGTTGACACCTACGAACCAGGAAGGGACCAATAAGATCAAGGCAATGAAGAAGTAAGAAAGTCCCTTGCGTGTGCCTGTTGTACGAAAAAACTCATGACTCTGCATAAAAAGGGCTCCCAACATCAGCGTAACAAAAGAAGAGATACCAATGACGGTATTGTACAGCCAGTTGTAGTCCATATTCCACTTTGACCAAAAGTCCTGCAGTAGCTCATAGCGAATGAATTGATTGCCTTCAATGAAAAGCTTTGAAACAGCAAGTGTGGAGAGAAGAAGTACAAAGGCATATAGAAAAGTATCAGACAATACAGGGTGGCGGTACAGCCAACGCCAGATGCTCTGCTCACCCTTTTTGTATGGCTGACGATACTTAGGGATGTCGGGAATACGATTCAGTTGACGTTCGTTGATACGGTTGTGATCTACCTCAAACATCGCACTTTTATCTCCTGAGTATGCCCAGACATATTCTGCATTAGTCGCTGCTGCATAGCTAAACCCTTGATCAATCGCCTTTTCAAACACGGAGTTGGATACCCCACGCTTCTTGCATTCGACTACGATGAAAGGATCTTTTTGCTGATCGTCTTTGTATACCATTACGTCTCCCTCTCTTGTGGAAGAGCCAATCTGTATCCTTTCGCAGACCCTGAGATGGGCCGCAGGATACCCATAATCATAGATCAGTTTGAGATAGGTGTCTAATTGAACTTTCTCCTCGGGATTGGACAGATTTCTTTCCTTATCTTGAGGGAGATAAGTCACCTTATCCTTTTTCTTATTGATAGCGATGGATTTATCTTTCAATCCGCGCTTGACGTAGCTCATAAAATTTGGGCTTTTCTCTATAACGAGGGGGCTGCATCACGAAGTTTGGGAACATCCAAAGGATTAAGACCATGTTTGAAACCTCAAATCTGCGAAAAGTTTGCGCTTTCAGAACCTGAACTTCATCTATTTTGATCGATTTA
>JBCBFT010000023.1:0-72152 GCA_038527485.1 Bacteroidota bacterium
GTCATTTCGCGCCCCTATCTCATCATCTATAATAATGGCTTTCAATCTATTACTCATATTCAGGCTTACTTATAAATACTGACGATGATGGCTCCCAATTTGCTACTTAGACTTACTTAAATGTACTGACAAGGTATGCTCACAGTGACTTTTGTCCCTGTAGCAACCCCTCCCTCGTCATAAAGGTCCTCATACTGAACAGATACCTTTTGGAACTTCTGTTGCTGCAATAAAGACAGCCTTGACTGGATAAGCGTTGTCCCCCATGATCTATGATGGGGATCTTGCGGATGCTTCATCGTATGCGCTCTCCCCACGCCATTGTCTACAATGGTACAAGAAATAGCTGCTGGCCCAGCCCACTCGTAAGTAATTGTTAGCTGCTTGGTCCCCTTATGTCCTCGAAACCCATGGTGAATGGCATTTTCGACAAAAGGTTGAATCAACATAGGAGGCACCTTCACAAATTCATACTCTACACTGGGATCTATTTGAATCTCAAATATGCATGTGTCTTGAAATCTCAGTTGCTCGAGCTTCATATATTTCTCCAATACTTTTACCTCTTGCTCCAAATAAATAGAGGTCTTCCGAGAAGCATCTAGCACCATCCGCATCAAGTGCGCAGTTTCTTTCAAGTAAGAAATGGCCGTCTCGCTATCTCGCTGGCTGATGAAGTCCTGTATGGAAGTCATGACATTGAACAAAAAATGGGGATTCATCTGGAGCTTGAGTGAGTTAAGCTCTGCCATAATGACGCGTTTTTCCATCTCCGCCTTCTTCTCTCTCCTCCTCAGATAGATTAAGGCAAGTAACCCTACCAGCCCGATAACACTCAGTAACCTAGCCAACTTGAACCATGTCTGTTCCCAGTAAGGAGGGATGATCTCAAAGGTTATTTCTGGTGTATCAGTGCTGTACAATCCCTCAGAGCTTTTGGCGCGTGCTTGAAATGTGTAGTTCCCTGCCTTCAAGTCATAGTAATTGATCACATTGGCACTACTTGAAGAGGTTTTCCAGACAGTATCTAAGCCTAACATCCGATGCTCATAGGTATAATTCTCTCCACTACGAAAAGCAAAAGCTTGGAGCTGAACAGATAGATCGTTTTGATCAAAGGGTAAACGATAACGAGGATGAAGCGCAGTATCTCTTCTTGCGATGGAGACCTGCTTGATTTTTAACTTTGGGGGAATTGGATCGAAACCGTCGAAATCGCCCTCTCGCATAGGCAAGACATACAGACCATCTGTGGTCCCCACCCACAAATCATTTTGAAAATATTTCAGTGCGGTAATATCACTATTGGCAAGCTCCTTCTGATATTGAAATCGTGAATGGCTGCCATCTCTCATGTCGAACTTGTAGAGTCCACGACGAGTTCCTATCCAGATAAAATCTCCGATAAGCTCGAATACTTCACCGTATCGTACTGCGAATCTCAGCCCTTGATAAAAATACTTTCCATGCTCATCCTTCTTAAGTTGGTGCAATCCATCATAGAATCCAAGTGCCCAAATCGTAGAATCATCGTCTTGTTTGAAACTTCGGATATAGGTGTGTTTCAGCAGATGTTCTGTCTCTTGAAAGTGGGAATCTTGGGTGAGAAGGAATCCCCCTCCATATCCTCCAATCCAAACATCATGACTGAATCTTTCAGGATAAAATATGGCATTTGGTAATTGGGGGAGCAGTGTATCCTGAATGGTTCCGCGAAAACCATTCATGGCTATCTTTATCACACATTTTGCCTGTTTATCTCCTAGCCAAAGGGTATCTGAAAGGCGATGTAAATTGTAAGTATTCTGAGGTATTTGATAAGGACTGGGATCTAAAATCCCTCCAGATTGTATCAAACTTAGAGGTTCACAGGCGGATAATCCTGTGACAGGTAAAGACCAATACAAGTCAGAACCTATCTTGACTATTCTTTCTCTTTCATAAGGATCTTGGCAAGCTTGTTGAAATGTTAATTTCTCTTTGTTGCCTATACCTATGAATCCTTTGTGGGTACGAACAACCACTTGCTGGCTGTCTAGGACTTCGATTTGTACGATCCAGTTATTGGGGAGTGTCTTTTGACTTTCTGAAAATGCGTAGGTTTCCAAATTGCTCGTAAGCCTTACTTTAGATGGATAGATCGAGACCCAGAGATTCTCTTCTCGGTCTGTAAAAGCATAGTTGCTGGTCTCACCTTCAAAGAGGTGTCGCAACTTAAGACCATCAAAAATAAATAATCCATCATGTGTCGTCAGCAATAAGTTACCAGATTTATCTTCCCCTATATGTGTCAGGCTTTGGCTTGTGGGAAGCCGTAACACATCTGTAGGTACAATCTTCCCTTCTCTAATTTCCATTCTTGATAAGACGCTCTCCTGTCCATGATAGTAGAATAAGGAACCGTCAGCTGTTCGAAAAAAACGTGTAGAGAACCCCGAATGCGCATACTTCGGTAGATAGGACCTGATGACTTCTCCATGCTGCCCATATACGATTATGCTATCAAGTCGAGATACCCAAATCCTCTGCTCTTTGTCTATTGCTGCGGCAAATATTCCACGTGAAAATGATAACTCCCTTAGGATGGTCTGTCTTTTCCAATCCAAGAGAAAGAGTTTCGTGTCTGACTCTATCAGTAGTATCTCGGGATTGGCACAATATTGATGGATCTTATCGACCCTGCCTCCTGATTGAAAGTGTGCCTCTTTCAATCCAACTTCCCTAATACTATCTCCTTTGTATGCAAATAAATGTTTACTGGTGTTGATAAAGCTGAAGCTACTATCGGCCATCATTTGCAGTCCGAAAATGTGCTGGGACTTATACTCACCTACAAAGGGTATAGGCTCAAATGTCTGCCCATCATATGCGTACAAGCCATTGGATGCGCCCATGATGATCGTACCATCTCCTTGTTGTAAAATGGAGAAAATGCTACGGTTAGGCAATCCATCAGCAGGTGTGATTTCTTGATATGCTACACCTTGCGCACGAAGAGGTCCTACAGGAAGTCCTAATAATAGGATGCTCCACATAAGCAGCAATCCTTCTCTTATAGCATGTCTATGATAGGAATTTTTCCACTTAAAATTTCCTCTATCCATCAAACGCATTTTACCATTTCTCATCTTCGCGGTCTTGCGTACCTACCCCCTACTTTTATAGGATTCTTACCCATTTAAAAGAGGGCTTATCTAGTACGATCGTTGTGTAGTTTAATCTTTATGTCCGATTTTTCTACATCGTATCCTCTAAAAGGTGGATATAATATTTTATCCATACGATTTTATGAAGGACAAATTCTATCCTCCACCACATGAGTTTTTAGGTTATTTCAGTCAAAATATGAAAAAGAGAGAGAAATAATATGTTCTAAAATTTTGGGATAGTTGCCTCTTACTATTTAAATGCTTGTTTTCCGACATCCAAGCAAACAGATAGATCTTGATCATTTGAGGGGGATAAATCTTGCTGCATGTAGGCATTGACAGCTCCTTCAGCTGAGATGCTTAACAGCTAGATAGGGCTGATCTTATGATCATAACAGTGGTCATATGCAGGAATGAACCCATTTATTTTCTCGTGATGATTACTTTCTGTGTGCTCACACTGTCCCCTATTTTTATATGACAGATAATGATTCCAGCAGGCCACTGTCTTACATCAAAAACTTTCTCTGTAGTACTTCTAGAGAGGTCTTCTGTGCGCAACAATTTTCCTTCCATCGAATAAAAAGATACCCTGCCATCCGCATCCAAGAACTGATTTTTCCTCATCACAAGCTGTCTGGATACGGGGTTGGGGCTGAGTGTAAAGTAAGCCTCAGGTCCTGGATCTAGAGAAGTAGGAAGATAGAGATACCCAGTAGGGGGAGAAAAACAAAAATTATCTTCCGTCACCACCTCGTAAAGCTGAAAAGGAGTCCCTACGATGAATGTTCCTTCGCCTATTAAATCACCGTTGGAATACCAGTAGATATCCGTGTAATCTTCTGTCTGTGGATCAGCCCATAATGTGTCCCCTCCACCTTGATAGATCAAAGGCGTAGGGGGAGGGAGAGTATCAAAAACGTAAGTAAAAGTATCAGAAGAAGTCCGACATCCATTTTGGTCTGTGTAAATGGTATACACATCGACAGAATCTTGTCCTGTATAGGTCACGTCCCAATTTCTCAGCCTGGATGAATCGGGCCATTCATAAGCCAAAAAATCTAATCTGTAGGGAAGTAGGTTGGGCGTAAAAAAGGTCTGAAAAGTTCCATTCCCACATAGTTCTAATCCTATTGAGACCGTAGGTTTAGGTGCAGCAGGAAGTGCTGCTACATGAAATATCTCCGAAGTATCTGATTGACTTTGGTGAGTCAAAATGACTTGATAACCACCCGAGACCTCTGCTAGATAATCGGGAGAGGTACTTCCTGAGATCGGTAGCCCATCCCTTAGCCATTGATAGGTTCGATCGGCACAGGTATTTCCATGTAGCCATATCCCCTCATCGGGGCAGAAGCCCCTGCGCCCTGAGGCGGCAATGGTAGGTTGACAAACATCCATCTGAGCGATGAAAAAGTCAGAAGCTCCTCGAGCAAAAACGATGGTATCTCCAATTTTAGAACTTACATTAAATCCAGAAGCAATTATGAGAGACTCTGCGTCTAGCGTCTCGATTTCACGAATCGTATGACCAAATTTATCTCCAAACATCTGGTGCCATAGATAGTCACCATTCGGACTATACTTTAAGAGTAGTCCTCGCCCATCTAGAGGCCCCAAAGTAGGAGGAATTGTAGGTCCTTCATGTAATTTAGCCGAATCGGGAGAACTCCAAAAAGGTCTAGCAACATATACATTTCCCATCATGTCTACAGACATCAAGGAGGCATATAGATCGTCACAACTGACTTGTTGTTGCCAAATCAAGTTTCCTAAAAAATCATATTTCAAAATGAAAGAACCATTTTCCGAATCTCTAAATTCAAAGCATGGTATAATCTCATCTGTCCCAGATGTTATTCTATCTCCATCATTACTCTGGATGGAGATTAAAACGTAAAGATTCCCATCCTGATCGAAGTCTACTTGTTGGGGTTGTATCCTAGCCCCTCCAAAGGGAGATTGGCTCGAATCAAGTGCAACTCTTATATGCCTAAACCATTCGAGTTCACCGTCAGGATCATATCGACAAACAACCGTCTCTCTACTTCCAATTGCATTTTGTTGAAATGTCCTTACCGTATGCAATGTGGTATCAGGCAGATATATGGTGTCACGAATCTCTAAAGCTAATCCTATGAGTCCTTGATCAGATACAGCAAACTCTTTTTTTAGAAGTTTAGGGTCCACAAAACCTTTAAAAAGCCCAATCGTGGAAAATCCCTTGAGTTTTCCAACTGTGTCCATTCGAGCAATTGCAAGATGCGCTCGATCAGGTAACCCCACATATTGAACAGAAGAGTCATGAATGACATTTGGAAAATTAATGTCGAGATAGCCTAAGCCATAAAGTTTGTAAGCGTTATCTGTCGCTAGCTTCTGCCAATCAAAGTATCTTAGATTTTTATATCCCTGGATTTGGGCTTGTCTATTTAGCTGAATCAAGATATTATATTCAAGTGGAGTCGGTAATCCAAATGGATTAGATGTACCATTATAATCCGTAAAATTTCTGTTACCACGAACAATCATCATTCCACCATCATACCTAAATGTACTTTGCAGAAATCCAGATGATAAGCTTCCAAAAGGTGGAGTTGGACTAAAAGCCCAACTCGTATCTATAACTCCATTTGCCTTTATCCTGAAAAAAGTTTCCTGTTCATTTTGAAATCTTGGGAAAGGAGCCAAAGGTCCCCATAACGTATCTTCATGAAAAGCCCCTACAACGATTCCATGAGTGGGATCAACTCTTAGGCTATGATTATTAAATGACTCGCCTACAACAGAATCTGTTGTAACCCCAAAAGTTACTACCCAGTCGATAGATTGCGCTTGATGTTCAGAGGGACTTATCAGAAAAAGAAACATCCATAAAAATGAGTGGAAAACAAAGTCGGATATTTTCATTTTGTTGATGCAGGTTAAATGAAGTATTTTTCTCCTAAAATGTATATTCTAAAATTTTGGAATGATGTTGTCGAGGTCCTTGATCATCTATTCCCAAACATCCAAGCAAACAGATAGATCTTGATCATTTGAGGGGGATAAATCTTGCTGCATGTAGGCATTGACAGCTCCTTCAGCTAAGATGCTTAACAGCTAGATAGGGCTGATCTTATGATCATAACAGTGGTCATATGCAGGAATGAACCCATTTATTTTCTCGTGATGATTACTTTCTGTGTGCTCACACTGTCCCCTATTTTTATATGACAGATAATGATTCCAGCAGGCCACTGTCTTACATCAAAAACTTTCTCTGTAGTACTTCTAGAGAGGTCTTCTGTGCGCAACAATTTTCCTTCCATCGAATAAAAAGATACCCTGCCATCCGCATCCAAGAACTGATTTTTCCTCATCACAAGCTGTCTGGATACGGGGTTGGGGCTGAGTGTAAAGTAAGCCTCAGGTCCTGGATCTAGAGAAGTAGGAAGATAGAGATACCCAGTAGGGGGAGAAAAACAAAAATTATCTTCCGTCACCACCTCGTAAAGCTGAAAAGGAGTCCCTACGATGAATGTTCCTTCGCCTATTAAATCACCGTTGGAATACCAGTAGATATCCGTGTAATCTTCTGTCTGTGGATCAGCCCATAATGTGTCCCCTCCACCTTGATAGATCAAAGGCGTAGGGGGAGGGAGAGTATCAAAAACGTAAGTAAAAGTATCAGAAGAAGTCCGACATCCATTTTGGTCTGTGTAAATGGTATACACATCGACAGAATCTTGTCCTGTATAGGTCACGTCCCAATTTCTCAGCCTGGATGAATCGGGCCATTCATAAGCCAAAAAATCTAATCTGTAGGGAAGTAGGTTGGGCGTAAAAAAGGTCTGAAAAGTTCCATTCTCACATAGTTCTAATCCTATTGAGACCGTAGGTTTAGGTGCAGCAGGAAGTGCTGCTACATGAAATATCTCCGAAGTATCTGATTGACTTTGGTGAGTCAAAATGACTTGATAACCACCCGAGACCTCTGCTAGATAATCGGGAGAGGTACTTCCTGAGATCGGTAGCCCATCCCTTAGCCATTGATAGGTTCGATCGGCACAGGTATTTCCATGTAGCCATATCCCCTCATCGGGGCAGAAGCCCCTGCGCCCTGAGGCGGCAATGGTAGGTTGACAAACATCCATCTGAGCGATGAAATGATCGGAACTACCCAAGGAACTTATTACTGTATCTCCCACCTGAGAAGGTCCTCTAAAACCTCCTCTCATCACGAGTTTAGAAGGCTCTAGACAAACGATTTGACTGATCCTCTCAAAGAATTTATCTCCTAAGTCTTGATGCCACAGATACTCTCCATCAGCATTGTACTTTATGATAAGTAGGTCCCAGTTAAGTCCTAATGGCAGAGGGGGAGGTATGGAAGGACCATTGTAGATTTGTACAGAATCACTGGCAGCCCACAAATTAGGAGCTAAGTAGATATTCCCCATCTGGTCTACTGACATCAAGTTTACTACCTGTCCTAGATTGCCTGTTTCACATATAATTGGTTTCTGCCATTCCAATCTACCTTGAGAGTCGAATTTCAATAAGAAAGATCCATTCTGCATATTTTTAAATTGGGTACAGCCTTCGATCTCCTCTTGACCTACTTTTATCACCTCATCAACCTTTCCACTCACTGAAATTAAGGCATATAAATTTCCTTGACCATCATAATCAAGCGCTTCTATCCCTATTGCTACGTTGCCACCACCAGATGGTACAGTTTGCATGGTCGCTCTTACATGGTGAAACCATGCAATTTGTCCTAAAGTATCATACTGAATGATTACGCCTTCCTGGCTACCTTCTCCATTTTGCTGAAAAGTTTGCAAAGGATATAATGTTGTATCTGTCAGATAAACTGTATCCTGGAAAAGAATGGCAACTCCTAGATCGCCTTGACTGGATACTGCCAATCGCTCATCAAACTTTTTCGGATCTGTGAACCCCTTAAATAGTCCTAAAGTAGAGAAGCTTTTTAACTCTCCTGCTATATCCATCCTACCAATTAAGAGATGCTCACGATCTGGTAATCCATTGAAACTTATGATAGAATCCTGAACAATATTCGGAGGAATATTTTTTAAAAATCCGATCCCATAAACTCGATATTCCGTATCAGACACATAGTTTTCCCAAGCAAAATTTTTCAGTCTTAGATTATCTACCGTATCTGTGCTCTTATTAATCGTTACAAATCCAAATTGCTCAGAAGTATTATTCATCCCAAAGGGATTCAATAGACCATTGTAAGAAATATTATTCCTATATGGACGCTGTAACATAATTCCTCCATCATATCTGAATAGCAACTTCGAAAACTCGTTGGATAATGGATTACCCAAGTCTGAACTGAATGTCATACTTGTATCTGGCTTTCCATTTACCTGTAGTCGAATGATCGTCTCCTGCCCTCCCAAAAACGCATCGAACCCCTGGCCATTGTGGAATAGTGTATCGTTATGATAAACCCCAAATACAACTCCATACTTAGGATCGACCGCCATCCCATTGTCCCTTATAAATAGCCCCGACTCACTTGTAGAATCTTTGGTACCTAGAGAATATACCCAGTCAATCTCTTGCGCTACCAATTTATGAGGTATACATGTACCCCCTATACATAGGAAAAATACTGATAAGTTTAGTCGTGTAAAACGAAGGAAACTGTGCATGATTCTTAGTATTTGTACCAAGAAATACCTCTCAGAAAGAGAAATCTTCTTTTTAAGATAATTCCGATTTCATTTTTGCAATGACTTTCTTATGTATCACTTTAACAGATTACTTTTCTAAAGTATTAAGAAATAACTTGCATCAGAATAATGAAACTCCATTCATCAATATCTCTAAGAGAGGCAATTCTAGATGAAAATTAGTTGATCAATCTCAATTATCGGATAATAAATCTCTTAGTCAGTATCTTATCTGCCAGAACGAGCTGTAGCATATAAACACCATTAGTCAGATGTTGGATGGATATCTTTTGTTTAAATTGTCCCTGCTGGATATAAATATTACCCCCAACCAGTTTTCTCCCTTGAGTATCTAATATTTCATATCTAACGTTATGATCCATCTCCATATTTGTCTGGATTAAAAGCGAGCGATTACCTGAATGAGGAGAGATTATTTGTAGTCCCTTGTTGATCCTTTGACTTTCCCTCAAAGGACTATCTCCACAAAATACTCTTTCGCAGATAACTTCTGATGTTTGATCAATACAAACGTTATCAGAAAAGTAAAAATCACATCCAATTGGAACATAAACGTTATTCCACCAAAGTTTAGGGCGAATTACTGAACTAACTATCTGATTACCACAAGAGAGACTCTCTTCGATTATAAAACTACTAGTCTGATCAAAAAAAGTATTTTGTACAGAACCAAAATCAATGACGTAATCAAACGCCCAAAGATTTCCAATACCACCAGGGATTGTAGGATTAAAAATAGTGGGTAGTATCTTCGACTGTAACTCATACTTATTAGGCTCTGGTCCAACATATTGTAATTCGAATTCGGCTGATAAATTATCATTGTATAATAATGGGATATCTAGATCAGGAGATGTAGTAATTCCTACTTGTGAGGCAAAATTATCATAGTAGGCAGTAGGACCAACAGGTTCAATAAAACCTAGTATACTATAATTATGATCGAAAGGAACTCCTGTGACACCTTGTATATCAGCAAGCTCTAGTTCAGTAGAAACTTCAATAATTGTGCTTCCAGCCAAACCTGTATTAGATAAGTCTGCGACAACAATTTCAGTAAAATTATCACTAATAGTTTGACCAGGAGCATAACTCCTTTCAATATGAACTTGCTTTTCAAAATAATTTAGTGAAACCATTTTCACCCTTACTGTAAAAATTATTTCGATACTAAGTCCTGAAGAGTTAGAAGGTAGTTGATCAATATTACCTTCAAATATGATGGACATAGTACCTGGAGCAGTACAATTATTCCAAGCGACAGGGCTTTGAGAAGAACTAGATCCTAAATAATTGAATGAGAAGTTACCTGCTAAACTCATTTGGGGAATGCCCCAAAAAGTACGATGATAATCAAGAGCTTGAGTGTTTTCATGTTCATTTTTTTATTTATGTTATACTTACAAATTAAGATAACTCATCGCCGTTACACCTCCAAATTCATCTTACCAACTATACGCAAAAAGGCGGACCCAAAGGCCCGCCCACACCAGTTGTGTATGAATACGCGTCGATTTTTACTCTACTTGCAGTTTTTCCTGATACTGGATGCCCTCTCCATCCAATTTCAGTATGTACAAGCTTCTAGGTAGAACGCCGAGGTCAAGTTTGATGTGCTGGGTACCCGCAGCCAGACTGTAGGTGTCGTGCATGACACGTC
This sequence comes from Bacteroidota bacterium, assembly GCA_038527485.1. GTDB lineage: Bacteria > Bacteroidota > Bacteroidia > J057 > J057 > JALEFZ01. The sequence continues at coordinate 10,524 of JBCBFT010000023.1, forward strand.
TCCCACTCAAATCATACAAGGATAGCTGCACATCTGCATCCGTCTGGAGGTCGAGGCTGACTGTCGCACGATCTCTCGCAGGATTGGGATAGAGACTGATGTCTGTGGCCACATCTACTTGAGGCGCAGCAGTGCGGAAGTTCCAATTACCTTCTGTCACCCAAACCTCCTGGCAAGTGTAAAGATCGGGGCTTTGGCTACCGCCATTGTTACTGAAGATAAAGTTGGTACAGTTCGTGCCGTTGAAGGTGTACTTGTACCACCCGCTGCCTTCGGACTGCATGCTGACGCCAGGCCAAGTCGTGGTCAATCCGCTAGGTGTTGCATTCCAGAAGTAGATCTCGGGATTGCTGTAAGAAGTAGGTCTGAAGTGCACGGTCAGGTTGCCTGCAGGAGCGGTTGATTTTTCCCATACAGCGTAGTCAGTGCCTGAAGCAGCCAATGTCCAACCTGAGCCTGAAGGCGACCATGAACCTGATCCAATTTTCATCGCGACTTTGCCATCGATTTCGGCTGCATACAAGTTCCAGTTGGCGGCTTTGATGGAGAGAGAAGACGTGCTGGTGAGGCCATTGCGCTTGCGAATGTCGATCAGATCGCTGATGGGATTGTACAATCCCCAATCAAACAAGTGGTCCCAAAATACACAGGGTACGCCAGGGTGAGTCAAAATATACGCATAGCCCTGCATCACTTTTCCTCCTGGGAAGGGCCAGTATCCTTGTGTACTTCCTGTATCGTGATTGTCAATAAACGTGACGGCTTTTGCTGGCCACCATCCGATGACACCTGGAGCTCCGCCGTTGATTGAGAGTCTCCAAAGCTGGTTGTTGACAGCTTCTTGCAGTACCCCTTTGGTCGTGAAGTCAAAAGCAGTTGATTTTCCTTGTGTATCGTCGATCCAGTCTATGATTTGCTGGCGGTGGGCATTGACATTATTCAGATCCAAATTGTCCCAAAGCTCTCCTACAGAAAAATAAGGATTCGTTGCGTCGTTGTACACCCCATTATAGTAGCCATTGAAGCCTCTGACATAATCATAGCGCCATCCGTCAAACCCTACATTGGACTTCAACCAGTTCATCCAAGCAATCAGATCATTTTGTACGGTCGTGTTGGTGTGGTCGATGTCGCGAGCCGCATGATAGTTGCCACCTGTATCCCAGTTTCCACAAGGATTTCCTCCATTTTGTCCCCATTCATCGTTGGCTGTGACGGCCCAGCATCCCCATGTAGGCTGCTGAAAGTCGGCCCAGTTGGTCGCACCTACACGGTGGTTGATGACGATGTCGGCTAGGACTTTGATATTTTTTCCATGCAAGGTGTTGATACAGCTTTTCAATTCAGCCTCTGTACCATAATTGGTGGTCACATCGTAGAGTCTGCGCGGGAGATATCCTTGAGGAGCTGCGGCATCACTTGGCGGGGGCATCCATATCATGTCGATACCTGCTGCATCAATGGCGTTAGCATTGGCCTTGACGACATTATACCAACCTGTGGAATTGCTATGAGATTCCCAGTTGAATCCCTGGAGCATGACGTCGGACGATTGTCCGAAGGCGAGTGTTACGCCTATTAATAGGAAAAGAATGAGTAGTTTTTTCATTGATTTTAGTTTTTGATGTGTGATTGAAGGGATGAGTTACCAGGAAGCTTCTTTTACTCAACTTGTATTCAACCTATCAAAAACTATCTTTCTACTCGTTCCAAATCATGAACTGGGCACTATTCAGAGAAGTACAAACGGATCAGATCATAAAATGATACCTTGATATGTTTATAAATCAATATGTTAGCTCATCTTGGTTTGCGGAAAGATTTTTTACGTATTCTCGGGGAGTTTGACCTGTAATTTTCTTAAACGCACGATTAAATGCGGTTTTGGAGTTGAAGCCCACCTCTAATGCCAAAGCCAAAAGGGTATGGGAAGCATGTTCGTTATTTGCCAGTCGATTTTGAAATTCCTTTACCCGATAATTATTGATGAATTCATTAAAATTCATCTCAAAACCTTCATTGATGGTACGAGACAGTTCATGTGTATTTGTTCCAATGGCCTCAGCTACTTCTGAAAGTGTGATTTTGGGACGCAGGTATGCTTTCTCGGTCTCCATATACTGGGTCACTTTTTCCTTCCACTTCTCTTCAAAGTCGTCTTTCCGAATAGATTTAGGCGGTTCTACCTCTATCACAGAAGTTTCGAAAGGTTGAGGATCAATAGCAATAGGAGAGAATTGGAACATCTCAGGATGGGCAAAGGCATAATAACCCAAGAAAAATACCGTCAAGGAAAGGCAGATCCACATGACGTCTGTAGATCTATCTGTCATATACGTCAGGTCTTGCCCCAGTATCCAATCCATTCCTCCTGTGAGTACTGTAGCCCACCCTATCAACAAGCAAAGCCCTTGCAAGTACATGATGGTTCGCAGAAAGGGAGTCTGAGAAGGATCTTGCGCCTCATACTTTGGGACAAAACCTTTGAGATATCGGAAAATAAAAATCCAATATAAGGTATTGTAGACGAGTGCTAATGCGCCTGCTCCCCAAAAAGTAGGGCGAAAGCTTAGGTCCACTACCCCACTGATAAAGGTCTCTTGATCCATGAGAAAGAGGGAAAAATAAGAGAACAGGTGGAGAAAAAATGGAATAAAATGCAGTCCATTTTTCCTATTCATAGCCGTATCTCCCTCAGATTTCATCAACGTCCGTATATACAGCCAGAAAAGCGGCGCATACAAAAAGTAAATAAAGTCAGGGATTAGCAATAGCTTCGGCAGCGTCTGGAATACTTCACGATCGTACAGCGCGGCGCGTGTCGTCAAGGCAATGGCAAGCGCCATGATAAAAGCCGAGAGATAATAATTGGCCTGGAAGGTATTTTTCCGCACCGTCAGGATCACAAGGACAAGAAAAATACCCAAGATGGCAGAAAGCCACCAGATGAAGGTCAACGGATTCATCGCATTACCAGATAGATCCTCCCAAGCAGAGATCTGCACCCTGACTTCCTCTGAACCTGCTGATTGCCAAATATAAGCTCGATTGGTTCGCGCCCGGCCATTCTTCTGTGCTTCAATTGTTTCCCAATTTCCGCGGGTAAACTTATACGCCAAGGTATCATGGAAAACAGGTATGTGTGCCTCATAGAGCGAGTCGCCGATGGGTGTCAATTGATAACGCGGGTCTCCTGGGTGCCAACTGTTAAAGTTCCCCACAATGAATATAGGAGAAGCTGGCGGCGTATTTTCGGGGATACGTTCTACCACCACACGCAGGGACCCTAGGACGGGTAAGGGCACCATATCTTCCCAGCTCAAGATTTTGATTTGTAGGGTATCCCCTGGATTTTTCTTTACATCCCACACGTGATTGGGGAGGGCATTGCCGAGCAAATCTCCTTCCACACGATCCCAGCTCCCTCTCGTAAACTTGAACTCCCATTTTTCTGGTAATGTATCAATCACAATACTCCAACTTCCATCTTGAAATCGTGTAAGTTGATATGCAGGATCAGCGGGCGACCAATCGTTGAGGGCACTTGTGACAAAAAGGGTATCTGCTAGGGGTGTTTGATTGGGGAGTTCATTGATGTACAACGTCCACTGTGCATAAAGAGGTCCTAGTCCCATCCCTCCCAGCATGGCACACAAGCTGAGAGTAGTAAGTATTCGCGCACGTAGATAATTGTATAGTTTCATCCTTGATGCACTAATATAGGAGAATGGTACAAGGCAAAAAAAAATAGGACCATAAAAATGATCCTATTCTTATTTACCTTTCCCGAAGGATGATCAATGTTCCATGACGAGCTTAGGCTTCTCACCTGCATGTCCCAAGAGAATGACTTTATCTTTTCCGAGTTCGATGTCCTTGGTCATGTTGCGCGTATCAATGATACAGTTGGCATGCTTCACCACAAACTCCAAGTCAAAGTCATCATGATCTGTGATGAGAACCACACAGTTATAAGAAACAAGCATCTCTTCTGTAAGATCTACAGAGTAATAAGACTTACCCGCCACTACGTACTCTGGTGCCCAAGGATCGCTGTAATCGATGTGTTCAATCCCGCTTTCGATCAAGCGATGCATGACGGCTTCTGCAGGTGAGTGACGAAGGTCCTTGACATTTTTCTTAAATGAAACACCTAGGAGTAACACTTTAGCTTGTGATACAGTGATAGGCTGTTTAGAAAGCTCACGAACGACTAGGTTGCTCACATGATAAGGCATGCCTTCGTTGACATTGGCGGCGAGGGTGATAAACTTCGTCTCGAAGTCAAACTTGCGCGCCAGCCATGAGAGATAGTAAGGATCGATGGGAATACAATGTCCTCCCACACCAGGCCCTGGCGTAAACTTCATGTATCCGAAGGGTTTGGTACTGGCAGCCTCGATGACTTCCCAGACATTGATGCCTCCCATACGTTCGCATAGTAGCGCGAGTTCATTGACCAGGGCGATATTTACGGAGCGGAAGATATTTTCCAGTAGCTTTTCCATTTCAGCTACCTTGGGATTGTCTACCAGGTATACCGTATCTATGATCTGACTATTAGCCAGTCCTCCGAGTATGCCACTCTCTTCATCTATCCCCCCTACTACGATAGGGGTATTGCCCGTGTGCCACGTTTGGTTTCCTGGATCTACACGTTCGGGAGAGAAAGCGACAAAATAATCTGTACCTGCGCTCAATCCTCCTTTATTCAATTCGGGTATCAGAAAATCTTCTGTTGTGCCTGGAAAAGTTGTACTCTTAAGGATCACCAGCGAGCCTTTTGCCAGATGTGGCGCCAGATTTTCTCCTGCTGAGATAATGTATCCGATATCGGGATCTTTGTGGGCATTGAAAGGGGTAGGTACAGCGATGAAAATGACATGCGTAGCTTCCAGCTCGGCATAGTCTGTCGTAGCGCGCAATAATCCTCCTCCTACAGCTGCTTCTACTTCTGCATCCACCAGATCTTCGATGAAATTCTCCCCACGGTTGAGCGCTTCTACTTTTTGTGTTGATACGTCCACACCTATGACCTGAAAGCCTTTCTTGGCATACTCTAAGGCAATAGGCATCCCAACGTATCCTAAGCCGACGACTCCTATTACGGCACTTTTATCGACGACTTTCGTCGAGAGAGAAAGTGCATCTCCCTCTAATGTTTGTATCAGCGCTTCGCTAAATTTTTTCATAATTGAATAATAGCAAAAAAAACTCCAATAAGGCTTACATCGCTAGTTAAAAAGCTTTTTGCTGGATGTAACGACAATAATGCTCAAAATTTTACGCTCAGCATCGTCACATCGTCTGTCACAGCATGTCCATCTGCAAAGTTCATCAACTCCTTTTCCAGATGAGACACTATTTCTTGGGCTGCAAAATTTCGGATTCTCTTCAATTCTTCAATAATTCTTTCGCTACCGAACATTTCCTCTTCCCCATTGGTCTGTTCGACCACTCCATCGGTAAACATGAATAATACATCATCCCGATGAAATGGGAGTATGGTCTCTTGAACCTCTACCTCGGGGAGAATTCCCAGCAGCATACATCCTTTCTCCAGGCGAGATATTTCTTCTCCCTGAAATAAGATGGGATAGTTATGACCAGCATTGATGTAAGCAAATGTATGAGAATCAATCTCTACTCGAACGACGAATAATGTCACAAATTTATCTCCCTCTACAATATGGTAAAGAGAACGATTGAGTTCTTTCACGATGATGTCCAGATCGTTGTACTGGGCGCAAAGGCTACGGAAACTTGCTTGCAGATTGGCCATCAGTAGGGCGGCTCCAATTCCTTTCCCCGAAACATCTGCAATGCAGAGAAAAATATTTCCGTTGTCCTTTTTAACCACATCAAAAAAGTCTCCTCCCACCCCATGATGTGCCTTGTTGAGTCCAAATATGTCGAGTTCTGAAAAACGACTAAAATCGGAAATCATCAACTGCTCTTGTATCTGAGAAGCAACTTCCAGTTCTTTTGTCAAGAACTCCTGCGCGACCTTCTCTTTGATGAGGTTTCGATTCTGAATGGCAACTGCCAAGATATTTCCGATCGTCTCTATAAAAATGAGGTCATTTTCGGCTTCGACAGGAGAATCTGCAAAATCAGCAATGGCGAAAGAGGCAACAACCTCTCCATAATGGTTCACAGGGATGACATATTCCACTGCTCTTTTGCTAAGCTGCGGCAAGGTCACAGGATCTACTTTTACCATTTTGTCCTGCTCGACCATCTCCTCTACACTCTCTTCTGCAAAAGGCTTAAATCCCAAGCGAGCGCCTTCTTGCCATGTATCTTCCTCTAGATAAAAGATGGCCATCTTACGTACACCCAGCTGTGCCCTCAAAGTATTGCGCACGATCAGACAGAGGTTACGAATCGTCATACCCTCATGGTTGATTGTACGCAGTACGTCTAGAAGTGCATCTGCTTCTAGTCTCTTGAGCTCCAAGAGCTTCTGTGGATCCGTCGTGTTGTAAACGTTCTCAGCCTTCATCTTCCCTACAACTTTACATCGAGCGCATCACGCAGCCCGATTCCGATCAGGTTGATCGAAACAATCAATAAGATCAAGGCTAAGCCTGGATAAAAGGCTAACCATTGACCATAATCAAACACAATATACGTATAACCTTCGTAGATCATCTGTCCCCATGTAGGAACAGGAACTTCTACCCCAATGCCTAAAAAGCTCAATCCAGATTCAATCAGGACCGCAGCCCCAAAGTTAGCTACTGCTATAACGATCACGGGACTGAGGATATTGGGGAATACATGGCGAAAGAGAATATGCCAATCCGAATACCCCATGGCTTTCCCAGCTTCTGTAAATAGCTGTTCTCTCACCTCTTTAATTTGTCCTCTGACCAATCGGGCTACTTCTACCCAAATGGACAGTCCAATAGCGAGGAGAAGCTGCCAAAATCCTTTGTCAAATACAAATGTAATGGTGAGCGCAAGCAACAATGTGGGCAAGGACCAAAGCACTGAAATGAGCCACATAATTGCGCTATCGACGGGTACTTTGACTTTCCCAATCATCCATCGGTCATCACCTAGAAATCCCGCGAGCCCTCCGATCAACAAGCCCAAAGACAGACTAATGGTCACGGCTAGAATCCCAATGGTCAAGCTGACACGGGTCCCCAATAAGATTCGACTCAGCAAGTCTCTTCCAAATGTATCGGTTCCCAACCTATAGGTTCGCTGTTCTACATGGGCTTGAACAAAAGCAGCCTTATCTGTTCTCTGCCTAAAGATCTCCCACGTCAGGCTGTCTTGCCGCCCTGTATATTGTACAAAGCGTACGGATGTCTCTGTCAATACAAGACTTCCTGTATCCTGCAAAGCAATGGGGATCGCACGTGTCTCGCGACCTGTCCAAAACCACCAAGCACTCTCCTCAATCTCCCTCTCTAGCGGTACGTTTAAAATCCATGCAGTAGTACCAGGTGCTTTTTTGGCCAATGGCAATATTTGCTCATTCGCATGGCGTGTCGCATCGGGCGTGATCAGATAACCTGCAATAGCTATCACCAAGCAAAGCAGGACATATCCTAGCCCCAACATAGCAGGTAGATGCCGACGAAATTTTTGCCATGCCAATTGACTCGGACTGCTCATGAGGGCAATTTACAAATAATATGGAAGGCGCATACAAAGGAAATCAATGCCCATTGTGGCGTAGGAGCCCCTCCTTAGTTGCCAGAAATTGATACTCCTGCAAATTGTCACTGTCATATATATTAGTACGAACATAGTCATTGGCTCCTTCATCCATTTGCATGACTTGTACCCACCCCTTGTCGATCATATTCTTCATTTCATCTAGCACGACCGGGCGAGGGAAATCGACTTCATCCAAGATATTTTGTAAGGGCTCTACAAAGTATATAGCATCTAGTATTTGAAATTGGAGGTCGCTCATTGGTTCGCTTATGTTACCCATCTTTCCTTCCAGTTATAAGATTTGACAAAATTTCCTGCAATTCCGATCCACAATACATAGGGTATGTATACCAATTCTAGCAGGAAAAAATCTTTCAAGAGCTGAAAATTAGAAAAAAATCTAGCGGCTCGGTGCATCAAATAAAAATCTGCACTTATTTTCCATGCAATTAAGGCAAGTCCCCAAAGCCAATAATTCATATCTCCAAAGCCCAACACCAAGAGTATAGGAAATGTCCAAAAGCCGAGGTAGGATAAAAGCTGAATCCCATTTGTCCTTCTGTTGACGTATGCGCGGGCTTTACTCACCCACCTCAACCGCTGAGCCCGTAAGCTCGACCAGTCCGAAAGCGAGGGCGTTCGTACGATGGCATTGCGATTTTTGGCAAATCGGATCTGGTATTTCCCCAATCCTTGTATCTTTTGCATCAACAACTCGTCGTCGCCAGAGGCCACATGGTCCACACCTTCGAAGCCATTTACCTCCTGAAAGACGGCTCTGGTATATGCGAGGTTTGCACCGTTGACCATGTTGGGTCTTCCTGCTCCGATGGCTCCTCCTGCAAGCGCAACCAGTCCCATCGTCTCAATCGCTTGTAAGCGTTGAATGGTATGATGAGTGTATGTGAGCTCAATAGGTCCTGCGACCATCGCGGTATGACCGACAAATTGGGATGCCATAACTGCGGCCCAACTCTCTGCTACATAGCAATCTGCATCCATTTGAAGGATCAGGTCTCCTGTTGCTTCTCTTACCCCTCGGGTGATGGCTGCTTTTTTCCCTTTTTCTTCTTCCGTAAGGTCGATCACCTTAAAATACGTATGCCGCGTCTCCAGCAATTGCGCGATCGCCCTTGTCCCATCAGTCGAATGGTCATTTACCAAAATGATCTCCAGTTTATCCAAAGGGTAATGCTGCCTAAGCACACTGTGTAAGGTCCGTGAAAGGTGCTCGGCTTCATTCCTGGCTGGAATCAAAATGGTAATTGTGGGTAAGAGAGGATCTGGAAGGGTTTTATTTGGACGAATACGCTCGAACCACCATCCACTCCAAAACACAAATCCCCCATAGAATACCATACATGCTGTGAGAATCGAGACGAATACAAGCATAAAATAAGGGATCAATGTAAGTAAGAGTTCAGATGTTCAGACGTGATCTCATAAGGGATTTAGCCACGCTCAAAACAAGACACTAAAAATAATGATAGTAAGCATTTTTCATCCATTTTTCACATACTCACCTACTTACGGAGGTATAAGAAGTAGTATGATATATTTGTATGTGTGCTATTTCTCTTTTTTAATCAAAAAGTATAAGCCTACCAAAGCGGGACAAACCAAGTTGATCAAATAAAGAGAGAGTGTAGCAGCCAAAATTGTAGGAGCAGAAACTGCCCAGTATCCCATGATGGTCAAAGCTACGGCTTCCCGGATTCCCAGTTCTGCCACGGATGCAATCGGCGCCAAGGACTTGATTAGAAATACCAAGGTGACCATGTGCCAAGCAATTCCTACAGATCCTTCGAAGCCAAAGGCGTACAAAAGCCATATATATTGCAGGGCAAAAACAGTATACCTAAGCAAAGAAAGTAAGGTAACATGCAGGAGTTGGTCCAACGCGAGGGATTCTCCTGCAGCTCTGACAGCGCGTGTCAGCTTCCAGATTTTGGGTAAAGGAAAATGTTGTAAAGTCCACTTATGGGCAAATAAAAATGCAGCCAGACTTATCCAAGTAATCCAGACGATCATGATTAGGTAGTTCCAGGGTGCCCAGCCATTTACCTCAAAGTCTGAGAGTGTATCCTTCAGGCTGTATAAGCTCCCCAATCCTGCACCTAGTGTAATCAGCATTTGATTCAGGCGATTAATCCAGGTTGTAATTCCGCCCTTCCATCTCTGGTCTTTGGGCAAAAACATAAGCCTACCCGCATATTCTCCGACTCGGTTGGGCGTAAATATGCCCAAAGAGATACCTGCGAGGATTCCCTTTCCCAATCGAAAAATCGAGGGACGATTTTCCTTATCGCCCAATAATTCCTGCCACTTCAAGGTTTCTAGACCAAGATTGAGCGGGAGAAAAAGCACCGCAAGGGAAATAAACCCTACTTCCCGCCAAGAAATGACAGGCCATATCCATCCGCTCTGCTCTTGCAAGATATACCACCAGATATACCCGATGATCGTCAGAAAAAGGAAGCCTCTTCCCAATCCGTGGATGTATCTATTTTGCTTTAAAAGGTGATTTTTCATGTAACTATGAGCCAATAAAAGGCTTGCAAGCCATTTTTTCCTGAGCAGAAAACTACATCAAATACGCAGATTCCCCAAGTCCCGAAAAAAGATATCCTTACTTGCTGGAGGTGTGGCCTGGGGACCACGCTGTGGTGGGGGCCTTACGTGTACCTGGACCATGCTGTAGCGGTGGCCCTACGTGTACCTGGGGGTTACGGGCCTTACGTGTGTGGTGGGGCCACGCTGTAGCGGTGGCCCTACGTATGGTTTGTCTGTATAAAGGTGGTGTCTTGCCTAAATTATCCTATTTTTGCTTGTATGGGAGCGCGCATCATCATCGGGATAGATCCTGGCACACAAGTGACAGGCTACGGCATCATTGCTTGTAGGGGAAAGAAAATGGAATTACTGGCTTGTGGATCGATCCACCTGGGAAGACAAGAAAAATCTCACCCTGAAAAGCTGAAGCAAATCAATGCACGCGTGGGAGGACTCATTGACGAGTTTCAACCTAAGGAGATGGCGTTGGAAGCCCCATTCTATGGCAAAAATCCTCAATCTATGCTTAAGCTCGGCCGTGCCCAGGGAGTGGCAATGGCGGCGGCCCTTCAACGCAACCTTTCGGTGTTTGAGTATGCCCCCAAAAAAGTCAAGACGGCTGTGACAGGTAGTGGGTCTGCAAGTAAGGAACAAGTTGCTCACATCCTTCGTCAGTTATTGAAATTTGAGGAACACCCTAAGTATCTGGATGCCACAGATGGGCTTGCAGTAGCTGTTTGTCATTTCTTCCAAAATGTCCCGACCATCCCTGGCAAAAGCAACAAAAACTGGGCAGATTTCATCAAAAATAACCCTGGAAGGGTGAAGTGACATTTTTCATTTTTCATTTTTCATTTTTCATTTTTCATTTTTCATTTTTCAAGATGTACTTGACTCACCATTGTGAGTTTCATGAAAAATATTCCGTAACATAAACCTCTGGTCGCCTGGAAAATGAAAAATGTTATCTGAAACATGTCTCACCCTAAAGCCACATTTGCTCGTATGTTAGCGGCGAGCGTTTCCATTTCTTCGCTCGTGATTTCGATGGGAGGAATATGAAAACCAAACTCCTGCATGGAATTGATGGGGAGGAGATGAATGTGCGCATGTGGGACTTCTAGTCCTAGTACCGCTGTCGCGATACGCTTACAAGGAACTGTTTTTTCCAGTGCCCGCGCCACTTCACGTGCAAAAATCTGTAACCCGATGTATCGCCCATCGTCTAGATCGAATAGATAATCTACTTCTGTTTTTGGAATACAAAGTGTATGTCCTTTCACGCGGGGTCTAATATCCAAAAAGGCGAGAAAATCTTCTGTCTCTGCTACTTTGTATGCTGGGATGTCACCGTTGACGATTTTGGTAAAGATGGAGGCCATAAATATGGGAGGTTTGATCGTGAATAAGGGCACGTGCCTACTGGCTATACAGCCTGTGCCTAAATAAAAAAGGTCCAGTATACCTGGACCTCAAATTATATATTTTTAGGGATTTCTGTTTAAGCGCGTGTGATTTCTATAACCTCGAATGACAGTTTTCCTGCAGGTACTTCTATTTCTACGATATCGCCTGGTCCCTTTCCAATCAGACCTTTTCCTACGGGTGATTTAACCGAGATCTTATTTTCTCGAAGGTTTTGCTCCTCTTCGGGTACCAAGGTGTAGGTAAATTCCTTTTTCATCTTGATATTCTTCACTTTCACCTTTGAGAGAATATATACTTTGTTGGGGTCGAAATTAGAGTCATCGATGATACGTGCAGTAGCCAATTTATTTTCCAGCTTCGAAATTTCAAGCTCTAACAGTCCTTGCGCATCTTTTGCTGCATCATATTCTGCATTTTCACTTAAATCGCCTAATTCACGTGCTCTTTGAATCATTCCTGCGATCTCCTTGCGCTTAGGGCCCTTAAGCTCAGCTAGTTCTTTTGTGAGTCTATCATAGCCCTCCTTCGTCAAATAAGTCACGTCACTCATATTACCTTCTTTTTACAAATGAAAAAAAAACTAACTGGACCAACCCGAAGGTCAGTCCAATCAGAACTATAGAATTATTACGTCTCTGGTTATACCAGATTATATTTCAGTACGGACACCCAATACAAGGGTACCTCCAAAGGGGTTGGTTGTCCGGTAACTCATATCAAGTGAAAACTTGGATGAAACAAGATTTCCTTCCAAATCTCTCCTTCCTGTTTTGAAGGGAACTTGGAAAGTTGCACCTGATGCAAAGCCAGTATAGACATTATACCTGCCATCTACACCAATGGTTTCACCAAATATACCGTTTTCATAAAGAAAAGACCCACTTAATATTACAAAATCTTTGTATTTGTAAGAAAGTCCCAGGCCACCCTGGTTGTAATAGAATGAATTAGAGATAAATCCAGCGGTTGCTGTAATGGTATTGTTCTCGCCAAGGAAGAAGTCAAATGAACCACCCATAGACAGGGTTGCAGGTATTTCAAACTCTTCCCCTTCGAGCTGTACTGTACTTGTAAATCCATTGTTATTCTCAAGTTCTACCCTTCTCGCTAGTCCATCTCCATCAAATGCCATAGTCGGACCTACATTTCGAAGGGAGATTCCTAGCTTCAAGCGGTCTTTCTCTAACGCGCGATACTGTATCCCTGCATCTAGCGCAAAACCAGAAGCAGCTACTTCAGGTGTAGACTCGCTAATCAGACGACCTGTGAATCCGACATAGATACGGTCTGTAAACTGACGCGCATAAGTAAGGCCGATATTGAGATATGTGACTCGGAAGGTACCTAAGTCTCCATCGGGATTGCTCACAGTCGTACGAGTCAGGTCACCAAAATTGAAGGCGTTGATGGCTAGTCCAAGAGAACCGTTGCCACTCCCCAGTCCCTGGGAAACGCCGAAGCTATTGATAGAGATATCTGATCCGATCAACCAACGTGTATGAGAAAAGAGTAATTCTGTTCCCTCAGTCGTAGCTACACCCGCTGGATTCACAAAGGAGCTTTCGATGCCTTCTGAGCTACCAATGTTGAGCCCGTTCAAAGAAGAACTCCGAGGCACATTATTGATCAGGAGCTCTGCCGCACCCGACTGGCCGACACGCTCAGGCTGTGCATAGACAAATCCTACACAGAGCATGAATACGATGAGTATATATTTTTTCATAAATGATAGGCTTATTCTGTGAAAAGAAAGAGTAGCAGAACCTACTAGAGGTCCTGCTACCTCATCATATGTCTGTTAGAAATTGTCTAGGTCAATCGGTCTCAATACAGCGAAGAGCTTAATGGTCTTTTCACCCAATTTCTGCTCCCCAATGTTGGCATCGACATGGATGATGTACATCCCACTCGCCACAGGCACCCCACTCGTATTCTTCAGGTCCCAATCCAAGAAGGTCTGCTCATTATCCTTCGTGAACTGACGCACCATGTAGCCATTCAATGTGAAGATCGTCACGCGGCAAAGCTGTGGAAGGTTCGTGACACGCACGCGATTATCCAACTGCCCTGTCTCATACTCTGAGTAGGCGTAATAAGGATTCGGCACAACCAGTACATTATCCAGGGCTTCTTGTGCTACTTCAAGCTCACCTGTTTTCACAGCGACATCCTGCGTATTGAAGTCAAACTCTGGCAGCGCACCGTCCACGTCATCATTGAGGAAGGGCTGGCGTACACGAAGAGAGACACGTGCATCTGTAGGAATGGTCGTTGGATCTGTAATGTCAAACCCTTCATTCACAAGAGGTATCCCTACCCAAGCGACATGCTTGTAAGCACCTACCATCGCCTTGCCAGTCGAAGGCAAGAAGACCGAGTTGGCAAATATCCCTTTCTCTGTTCCGTTTTGGAGGGAATCGGCAATCTGTGCGCAACCGTCGTAGGGCTGATTCGTCACATAGATATAGTGGCGACCTCCTACGAAGTCCAAGGTAAAGTTATCTAGGTTGAAGAAATCAGAAGTAGGATTCCATCGCATATCATTTCCGTTGTTCCGTCTGTCCCACTCACTTTCTCCAAAGAAGATGTTGACGCGCTCACCTGTATTTACATTGATGGCATATCCAGGGAACCAGCCTAGGCCGTGGTTCTCATCCGTACGGTTTCCTTGAGAGTTTCCATCTTGATCTACATTGTCTTTCCACTTGGCGGTAAGTGCCCATGCTCCCGTTCCTAAGTCATTGGTAGAAGAGTTAGCACCAGGAGATGTTTCGACTACTACACAACGCGACCACTTGGTACTGTCACCTGTAATGACAATATCGATGTCAGGTAGCTCTGTCAAGTCGATCAGATCCGCTGGAGAAATCTGGCGGTTGTTGGTGGGATTACCCAAAGGTACCCCAGGTGAAACACCCGTACCAGCCTCAGCGTTGAAGCTTCGCGCCATGACAAATGGTCCAAACGTACCACCCAAAATATTTTGGAAGAAGCCAAACTTATCGAATACACCCAGCGCAGGGAACGTGTAGCCAGAAGCATCATTTCTGAGCCAGTTCCAGGTTCCACCAAAGGCACCGTCATTATCAGAAAGTCCTGTCAGCCATGCTTGAGATGGATCATCAAAGGTCAATTCCCCTCCAATGATTCCCATACGTCCCCCCTCATCCAAACTGTCTCCTGCCGCCTCTACACCACGTACAGCGACTGATATTCCTCTGTCCTTAATCACACGCTCGATGCCTCCTAAGGCAGCAGGTCTTGGAGCAGATCCGTCGTTTCGTTTGACATAAGTAGAAGTAAAGATTGGATCAGATAGAGAAACGTTCTCATCATCACTTTCAAATAGCATCCACTCGGCAAATACAGAGTCTACCACAGGTGTCCCTGACTCTCCCTCTGACACAAGATCTATATCGACTAGCGAATCCGTTGTGATCAATACTTTGTAGTACTTAGGTACAACCTTTTTAGGGTCTACGATTTTGATCTCAATGGGACTTGCGCCTGACTGATAAGCAATCGTATTGGAGCTTCCGTTTTGAAGAATCGTAGCTTCTGTTTCGGGTGTTATTCTTACAAAATTACCTCCATTACCAGAACCTTTTACTTTGGTTACTGGAATCCCATCACCGTATGTACTGGCAATGGTTGTTCCCAATTTTTCTGTTTCTGTAGGATGTGGGACGGCAGATACTATCTGGAAGAAACGGTTACCTGGTACAAAGTTTCGTCCATCAGATGTCGTCTCATTGTAGGCATACGCAATCGCTCCGTAATAGTAGGCTGAGAAGTTTTTCAAGCGTGTATCTGAACCCGAGGCGAATAAGTCTTTCGTCAAAGCAACGGAATGGAAGATTCCTTCATCTCGTCCTTCAACCATTACCTCATCCAAGATGATCCCATCAGGGAATCCTTCGACAGTTTGTACCGTACGGTTGACGATCGTGCTCACGCCATCCGCAATGTCGCACTGCGCGACGATTCTCGCACGGTTCGGATCGTTGAGTTCGTTGGGGCCTACTGTACCATCTACCAATTGATAAATGATATATCCCTGGAACTCAAATACTGAATCTACTACTTGGTTCGCCTTCAATACAGGGTCTGCCTGACGGTAAGACTCGTTGAAATTGTTACGCACTGAGCGAAGCTCTTCAGGATAGCCCCAAGAGACCAATAGACGCTGATCGTATTCAGATACGTCTAGTTCAGGAGCATCTGGTCCAGAGAGTAGAATAAAGTTGTTGTCAAAGAGTGCCTGCGCTACCTCATCTGCTTTGATCAATTCACATACAGAACCAAACTGATTATCGATCGCTTCATTTCTCGCCCATACAACCCCCGTTACAATTTCATTTACAGCACCTGGCTGTAGCGTAAAGGGACCTGCAGACTGGATAAATCGACGGTCAAATGGTGGGTTGTTGGCATTTGCCTCTGTCCATCCGAGGTTGGAACAAGCATCACCTGGGAACATGTAGTTTGTTGTCTCACCAGGGCTTTGGGCACCGTATCCCGATCCATCTCCACCGTTGGAGAAGTTGTCTACGATAGGTGTACCATCCTTCCAGAATCCTGAGAGATAACCATAGTAGTGCTGGGCAACTTCAGGGTTTCCAATCAAGGAAAAGTCGTTGTTATAGTATACAAACTTTGACATGATGATGGTCTCATTCGCTTCGTCGATGATTCCATCTTTGTCGTTGTCAATTCCATCACCTGGGTCAGCAAGTGGCCCTTGGAAGAAGTCTATACCAATGGCGGGTGGACGACGGCCATAGCCATTGGCGGCATTGTCATCATCATCTCCATTGTAGCAGAATCCTAGCCCACGAAGGGTATCACATCCTACATAGTCATCGTCAAAGCGACCGAGGTCCGCATCTGCCCACTGCCCGATATAAGTTTCGTTTAGGGTCTGCGTAGAACGGTTAATCACTGTCTGACGGTAGAACGTCATGTCATTCACAGCGTTGGCTGTGGTAAAAGCAAATGCCAACATGTGGATCTCGACACCAATGGGCTGACCGCCTGTCTCTGTGTGGGTATTTCCTCTATCATTCACAATCCACCAGATAGCCTGATCTCCTTGGATATCAGGATAATCTCCCATAGCGGGATCATAAAAGAGGTCCCCATCTACGTCTACAAAGGGTGCAGCATACAAGATGGTTCCATCTGGACGAAAGGCCTCCATGATGTTACCATCGAAGTCTGTATAAAGTTCTTCTACTACATTGGGATTCCCTACAGCGGGCCATCCATATACATTGGGATAATCCTGTGGATTATCAATCACCCCATCGGCAAAGTCGGCACGAAATGCATCGACTTCTGTCTTATTGATTTTGAACATCTGGTTCCACTCATCACAGTGATCCTGATCTGTAGAGGCATTGCCTCCAGACAAGCCACCCGATAGAGGGCCAGGCCAATAGTCGATTCCAGATTGACGGTAGGTTTGAGCCGCTACCCTCAACTGTCCAGTCTCATCTACTCCACCAATCCAGAGAGAACCTGCAAACATGGAGTTTTTCCCACTTCCTTTGGGAACCTCATATCGGGGATCACCGACTAGGTCCCACCACATGTCCCCTCCATTGTGGAGCAGACAGCGAATGTTGTTGATGTCTAGCTGAGAAGAAGCACTGGGAGAAAGACAGTCACTCGAAACACGGTACGTGTTTACTTTTTTTCGTGCACCTCCTACGTTCACCTCGGCTATACTTTGCTGGATACCTACCAGCAACAAACATGCAGTAAGATATAGCTTAATTTGGTTCATAGTCATTTCTTCTTGCTTGCCTCAATTAGAAGTTAAACAGTATACCCAATCGGATACGACGAGGTACAGAGTAGTTATTTGGATTCTGCAAGCGGATATTATATAAGTCTACAAAAGCTACAGGATCAATCTGAGAAAGGATATCTTGCTCACCTAGGTCGCTCGCGAGGTAGCCATCGTCATCAGGCAAACCAGTAAAGCGATACACATTGATTACGTTCAATGTATTGAGTGCATTCAGCATCGTCACGTAGACATTGAAGTCGTAGAGATGAGATTTGCCCCCTCCCTCGAGTTGCTTTCCTCCCAACTGGAAGCTCTTATCCAATCGTAGGTCAATACGGAACTGCCAAGGCTTACGCGCTCCATTAGGAGATCCTTGTAGACGGTTAACAATGTTTACACCAGACTTTACAGAAGGTGTAGGTACCGAGTTCTTTGAATAAGGTGTACCTGAGCCGATCTGTCCGATCAGGTTCAGACCTGCATTACGGAATGGGTGGAACGTCTTCTCCCCAATCGTGATGCCAGGGCCAGGGCCTTTCGTGTAACGATAGTCAAGGTTGACAGATATACGGTGACGCTGGTCCGTATTGATCGGCTGTGGCGCACGCAATACCCCTACCCCTTCTAGGAAGTTGACAACCGCACGTGCAGAGGAGAAGGAAGAACCTGTCGCACTCGCAAACTGCAAGGTGTAAGCTCCTCTGAATCGAATGTTACGGAAACGACGCAGATCAAAGTTGAATGAAAATCCTTTTACTGTACCGAAGTCCAGGTTGTCGTATGTATCATAAGAGAAAGGATAAGCATTGGCAAAGCGGCGGAAACGGATCATGTTGCGCTGCTCACGGTAGAACGCTGACAGCGTCAAACCAATGTATTGTCCTACACGCTGCTTAAATCCTGCCTCATAATCTACTGTAATCTCAGGTCTCAAGTTGGGGCTATTCACTGTCGTAGTCGGACGGTTCTCTAGGAATACATAATCCTGAATCTGACCCGCAGCCAATGAGCTCGTTGCAGGTCCTAGCTGTCCTGGACGCTGTGCCAATACATCATAGTGAGCAAAGAATACCGCAACATCAGAGATAGGGAAGGAGAAAGAAATACGAGGCATCGCCGTAAGCTGTGGCTCATAATCTTTGAAAGAGTTTACACTTACTCTCTCTTCTACCGTAGCAGGAATCGGACGACCACCTGGCGAACGACTTGCAATGGTATTGGAAGAAACAGGATTCCCATTGGCATCAAACCAAGACTCTCCATTTCTGTAACCCAAGATCTCTGTAAAGTTTCCTTCGGGCGCATCTACATAAGGGACAAAATCAGACCCAATGCTCGCAGGCAAATCAAATGAATTGATATTCCCAATGTTTCCAGAAGCCAACTCTCCCGCTGAGTATGTAGGATACAAGCTGAAAGGATCTTCTAAGACAAACTGGTTGGCATCAAAACGGTCCACACGAACCCCCACGTTGAAGATGATGTCCTCAAGCTCGAACTTATCCTGGATAAATGCAGAGATGTAAGTAGGTGCAAAGGGGTTGACGGGACGGTTCGTCGTATCGGTGAAGAAACGATCCGTCGCCACGCGTTCTTGACGATCACCTGTAAACGTGTATCCATAGTAATCTACTGCACCAATTCCTCCATCAAGTAGCTCATCTGCATTGAACAATGAGAGAGACAACTGCTCAGGCGTAAGTCCATCAATGTTGATGAAGTCCAAGCCATCAGGATCTAGCCCTAGTTGCGTACGGAGGTTACGGTCAAATATCTTCTGCTCTCCTGTGTTGATACGGGGGATAACGATTGAGTCATTCCAGACACCTGCACTGTTGAGCAAATAGATATAGTCATCAGGATTATCTGAGAAATTTGAAATATGGAAGTTGGTGAAACGACGCATTTGTGACCACAAATTCGCTGCATTGATATTGTAGAAACGCTCCACACGCTGCTCAAATTCGAACCCTGCTTTGATGTTGTGTGTCTTAATCTCTGCTGTTGCTTGTGCCAACAAGCGGTACTGATCAAACTCAAACTTTGTATACGAACGTGTCTGAGCACCCAAAGGACTAAACATAGAGTATATAGAACCTGATCCTCCACCATTGATGATTCCCTGACGGAAAGCCAATTCATCCAAACCGTTGATCGAGTTTACCGTAGGATCTGTGAAGTTTCCAGAGAAGAAGGGGAAATTGACAATTCCTTCCTCTTCTACAATGCGCAAAATCTCATTGTTATAGTTCGCATACACAGGCAGTCTTGTCTCGCTGTCGTCAAAACGCAAATTAGCCTGACGATCCCCCACACTCTGCCAATAAGGGCTAGAAGAAACAGGATCATTTGGATCAAAATCTGTGTTTTGGATGAAGAAGAAAGGCTCAAAGTCAAAGTCAAACTTTCCTACATATCCATAGTCAAAGAAATTGTCTCTGAAAGTCTCATGCTCGAAGAAGCGAGAATAACGAGAGAAATCTGCTTGAACAGAGTAGTAAAGATTTCGGATTGAAGAGCCTTCACTTCCTGGGAAGCTTTGCTGGAAGCGAGACCAGATTCGATAGTTATTTCCACGGAAGACTGCGTTTTGATCTGGTGAAAACAGGGTACTCGCGATGCCCCAGCGATCGTTTTGAATGGCTTCATAGTTACCACCCAGTTTTACCAAAATGTTATTGGTAGGTTGAAAATCAAAACGAACCAAACCACGACCTCTCAGTCCTTGGTTATTTTGCTTAGTAGGAATCGTCACGATGTCATTTCCACGAATGAAGTTGGCATTCGAACGGAAAGAGATGTTGTCATCGGATAGACGCACGGGATTTTGTTCTAGTGAGTCCAGGAGTCCATCTCTCAAGCGATTGATCCCCAAAGCCGCAGGGTCTTGATCGCCATTGTACACAACCTCCCCACTCACGAAGAATCCAAGTACAGATGTTTTATACTCTGTCTGTGTATTCTCGATGAAGGCTCGACGTGTCACCAAGGGACCACTCAAAGAGAAGGCACCTAGATTACGACCAAAATTGTCCAGATACTGGCTGGTCACAAGTTCAAGGTTGCCTGAAAACTCTGAAGAAGGGTTGGCTGTCGTGATACTAATCACACCACCCGTAAAGTCTCCATACTCAGCAGGTGTACCCCCCGTGATGACTTGAAGCTGCGAAATAGAGTTTTGCGGAAGAGAGGTCAGACCACGAATCTTCACACCATCTACATAATAAGTAGTACTGGTGCTTCGGGCTCCCCGAATACTCAGGGCACCTCCTTCGTCACTTTGATAAACCCCTGCTGTAAGTGCAGCCAATGAGTTGATACTACGCGTACCTGCATTTACCACATCTGTACCCGTAATAGTAGACCCTACCGTAGGGTCACTACCAATAGGCTCTTCACCATAGATCGTAACCTCTTCCAAGGTAGTAGCTGTTATGGTGAGCGTTAGATTTCGTGTTTGACCATTAATGACAGGCACCTCATCAATGGATGCCTTTTTCTGAAGGTAACGTGCCTCCACACGGTAAGTACCTGGTGCTACGGGCTGGATACTAAATGTACCCTTTTCGTCAGTAGAGGCGCCATACTTAATTAGATCCCCAGAGTACACGATCACGCGTACGAAGGGGAGCGGCGCTCCGCTCTCATCCAGGACTTTCCCGGCGAGCTTCCCGTCTTGGGCCCAAGCACCTGTAATGGCCAAGACAAAGAGGCATGCAAGAATACTTAATCTGTGTAGCATATGTTCAATAGGCTCTAGTTTTTAATCCAAGTATCCGAAGTAATAAAGGATAAATTAGTACATGTAAGCTTACAAATCCAAATTCGCCATTCAGAAATATCTCTAACCCTGATCTAATGCGAGAGCGGGTTCTTAGAAAGGAAAATTCCGACCTATATCTGTATGTATTCCAAAAATTAGGTCTAACAAAGGGTAATGCCTATTGAAGAAATCAGGCTGGATTACACATTTTTCTTAATTTAAAGTTCTGAATATACATACCTTCCCCTAGGATGAAGCTGATATACGACATTTTTCAAAAGCTTAAGAAGCAAGAAATCAGGCAGATACGACACCAGATCAATCATGCAACCTTCGAATACGAGAAGGTGGGCAAACTCTTTGAACTGGTTACACGCTATCCGCAAAAGGAAGAAGCCTTTTACTCCCAAAAGCTTTATGGTAGAGATCCTGACAATACCTTTCGCGTGACCAAGTCTCGCCTTAAGCGTATGCTCGAAAATTCTTTGCTACATGATAAAAGCCTGACAGGATATTCTTCTCCTGCGATCAATGCACGCCTACAAACCCGCAAAAAACTGCTACAGGGAGAGATTCTCCTCGGTAGAGGCGCATATGAGGCCAGTCGCAACCTCCTGCTGCAAACGATCTCCGCAGCCAAGAAGTATGACTTACAGGAAGAAATTTTGCAAGCAGAAATGCTACTTTATAGACACACCAGCATCACAAGCTCCGTCAGAGATTATCAAAAACAGACACAATCTCTGTTGCATCTCAATCAACAGATGGTCTTGATCAACGAAGCACTGATTCTCCATCTGTACATCACCAACCTTCTCCTCCACAAAGTCATTAAGCGACCTGAGTTACAAGATGTGCGGGAAAAAATTGATCGCATTGCGGAGATTTCGCAAGAGACATCGCACCCTCGTGTCTTATATGTTTACTACTTATCCGAAAATTACTACCATCAAGTCACCACGGAGTATGCCAAAGCCATTGAATTTTGTCATAAGCTCCTCGAATTGATGAGTGAGGCTCCCTCTCAGCACTCGCAGCAGCGGGAGACAGCAGCCTATGTCCAACTTGCCAAGGTATCCATACAGACAGGAGACGAACCTACAGCTAGACAATATATCGACCTGATACTGGAAAGATATTCTCCCAAGGAGATCAACTACCTCATGGGGCTAGAACTGGCTTTCAAACTGGAATTTTATCGAGAGCAATACGAAGCTGCCCAAGAAATTATCGATCGTGCCTTTGTACATCCACAATTCAACTCTGCAGGATTGATTAGCCCTAAATGGCACTACTTTCACTCATGTCTATTGTTTAAAAGAGAAAAGTATAAGGAAGCTTATCGTGCCCTCGATTACACGACGCCCCTTTTGGCAGATAAATTTGGGCACAACATCACCATCCGACTCTTGGAGATCATGATTCTGTACAATTTGCAGCATTTAGACATCATGGAAACCAAGATTCTCAACATCCGACAGTTCATCAAACGGACCCATCAAGGTGAAGAAATTTTCCGTCCATTGACACTCATCAAAATCTTGATGAAGTGGTATAGACACAATTATAATTTTGGAGAAACGGTGATAGACAGTAAGGTGGAATTTGATGCACTAGAAGATTACCACAACCTTTTTCCATTTGATACTTCAGACTTTGAATTGATTCGACTTGAAAAGTGGCTTTTGGCGCATTTGACTTAAACAGACAGCTAACATGGGAGTATGCATCATATACTTTGAGCATGAGAATAAATTCCACATACTTTAGGACAAGGAATCAGCTCCGAACCCTGAAAGGGTAGCATTCTGTAATGCTGATGGTTTCAATCCTAGGCTACAGGACCATTTTCTTTATGAGATGGCTTCTTTCTGTCTTTCTTCCTGCGGTATCAAGAATTAGACATAAAAAAAGGAAGGCCACTGCCTTCCTATCATCTTTTTGCACATAACTTAATGCCTCTTTTGAATGAGATTTATGTTCTATGAAATAACTTACTTCTCTTGCAGGTCATTTTTTCACATAAATCAATGGACGTTTATAACTCCACTCTGAAATGCGTATCATCTACAGCGATGATATGATTTCGGCTTCTATGAGGGATTTTCATTTGATGCAATGGAGGAATCTCAGAAGGACCAGGGGCCACTTGAGTGGTAATCGTTGTAGGAGCTTGACGCTGCTGTGTTTGGTGGTCAAGCTGAGCTTGATCGCTTATATCTAGACCAAACAGCCAGATGAAAAGTGCAATTATAAAGTCCATAGTCTAAATCGCAGTTAGAGGTCTGTTTAAGGGAATATCTGAATTTAAATGAACAAAAATATAAACACTACTACAGATATAACTTGAATTACACAAGATTGGTGGCCAATATACATATAAAAATCAAATAATTAATTGATTATCAGATAAAAAAACTTATCACCCCATTACATTTAATGAACATAAATCTTATGTTAAAAAAGTCCTTGAAACACAATGGGGAAAGTTATAGGCTACCCGTATCTTTTTTATAATTTTAAAGTCAAAAGAAAATACTTCTTGCTAAAAAGGAGAGATGTCATATTTCATCAGACAAAAACAAACCCTATGAACTGGAAAAATCTTGCCCTGACATTGATCGTGGGGCTCCTTCTTTCGGCATGTGCCAAAGTACCCTTTACGGGACGTAAGCAAACCAAGGCAATCCCTGTGGCCCAAATCAACCAAATGAGTTTTGCAGAGTACGATACCTTCATCAAAGGAAATCCTACGGTAAACTCAGGACCTGAAGTCGAGATGGTCAGGCGCGTAGGCAGCAGACTCGTCCAAGCAATGGAAAAGTATTACAGAGCAGAGGGCTTAGCAGCCAAATTACTAGAATTCAACTGGGAGTTCAATGTCGTGAAGGATGACCAAACACCCAATGCCTTTTGTATGCCAGGCGGAAAGGTCGTTATCTATACAGGTATTATGCCGATCACAAAGGACGAAGATGGCTTGGCCGTCGTCATGGGACACGAGATTGCCCATGCCATCGCCCATCATGGCAACGAGCGCATGACGCAGGCTTTGGGCCTACAAACGGCCCTCTCAGGTGTGGATGCCTTCCTCTCTTACCGCTCAGGACAAAGTGAGACACCTGAACAAGCTCAGCAACGCCAACTGACTCATCAAGTCTTCATGCAAGCAGCTGGCGTAGGCGCGCAGGTAGGCGTGATCCTTCCCTTTAGCCGTAAACACGAATCCGAAGCGGATAAAATCGGGCTGTACCTGATGGCGATCGCGGGCTATAATCTAAATGCTGCCGCTCCTTTTTGGGAAAGAATGCAAGCAGCTGGAGGATCCAGCGTACCTGAATTTATGAGTACGCACCCCTCGCCAGAGACACGCGCCCAGAATCTCACTACATGGATTCCCGAAGCGCGCGAGCTAGCCAAGAAATACCAGTAAGTACGATAGGGGCAAAGAATTAGTAGGAGCCCAATCGACCATCTTGGCAGATTTCACGATCCAGACACGAGGACAAAGGAAGTTTCGCTTCGCTTGTCCTCCATTTTTATAAAGAAGTAGGGAAAAACAGTTGAGACGTAGGTTCTGTGTATACCTTTGTCAGAAGAATCCGTATCTTCCATCAGAAAGAATCACAGTCGTCATCTTTCAGTTATTATTATAGAAAACCTCGTTCATGAAAAGAAGGTTGATAATTTGGGCAGGGATATGCCTGAGCATTGCAGGTTTGGGTTTTATCACCCGTACAGCTGATCGATACTTTGAAATCTCCAAGAACATGGAAATTTTTGGAGAACTTTTCTGGAAAGTTAATCAGGAGTATACGGATGAAACGAGTCCTACGGACCTGATGCGTACAGGTATCGATGCGATGTTGGGTAGTCTAGATCCCTACACCAATTATTATAGTGAAAGTCAGATTGAGTACTCTCGCTTGATCCAGTCGGGACAATACAGCGGAATCGGCGCCGAGCTCGATAAAAAAGGTCTAGGCATCATCTTTTCTGAACTTGTTGCCAATGGACCTGCAGATGAGGCAGGCCTGCGAGTGGGTGATCGCTTGTTACAGATAGATGAAGTCCAGATAGATTCTTCTCTCAATATCGATCAGGCCCGAAGCCTACTCCTAGGGGAAGAAGGATCGCGTATGGCCATTCGAATTGCGCGTGCTAATCAAACACTGACCTTGAATATCCAGCGTGGGGGTACAGAATCTCAACAGGAGAATGTGCCTTATCACGGCATGGTCAATGATTCTATAGGCTATATCCTACAGACAGGCTTCACCAGAAGTGCGGCCAGCGAGGTGGCAAAGGCGCTACAAGCGTTGATGGATACGCAGGAACTCAAGGGGCTTATTCTGGATCTTAGAAGCAATCCTGGGGGGCTTCTCGATCAAGCAGTGGCCATTTGCAACCTCTTCGTACCCCAAGGAGAACTGATTGTAGAAATGAGAGGAAGATCTGAAGGAACGCAAAATAAGTTTCGTACCCTCTTCCCTCCCCTAGCACTCGACTTGCCTCTAGCAGTCATCGTCAATGGGAGCAGTGCGAGTGCCTCCGAAATCGTCGCGGGAGGCATACAGGATCTTGATAGAGGCATCATTGTGGGCCAGAAAAGCTTCGGCAAGGGACTTGTTCAAAATGTCAAACGGATCGATCCCTACAACATCCAAATGAAGATCACAGTGGCCAAGTACTACACGCCTAGTGGACGATGTATCCAAGCCATCGATTACAGCAGACGAAAGGAAGATGGAAGTGTAGACAGGGTAGCCGATTCGCTAATTCAAGAGTTTTCGACACGCAATGGTAGGTCCGTTTTTGACGGAGAAGGGGTAGATCCAGATATCCTGGTGGACAAGCCTCCTTATCAACCTGTCACCCAGGCGCTGCTTAAGCAGAAACTCATCTTCGATTTCACGACCCAATTTACGGAGACGAATGAAGAGATTGCTCCACCAAGAGTTTTCAATGTCTCGGATGATATTTATCAGCAATTTGTTGCGTTTGTAAAGGATCAAGGATTCACTTTCTCGACCGAGTCTGAGGCGCAACTAGTCAAGCTTCAGGATCAAACGCAAGAGGAAGGATATGATGAAATGTTAGCCGCCCGTATAGCCAACATTCAAAAGCAAATAGGCCAACAAAAAGCAGAGGATCTACTGACGCATCAAGACGAAATCCGAGCCCTTTTGCGCAAAGAAATCATCAATCGCTTCTATTATAAGCAGGGTGTCATCGAATCTAGTTTTACCTACGACCCAGATATCCTAGCTGCTGTAGACATTTTACAGGAGCGAGAGAATTATAAAAAAACCTTACAAACGGAGAAATAAACCCCTGAATATATGGGTGATAGACTGGCATTTATGATAAACATTTCTTATATTAAGACATAAGATCCAGAATATATAATATTTTATTTGGGTAATGTAGCCTGTTGCCTAAAATATTTGGGTCATATTAAGTTATGTTTACTCTCAAACCTATACACCTATGCCTATTCAAATGATTGTTGCTATTTGTATCGGCGTACTCGCAATGGCAGGAGCGATCTTTGTTATCTCCGATGTACGTGCCTACAACCGCCGTAAAGATGAATTCTCTGAAAGAAGAAACCAAGGCGTTTCTCTGAGCCAAGAGCAAGAAATTGCCTAACACCGTTTTCCCCAAAAGACTACTGCGTACCGTCAAAAAATTTAGCCAAAAGACGGAAGGTCCTCTACTACCTTCCGTCTTTTTTGGGTTGTAGATCTCCCCATCAATCCCGAATATTGGGACATGTCAACACTTCAGTCCCACATTTCCCTTGGTCCTTACAATACTTTCGGCATCGACGTCTCTACCCACTACTGGATACAGATCAACTCCTTCAAAGAAGCCGAAGAATTCATCATCGACAACATCAACAATCCCCTACCTACCTTCATCTTAGGAGGAGGAAGTAATATCCTGTTTACCCAAGACTTTAAAGGGGTGATGATTTACAATCAAGTCAAAGGAAAAGAAGTCCTCAAAGAAACAGCAGATGAAGTATGGCTGAAGGTAGGTGCTGGCGAAAACTGGCACGAACTGGTCATGTACTGTTTGGAAAAAGATTGGGGGGGAATAGAAAATCTATCCCTCATCCCTGGCAGTGTCGGTGCCGCTCCCATCCAAAATATCGGAGCCTACGGTGTAGAGATCAAAGAAGTCTTTGACCACTTGGTAGCCATTGATCTGCAGACAGGTCATACCCGAACCTTTCGCAAAGCCGAGTGCCGATTTGGCTACCGAGACAGCATCTTTAAGCGTCAAGCCAAAGGGCGATACATGATCACCCATGTGGTTTTTCGTCTCTCTAGACATACGCATACCTTGCACACGAACTACGGTGCCATCACGCAGTATCTCGAAGAGAAGGGACTGAAGCCTAGCATCCATACGATCAGCGAGGCTGTCATCTCCATCAGGCAGAGTAAACTACCCGATCCCAAGGTGATCGGAAATGCAGGGAGTTTTTTCAAAAATCCTGTGATCTCAGCAGATGCTTTTGCCCGCATCCAGGGTCAATATCCCCAAGCCCCTCACTATCCTCAAAACGACGGTAACATAAAAGTTCCAGCAGGCTGGCTCATCCAAACTTGTGGCTGGAAAGGCCACGATAGAGGCAACCACGGCGTGCACGATCGACAAGCCCTAGTGCTTGTCAATAGAGGAGGTGCCTCTGGCCAATCCATCTACGATCTCTCCGAAGAAATCCTGCAGGATGTCCACCAAACCTTTGGCATCGCACTCACACGTGAAGTCAACATCATGTAAGGTGCCGCCTGCCTTTCTTCTTCATTCACTATCCATGATCCTTGATAAATAGTACATTCATGTCTTACTTCAAAAGGTAGATAGTCTTTAGGAACAGCCTCATATGAAGTAAAGTGCCTTTGCCACATACCGAAAAAAATCCAGCTCATTTCCCATTCATGTAAGGAGTTCATCCATATATGCCTTCAGATGTCAATCGAAGGTAAAGTTGACGTATGTTTAAAATCATGATTGAAATGAGCATGGAAAAATCAGTTCCTCATCACATACATACGTTAGTAGATTTACTCTCTTGGCGTGCCTTGGTGCAGCCTGAAGACTTGCTATTCGGATATCTGGCTGACGGGATCAACGTAAGTCAGTCATTGACTTATCAGGAGTTGGATGAAGAAGCACGCAAAATTGCAGCTCACCTTCAGCAAACTTGTCAACCAGGTGATAGAGCCATCCTTCTTTTCCCTCCAGGCTTGGATTATATTTCGGCTTACTTCGGCTGCCTGTATGCAGGCGTGATCGCAGTGCCCGTTTACCCTCCCCAAATGGGCAAACAACTCGCGCGTGTACAAACCATCATGGAAAATGCCACACCTTCTATGATTGTGGCTAATCAGTTTGTACATCAAGCAGTACAAGTAGTGGCTCCTGAATGGATGGAAGCTCAATACAATTGGCTGATCACAGATAACTTATCTGATACCTATAAATGGGAGAAACCCGAGCTCTCTGCTGAAGACCTTGCCTTTCTCCAGTATACCTCTGGGTCTACAGGCAATCCCAAAGGAGTATGTGTCTCACATGGCAACCTCATGTCTAATGAGCGCATGATTGCCAAGGCCTTTCTGCATCCTGGAAAAGTAATTGGTGTCAATTGGCTTCCCCTCTATCACGATATGGGATTAATTGGCACAGTGATTCAACCTATATTCGTCGGGGGTTGCTCCTATCTGATGTCTCCATTGAAATTTTTGCAACGCCCTCAAAACTGGTTAGCTGCCATTTCTAAATACAAGGCAACTTCGGCCGGAGCGCCCAACTTTGGCTATGAGCTATGCATGCGCAAAGTATCTCCTCAAGAGATGGAGCTATTGGACCTTAGTTCTTGGCAGATCGCCTTTAATGGGGCAGAACCTGTCAGGCCTGATACCCTGGCGCGATTTGCAGAAAAATTTGGTCCTGTGGGATTCAATCCAAATGCTTATCTCCCCTGCTATGGACTCGCAGAGGCTACGCTGATCGTCAGTGGAGATAAATCTACAGGTGCCTACCAAACGCTACAAGTAGACGAAGCTTCCTTCCGTTCTCATCAGATTGTTCCTAAAGCTGATGGACAAATAGCACTGGTAGGTAGTGGGCAAGTATGTGAGCCAGACAGTGTCAAAATCGTCCATCCCAATACGGGAAGGCTTTGTACACCTGATCAGATTGGCGAAGTATGGGTGAGAGGGCCACATGTCGCGAAGGGATATTGGAACAATCCAGAGGTAAGCGAACGTACATTTGTTGCTTATATCGCCGACACAGGAGAAGGACCCTTTATGCGAACGGGTGATTTGGGGTTCCTATACCGGGGAGAATTATTTATCACAGGTAGGGCCAAAGACCTGATCATCATCAGAGGAAAGAACCACTATCCGCAGGATATCGAGTTGTCTGCTGAGCATAGCCATCCTGATTTACAGCCTGGGGGGACTGCTGCCTTCTCATTGGATAGAGAGGGCGAAGAAAAAGTCGTGATTGTACAAGAAATTCAAAAGGGTGCTTTAAAGAAGACTGATCCCCAAGAGATTTTTCAGGCGATTCGACAAAAAATCACACAGGCGCATCAGATTCCGCTCCACGCAGTTGTCCTCGTGAAGCGACGCAGCCTCAAAAAGACTTCCAGTGGGAAGATTCAGCGTCATGCGAACAAGTTGGCTTTTGAGCGAGGAGAGTTGAAGGTAGAAGCGGCTTGGTATCAGCCAGGAGAAGCGCAAGATGCCACCCAAAGTCAAACGAATGTGGCCATCCATCTCAACAAGGAAGCCCTCTCTCAGTGGGTGGTAGAATGGCTGAGTCAGAAGTTGTCTTTATCACCTGAAAAGATCGACTTGGGAGATCCTTTGTCTGCCTACGGGATTGATTCGCTGATGCTTGCAGAGTTTGAGGTAGAGATTTCAGATTTCTTGGGGAAACAATGGCCAGTCAGAGATTTATTGTTGACAGAGCCTAGCATAGAAGAATTGGCTGAGCGGGGCATGGAATTCGTGAAAGAAACGGCCTAATACATAAGGATCTGCTTTCACCTGAAGTGAAACGCATCATAAAAAACCACTGAACTCCTATCTCAATTTGAGGTGGGAGTTTTTTAGGTCAATACTTGAGCCCCCCTATACTTTTCAAAGCGATTGATCAACCAGCTGTCTATAAAGCTTTCGCAATCAGAAAAGTAATCCTCAATGTTGCGGACGCCTTTACAGACTTCTTTGCCCTGGACAAGCCATGGGATGGTGATTTCAGGAGATTCCACAACTAAACGTGCTAGGGTGAGTCGTTCTAGCTTTGCTTTCAAGCGCAGATGACTGGGTATTCGGGGAGAAATATGTAGTTCGATCATGGTATGTTCAATTAAGTCGAACAATTTTTTTTAGGTCTTTGTACTCATCAACAGTAATTTAACAAAAAAGATTCTCATTTAGATACATCCATATGTTTTAATTTTAACAAGTTCATTCTTTCTTCTAAAAAGCAGTTCATAAGCTGCTTTATCTTTCATTTTTTATTGAAAGTTCTGAACAAATGCTTCTTCCTCCCCGTATCTAAAAGAAAGAATGTAATAAATGGAGGAATTCAAAAATCAGTGCATTATCTACGATGATAGCTGCCCTATGTGCAAATGGTACACGGGCGCATTTGTAGAAACGGGCATCCTACAAGCTCAACATAGGATGGGATTTTCGGAGATTTCCTGGGAGGCATTTCCTCAGTTGGATAAAGATAGAGCTAGGCATGAAATTCCACTTGTAGATACAGAATCAGGTCAAGTAACTTACGGAATGGATGCCCTATTCAAAATCATTGGTACCCGTCTTCCCCTCTTCCAGTCCCTTTTTCAATGGAAGCCCTTCCGTGCGGTCATTTACCCGATATATCAAATCATCACCTACAACCGTCGCATCATAGCTGGTAGTCGTCCCAAAGATACTGGGATTGATTGTGCACCTGACTTTCATGCTTTTTACAGAGGACTATATATAGCTTTGGCCTTAGATTTTACCTTTTGGATGGCCCTTTCTTTCCCTCCATTTCTCCAGCTTAGTTTAGGCATTCTCACATTTCTCAGTCTCCTTCCCCTCCTTTTCCTCTACAATCGCTGGAATTTTGTAGGTCAGATGGCAACCATTTGGCTCACAACCGTAGCACTCGTCGTCCTTCCACTCGTGTTGCTTCCTTCCAGTCTTTTTGTCACAAGTTTGGCAGTTACATTAGGCAGCATATGGTTTGTGAGAGAATGTAGGAGACGGCCGTTTATATAAGCCAGCCATTATGTCATAAGCAAGAACGCGAATACTTTCCTACCTATTGGGACAATCTGTGTAAATCCTCATAATCAGTGACCTCCTATTCATGCTACGGCTTCTAGTCTATGGCACTTAATTGAGTATCCCAAAGAGAATCTGGACTAGCACAATCTTAGTGATCAAAGCAATGGGAAACATGACCGCATAGCCCTCATTAGGGAGCTGATTGTCGGTGCGGGTCAAAGAAAAATCTAGAATGGCAGGCTGGTTGGCCACCATGCCCATGAGGATGCTAAAAGGAATTTTGAAAAGCTTGTAGCCCAAAAATAGAATACCAAATGCTGTCCCTATACTGACAATCGCGCCTGCCAAGAAAATGGAGCCTGCCTCTCCTCCTTGTACCGTATCGATAAATGTATGGCCTGATCTAATCCCTACTGCAGCCAGCAAGAGAATCAGACCAAATTGTCTCAAGGTAAGGTTGGCTCCATAAGGAAGCGTCCATACGATGGGGCCTGTACGACGCAAGGCGCCCAATATCAATGCGACAATCAGCGGTCCCCCAGCAAAACCCAATTGAAATGTGATGTCCCCAGGAAGCGAGAAGGTGATCATCCCCAAGAGGAGTCCCAAGGCCATACCCAAGCCAAAAGAAAGCAGATTGATCTGACTCAGCGATTGATAAGAATCGCCAAAAAGCTTGACCAACTCTTGCACGTCTTTGCGACGAGCGACAAAGCGGATGCGGTCGCCCAGCTCCAAGACGGTATCTCCTCTTGCCAACAGATCTGTATCTCCGCGTCGGATACGCGTAATGATTGCAGCATATTGCTCATTCAAATTGAGTTCGGCCACAGTCTTACCTGCCACCTCAGGATTGGAGATGAATACACGATGGTGTTCGATCTCAGACTGCTCACGGGTAATCTCCATCTTATCCTGCTCTCCGAGTAATTCGATGATCTCATCCAGATCTTCTGCTTTCCCTACCACTGCCACGCGATCCCCAGGCTGAAAGACGGTGTCCCAATTGACCAGCGAAGTATCGTCTCCTCTTCGGATTCGACCGAAGGTAGCCGTCCATCGATTCTTCTTGATCAAGTCTCTTACAGTGATCGGCTGATTGTAATTCTCCGAAATCTTGATGGTCCAATTGGAGATGCTAGCATCTGTAGGATACTGGTCGCGTAACTCGTAGGCTTCCTTGGCGTAGTCGATTTTGAACCACCGCTGGAAAAGGACAATCCCGATGATCCCTCCCAATACACCCATGGGATAGGTAATGGAGTATCCTACGACTGCACTTTCTACGACGCCTTCTTGCTCGGCTCCACCTACAGCTTTCTCGATGGAATCGATAAGTCCTGCCAAGGCTGCTGTATTGGTAGAAGAACCTGTAAATAGTCCGCCTGTCGTCGCCGCATCAAAGCCAAATAAGAAGTGCATCCCTAAGGCCAAAGCACCAGACAATACAATCATCAAAAAGATAAATCCGAGATTGCCTGGTCCTTTTCCTCTCAAAGCAGCCATGAATCCAGGTCCACTGCTCAGTCCTATCGAGTATACAAAAATGGAAAGCCCCAGTAGGAAGACAATGTCATCAATCTTCAAGTTTTTGTCCCAAGCACCGAAAAATAGCCCCACGAATAGGACGGCTGCAACTCCCAGCTTATTGCCGCGCACCTTGATGCTCCCAATCCCGTAGCCAATTGCAGCCACCACAAACAGAAGAAGAAGAGAATTTTGCCCTAGTAACGCTATCATGTCGCCAATCTACAATAAAAAAGAAGCCCCGCACATGAGAGGCAGGGCTTTTATACGGTCCTATTTGAAATGGGTTTTATAGCACCAATAAGTCGTTGGTATTGGCGGAGAGAGACAAAGGGAAAGGAGATCCGAGACAAGAGACTCAAAGTGCTGGTAAAAAATAATCTCTTTCTTTCAGGAAGAGTGGCCCTCTTTTTGTCAGTAGTGCTTCATCTCGCCTCTCTATTCT
The DNA here is from genome assembly GCA_038527485.1 of Bacteroidota bacterium. Taxonomy (GTDB): domain Bacteria; phylum Bacteroidota; class Bacteroidia; order J057; family J057; genus JALEFZ01. The sequence goes on from JBCBFT010000023.1 coordinate 44,027, forward strand.
CGCTTCTCCGCAAATCCTCTCAACTCCTTATGCTCCTTCTCATGCTTGGTCAGTCCAAAACCATGTAGATTCTGTGAAGCGAAATCATGCGGATATGCTTCTACCCCTGGAAATCCTAGTCGGATGTCCTTGCCATCATGCGGGATATAATCTGTCTTCCAGATGTAGTCCCAAATCGCGAGTGTCAATCCAAAGTTTACCCCTGTCGTACGCTCCTCGGGCAGTTCATAGGCATGATGCCAAATATGCATTTCTGGACTGTTGAAGATGTACTTCATATAGGGACCTATCACTGCTGCTCCCAGCACGACTCCTCCCGCCGTAGCTCCCAAGACCGCAGGCCAAGCAAGATCATAGCTACTGGTGGTTACAAATAGTCCCAAGAATCCAAAAGCAATGGCGCCTGTCACCCTCCCACTGATACGGAAGTTGGCGTGGTTGTAATGTCCCCAGATGAGGGTGAAGATATGAATCAAGAAAAAGTCGTGCAAACCTACGCCCAGCAAAGCAAGTGGGATGTACTCTATAGATCGGTAGACAATATTTTCCATCCAGTGGTAGCGGAGATGCGCGGCAAAGCCCATTTGTGCCACACTGTGGTGTACTTTGTGGAACTCCCAGAGTGCGGGTGACTTGTGCAGCAGACGATGCGTCCACCACTGGATGAAATCCCGTACGATGAAGCCTGTCATCAGGATCGCCCAAATAGGCCATCCATTCATGGGATTGGACGCCTGCAAATCAAAGCCTGTCAAGGCTATGATACCCCCATTGAATAGATTGACAATGACATCCGTAGAAGCATTGTAAATGAGGAGGGAGAACAGGAAAAAGTTGAAAAACATGTAAAAGAAATCCAACCAAAAATCCTGACGGAACTTGGGCTGTTGCGCTCTCCATGGACGAATGACTTCGAGGACAAAAAAGAACGCAGAAACTACCATCAACATCCAGAAGTAGTTATGCCAAAGGGGACGGATTTGAAAGGTCATCTCTCGCCACAAATAGCCTGCGTAGTTCTGGTAGCCATTGATGAATATATCGAGGTATTTTTCCATTGTTTTCTTTCTACACGAGCATTTACCCAATACGCAAATATAGCGGATTCTCTATCCTAAAATTGTCGGCTTACGGGCGTTTGCCATTGTGTTTGTATCTCTATAAAGCTGATCATATTTGGGGAATCCCAATGTATCTTGGGTTACACGCACGCTTCGCATACGAGCCATGCTATTTATTTCCTCCCAAGTTGTCGTCCCACAAAAAAAGTTCAAAAGCACATTAAACGTTTGTCCCTTTCTCCCATCTATCTCTCCGAACAACGACAACAAATCAACTATCATGAACTTTCAACGCAGTATTTTCATCATTTCCCTTTTTCTTATGCTGGGACTTATCGCCTGTGAAGCTGAACCCGATGCCGTTATTTCAGACGAGGAAGCCCTAGAGCAAGTCGAAGCTGCACTTGTCACGACAGAAGGCGGGATCACCACCCAAGCAGTGGATGCTACTGAGCTGAGTGCCGCAACCGCCAGCTTCTATCAAAACAATTGTAGTTTCAGTGGGGACAGCACATTCAATTACGCTCGGTCGGGAGGTGGCCGCTCGGTTTCTTTCACTTACACCTACGAATGGAGCATTGAATGTGAAGGATTTGTCCCTGATGTCTTCAAGTTGGAAACCTCCTATACAGGAAGTTATGATGGCATACGATATGATGCGACGATAGATGGAGGGGGAAACTACAAAGTAGATCAGCTGTTGACAGGCAGCGAATATCTCCTCTCAGGAGAATATAGCTACACGGGGATGCAAGAATTCCAGGGGCGCTCGACACGTTCACTCAATACAACTTTTGAGATGGCCTTTTCGAGTGTGACAGTAGACAAAAGTACACAGGAGATTACAGGAGGAGCGGGAACTTTCTCGATTTTGGCTCAAGGGGCCAATGGTTCTCGTACGGTAGTGGGCGCATTTACCTACCTCGGCGGGGGTGTAGCAGAAGTCACCATCAATGGGACGACTTATACAGTGAATTTGTAAGATTTGAGCATGGGAATAAACTCCACATGCTGTATTGCACTGTCCCTTCAGGACAATGAATGAGTTTAGAACACTGAAAGGGTGAGTCAGTACCTCCAAGAGTGACATTCTGTAGAATAATGGTTTCAACTTCAGCCTATAGGATCCTTTTCTACTCCTTATTCTTGTCTGTCCACCTACTTATTCGATTCATGAAAGAAGATAAATCAAAATAGATCAGCAAAGTCAGGCATCGTGACCAGCGCTTCTGGCTTCTGATTCAGTTCTTTAGACCATGTTTGAAACCTCAAATCTGCGAAAATTTTGCGCTTTCAGAACCTGAACTTCATCTATTTTGATCGATTTAGCCCCACTAAATCTCACAAAATAGCTTTCACCAGAACCTAAAATCCCTGCTTTTTAGCTAGATTTTCATTGTTCCAAACATGGTCTTAGACTTTTCGCATTCTTTTACAAACCGTAAGGTAGGCCTCGCATGGGATATGTGAGGCCTTTTTGGGATAAAAAAATACCCCGCTACCACTGAAGGCAGTCGGGGCTTTGTACCTGGCTACAGTACAATTTCTTATTCGAAGAGGATCTTCTGATGTGTCACAAGGTCACCTGAGCGAACCTTGATCAGATACATACCTGAAGTCAATCCTTCTCGGTCGATTTGTAAACGCGTTGTGCGAACATTTTGCAGTTGTCTCACTATTTGACCGTTGGTGTTCATCACGGTCACCTCATCTATCTGCTGAAGGCCATCCAAGACGATGTTGAGCTGGTCCTGCGCAGGATTAGGGTAGATGCTGAGCTGAGAAGCCAACTCGTCGTCATTGCTCGCAGGAATCGCTACATCAGATTCTGCTACGACACCCAGTGCAAAGGCAATACGAGGAGATAGGTATCCTACCACAGAGTCGATATACGTACGTGCGATTACGGGATCGTTGGGATTATTCAACGTGATCTGGCAGTAACGCTCTTCTCCTGTGATGGGTCCCATATAGGCATTCACAAAAGTAGCAGAATCAATCCAGTCATAGGGGGCGATGTCTTCTGTCGCGCTATCAGCAGGTGCACCTTGAATAGAAGTAATACACTGAGAGAAAGCACCAGAAGATGGGATTCCTAATGGATATAACCCATCTACCCCTGTCTGTCCCAGAGAAGTATTCAAAGCAGCTGCCGCTTTATTATAAGGATCTCTCCAATCCAGGTCTTTCCAGATGTCGTTATTTCCTAGCTCATTGGCACGCTTTACAACGGCAAATCCCCCCGCTGCAGTATCGATTACGGATAGGTCCTGAATAGGCTCCAATACGTTGGCAAGATCATATGGAGCAAACTGGTCACCAGGAGAGTGTACACTCAAGATCGGAGGATCACCTGCTTCTACCCAACTGATGTCACCACAAGCACCACCCAATGTAAATCCAAGATTGAACTCAGAGCTGTAAGTAGGATTTTGAGGTACATTCAATGTCTTCAACTGTAGCCCATAAGGATCGCCAACTAGGGCAGTATCCAAATAAGGTGTAGCAGGAGTTGTATTAAAGTTAAAGAACTTCAACAGCTCTGTCTGCTCATAACGCTTCAAGAAGCAAGCTCCATATACCAGATATCCACCTGTACCTGATCCACCTGTCACGATCTTATTGGGATCTAGACCATAAGGATCGCCGTCTTCTGCTTCTGTCTTGCGCAGGTAACGGATCGCCGCACGTAGATCCTGAATCCCTCTATAAGCTGCTTCCAGGATCGTCTCACGCTGCGCATCGATGTTACCTGTCAAGTTCCATCCAAGACGGTTGTCGATACATGCTACGACGTATCCCTGACGCGCAAATCTATTGGCGATCTCTACAAGTAAACTGTCGTTGCGGTTGCCTGTAAAGCCTCCGTTTACAATTGCGGGGAAGAAAGTCCCACTGTGACAAAGGATGATGGCGGGGCGCTCCGACGCTGTATCTCCTGCAGGCTCATAGATCGTCATGAACTTGGGTACCTGCGCGGGATTAGCCATTCCACCTGAAGCAATGACAGGGAAGATACTGACATTGTTACTGTAGACCAGACTGTCCGTCTTGGTCACGCTAGAGAAGATTTCATCCAGATAGCGAGTCTGTGCTTGGGCCTGGAAAGCGACCAGCCCCATCGCTATGAACATGAATGCGTAAATAATTCTCTTCATAATCATAGGTAATTAAGGTTTTGGTTAAAGAATGTATTTGTAGTAGTCCACAGGTTGGTCCTGTGAGATATAGGGAATGACAAGGGTCATTTTCCTACACGATTTTACGATTTATGCCTCTCCCAAAGGATTATGGAAGAGGTTTCAAATGATTATTTGGGTGCTACATCAAACGTCACCGAGAAGTAAGAGAGTCGGCCAATCAAGGGACCTCCATAAGCTTGATACACTCTGTTGTTCAAGATATTGGCTGAACCTAGTTTGAAGGTTCCTTTGATCTCATCCACATACTTACTCACCTGAGCGTCTACGAGTCCATAGTCTTCGATGAAACCCGTAAACTGGGGAGAACCTTCAAATAAGAAGCCTTGCACCCACTTATAATTGGCACTGAATCCCCAACCCTCTGTATTTCTGATTCGGACATTGCGCCCTGTAATACCCAAGTTAAACTTATGCTCGGGCGTGTTGAAAGCAGGAATGATGGGATCATCAGTGGCTGTATTGAGTCGGTTCCATGAATAGTTCCCATTCAATGTGATCTCATCTGTCAGGAAGTAGTCTAGCCCTACGGCTACACCTTGCGTCGTCACGACATCTTGTGCGTTGGACGCGATACGGAATGCCTGGACTGACGTAGGAATCCCTGTGGTGAAACCTACATCTAAGCCGATTTCAAAACCAATGAAGTCTTGGTACCGACTGTAGTAGTAGTTGGCATCAAAGTAGATCTTGTCATTTAAGCTGACTCTGTATCCTAACTCGATGGTCTGCACACGTTCAGGACGTATGGGATCGACATTGAAATATTCGAGCGTATCTCCATTGAAGGTATTGGAGTAGGCCTCCAAAGACTCCGCTGTCAGTAAGCTATCTCTCCCGTCTAGATTCCCAAGCAAGATAGCGCGTCCTACATTATAGAAGAGGAACTGATTGGAGAGGGTCGGATTGCGAATGGCCCCACCAAAGGAAATGCGAAATACTTGTGATTCATCTGGTGTCCAAACCAATGAGACAGCGGGAGAGAACAGATAGTTAAAGTTCTGGTTCTTGTCCATTCGCAGCGTCGCATTGAGTCTTAGCTCATCATTGGCCATCTGCTTCTCTAGCCCTGCATAGACGCCGTATTCGAAGTTGGTGATCCGCTCTGCTGTATCCAGGAAGATGGTTCCTTCTGTATTGGGTGCATACAAGCGCGCATTGCTCCCTAGCGTAATTTTCCCAAACGCAGGCGTAAATTTGTACTCTCCATGCAGATGGTAAAGTGCCGAACGGTCAACGAACCTTGTCCCTCCCTCTGTGAAGGGTTTGGAGACAATGTCATTAAACACAGAGTCGAAAGCTGCTGTGCCTGGGACCAAGTAGTTGTTGTCCACCACTGAGCGCACATCGTCGTGGAAGGTCCCAATCAACCCATTATTTGCGGCGACGATACTATCAGCCGTAGCAAAGTCATAGATAAAAGGCGGCGTACGCGGGACAGAAGGAAAGCCTTCGATGGCGCGAACCTGGGCAGGAAATCCTAGCTCTACATAGGTCGTACGATACTCCTGACTCCAATCAGAGTCCGATTTTCTATTCTCTTGAAGCTTGAAGGCCGTAAATACGGCATCGTATGAATTTCCTGCGTCTTCATGCGTCATATAAGCACGCAGAAAGTATTTGTCTCGCTTCTGTATCTCTAGACGATGCTGAAAAAACTGAATGTCTTTCAAGCTGATACGGTTGTCGCCCTGAAAAACCGTGGTTCCATTGCTGTAAGACGTAGAGGCAATCACCTCTGCATCATTATTGAGCTTGTAGTGAAAGGCCAGGTTGCCCTTAAAGTTGCGTGTATCATAATCGACGAGGTCTCGTTCGAGGTAGCCTGTCCGATGCCAGCGTCCCAATCCAGGTGTTTTGATTCTGTCGTCGGGGTTGGTGGCGCGATTTTGTGCGGGATTCAAGTTTTCGTCTCCATACCTATTCACGGCATCATATCCTCCAGGATTGTCCACTCCTACATAAGGTACAGCACGAGAGTCTGATGTATCACGATAGGATTCGTCCATATTGTTGGCCTCCCAGTCGTCTGCCCGCATGTAAAAGACATTGATCTTAAAGGCAAAGCGATCCTTCCCATTTTTATCCTGAAAGACTTTGGCGTAGCGAATGGCCCCTTCTGCGAGATTTCTCTCCCCTACTTTGACAGATGCGCTCAAGCCTCTATGGACAAAAGGATTCTTGGTTTTCATCGAGATTACCCCGTTGAAGGCATTGGGTCCGTAGTAGGCGGAGCTCGCCCCGACGATCAAGTCTACTGATTCTACATCGAGATCAGAAGCCCCCAGGAAGTTTCCTAGTGAGAAGTTCAATCCAGGAGATTGATTGTCTACTCCATCGATGAGCTGAAGGGATCGGACAGGAGCGGTACTATTAAAGCCTCGGGTATTGACGATTTTGAAGCCTAAGCTAGCGGCTGTCAAATCTACCCCTTTGAGATTACCTAATCCATCGTAGAAGTTAGCTGCGGGGGTTTCTTTGATGGCATTGATCCCCATAGATTCCACTGTCACAGGGGACCGTTTTTTCCGTTCCTCTGCTGCATTTGCAATGATATCCACCGCGGCCAGTTCTACACGTTTTTCTTTCATCACCACATTGACAGGCTGCGCGAAATCTGTGACGGTTTGGGTCACAGAGTCCATTCCAAAATACGTGATGATCAGATTGAGGGGGGGATTTTGCTTTACCGTGAGAGAAAATTCTCCATTTTTATTGGTCAAGGTTCCCGTTCTTGTTCCTTCAATCATGACAGCGGCTCCTACGACAGGATCGCTATTTTCTTTTTGAAGTTTGCCTTTGATCTCTCCTTGAGCGTAGGTAAATGTCCAACTCCCCAATACCCATAGACACATGAGTAAGGTCAGTCTTTTGCACAGCTTTCCTGTTTGGCCATTTATGACAATGGCGCGAGGGCGATAGTAGTAGTAGTTCATAGTACAAAGTTTAGTCTCTGCCTGATTAATCAGTTCTAAAAAAAGACCTTACAGCTAATTATATATCAATAGTCTATAGTGTTTATTACAGATATTTAATTGAGAAATCGTAGTGTTTTAAAAGTTTCTTAAATATCAATATACGATGAATCAGATGAAGAGGAAAGAACTCAGGTTAATTTCTTAGTAAAACTGGCCTTGAGGATTTCTACATACTGCCTTTTCTGTCAAGCGTCCTCACTTACTTAGACGATTCTCCCCTTTTCTTTTCTGGACATTTACCCTCAAGTCAACTTTCTCAGTTTTACAGGCAGGATTTTAATTTTCATTCCATAGACATTTATGGATACCAATCACACATATGATTTTGAGATAGGAACATACGACAAAAGCTATTAACTAAAATCAAGGATTATGAAGCGTGTATTATTTGTGTTAGGACAGCTAAACGACCTAGATATTGATTGGATGATCCAAAACGGTTCCAAGCGCCAACTCAAAAGTGGGGACTGGTTGATCAGACAGGGAAGAGAGATAGAAAACCTTTACATCGTTCTATCGGGAAGTTTTTCAGTATTAAATGAACAGCGACAAGATGTAGAGATTGCCAATGTGGGACCTGGAGAGGTGTTGGGTGAAATGTCATTCATTGATGCACGCCCACCAGAAGCTTCTATCCTTGCCTTAGAGACCTCCTCTGTATTTTATATCCCAAAGCGGCTGGTAAAACAGAAGATGGAGAAAGATCCAGGATTTGCTGCACGTTTCTACCTCGCGATGTCTATGTTTTTGTCGAGTCGCCTCCGTACCACGATGAGTACTTTAGGATACAGCATCTCACAAGAAGATCCTGACGAGATCGATCTCAATGTACTACAGCAAGTGGGGCAAGCAGGCGCACGCTTCAGCCAGATTCTCCTCAAGTTTTCAGAAGTCTAATCTAGAACACACATCAGATGTTTATTCGGAACTTGTTTTTCCTCTTGTGCTTGTTGACAAGCATTTCGGTATGGGGGCAGTCCATTCAGGACAGCATCCCTTGCGGTTTGACAGATATTGCAGAATTGATGATCGAAAAAAATCCGATCATTCAGCGTCAACGTTACCGTATTTTCCAAGCACAAGCCAATCGTCAAACTGCCACAAGCCAATTTGACTATCGCTTGACTAATGAACTTAGTTTTGGTCGTACAGAATCCAATCTCTTCAGTCAAGATCAGAGGGCTGAATCTACCAATGGGCTCTTACAAACCAATGACTATGTATTCACATCGGGTGTAGAAAGGACATTCCGAACAGGTTTGCGCACAGGTCTTTTCATGGACTATGCTAGGGTAGCCAATAATTATCCTTTCAATAGCTTCGAAGAAAGCCGTGCCCCTTTTACTTCTGAGAACTTCACTACACTTCGCATGTCTTTGGCGCAGCCATTGATCAGAGGAAGAGGTATACAATATGCTGCTGCGCTTGAGACGGCCAACAAAACAAGAGTAGAAGCCAGTAGATTAGACCTTACATTCATTTCTTCCATTGAGCTACTAGGCATGGTCCGAGCCTATTGGAATTACCTGAGTACGTATAAGCGACTTCAGATATTTAGAGAAAATGAAAGTCGTGTCCGTCAAGTACTTGAAATTACTCAGGAACTTGTAAATGCAGACAGGAAGGCTAGAAATGAACTATTGCAGATCCAAGCAGATCTAATTGATAAAGAAAGACAAACCATCGCAGCAAGCCAGTTCCTGTACGATGCAAGGCAGAATCTTGGAAGGGCCATCGGCCTAGATGTGGGAGAAAGTACCTATTTGGGTGTTCCCTATCATGCTTTTCCTAAGACAGAAACATCAGGTTTCAAAGAAGATCTCGATCTGGGCAAATATATCGAACTAGCCAAGCAGCATCGAGCAGATCTCATGTCGCTGATAAAAGCAAAAGAAGCACTCGAAATTGACTATAAAGTGGCTCAAAATGATATGAAACCACAGCTTGATCTTACAGGCTCATTTTCTTACGGAGGAACAGATGTAGGAAATGAAGCCCGACGTCTCATCACTCCGCTTGGAACAGTTCCAGGCCGAAACGTACAAGCCTTAGTGGGACTTCGCTTTCAGTTTCCCGTCAATAACAATGCAGCAAAAGCCAACTTATTGCGTACCCAGACATTCTTATCTGATCAGGAGGTCGTCATTGACAATCAGATTCGAAATATTGAGCTGAATATCAGCATCGCACTCAATGATGTGAATAACAGTGTCATTAAGCTAGAGAAAGCTTATCAGACGTTGCAATTTTCACAGGAAGTATTTGAGGCCGAACAGATTAAGTTCCAAAATGGACTTACTACTTTATTGAATCTTATCTTATTTCAGGAAAGATTAACATTCTCACAGCTCGATTATCTCAGTGCGCAGCAAGAATTTGCTCTTGCCATTGTCAATTTGCGCAATGAGACAGGAACCTTGATCAAGGTAGAGGACGAAAGCAGCTGGACCGACTTACAGACATTTTACACGCTACCTGAAGTAGACTAAGTTAAGTGCTTCTCTTTTGAATGAGGGGTACTTACATACATATAATCGTTTTCTCTCGATTTGGCCCTTCGCCGACGAGACCTGATGTTCAACTAAAAAATTCAGACTAGACATGGCGCGTCAAATCTTTAGAAAAGCTGCCTTGGAAAAGCTATCTACACCCGAAAAGTTAGATCAGCTCATTAAAATTATCAGTCTCAAATCATGGCTGGTTCTACTTACCATTGCACTCGCACTCTTTACTGCGATAGGATGGAGTTTTACAGGCAGAATCAAAACGAAGTTACAGGCCACAGGAGTATTGCTGGGAGGAGAGGTGTATAACATTGTCTCCAATACAAATGGACAGCTGATCAATCTGAAAGTAGGGATTGGCGATACTATCAAGCAAGGGGATGTGATTGCCGAGGTAGAACAGCCTGAACTTCTGCAAAGAATCGCCGCATCTGAGGCTACACTGGAGGAGAAAAACTTCGAGCTTAAGCAGCTTCTGTCTTTTGGTACAGAGGGTTCGAGATTGCAAGATGCTTTTATCGATCAAAAGCAGATTAGCCTTGAACAGCAGATTCGCGCCAATGAGAAAAATCTTAGCTTTCAGAAGCAGCAATTAGAAGTTGAAAAAGGACTTCAGGAAAAGGGACTGATCACGCGTACGCAGGTTGTGCGAACAGAGCAGCAGATTGAAGAGATCCAGAGTTCTATAGAGAGTCTCAAAGCTCAGATTGTCCAGACTTCTTCCCAGCAATTAGATGTAGACTTCGATCTTAAGCAAAAGGTCACACTCACACGACAGCGCATTGCGCAGGAAGAGCGTACACTCTCTCAGCTTCAAAACCAATATGCACTCGATACGAAGGTGAGAAGTCTCTACAGTGGAGAAGTGGTTGAGGTACTTTCCAATCCTGGTATCGTAGTCAATAAAGGCACTTCTCTACTTAAGCTTAAAAGTTATCAGGCTTCAGATGATGGCGTAAAGGGTATCCTTTATGTATCCTCTCAGGATGGAAAAAAGATTAAAGTTGGAATGGAAGCCTTGGTTGTTCCTGCAACTGTCCAACCGCAAGAATTCGGTTTCATGAAAGCAAAGGTGACCTATGTCTCGGAGTTTCCTGTCACGCAAGAGGGGATGATGGTCTCGATGAACAATGACCAAATCGTACAGAGTTTACTCCAAATGGGGGCTCCTTTTGAAGTATTTGTAGACTTTGAAAAGGATCCTGTCGCCTACAGTGGCTACAAATGGACTTCTGCCCAAGGCCCCGAACTCACCATTAACTCTGGGACTTCATGCGCAGGAAAAATTACAGTCAAAGAAGAAGCGCCGATCGCACTTGTTGTTCCTGCGCTGAAGAATCTATTTGATCTGTACTAAGGACATGACATGGTCTCTAATTAGCGCTTTTCATTTTCTTCTCTTCAGGGGCCATGGATGATTTTTTTCTTGCCCTTCTTGTCTACACCTATCAAGCGTTGCTACACTATCATGCAGAAATCTGGAACCACCTCAGCAAAAAATAAGGCGAAAAATAAGGCTCCTAAAAAGAAGGAGTCTCCATTTACCAAAAGGGTAAAGACCCCTACTGTCTTACAGATGGAAGGGGTAGAATGTGGTGCGGCTTCTCTCGCCATCATACTCGGATATTACGGTCGGATTGTCCCCCTAGAAAAACTGCGCGTGGCATGTGGTGTATCTAGAGATGGGCTCAAGGCTACCAATATCATGAAAGCCGCCAGATCCTATGGACTCAAGACCAAAGGCTTTTCCAAATCTCTTGAGAAACTACAGAAATCTAAAACTCCCTCTATCATTTTCTGGAACTTTAATCACTTCCTAGTACTAGAGGGATTCACGAAAAATAAAGTCTACCTCAATGACCCTGCACAGGGTCGATATGCTGTCACATATGATGAGTTTGAGGGTTCCTTTACGGGAGTTGTAATCACGATGGAACCGACGGAAGAGTTTGAGAAAGGGAATGAAAAGCGAGGACTTATTCCTGCCCTCAGTTCCAGAATCAAAAACTCCAAAATGAGTTTGGTATATGTGATTTTGGCTAGTCTCTTTCTTGTGATCCCAGGTTTGGTCATTCCTTCTTTTACCCAGATTTTCATTGACCGCTACCTCATCAACAATATGTCAGAGTTTGTGATGCCCTTGCTACTCGCTATGGGAGGGATTTTGGTAGTCAATGGGCTACTCTTACACATCCAACAGTATTATCTTCTTAGACTAGAGACAAAATTGGCACTGGCTACTTCTAGCCAATTTCTATGGCATGTATTTAGACTGCCTATCACTTTCTTCACCCAAAGATACAGTGGAGACATCTCCAATCGCGTAACGCTCAATGATAAAATTGCAGGGCTCCTGAGTGGGGAGCTGGCAGATGCAGCATTGAATGTAATAGTAGTCATATTCTATCTTTTGCTGATGCTTACATATGATATCTGGCTCACACTCGTCGGTGTGTCTGTCGCAATCATCAATGTGGTCGCCCTCCGCGTAGTGGCCCGTGCACGCAAAGATGGAAGCCGCCGATTACTCAATGAAAGAGGAAAACTCATGGGTACCACCATGTCAGGAATCAGCATGATCGAAACCCTGAAAGCCGCAGGGCGTGAAAATGACTTCTTTGCCAACTGGACAGGCTATCTGGCCAAGGTCTTGAATATCCAGCAGCAACTCTCATGGATCACCATACGCCTTAATATCGTACCTCCGCTTCTTATCTCTCTGAGTACAGCGACCGTTTTAGGGTTGGGCGCCATGCGTGTCATGGATGGACATATGACTCTTGGGATGCTTGTCGGATTCCTCTACCTCATGAATAGCTTCATCCAACCTGTCAATGGGCTCATCAGTATGGGGAGCTTACTACAAGAGACAGAGGGTGATATGAATCGTATCGATGACGTATTGAACTATGAAATAGCCGAAGAATTTACACGAAAGCCTACTGCTCGTGTCATAGCGGCAGAGAATCCAGCGAAGGTCCACTCAAATGGAAAAGCAAAGCATGTACACAGTAAGCTAAATGGTCATCTACAACTCAATGATATTTCCTTTGGCTATACACATACGCTTCCTCCCTTGATCAAAAACTTCAGTCTAGATCTTGAGCCTGGAAGTCGTGTAGCACTCGTAGGAGGATCAGGGAGTGGAAAATCAACCGTTGCTCGATTAGTGGCAGGCTTGTACAGCCCTTGGGAAGGAGAAATCCTTCTAGATCAAAAAGATAGACAGAACCTTCCAAGACACATGATCAACAATTCTATCGCTGTCATAGATCAAGAGATTATGCTGTTTAAAGGAAGCATTAGAGACAATCTCTCTTTCTGGGATCCAACGATGAGCGAACACAACATCATCCGAGCTGCCAAAGATGCGATGATACACGATGTAATTGCTGCTCGCCCTGGTGCCTATGAAAGTATGGTCACAGAGAAAGGCACCAACTTCAGCGGAGGACAAAGACAGCGTATGGAAATTGCACGTGCGCTCGCCCTGAATCCTACTTATCTGGTCATGGATGAAGGTACCAGTGCCCTCGATCCTAAGTCAGAAAAACAAGTGATGGACAATATTCGGCGACGAGGATGTACCTGCCTCATCGTTGCTCATAGATTGAGTACCATCCGTGACTGTGACGAAATCATCGTCATGAAGTTCGGGGAAATCGTCGAACGAGGTACACATCATGAACTACTAGACAGACAAGGTCTTTATTCTCAACTCATTAGCTCGAACTAATGCCTATCAAGCCACTAGAAATACGATTGGGGGCAAACAAGCCCTTTGTTCTCTCCAAACATGACTGTGCCTGGATCGTTGTCTCAGGTGAAGTAGAAGTCTACTATGCACAGCTCAACGAAGACGGAAAGCTCCAAAGCCCCAGAAACTACTTATACACTGCTCACAAAGGAGAAATGCTGTTTAGCCTCAAAGAGGCATCTACCCTCAAAGGCATTAACCTCATGGCAGTCAGTGCCGAGGCGAAACTAATCGAGCTTCGCAAAGAGTATCTGACCAATCTAAATGCGAATCAACTGGGAAGTAAAGTAGATAAATGGGTACTCAAATTGGCAGAGTGTCTACAGACACAGCCTGTTCCTCGTATCTATACCCCTCTTGAAGCTGACTCTAACCCCATCATTGATCCACAAGAAATAGCCTTTCCTACTAAAGGACTCAAATGGGTAAAGCTAGATCAAGGAGAGATCGACATATATGGTGAGGCTGAAACACCCGTCCCCAATCAGGAAAAAATCCTCAAAGGACTCATTCCTGTGTCCCATGATCTGTGGATTCAAGCCAAGGATACAGCTGTGAAGCTGGAAGTGTATCCGACAATAGATGTAGTTCAGGACGAGATTAGTCTCATGCTGGCCCTGCAGTATCTCCAGCAGTTTTTCTACCTGAAGATTGAGCAGCGGTTTCGAGCAAACAGACTGGAAGCGGAAGCAGACATCCAAGGACGCTTGATGCACAATCAATCGATGATTGAGCACAGCCTTGATGGTCTAAAAGCTATCGTCAAAGAGAAAGATTCTCAATCTTTTGCTTCTGTACACAACCACAATCATCTATTGGCAGCTTGTCAGTTGATTGGCCGTGAAATAGGCTTTGATTTTGAAGACCCTAAACTTAAGGATCAGGATCAAAGTACACTGATGCACCAGCTCAAAGCCATCGCACAGGTATCCAATGTTAGGGTACGTAAAGTTATCCTGCGTGGAGAGTGGTGGAAGGAAGAAAATGGGCATCTACTGGCATTTCATCAGGGAACCAAAGCTCCACTAGCCCTTGTTCAGAAGGATGCTACGAGTTATCTCATAAAGGACCCTTCCACAAAGTCTAGCCAGCTCGTGACTGCTGACCTCGCAGCCGATCTCGAACCGATGGCTTACATGTTTTTCTATGCTTTTGACCGAAAAATAGATTCGATCAAGCAGATTGGGCTTTTTGCTCTCAAAGGACTTAAAAAGGACATTGGACTCATCATGCTGGCAACGCTTTTTGGCAGCTTATTGACGATGCTTGTTCCAATCCTATCAGGAGTACTCTTTGATGATGTCATTCCTCAGGCTGATAGAGGCTTCTTAATTGAAGTAGTGGGTATCATGGTCATTATTGGGGTACTATCAGCCATGCTGGGACTGATCCGGGGCGTTCTTCAGCTAAGAGTGGAGACCAAGTCCAATATTAACATACAGGCAGCGCTGATGGATCATTTGTTGCGCCTGCCTGTGACTTTTTACCGCCAGTTTTCTGCGGGAGACCTTACCCTACGAACACTCGGAATCAACGCTATCCGCCAGGTGCTTTCAGCTACACTCTTACGTACAGTCCTGAGTGGTGCCTTCTCTATTGTAAATGTTGTTTTACTGTTCTATTATGACCCCAACCTCGCATGGATAGGCTTGGGACTCGTCATTCTCGCAGTGGGTGTGATGCTAGGAATCGGTTTTTATAAGCTAAAATTTGACCGTGAAATCGCACAAATACAGGGAGATATACAAGGGTTCCTTTTCGAGTTCATATCAGGGATCTCCAAAATCAGAATCTCAGGAGCAGAGCAACGCATATTCGCTATTTGGGCCAATAAATTTGGCCTTCTGAAGATGAGAGGATTCAAATCCGTTAATTTGGAGAATCTCTCTGTAGTTTTCAATGGCTCCTATACCCTACTGACCAATATGTTTTTCTTTGCTGCTATTTTCTTCATTATCCAGAAAGATCCCAGCAAATCTCTAATCTCAGTAGGTGTCTTCATGGCTTTCGTTTCTGCCTTCCGCCAGTTTCTCAATGATAGCTTAAGCATCAGCGAAGCCATCATCGCTTCCCTCAACATCATTCCCCTGTATGAAAGAATGCGACCTATCATGGAGGCAGAGCCCGAATCCTATCAAGGGAGTGCAGATCCAGGAGAACTGCAGGGTGAGATTGAAGTAAATGCTGTCACGTTCAGATATCATCAAGATCAAGCCCCTGTTTTGAAAAATGTCTCTTTTAGAATCAAACCAGGTGAAATGGTTGCTTTCGTAGGTCCTTCGGGCTCAGGAAAGTCTACTGTCATGCGCCTACTACTAGGTTTTGAAGAGGCAGAGACGGGTTCGATTTACTATGATGGTCAGGCCTTTGAGTCTCTATCCAAAGAGCTGGTTCGCCAGCAAATGGGTGTCGTCTTGCAAGATAGTGCCCTCATGGCAGGGTCTATCTACATGAATATCGTAGGAAACTCTGATCTCACCCTAGAGGACGCAGTAGAAGCCGCTAATATGGCAGGCCTTGAAGAAGATATTGCACAAATGCCCATGGGTATGCACACAATGATCAGCGAAGGAGCCAGCACATTCTCTGGTGGACAAAGGCAGCGTTTAATGATTGCAAGAGCCATTGTCAATAAACCTCGAATTTTGTTCATGGACGAAGCAACAAGCGCGCTAGATAATCGCACGCAGAGTATTGTATCAGAAAGTCTAGAGAAGCTGCAAGCTACGCGTATTGTCATCGCACACCGATTGAGCACCGTAATCAATGCCGACCGAATCTTTGTCATGGAAGACGGAGAGATCGTCGAATCAGGTAGCTATCGTGAACTGATCAAGCAAGATGGACTTTTTGCCAAGCTTGCCAAGCGACAAATCGCCTAATAATGAATACATCTTCTACTTCTCAGGACTTCCTCTTACGACTAGAGCCCAATCTATCTGTCGTACAGGAAGTCCTTACTTATTGTCAACTGCGGTTTACCCCTATAGATGATCGGGTATTTCAGATGAAGCCACATGTTCATCATCCACAGATTCCTACTTGGCAAGCATATATAGAAGAAGCCCATTCTGAAGGCGTATTTACAACCTTACAACGCTACCTTACAGCTTTTCAGTTTCCGATTGAAGAGGGAATCAGTCAATCCGCCGCATATCGCGCAGCAACAAAGCAAGGGAGAGCCCCTCAGCATCAATCCCAACGTCTGACACTTCAATCTCCCCATACACTTTCTCTTTATCTATATAAGAGTGTAGCAGGTACGATTCCTGTCTTGATCGTGCCCCATCCAGCAGATTTTGCAGATATTATTCGTGCACTTGCTTACAAAAATGAACCTCGTCCCATCCCTGCTTCTATGGGTGCTAGCCTATTATCAGGTCTTAATAACTGGCATCGAATCCATAAGCTAAAAGCAGAATGGGAACAACAAAATCCTCGACAGAGTTGGAATCATCATTTTCGTAGTCAGATTCTTCCTAACAAAGACCTGTATCAAGATCGCTTAATTATTCTGAGTGAAAAATCCTACAGTGGCGTCTCTCCTGAAGCGGTCGGACTAGACGAAACGACATGGCTTCAATATTCCAACAGTATTCGACTGGCACACGAAGTCACCCATTATTTCACTAAGCAATATATGGGGGGTATGCATGTCCACCTACACGATGAGACTGTTGCTGACTATATGGGGATTAAAGAAGCTACGGGACGCTTTCAAACTGAGTGGTTTTTATGCTTCATGGGATTAGAAGCATCTACCTATCGATCAGGAGGTAGAATGGAAAACTACATTATCCAAGCCAATCTCTCTGATCTAGCCCAGCAACTCTTGCAAGAGATGCTAAGGTTAGCCGCACAAGAACTGGCGCTTTTTGATCAAGCTTTACCATCTCCTCATTCCTCTCTTTCCAAAGTCATGGAGCTTGCCACACTTTGCATGTTTTCTCTAGATAAGATGGCTCAGCCAAATGCTCACCAGCACATGCTGACATATTTTACCGATCTCCAAGCAAAATACGTGTCCTTCTTAGCCTAAAATCAAGCTTTGCGGTAAGCTGACAGGATCTACAGGTTTCTTGTCAAGATTCTCAGATCCGTATACTCCTAACTTATATTTCGAAAGTAGCACACTCCACTTCATTCCTTTGAAGTATAGACTGCTTTTGCCAAATACTTATTGTACCACGTGACAACTATAAAACTATGTTTGAGCTAAGTATAAAGAGGGCTTTTAAACGCCATATGAAACAAACACTTCCCTTAACAGAAAATGAAGTAGGAGTGTTGAATGGGGGTTTTTCTAACTTTCCCAAGTCCAGAAATATCGAAAAAGAACCCATTCAAAGTGCAGACTTTATCGATAGCTCTCTCTTGAAAAAATATAAGGCCAGTAGGTTTAATAGTTTCATCCCATTTGAAGGCCAAATCATCGGCTTTAACGCGTATACGCAACAATTTTTGACGTTGGATGCCATGCTTCTAGATCTGTTCAATGCAGCGATCTTAGAAGACAATATCACAGGACTGGCAGATATTCATCCCGAACTTTTCTTGGAGTTTATCCGGCATGGATACGTAGTGGAGCATGACGTGGACGAAACACAAAAAGTCAAAGATTTGCGCAATGAGGTAGATCTTAGCAATAAGAAGTATGAGCTTACCATCAATCCAACGATGAACTGCAACTTCAAATGCTGGTACTGCTATGAAAGCCACATCAAAGGATCTAAAATGGACCCTGAGACCATCACAAAGATCCAGAAGCATATTGACAAAGTACTAGCAGAAAACCCTGATCTAGAGGAGTTTCATATTTCCTGGTTTGGAGGAGAGCCCATGTTGTACTTTGATAATGTCGTCAAGCCTATCATTACGTATGGGCATGAAGCTATGAAAGATCGCGAGACAGAACTCACGTCTGGATTCACGACAAATGGGTATCTGATCAAGCCTGAGATGATTCCTTTCTTCAAGAAATACAACATCGATAATTTCCAGATTACGCTGGATGGACATCGGGACAAACACAACACCGTTCGCTACACTGCTAGTACGAAGGGGACCTACGATAAAATCATCGAAAATATCAAGCTCTTGACTCGCCATGAGATCCCTGTATATGTACGTATCAACTACACAGAGGAAACGCTAGAAAAAGTCGAGCATGTAGTAGACGATTTTGCCGAATTGAATGAAAAGGAGCGTGCATTTATGATGTTTAGTTTCCACAATGTATGGCAAGACCGTAAGCCAAGCCGAGAACGTTTAGAGAAAGTCATCACACGATTTAGAAGTAATGATTTTATAACCAATTCCCTTTTCTCCTCGGTAGACACGCTTCGCCACTCCTGCTACGCCGATAAGAAGAATCACGCTACGATCAACTACAATGGAGAGGTATTTAAGTGTACCGCTCGTGATTTTACTACTGACAGTAGAGAAGGAGATATGACGGCTGAGGGAGATATCGTATGGAATGAAAAGTTTGATGAGCGGATGAATGCAAAATTCAACAATAGCCCTTGTCTCAGCTGTAGAATACAGCCTATCTGCAACGGTGGCTGTTCTCAGCAGGCCATGGAAAATGCAGGGGAAGATTACTGCGTAATCGAAATGTCTGGAATCAGCAAGGACGATGTCATCTTGAGTAAGTTTAAGCAAAAGCTTGAACATCAGATCTTAAGAAGAGCAAAGTTGGTCCGTCGTATTAATGCAGGTATATTCTAAGAGTATCATTTAGCTCCTCTCCTACTCCCCATATCAAGATTAGCATACATGGTACGTCCAGCTGTAACATATAAATTACCTTCTAGTCCACTTTGGATTACAGAAGAACTGGTTCATCGCGATTTGAAGTCTTGGACAGAAGATCTGCTTACATATTTCGACTCTTCTCCAGATGTTTTGTCTTCAAACAAAGCGCAGACTTGTGCAGGCTTGAATCAGTCAGCACTTATTGCCTCTCTTCAAGGAGAATGGCAGCTCGCCTACAATCTTTGTCAGGCACAGATGCAATGGCTGCTCCAGCAAACTCCTGTATCAAAGATGTCGGCCAGAGATCTTCGACTTATTTTACAGCCTTGGATCAATCTGGGTAGATTGACGTATCTCAAAGGAGATTACGAAGAGGCTAGACCTCATTTTGATATGATCGAGCGCATATATGCTGGTTGGGACTTAGATTTTGGGCTTTTTCAGCTCAATAACGAACAAGCCAAAGGATTTCTCAAAGAGGGAGAAGAAGGGGCTAGTCTTGAGCGATATCTACTCATCAATTACATAGATGGTTTTTTGAAAATGTTTTTAAAATCCCAAAACTATGTCAAAGGAGTAGCTTTCATTCGAGCACAAAAAAATCGTCTAGAACGCGGTCTCTCGGATCTCATGGTGGAGAGCGAATTGCTCTTGCAAGAGCACTTAGGTACTTATAAATCTGCGCTACGTGTCGCAATGGATTGGAAACCCAAAGATGCGCTCAGCAAAATGACGTTTATATACCATCTAGGCTTGATCTGTCATTTGTACCGCCAAGAAGAAAAGGCACACAAGTACATCAGTCGATTGGTTAGGTACTTGCACAAGGCCATGAATCCTGTCAATTTTATCAAACTCAAAAGGTTAACCCTTGCTACTGCTTACTTATGTTCAGACATGGGCATGCATAGTGAATCGACTAGCTTATTTACGCTAGGTCAAGGGATTAGCCATGATCAAAATGACCAGAGATACGAAATCTTATTCACCTTAGGATTAGATGAATCCCTTGAAAAGCCCTCACATGAGCTCATGGATAAAGCGGCTGATAGTGCTTACATCTTTCACTCGTTGCATTTCCAAATGCCAGAACGTCTTCAGACGCATCAAACTAGATTGAAGGACCTTCATGAGGTCGTTCTTCATCGATTTGCTTCCTAGGATACTTATTTTTCTGTGCCTTGGATGTAAATATTTACCCAAAAGTGGTTTTGTCAGAACACTAAGTCTCTTTGACAAAATCCTCAGAACAGACATCTGTAAC
Organism: Bacteroidota bacterium; assembly: GCA_038527485.1. GTDB lineage: Bacteria > Bacteroidota > Bacteroidia > J057 > J057 > JALEFZ01. The sequence continues at coordinate 64,548 of JBCBFT010000023.1, forward strand.
TTCAGATATATTATTTAATCAATGTTTCACTATAATCCTTACAACTATGGATTTTAATTTTCTGTCTTCCCATTATGTTGGAGCTGACAACGATGCAGCTCGCGAGTTGCGTGAAAAACTAGCCCCGATTGTAGAGCGTACGTACGAAGATCCTGAGTTCAAAGCAGAATTTATTGCTAACCCAGCAGAAGTTATCAGCAGAGAGACTGGTGCTTCTATAGATGATCTTCCTGATCAGGTAAAATTCGTTGTTGTTGATAAGTCTGACCCATTTGCCCTCTACATCACGCTACCTGTGCGCGAGGACATGCTAGAGCTGACTGACGAAGAGCTTGAATTGGTTGCTGGTGGTATCGAAGGTAATGGTTTCCTATGTATTAAGAATTTCTTCTGTGGCAAGAAAAAGAAACTTGAAGCAGAAGGAGAATAGACTAACTATTAACTAAACCATACACGATCATATAATTCGCACATAAGAAAGATCGGGAACGCATGTTCCTGATCTTACTTTCATCTGAAACCCTTAACTCTCTGTACCATGGAATTGACTAGGAACCAAAAAATAATATCACAACTCTTTGAAAAGTCTTGGGCTGATCCCGCTTTCAAGCAAAAGCTCGTAGCAGATCCCGAGCAGGCGATCAGAGAAGCCACAGGAAGTGCGCTCGATCTCCCCGAAGGAAAGACACTGGTGGTCGTAGATCAAACTGATACCGAAAAGGTATACTTGAATATCCCACCTGAGTTGGATATGGAAGAGATTGAACTGACAGACGAGCAGTTGGAGCTTATCGCAGGAGGAGCAAAGCCTTCAGATGCTGTAGCTTCGACCGTAAAAAATCCCTAAATCGAATTTTTCTTTATCCATAAAAGATATTACAGCCCATATATATTGTTTTGTGAAGGTAAATTGATAGATTAGATTTATTAATCAACCGTTTAATCATACATGTAGCATGAAGCATATTACATACATATTGATACTGCTTTTTCCGACATATGTATGCGCACAGAATTGTGACTGTACATCGGTGTATCAATGGGTAAAGGAAACAATCGAAACCAACGATGCAGGGTATCAATATGCTCTCGAAAGGAAAGGTGTGCAAGCCTATCAAGCACACAATAAAGTCACTGAAGAGAAAGCTATACAGGTAAAGGAACATGCCGTATGTGAAGAACTCATGCGTGATTGGCTAACATTTTTCCGTTCGGGGCACATAGAGATTGCTTACGCATCTCAAGAGTCCGCATCCGATGACTCTGACAACAAAATGAAACCTGCTGAGAGATACAAAGACTGGGAAACCCTAGATTTAGATCCTGTTGCTTTTCAATCCTATCTACAAAAAAAAGAATCCTTCGATTTTGAAGGCATCTGGGAAACAAAGTCAGGCTATGAAATCTGTATTTCTAAGCAAGGGGACGGCTACATAGGCTCCATTCTATCGTCTAAGAATCCTTACTGGACTGAAGGCCAGGTAAAGCTGCGGATCCATCCTGTCTCTACCGGATGGTCAGCAACTTTTTACATGAAAGATCATTCTGCCAAAGAACTTGATCAAGTCTTCATGATTGGAGAAAACTACCTCCAACTGGGGAGTGATTTTTCTATTATGAATCGAGTAGGTTTTACAGAGTCTCAGTCACCTGAGATCAGTCGGTACATTCGAAGATTCGAAGCTGAAAAGCCTTTCTTTCAAAAACTAGACAACCAGACTGCTTACATATGCATTCCTTCTTTCAGGTATGAGTACAAGAAAAATATAGATAAACTGGTCAAAAAGAATCTCAAGGAGATTTTGTCTACGCCCAATCTGATCATAGATATCAGAAATAATGATGGAGGCTCGGATGCTTCTTTCAGATCGATAACGCCCGTCTTGTACACAGATCCCATCCGTACGCCAGGTGTAGAGTTTCTTTCTACAACTACCAATAAAGAATCTATGCTGGGCTTTGCTCAAGACGAGCGATACGATGAGGAGACCCGTGCATTTGCACAACAAATTTATGATGCCATGGATGGCAAGGAAGGAACATTCGTTAATGTATTTGAGGAAGAAGTTTCTATTACCCAATTAGATACTGTATATCCATACCCTTCACAGATTGCCATTTTGATGAATGAGGGCAATTACAGCTCAGCAGAACAGTTCCTTCTCAACGCGAGACAAAGCCAGAAAGTAAAACTCATGGGGACTTCTTCAGCTGGTGTCATTGATATATCCAACATGACCGCTACTGTCTCTCCTTGTGGAAACTATCAACTTGCCTATGCCTTGTCAAAAAGTCAAAGAATTCCAAACATGGCAGTTGACGGACATGGTGTACAGCCAGACTATTTCATTGACTCAACAATTCCCCCTTTCCAGTGGATTTCATTTGCCCAAAAAATACTGAGCCAATAAATATAAACACTCAGGTTACTGGGCCAATTAATCCATAGGGTTAAGCTCAACTTCATATGGATAGAGGAAGCTTTTTCACTTCGATATATCGCGGAAGGAGATTTCCTTCCCTCAATTCTCCCAAATATTTTATTGCTTGGAGGTGGTTAAACTGTTTGGTTTTCCTCCTTCCGTTTTGGGCTTACACCCAAAGCCAGCGTATATCTTTTGAGTACCTCAATACCAAGGATGGACTTCCTTCAGATGGAGCTTTCGAGATCATACAAGACCCACAAGGGTATATTTGGATGTGTACACTCAATGGATTGGTTAAATATGATGGATATGAATATAAAATCTATCGTTCCACTCCTGACGATACACTGGGCGTCAGTCCTGTAGGAAGAAGCTTTATCTCCTCGCTGATCGCTTCCGATGGTTCTATCTGGTTCGGCACACTACAAAGTGGCTTTTGTCGATACAATCCACAGACCGAAACCTTTCAAAACCATCCCAATCCGACAAACGTGAAAGGAAGCATCGCCAAAACACGCCATGATATGCTCATGGAGGATCAAAAGGGGCGTATCTGGATGTACGAAGTAAATGTTCCTCAACAATCAGCTCAACTCATGTACTTTTCTCCTAGAGAGGGACAAACGGAGAAATTTTTATCCCACAAGCTGGATGACAAAATCGAGTTTGACGGGTACATGGTGGAAAGTTCATCAGGACAGCTCTTGGTCCATCATCCTACCCAAGGAATATACGAATGGATAGAAAAGGAGAGTGATTTTCAGCTTATCCTTCCTTCTGATTTAGCAGATAGTACGTCCACACTCAAAGGGCAGATCAAACAAATAGTGCTCGATCAGGAAGAGAATTTGTGGGTCTTTACATCTGAAGGCTTGCAAGTGCTTAACTTGAGTAACAAGGAATGGAATGAAACTATCCCAGAATCGCTTCCTGTAAAAAATCCCGCCAACATATACCAAGACCTAAGAGGTCATATTTGGGTTTCAGGAGAAGGGACAAATCTGGCATGGTATCATGTCAAACAAAAGACTTGGCACACAGTCGGTTTGGACTCTGAAGAAAAATTAGGAAAAAACTTCAATCAATTCTTTTTAAATCCCATCACAGAAAATGCTGAAGGAATTTGGTTCATTCATGATGTAGCAGAAGTATCTGTGTTCAATAGAAAATTCTTTTTTTATGATCTACAGAGTCAAGAGTTAGTCTACTATGGGGAAAAGTTTAATCAAGCAGAAAATAAGCCCAACGAGTTCCCATTTGCCTTTTTGATTGATCGGAGTGGTCTTCTATGGGTTGGAAATAATGGTTCAGGCATCAATAGACAAACACCCCTCATGGATCGTATATCCTCGTGGAATGCCTCGAAGAGTACGGCATTGGGATTACCACTAGATTCGCTTACGTATGTAGGAGAAGATTTGAAGGGGAATACCTGGGTGACAGGAAAAGGAGGAGTTGCAAAATTCCGACCCGAAAGCTTTGACTTTGCGCTTTTCAATGCAGCATCAGATCAGACCCGCTTCAACGGCTTTGTAGAATCCTCTGAAGGTATCCTCTGGATCGGGTCAGATGATGGACTGTATGAACTCGACCCGATCAAGGGGACGTTGAAGCGTAGTATGGATCTGCAATCCGTAAAAGGAGTAGCGATTGAGCCTCTCTTTTGGGATGAGAAAGGTCACTTATGGGTTCAATACATGCGTAAAGTCCTGGGAGGAGAGTATGCACAATCCTTAGCCATTATCGATCCTGTATCTTCGCGAGAGCTTCGCCATTTTGTTTATCAACAAGGAGATACGACAGGCCTGGTCAGCAACCTCATCATGGATGTGATGCAGGACAAGAAGGGCAGAGTATGGGTCAGTGGATTTGGAGGGCTATGTAGATATGAGCCTGATAAACAACAATTTACCCAATTTCATCATAAGACTGAAGATAAAAATTCTTTAAGTAGCAACTTCGTTTCCTTTGCTTATCAAGATAGCAAATATCAAATCTGGGTAGGAACATTCGATCAAGGGATGAACCTATATAGGGAAGAGACAAATGATTTCGCTGTATGGAACCAAGACGAAGGATTTCTATCTATTATCACAGCACATGAGTCCAAGGAAGGCACCCTCTGGGTGGGAACAGACAGGGGTGAGGGATTATTCGAAATGGATTCAGAAAAAGGTCCTTATGCCTTTTACAATCAAAGCCATGGACTTGCGAGTGAATTTGTACAGACAATCACTGAGGATCAATTGGGCTATCTATGGATGCCATCCGCAAGAGGAATTTCACGCTTCAACCCCTATGAGAAGCATTTTGTGACTTTTGATGCTGACGATGGATTTGGCAGTTACGATTTCGAAAATATTCCGACTTATGCTCAACCCTTTTGTGGTCAAAATGGAGATGTATGGCTCAATACACACACACAACTCTTCCGTGTGCAGCCTCGAAAGCTTCTCCAAGCGCACTCTATACCTCCTCAAATAGTCATTCGCTCCCTAAAAATCGGAAATGAAATATATGGTGCAGCAGATGGTGAGTTATTGAAAAACCATGTGTCGCAGACGGCTAAACTCAGCTTAGCGTATGAACAAAACGACTTAACATTCGAATTTGTAGGCCTTCATTATGCCAGGACAGAAGAAAACCAGTATTCGTACAAACTCGAAGGGATAGATGATGACTGGAGTGATCCATCCAAGGATCGAAAAGCGCGCTATGCAGGGCTTCCTCCTGGAAACTATACCTTCAGAGTCAAGGCTAGCAATGCCGAAGGCATATGGAGTGAAGGAAATACTAGTATTCAAATCTCGATTGCCAAGGCGTGGTGGCAAACTACAGCAGCATTCATTGTCTACTTCATCTTACTCGCCATCGGCGTATGGTTCTTCATCCGATGGTATACGCGCAAGCAAGAAGAAAAGATCAAGAGGCAGGAAGAAGAGCTAGAATTAGAACGTCAATTGACAGAGCAGCTTCGCGCGCTTGACCAGCTCAAGGATCAGTTCCTTGCCAATACTTCCCACGAACTGCGTACACCCTTGAATGGTATTATCGGGCTATCTGAAGGTGTATATGATCGTACCGATCGGAAAACTGACAAAGAAGATCTTGAACTCATCATCTCATCAGGTAAGCGTCTGCATCATCTAGTAGATGATTTACTAGATTTCTCTAAACTTAGGAGTGGAGAATTTGAATTAGAGTGCCACCCAGTAGATTTAAGCAGTGTCATTGAGCTGATCTTCCGAATGAGTGGGCCAGCAGCAAATAAAAAAGGGCTTTCCTTAGTCAATGCAGTGCCTTTTTCTCTACCCGCAGTAGATGCAGATCCATTCCGTCTCCAACAGATCCTCTTTAATCTGATCGGCAATGCGATCAAATTCACGGAGAAAGGAGAAGTTCGGATATTTGCTGAGGCTGTAGGCTCACAGGTCAAAATCAGTGTCTCTGACACAGGTATTGGCATCCCTCAAGAAAAGCTAAACGCCATTTTTGATGCCTTCCAGCAAGCTGATGGCTCTACTGCCCGTAAATTTGGAGGTACGGGGTTAGGGCTCACGATCACCAAACAATTGGTATCCTTACACGGGGGAGAAATCGGTGTAAATAGTGAGATTGGAGAAGGGAGTACCTTTTGGTTCACGTTGGGCGCTTCTGATGAAGAAGGAAGCATCGTACAGATCTCAGATGATGAGTTGTCCGTATTGAATCCCTCCGCCTTGAACGGAACAGCTTCGGCGGCATCCACGCCGCTAGAGTTTGAACCTGTCGAAGAATTTTCGGACTCGGGCAAGTTGCGCATCTTGATCGTAGACGACGAACAGGTAAACCAAAGGGTCATGAAAAGCCATCTGGAAAATGACCGTTTTGATTTGGTCTTTGCAGACGATGGAGATATGGCACTAGACATCATGCGCAACTCTCCCAAGTTTGACTTGGTCCTACTCGATGTCATGATGCCCAATATGTCGGGCTACGAAGTCTGTAAGAAAATCCGTGAAGAATACCTGCCCTCCGAACTTCCTGTCATCATGGTTACAGCAAAGAATCAGGTCAATGACTTGGTACAGGGACTCACTCGCGGCGCCAATGATTACTTGGCTAAGCCATTCTCAAAGCAAGAGTTCTTGGCAAGAGTCAAGACACAGATAGATCTCAATCAAATTTTTAGCATCGCCGATCGCTTCATTCCCAATGAGTTCATACGCACCTTGGGGCACGAGCGACTGACAGAGGTACAACTGGGAGATCTAGTGGAGCGAGAAGTCAGCGTTTTGTTCACAGACATCCGCAGCTATACGACGCTATCTGAAGGAATGACGCCTGCAGATACATTCAAGTTCATCAATGGATATACGCATCGGATGGGACCGATTATCCAAGATAATCGCGGATTTGTGAACCAATACCTAGGAGATGGCATTATGGCGATCTTTCAGTATAGCCCAGACGATGCACTGAATGCAATGATTGGGATGCAGGTGAAGCTCCGAGAGTATAATGTCGAGAGGAAGCAGAAGGATCGCCCAGAGATTGCCGTAGGAATGGGACTACATACAGGACCTCTTATCATGGGGATCATCGGGGATAGCAGACGGACAGACGCAGCGACGATCTCAGATACAGTCAATACCTCTGCTCGGATGGAAGGGTTAACCAAATCATTTGGCGTACGCATCCTGATTAGTGGTAGTAGCTACCGCGGGCTAGAAGAACCAGATCAATTCCACTTCAGATACATCGGAAAAGTGAAAGTCAAAGGGAAAAATGAGTCTATAGAGGTCTTCGAATGTATAGATGGAGATCCCCAAGAAGAGTTTGACGTGAAGTGGGAATTGAAGGAAACCTTTGATGAGGCCGTAGCCCTTTACTACAAAAACCATTATGAGGAAAGTATCGCTTTGACAGAGCAGATTCTCCTACAGAATCCACGTGACAAAGTAGCTCAATACTTTCACAGGAAGTCGATGGAGTACTTGAAGAAGTAAATATAAGTAAGAGGTCAGATGTTAAGATGTGAGACAAGAGACTTAAAGTATTGCTGTTGAAAATCTTGCATTCTACTTATACCTCGTTTTCTTCTGTCCAAATACTTAAGTAGGTGGACATAAAAAATGGGGTTATAATAGAGTAGGCGTAGCCTCGAATGGGAAGCGCAAGTATGGTCGTCAGGATGACC